>DLJQ01000004.1:163948-209549 GCA_002484335.1 Flavobacteriales bacterium UBA7612
TTTTTCTTCTTCTTCTTCTTCTTCAGTAAGTTTAGTCAATTCTAGTGTGAGTGGAAATAGATCTTCTAGTAATGGAGGCGGAATTTATTCTTCTTCATCTTCATCTTCTTCAGTAAGTTTAGTCAATTCTAGTGTGAGTGGAAATAGTTCTTCTTATTCTGGAGGCGGAATTTCTTCTTCTTCTTCAGTAAGTTTAGTAAATTCTAGTGTGAGTGGAAATACATCAACAAGTGGAGGCGGAATTTTTTCTTATTCTTCTTCTTCTTCTTCTTCTTCAGTAAGTTTAGTAAATTCTAGTGTGAGTGGAAATACATCGAGCTATGGAGGCGGAATTTATTCTTATTCTTCTTATTCTTCTTATTCTTCTTCAGTAAGTTTAGTAAATTCAAATTTATTAGAGAACAAAGGAAATAGTATAGTTTATTTTGATAGAGGAAATAATAATCAATTAAAAATTCATAACAGTATTATATATGGAAATAAAAAAATGGATGATACATTATTTACTAACGGTGTAGACTTGTATGGAGGAAATGTTCCTACAGAAGCAAATTTAGAATATAAGAATAGCTATATACAAGGAATAACCTCAACAGATAATGGAAATATAGATGGAACACTAGATCCATTGTTTACAAACGAATCTAGTGGAGATTATAGTTTAAAACAAAATAGCCCATTAGTAAACAAAGGAGATAATGCTTTGTATAAAGGTAATATAAATACAGATACAGATTTAGCGAATAATCCACGTTTATTTAACGGAACAATAGATATTGGGGCGTATGAAAGTCAGTTAAAATCAATAAACATAGCACCAGACAGCAAAAATATACTTTACGTAAAGAAAGGAGGTTCAGGAAAACAAGATGGATCATCTTGGGACAATGCCATAGGCGAATTGGCAGATGCACTTTTATGGGCAAACGATGAAAACAAGAAAAATGCTTGGACTAGTAGTAATCCACTGAAAATATATGTATCCAAAGGAACTTATCATCCTTTATACTCACCAGAAGATGGAGTAAATTATGGGAAAGATAAAGATAAAGATAATACATTTCTGATGGTAAATAATGTAAAATTATACGGAGGTTTTGATCCCGATAATAACATAAAAACATTAGATGATAAGCGAATAATACCAGATGGAAAAAATGAAGCACCTAATGGAACGATATTAAGTGGCGATTTTAACGGTGATGATATAATAAGTGGTAGTGGAAAGACACTAGAAATAAAAAATAATACGGAAAATGCTTACCACGTAGTAACAGGAATAAATAAAAATTCAATTCATCTATTTTTAGATGGTTTCACAATAGAAAGAGGAAATGCAAACGAAAAATCAGAACTAAAAATAAATGGTCAAGGTGTTCATCGAGATAGAGGAGCTGGAATATATTTTAGATCTTCAGATTCATCTGCAATTTTAAATTTAAAAAATGTAGATGTAAGTTGTAATACTACTACAGCAAATGGAGGAGGAATTTATAGTGAGTCATCAAATAATTCATTTTCAGAAATTAATATAAAACAATCACTAATTTTAAATAATATAGGCAGATTTGGTGCTGGAATACATTCTTATTCTTATGATTTAGAATCTAAAATAAATATATATAATTCTACTATAAAATCAAATATTTCTAGCGATGATGGTGGAGGAATTTACTCTTATGGTAATAATAGTTTTCAATCAATATCAAATGTTAATATTTATAATTCGATTCTAAGTAAAAATTATGCATCAAATGGTGGAGGAATTTATTCATTTTCACAAAGTAATAAGTCTTTTGTGAAAATTGTAAATTCTAGTGTTGTAGATAATTCGTCTAATTTAATAATTTCTAGTAAAAATTTATTTACATTTTATAACAGTATTTTTTATAAAAATAAAGATATAAATGATAAATTAATTACAACAGTTTATGGTCTATATCATAATTATAATAGTGAAATAAAATACAGCTACATACAAGGAATAACCTCAACAGAAAATGGAAATATAGATGGAACACTAGATCCATTGTTTACAAGTGATTATAGCTTACAACAAAATAGCCCATTAGTAAACAAAGGAGATAATTCTTTGTATACAGGTGATATAAATACAGATACAGATTTAGCGAATAATCCACGTTTATTTGACGGAACAATAGATATTGGGGCGTATGAAAGTCAGTCCTATCAAGCACCAAAAATTATTAATGTTACATCTACAACTGATAATGGTTTATATGGTATTGGAAAAGATATAACTATAACAGTAGAATTTAATAAAACAGTTAATGTTGATACTACAAATGGTATTCCTAAGCTTCTTTTAGAAACAGGATTGGTAGATAGAAATGCTGAGTATATTAGTGGAACAGGAACAAATATATTAACTTTTATTTATACGGTACAAGAAGGAGATTTAAATGAAGATTTAGATTATAATTCAACATCTTCATTATCTCTAAATGGCTCAACAATAAAAAGTTCTTCTTTAATAGACGCTGTTTTATTATTACCTGAACCAAAAGAAAAAGGTTCTTTATCTGCAAATAAAAATATTGTGATAGATGGTGTACGACCAGTAGTTGTCTCTATAAAACGATTAAATGATTCTCCAACAAATGCAGCTAATGTATCTTTTGAAGTAACTTTTTCTGAACCTGTATCTGGTGTAGATATTTCAGATTTTACACTTACTACTATAGGCTCAGCTTCCGGAAATATAGCAAGTGTTACAGCCGTTGATGATAAATATACTTTAGTAGTAAATTCTATTTCTGGTCAAGGAGAAATTCGTTTAGATTTAAAACCTTCTGGAACTGAAATTATGGATGTTGCAGAGAATTTAATTGTTAATGGTTTTAATTCTGGAGAAGCTTATGAAATAGATTTATTAGCACCAGCAACGCCAACTAATTTTATTGGAATAGGAGGAGATAAAGAAATAAATTTATCTTGGGATGCGAATACAGAATCTGATTTTAAACAATATAATCTATTTGTTTTAATAGAAGGAACAAAAACACTTTTAGCAACAATTCCAAGTGGAACAGAAACCTATAAGCATACAGGATTGGATAATAATACGAATTATACGTATTATATCTCGGCAGAAGATAATTTAGGAAATAAAAGTCCTGAAGCTACTGCTTCAGCTACCACTTTAGCAAATCAAACTATAACATTCAATCCATTACAAAATATACTTTATGGAGATGAGATAGAATTGTCAGCAACTTCATCTAGTAATCTAGATGTTGAATATAAGTCATCTGACACTTCAGTTTCAGAAGTATATCAGGATAGCAATGGAAAGTGGAAATTAAAAGCAAATTCTATTGGGAATGTGACGATTACAGCTATGCAATCAGGAAATAATACCTATTTACCAGCAGCAAACGTTTCGCAAATTTTAACTATAAATCCTGCAATTATTACTATAACAGCAGAACCAAAATCAAAAAATTATGCAGAGATAGACCCAGAATTAACTTATTCAGTAAGTGGTTTAGTAAATAATGATATTCAATCAGATATACTATCTGGAAGTTTACAAAGAGAAATAGGAGAAGATGTAGGAACTTATGAAATTCAAAAAGGAACCTTATCAGTGACATCAAATTATTCTGTAATATTTGTAAATAATTATCTAGAAATAACGAAAGCAACTATCTCAGGAATTAGTTTTTCAGACAATAGTTTTGTTTACGATGGAAATCCAAAATCATTATCAATAGTAGGTATTTTACCATATGGAGCAACAGTAAGTTACACAAATAATAACCAAATAAATACAGGAAGATATTTAGTAACAGCAAGTATAGATGGTGGAGCAAATTATGAAGATTTTACATTAACAGCTAATCTAGAAATAACGAAAGCAACTATCTCAGGAATTAGTTTTTCAGACAATAGTTTTGTGTACGATGGAAGCCCAAAATCATTATCAATAGTAGGTATTTTACCATATGGAGCAACAGTAAGTTACACAAATAATAACCAAACAAATGCAGGAAGATATTTAGTAACAGCAAGTATAGATGGTGGAGTAAACTATGAAGATTTTACATTAACAGCCAATCTAGAAATAACGAAAGCAACTATCTCAGGAATTAGTTTTTCAGACAATAGTTTTGTTTACGATGGAAATCCAAAATCATTATCAATAGTAGGTAGTTTACCGTCGGGAGTAACAGTAAGTTATACAAATAATAACCAAACAAATGCAGGAAGATATTTAGTAACAGCAAGTATAGATGGTGGAGCAAATTATGAAGATTTTACATTAACAGCCAATCTAGAAATAACGAAAGCCACTATCTCAGGAATTAGTTTTTCAGACAATAGTTTTGTGTACGATGGAAGCCCAAAATCATTATCAATAGTAGGTAATTTACCATCGGGAGCAACAGTAAGTTACACAAATAATAACCAAACAAATGCAGGAACATATTTAGTAACAGCAAGCATAGATGGCGGAATAAATTACGAAGGTTTTACATTAACAGCCAATCTAGAAATAACGAAAGCAAATCAAACAATTTCATGGAATCAAAGCTTAGTTGTTGGTTGTGGAGGAGAGTCTTCAATAGAATTAACAGCTACATCATCTAGTGGACTACCTATTATTTATCAATCTTCTAATGAATCTATTGTTCGAATAAGTGGAAATCAAGCAATCTTAGTTGTTGGAGGATATGTAGAAATAATAGCAATACAATTAGGTAATAATAATTATACTGCTGCAAGTCCATTAAAAAGAGGTCTTACGAATAAATTAAATGGAATGATTAAACAAAAATGGAATGATGTTTTAATATTCGATAACAGTTCAAATCTATATACAAAATGGCAATGGTACAAAGATGGTAAACAAATAGTAGGAGCAACAAAACAAGTTTATAATTCCTCATCACCGCTTTCAGGAGAATATTATGTTGTAGTTACTGATGTAAATGGGAATGAAATAGAAACATGCCCCATCAATATAACAGCAACACAAATACATAAAGGAGGTTTAAGAATAGTTCCTAATCCAGCTAGACAGGGAGAATACTTTAGTTTATTTGCCGATTATGAATTACAAGATTTAGTAGGTGCAAAAATAATTGTAACAGACATAACTGGGAAACAGTACAATGAAATTAATAAAGTAGATGTAGAAACAAAAATACAAGCACCATTAACAGCTGGAGTTTATGTTGTTCATCTATTTCTAAATAATGGTAAAAAATCTAGTACTAAATTATTGGTTAAGTAAAATAAGAAAACATGAAAACGATAAAAAATAGTTTAGTTCTAAGTTTTATATTTTTAGGAATTATATTCTGTAATGCTCAACAGATAAGTATTCTGGCTAATGCAGGAATGCAAGGTTTATCTTATAAAATAAATGACGGTAATAATAAGCTGAAAATAGGAGAAAGAATAGGAGTTGGTTATACTTATTTTCTTAATTATCATTTAGCAATTATCACAGGATTAGAACTAGGAGCTTATAGCAACAAAACAACATTGAATGATGCAGTATATACAACTGATGAAATAGATACTGAAGGAGAATTATTTGAATTTAGAGTAAAAACAAAAGGATACAAAGAAGAAAATAAATTTAACGCAATTAGTATTCCTTTAATGCTACAATACAGAACAATGGGAGATACTCAATTTTATTTTAATGGAGGAGGAAGAGTTTTCTTACCATTTGGACAAAAATCTAATATAAATATCAATCAATTACAGTTAACAGGTTATTATGCAGATGTAAATGCTGAATTATCTGATATACCCAATCATGGATTTGAAACCTTTGATAATTGGAAGAGTACTTCCAAAACAAAACTAAATACCGCCTTTGCTTTAAGTGCAGAGACAGGACTTAGCTTTGAATTGGATGATAACATAAGACTTTATACAGGCATATATATAGATTATGGTCTAAATGATATGCAAAAGAAAGAACAAATAAAAAAAGATGTTCCATTAATTAATTACAATGATAATGGCTATAGTGATAGACAACTGAATAGTATTTTAAAAACAAATAGAATTTCGGAATCAGCAAAATTAATGGCTTATGGAATTCAACTAAAATTAGAATTTGGACAACGATACAGAGGAAAAGGTTGTGGGTGTTACTAACTAAAACTAACTACATTTTGCCAGCAATAACTTGCTGGCAATTTTTTATATAATTTATAAATACGTCTAATAGACTTACATTTCTAACATCTAAATATTATAATGACGTTCCCTTCGATCGGGTTTTCCGTTCCAATCTAAAAAGATTGTAACAAAAAGCCCGCTCGAACGCCCAATTTAATTTATTGAAAAAAGAATAACAATTGTTGCGTTTTTATAAAAGTAGCTGTATAAAAGTTTATAATGTGAATAGTTGTTTTGGTTTGAATTTTTTGAAGATTAACCTTAACTTCGTTTTTATATAAAAATGTACTAAATGTTTAACAAAAAAATCTTCTACGGAATGGTGCTTGGATCATCGATTTTAGCAAATTCATGTAGTCAAAAAACAACAAATACAATGTGGAATAGCGAGAATCCATTTTTCAAAGAAAGTCAATTGCCTTATCATACACCCGATTTTTCTAAAATAAAAAATGAAGATTTTAAACCTGCTTTATTACAAGGAATGATAGAGCAATTGGCAGAGATAGAAAAAATTGCAAACAATTCTGCTGAACCTACTTTTGAAAATACATTGGTCGAAATGGAGAAATCAGGTCAATTGTTAGCAAGAGTTAGTCATGTTTTTGGATTACTGACTGGTGCAAATACAAATGAAACTTTGCAAGCAGTAGAGGAGGAGTTATCTCCAAAATTTGCAGCACATAGTGATGCAATTTATTTAAATGATAAACTTTTTAAACGTGTAAAATCATTGCATGATAAAAAAGCTGAATTGAATTTGGATAAGGAATCGGCTCGTTTGTTGGATGTATATTATCAGAAATTCGAATTGGCTGGGGCAAATTTGTCGTCAGCTCAAAAAGATCAGTTAAAGAAATTGAATGGAGAAATAGCTTCTCTTGAAACTAAATTTTCTAATCAATTATTAAAAGGTACAAAAGCTGGTGGGGTTACTTTTACAAAAGCTGAATTAGCAGGTTTAAGTGATGCTGATTTAGAATCTTTTAAACAAGCGGATGGAACTTATTTAATTAGCTTATTAAATACGACACAACAACCAGAATTACAAAATATGACTAATTCTGCTTCGCGTAAAAAATTATTTGATGCAGCTTGGATTAGAACAGAAAAGAAAGATGAAAATGATACACGTGCTACAATTCTTAGCTTGGTTAAAAAACGTGCAGAAAAAGCAAAGCTCTTAGGTTTTAATAATTATGCTGAATGGAATTTGCAAGATCAAATGGCGCAGAATCCTACAGCAGCAAAAGGTATATTGAACCAAATGATTCCTGCTGCAACTGCTATGGCAAAAAAGGATGCAACAGAATTTGAGGCATTAGCAAAAAGAGAAAATGCAAAAAATACATTAACTGCTGCAGATTGGAATTATTATGCTGAAAAAGTGCGTAAAGAAAAATATGATATTGATGAGAATGAAATGAAACCTTATTTTGTTCTAGATTCAGTTGTAGAAAATGGAATTTTCTTTATGGCAAATAAATTGTACGGAATCACATTTAAGAAAAGAACAGATATTCCTGTTTGGCACGAAGATGTAAAAGTATATGAATTGTTTAATGAAGATGGTTCGCAATTAGGGTTATTCTATACGGATTATTTTAAAAGAGATTCTAAACAAGGAGGTGCTTGGATGAGCAATCTTGTAGAACAATCTCATTTATTTGGAACAAAACCGGTGATTTATAATGTAGGAAATTATACAAAGCCTGCAAATGGACAACCTGCTTTAATTTCTTATGATGATGTAATTACTACTTTTCATGAATTTGGGCATGCTATACATGGATTTTTTGCAAATCAAAAATACCCAACTTTATCAGGAACAAGTGTTTCGAGAGATTTTGTTGAATTCCCATCTCAGTTTCATGAACATTATGCAACGGAGCCAACAATCTTAAAGAATTATGCAAAACATTATCAAACAAATGAAGTGATTCCAGATGAATTGGTTGCAAAAATGAAAAAGGCCTCTAACTTTAACAAAGGTTATACATTAACAGAATTATTATCTGCTGCTGCTTTAGATTTATCTTGGCATACAGTTAATACTGATGCTACAATAACTGATGTAGATAAATTTGAAGAACAAGCTTTAATTGATAATAAAACAAATTTAGCACAAGTTCCACCACGTTATCGCTCATCTTATTTTAGTCATATTTTTGGAGGAGGGTATGCAGCTGGATATTTTGCATATATCTGGGCAGAAATGTTAGATCACGATGCCTATGAATGGACATTAGAAAATGGAGGAATGACAAGAAAGAATGGTCAAATTTTACGTGAGAAAGTATTTTCTCAAGGGAATTCTGACGATTTAAATGTAATTTATAAAAACTTTAGAGGGAAGGCTCCATCTATAGAACCAATGTTAAAATATCACGGATTGAAATAAATCTTGAATATAGTGAATGAAAATCCAAGTATATACTTGGATTTTTTTTGTTTTATGAATAAATTTGCAACTTTAAAAGAAATTAGAAATGGGAAGAGCATTTGAATTTAGAAAAGGACGTAAAATGAAACGTTGGGCAGCAATGTCTAAAGCATTTACTAAGATTGGTAAGGATATCGTAATGGCAGTTAAAGCTGGTGGACCTGACCCGCATTCAAATTCTCATCTTCGTGCTGTAATTCAGAACGCTAAAGCGGCAAATATGCCGAAAGATAATATTGAGCGTGCAATAAAAAAAGCATCAGATAAAAATACAGAAAACTATAAAGAAGTAATTTTCGAAGGATATGGTCCTCATGGAATAGCTGTTTTAGTTGAAACTTCTACAAATAATAACAATCGTACGGTAGCTAATGTTCGTTCTTATTTTAATAAATGTAATGGACAATTAGGAACACAAGGTTCTGTGGAATTTATGTTTGACCATATCAGTAACTTTAAGATTCAAAAACCAGAAGGAGTTGATATGGAAGAATTAGAATTCGAAATGATTGATTTTGGAGTAGAAGAAGTCTTTGAAGATGAAGATGGAATTGTTTTGATAGCACCTTTTGAAAACTATGGAACAATATTCAAATCTTTAGAAGAAGGTGGATATGAAATTATTTCTTCTGAATTTGAGCGTATTCCTCAAACTACAAAAGAATTAACAGAGGAACAAAAAGCTGATATCGAAAAGTTATTGGAAAAATTTGATGAGGATGAGGACGTGAATAACGTTTATCATACAATGAAAGAAGACGACGAAGACGAAGAATAAATCTCTGAAAAAGTATATAAAAAAACGTTCAAAATATATTTTGAACGTTTTTTCATTTTATAAAATTAGTTTGTAATCAAAATTTATAGTTTATTAATGATTATTAATTTTATTTATCTTAAATCCTTTTTTTAGAACAAGAATTGACACAAATTTGTAGATATAAATTATAGTGATATGGCAAGTTCAATTAGAACATTAAATCCTGCAACAGGAAAAGTAGAAAAAGAATTTCAAGCCTACACAAGCGAAGAAATAAACAAATATATAGACGAGGCAAACGAATTATATAAACAATGGCGATTTGTTTCTTATGAAGAAAGAAAGGTTATTATGAAACGTGTTGCAAATGAAATGCGTAAACAAAAATCTCATTTAGCTTCGTTAATCACAACAGAAATGGGAAAACCATTGCGTGAAAGTGAAATAGAAATAGATTATAGTGCAAATATTATAGAATATTATGCTGATAATGCAGAAGAATTTTTGGCTAATACAACACTAGAAACTCAAAAAGGTACAGCATATGTAGTATCAGAACCAATAGGAGTTTTATTAGGTGTTATGCCTTGGAATTTTCCATTTTCGCAGATAGCTCGTTTCGCAGGGCCACATATTATGGCAGGAAATACAGTTGTTTTAAAAACAGCTTCCAACATTCCGCAATGTGGTATTGCTTTGGAACAACTTTTTATAGATGCTGGAGCTCCAAAAGGATTATATAAAAATTTATTGATGTCTGGTAAAGACACGGATAAAATAATAGAGAATCCTAAAATTGTTGGTGTTTCATTAACAGGTTCAGAGGCTGCTGGAGCACAAGTTGCAAGTATTGCAGGTAAACATGTAAAACCATCAGTATTGGAATTAGGAGGTTCAGATCCTATGATTGTTTTAAATGATGCTGATATAGAAAAAGTTATGAATGGTACTATTAATGGTCGTTTACGTAATGCTGGACAAGCTTGTACATCATCTAAACGTATAATAGTTCAGGAAGGTATTTATAATGAATATTTAGAGCGTATCACAGCTTATGTAAATCAAATGAAAGTTGATGATCCAACTCTCCCTGATACAGATATGGGACCTGTAAGCTCTGAAAATGCAATGAATGGGCTATTAGATCAAATTAATGATTCAGTAGAAAAAGGAGCAACTCTAGTTTCTGGAGGAAAAAGATTAGATAGAGATGGATTCTTTTTACAACCAACAATTTTGACTGATTTAAAACCAGGAATGAAAGGTTATGATGAAGAAATTTTTGGACCAGTAGTTTGTATTTGGAAAGTCAAAGATATTGATGAAGCTTTACAAATTGCTAATGATACTCCTTATGGATTGGGAGCATCAATTTACACGGAAGACGTTGCAAATGCTGAAAAAATAGCAAGAAAAATAGACTCAGGAATGGTATTCATAAATAAACAAGTTTCTTCTAGTCCTGAATTGCCTTTTGGAGGAGTTAAAAATTCTGGTTATGGGCGAGAATTATCTAAAGCAGGAATTTTAGAATTTGTCAATAAAAAACTAATAATGATAGCTAAATAATTTTAGTATTCAATATTTTTAAATAATAAAAAAATGATTTAAGTTTTACTTAAATCATTTTTTTATGTTTGTTCTAAATCTATTGAAGAATATTAAAATTTATTATTTCAATTTCTTTTTTAATTCTATTTTATCAATATCACTTTTATAGTTTAAAATACTAATAAGATCATCTTCCGACAATAAATTAGATTTATAGTAATCAATTAATATGTTTTCAATTTTTTGAAATTCGTTCAGTGAATTTTGTTTAAAATAAGCTTCAATAAATTTATTATTTTTTGTTTTTAGTGTAAACAAATTACTTACTCCATTAGAACCTTTTTCAGTTTCAAATTCTCCGAATTCTTTTATCTTTTTACCTTTGTAGTCATCATTATCTATAATAATAGAATAAATATCCTTAATAGGAAAAAACTCATCTTTTATAGTAATTCCTTTTTTTTCAAAAGTTATTTTTCCATCAGAAGTACCAAGTAGTTCTGTAGATGGTTTTTTGAAATATCCATTAAAATAAGCAACTAATGTTGCTAAAATTCCAATAAAAATATAATAATACGTTTGATTTTTAAAGATTTCTAATTCTAAACAAATAAAACTAACTACTGTTACAATTAGAAAAGAGATAATCACTTTTGCTATTCCTTTGGAACTTTTTTTCTTTTTCTCTGGAACAAAAATTTCGAAACTATAATTATCCATTTGCAATATCTTTTCTTACTCTACTTAAACTTTCTGGTGTAATTCCAAGATAAGATGCAATCATCCATTGTGGAATTCTATTTACTTGGTTGGGATAAAGTCGTATAAATTCTAAATACCTTGTTTTTGCTGTAGCACTCAAAAGTAAGTTTATTCTATCTTGTAGACTTCGTACATGATTTTGAATTAATTTATTTTGTTCAACTAAAAAATTAGGATTAATACTTGTGATTAATTTATTAATTTCATTGTTTAAAATAATTAATGTAGAATCTTCAATAGCCTGAATATAAAATTTTGATTGTTGTTTACAAATAGCACTATTTCTATCGCTTACAAACCAATTTTCTGTTCCGAATTGTATAACATGTTCTTTACCATTATCATCAATTGTATAGGAACGAATAACTCCACATTCTACAAAATAATAATCTTCGGAATATTCGCCTGGAACTAATATAAATTCATTTTTTTTATAATGTTTTTCAACTAATTTATCCTCTATTTTCGACCATTCAATGTCGTTAAGTTCTATAAGGCTCTTCAGATTTTTTTTATAATTCTCCATTTAATAAGAAAGTCTATTACAAATTTAGGTAAAAAATGTAAATAAATAATGTAATAATTTTTGTTACAATATTAATATACTTATCTTTGTTATATAATAATATAGTAATGAATAATCTAAGATTTGCTACAGCAATACATATATTGGTTTTAGCAGAGAAATTTCAGGGACAATTAATTACTTCTGACTTTATTGCAGGAAGTATAAATGTAAATCCAGTAGTAGTTCGTCGTGAAATAAAATTATTGAAAGAGGCAGGCTATATAGATTCTAAAAAAGGAAAAGATGGAGGATGTTTTTTGTCAAAAAATCCAGAAAGTATTTTACTTGGTGATGTTTATAAATTAGTAAATCATGAAAATGTTTTCGGAAAAATGAATCAAACCAATCCTGCTTGTCCAGTTGGAAAAATGATGAATGAAAATCTTGAAAGTTTATTTGATGCTGCTGAATCAAATTTGATTCAAGAATTAAACCATAGAACATTAAAACAGTTTTCAGATCAATTTATAGACGAATAATATAAAAATTATAGAAAAATGAGAGTAGCGTTAATCGGAGCAACAGGTTTTGTAGGTTCACATATATTACAAGAATTAATTAATCGTAATTTTTCAATCAAAGCATTTGCAAGAAGTGTAGATAAAATTACAGATCATAAAAATGTAGCAAAAGTAGCTTTGGATGTAAATAATGTACAAGCATTAGCTACAGATTTAAAAGGCGCTGACGTTGTTGTAAGTGCATTTAATGCTGGTTGGCAAAATCCTAATTTATATGATGATTTTTTAAAAGGGGCAAAGGCAATAGAAGAAGCAACAAAATTAGCAGGAGTAAAACGTTTGATTGTAATAGGTGGAGCTGGTAGTTTGTATGTAAATGATGAAAAAAAATTACAAATTGTAGATGCTCCAGGATTTCCTGAAGAAATAAAGCCAGGAGCTTTGGCTGCTAGAGATTATTACAATATTTTAAAAGAAGATAATCAATTAGATTGGACAATGTTTTCTCCTGCACCAGAAATGCATCAAGGTACTTCTGGAGTGAGAAAAGGATTATATCGTTTAGGAAAAGATGTTCCTGTTTTTGATAAAGACGGACGTAGTATTTTATCCGTAGAAGATCTTGCTTTAGTAATTGTTGATGAAGTTGAGAATGCAAAATTTATTAAGCAAAGATTTACTGCTGCTTATTAATTAAAAATAAAGTTTCATTTAATATTTTTTGTTTAAAATATTCATTTGGTACGATTTATGAAAAACGCATAATAAATCAATATAAAATGAAACTTTTAATAGGAATAGCATGTGTCACATTTGGGTTAGGATTATTTATCCTTTGCTATCTATTAAATTTTGATATGATTATTTATCAAATATTAGGTCTCTTTTTGCTTATTACTAGTTTAGCAATAATACATCTAGGATTTAAGTTTATTTTTGATTATAGAAATTATAATAGATTAGTAAAACAAGGTTTAAAAGTAAAAGCTCAGGTTATAGACATAAAAAGAACATTACTTGGTGTGAATAATCTTCCAGATTATGTGGTTGAAGTTTTTTATACACACCCAGATAGTAAAAAGATTTATTATACAGAATTTGAATATTCTGGAGATGTAAATACAAATGATATGTTGAAAAAAGGAAATGAGGTTGATATTTTAATCGATCCTCAAGATCCTAAAAATATTTTTTACAGCAATATTATTTAAAAAGTAAAAATATTATATATTTGTTAAGCGTTCAGAAGAAATTCTGGGCGCTTTTGTTTTGTACAAATTTTGTATATACTAAATTATTCTAGTTTTAAAAATTAATAAAAGTCACTATTTATGGCATTTGAAGTAGCAGTTTTAGGCGCAGGTTGTTTTTGGTGTGTCGAAGGAATATATAATTCAATTAATGGAGTTGAAAAAGCAATTTCTGGCTTTGCAGGCGGAAATGTAGAAAATCCAACTTATAGACAAGTTTGTGATACAGATACAAATCATGCAGAAGTAGTAGAAATAACATTTGATCCTACGGTATTATCATACAAAGATTTGTTAGAGATTTTTTGGAATATTCATAATCCAACTCAACTAAATAGACAAGGTGAAGATATTGGAACACAATACAGATCTAGTATTTTTTATACATCAGAAGAACAAAAAATTCAAGCTGAGGAATCATTTTTACAATTTGATAATGGAGAATTGTATGAAGATAAATTTGTAACAACAATAGAGCCTTTAGATAAATTTTGGCCAGCAGAAGATTACCATCAAGGATACTACAATGAAAATCCTGAAACGCAATATTGTTCTACTGTAGTGGGACCAAAAATTGCAAAGTTTAAATCTAAATTTAAACAAATTTTAAAGTAAAATATTAAAAAAAAACATCAAATTTATTTGATGTTTTTTTTAATAAATAGATATATCAATAATTAATTAAAAATTTATATCAACTTTAAAATAAAACTATTTTTCAGTCAAATATTTCCAAAAACGTTTCGGTAAAAGTTGAACATGTAATCGTGTGTTTTTACGTGCCTCAATATTGGTTGATTTAAAATATGATTTCCATAACTCTTGGTACAAATGTTCATCAATATTGGTGTATTCTGTTGGTAAATTAGATGTTTTTGGAATAAAATCAATTTTTATTTCTTGAATGTTTTTTAATTCTCGATCATGTATAATTCCATATTTTCTTGTTAAATCGTAAATAATCCAATTCATATTGGCATATCTATTTTTAAAATGACTAATAATTAATGGAATAACATTGTATTTAGGTTCAATTTTAGCAAAAAACATATCCTTACTAATTTCTTCAAAACGAATAAAAGCTTCATGATGATGTTTTTCTCTATTCACAGAGCGATTCATTTGTATGACATACAATACATGTTCGTTCCCATAATTATTTTGTACATCTGAGTTGCTATTTAAAATAAGGCAGCAATAACAAAATAATTGTTGAAAAGCTTCTAATTCTTCTGATAAAAATACAGCTTGAATTGCACGATAATTAGCAGGTTTTAATTTGTTTTTTAAAGCTTTATTAACTCGCTTAGCTTTTTCATTATCAGAAATGACACTATATTTTTCATCAAACATCGTTGCTTGATACATATATTCAGGAAATACTTTAATAGCTTTAGGTTTTCTAGTATAAAAATCAAAAATTAAAGTTAGGAATCCTTCAAAACTACCATCAAAAACATAATTTTCCATTAATCAAATAAGTTTAATTGATTCGGAATGTTTTTCAAATATTTGCTTTTACTTGTACTCAATATTTTATTTTTTATTTGTGATGGTAAATAATCTTTGATATGGTAATTATCATCTGCACATTTCATAAAATATCGCGCTCTATTGTATGCAATTCCAAATTTTTTAAGTTGATAGGCATATATGTTTCCAAATTTTCTGGCTTGCATAATTTTTTTTGCTGAACCTACACCAATACCAGGAATTCTAAGAATAAGATGATAATCAGCCTTATTAATATCTATAGGATAAAGATGTAAATTTCTTAAAGCATAACTCAATTTTGGATCAATATCAGTATCTAAATGAGGATTATTCACATTCAAAATCTCATTGACATTAAATTGATAGAATCGCATTAACCAATCTGTTTGGTACAATCTGTTTTCTCGAAGCAATGGCGGTTGTGTACCAATAGATGGCAACATTGTATCATTATGATTAATGGGAATAAACCCAGAATAATATACACGTTTCAGGTTATAATCGTTGTAATATTGATTAGCAGTGTGCATTATCTCCATATCATTTTCTGGTGTTGCACCAATTACCATTTGTGTTGATTGTCCTGCTGGTACAAAAATAGGAGTAGATTTAATTAATTTTCGTTCAGTGTTAAATTCTGTCATTTGTTGGTTAATGAACCCCAAAGGTTTTTTTACATCATCGTGAGATTTTTCTGGTGCAACTAATTTCAATCCTTTTTCTGTCGGCATTTCTAAATTAATCGACATTCTATCTGCATACAAACCAGCTTCTCTCAATAATTCAGGGCTTGCACCAGGAATAGTTTTTAGATGAATATAACCATTGTAATTTTCTTCTAAACGTAACTTCTTAGCAATCAAAAGCAAACGTTCCATTGTAAAATCTGCATTTTTGAAAATTCCTGAACTAAGAAATAAACCTTCGATATAATTACGTTTGTAGAAATTAATTGTTAAGTCGACAACTTCTTGTACTGTAAAAGCAGCTCTTTTTATATCATTACTTTTTCGAGATACACAAAAAGCACAGTCATAAATACAGTGATTTGTTAAAAGAATTTTGAGTAAAGAAACGCACCTTCCGTCTTCTGTAAAAGAATGACAAATTCCAGAATAATGACCATTTCCTAAACCATTTTTTGTGTTTTGCCTTTTACTTCCACTAGAAGAACATGATACATCATATTTAGCTGCATCAGCAAGAATACTTAATTTTTCATTAATTCTATCGAAGTTCATCTTTTTGCTTTTAGGCAAATAAAAAGATGAATTAAGCCATAAAGTGTCGTGATTAAAAAATTAACTTAATCGTATTCAAGATTAATTAACAACTCCGTTTTTAATCGACTAATAAAATTACAATCCAACTCATATAAAAGAATATCGATTAGTTGAGAAAGAAAATCACGATGAATGTAGTTTAAAACAAGTGTATTTTCTTTTAAATAAAAATAGAAATCATATTTAATAAAATAACCAGAAAATTCATTAATTTTTATAATATTTAAATCAATCAAATCAATATAGTTTTGAAATGTAGATGAATGATTGTTCTTTACTAATTGAGCTTTTTCTGTTGATGAGTTAATGAAAGAAAAGTTTAAATTTTCGATTTCATCACTAAAAAATAAACGCACAAAATCTCCTTTAGGATAATCATTAATGTATAAATTAAAACGATCTCCTTTTTGATATAATTGAAATAATTGATTAAACTGACGAACTGTATCCACCATTTTATCAGAGATTTAGATGTATAAATATACATTTTAAATTTTAGTAGACAAAATCTTTATTGCATTATTTTCTAAATAAATTGATAAATTTCACTATAGTATTTTGTGCTCTAAGCTATTATTAGTTACCTTTAAAATCATAGAATACTAAATAATAAAAAAATGAAAATTGCAGTAATTGGAACTGGTGCATTGGGTGGTTTTTACGGAGGAATGTTAGCGAAGAATGGAAATGATGTACATTTTTTATTAAATAGCGATTATGATTATGTTGCAAAAAACGGTTTAACAATAGAATCAGATATACATGGAACTTTTAATCTAAAAGATATACATGTTTATAAGGATATAAATGAAATGCCAATTTGTGATGTAGTTCTTATTTGTCTGAAATCGACTAAAAATAGTTTTATTAAAAATATAAAGAAAATAATCAATGATTATTCATTAATAGTTATTATTCAAAATGGACTAGGAGTAGAGGAAGAAATTGCTCAACTATTTCCAAAAAATAATATTATTGGTGCTTTGGCATTTATTGCTTCAAATAAAATAGGACCAGGTCATATTCATCATTTAGAATTGGGAAGATTAAAATTAGGAAGTTTTAATCATCAAAAAACTCCTTTGGTTGATGATTTAATTAAGGTTTTCAAAACTTCTGATATTGATGCTATATATACAGATGAGTTAAAGTATATACGTTGGCAGAAACTTATATGGAATATGGCATTTAATGGAACTTGTGTTATTTTAAATTGTACGACAGATAAATTACTTTCTAATATCCATACAAGAGAAATGATTTACGAATTAATGAGAGAAACTGTTAGTGCAGCCAAAGCTTGTGGTGTAAATCTTCCTGATGATGAGGTAGATAAAATTGTTGAAACAACTGATCGTATGAAACCATATAACCCAAGTATGAAATTAGATTATGATAATAAAAGAGAAATGGAATTGAAGTATATTTATGAAAAACCAATTGAGCATGCAAAAGCTGCTGGTTTTGAAATGAAAAAAATGAAAACATTACTTCAGTTACTTCATTTTAAACAAGCTGAGTATTTTCAAGATTAATTCTATAAATTATATATTAACCTCTTAATCTTTAAAGTTAGGAGGTTTTTTAAAGCTTATCATTTAGATGTTTTTTTATTGCTAAGTTTACAATATAGTGTCTTTTCTTAACTTGTTTTAAAAATGATTGATCTCTTGAATTTTTAAAAATTTTATCACATCTTCTAAGATAACTGATATAATTAGATTGATTTTTTATTGGTAGTTGACAAAGTTCAAGATCGAATTCTCCATTATTTTTTAAATAGAATTTACTTCTACTTCTAAACTTCTGTTTTATTTCATGAGTTTCTGAATCAATATC
Source organism: Flavobacteriales bacterium UBA7612 (assembly GCA_002484335.1). Classification (GTDB taxonomy): domain Bacteria; phylum Bacteroidota; class Bacteroidia; order Flavobacteriales; family Weeksellaceae; genus Empedobacter. The sequence goes on from DLJQ01000004.1 coordinate 182,525, forward strand.
ATCTAATGGGCTATTATATAATTTTTTAATTTGATTTTTAAATACTGCTTTCTTATTGAAAGGATTAGTATTTTCTAATTTATTCGCTCTATTTGCTCTTCTTTTTACAATAGAAATAATTCTTCTGTAATATTTAGCAAGATTAGTAGATTTTATAGTTGTATTATACCCTCTAAATTCGAACCCTAAATAAATTAAAGGTTTATTAATTTTTTCTTTAAGATTATCAATCTTAATCGAAGTTAAGCGTGTTTCCTTTTTTTTATTAAATGCTAATTTTTTAAAAATAAATTGTTCTGTTTTACTTTCACTGATTTTCAAAAATGATTCTTCAATTTTTTGAATGATACTCTTTTTAATTAATTCTACTTCATCTTGTTTACAGATAATTAATATATCATCAGAATATCTTCTGTAATAAATATTAAGCTTCTTAACTAATTCATTAATTATGAATTGATCAAAATCTAACAGATAAATATTGGCTAAAGTTGCACTTATTGGTAAACCTTGTGGAATACCGATATTCACTTTTTTTTCATTATCTAAAATTTTATAAAATGAGTTTTTATAAACCGTGATTTCTTTATTCTTTATAGCATTTCTGAAATCTTTATTATCATAGAAGAATGATTTATATCCCTTATGACGTCTAATCTCACTTAGTTTTTTTTCATCAAAACCAGCTCTCCTCTTTCCTCTATTTTTATGAACTCTCAAATCATCACGATGTACATATCTAAATTTAGTACACGCTTTAAATACTTTATAATGATGTTTAGGTAGTTCTTTTTCATTTAAAACATCACACCATTTTTGTTTGAGTAATAAATGATCAAGACCCGAAAAGAAATTTTCAATATCAAAAGTTAGAGCAGCTACACTTTCTTTTTCAGCTCTACTTATAATTTCATCAAAAGCTTCTTTTGCAAAGTGGATTGTTCCTTTTCCTTTCTCGGAATTAGGTAGTTTTATACGACGATAAGCAATAATACTTTCATTTAGAAATGTGTCATTTTTTAAAATTTTCTCATATTTATTGTAAAGAACTGAAGAGTAGTAAGCGTATATTAAAGCATCGAAATGAGAAGCATAATGAATTGGCCTCTTTTTAGCAGTCTGTTGAAATGTACCATCATTATTTATAAATCGATGAGTTCTTCCAGTTTTTTGATTATTCTTATGTTTTGACGGATCTATTTTTTTGTATTTTCTCTCTTTAATCTCATTATACATTAATGGATAAAAGGCATACTTCTCAACTAATTTTTCATCTGTAATTAATGCATAATATTTTTTCCAGTCATTTTCGACAGAAAGTGATGGAGTAATATGTAAATATCCTTTTGATTTAAGCCAGTCTGGTTTTTCCACATTTAAATTATAAAATACTTGTTCTATGAATTAAACAATAAATGGAATTGAACTACATACACAAACGTCGGATAAGTACCCATTAACTGAGTCATTGTATTTTTTCCTAAAATTAATAAATCAACTGCAAACCCTAAAGCAATGAAGCAAAGTTTAATTATAAAGTTAATGCATTTGTTTATTTCAATAATTCTTTGTACATTAGAAGAATCTGAAGTTATCTCTCCAGAAATAAATCTTTTGTATGGTATCCTGTATCAGGTTACAATTATCGGGATGAAAATCCTTTTCCTTTCCAACTTTATTTGGCAAAGTAGTTATCGAAAATAACTTGCTATCCTGACTAATTGTAGTTCCCCATTCATAGAACAAGTTTACAAATATAGTATTATATTTACATATAAAATAAACTATATGAGACAAAGTGACATCACCTATAAAGTAGGAAATCTTGTTACCTTAAAAACACATCCCTTCACAGAAAAATGTACTGATATATACATCCAAGCTAAAGCAGAATATACACCTCCAATTTTAAATGTTTTTGAAGTTTTAATTTCTAGTGAATATAAGGAAGAAACAGGTGAAAAAGATATTCAATATCAATGCATTTATTATAATACGAAATCTGGAATATTCGAGAAAAAATGGTTTAAACATAAAGAGCTAAAACTAATTAAAAAAGAAGAAAAAGTAATTGAATTTTCAGAATCTAATTTAAAAGAATGGATTGGTAAACAAGTCATCTTAAAATCAGTTGATTTAGAACTAAATAAAAGAAAATCAAATTTAGAAATAGACAACACATTATCTCAAAAAAAGAATCATCATTTAGATTTTTTACCACCCTTACTTGAGGTTATAGGTATTGAAGAAAATGAAGATAAAAAATTATATTCTAAAAAAACTGGCGAACAAGTAAAACCAAAATATTATTTTAAAGTAAAATGGTATAATTCTATAAAAGATAAATTTTCTGAAGATATTTTACCACTTTGTGTTGTAAAAGAAGTCGAAAATCATGAGTCTTTACTAGAAAATATAAAGAATGAAGAAAAATATAAATTTGACATAATAAAAATTACCAGTGATAAAAAAATTGATGATATTATTGAGGTAAAGAATATTTATTTTAATACATATATCTATAAAGTAGAAGTTAAAAGTTTACTTACGCAAAAAGTAGATTTCATTGATCTTAAATTATTTAAAGAAATTGAAAAATTTGAATCTGAGTTATATAGTAACGAATTACTTGGAATTCATGAATCAGGTTATACACGACTAGAGCCACAGTTATTCTCAAAAAACGAATTATATAAAATTAAGTACAAAGATAATTTTGGAAGAATTACAGATCGAATTATTTATTTAGAAGATATTATTTATTTCGATGAACAATATAAACAGATGACGGTATCTGATTTTCAAAAGAAGAGTAAAGAAAAAAATAAATATGTTTGTTATACCTATTTAAAAGCAAAATGTTTTCTTAGAAATATGGAAACAAGACATTTTCAAATTGATTCAGATCATATATTATCATTAAAAAAAGTCTGTATGGAAATATAAATTTTTATCCTCATTCCCTTATAAAACCCCATTTAGCAATAACGATAGTAGTGAAAATCCTTTTGTAATTAGATGCATCTCGACTTTAGCTTAATGACTAATTACAAAAGATTGTAACAGGTAGCGTGCCCGAAGGGATTGCCATATAAATGATTGATTTAATATTTTTTTTTATCTTTAGAAATAATAACACAATTCATTTATAAAAAAATGACTAAATCTTTTGATCCCAATACTGAATCGTTTAATCGATTACTAAAACATGCCATTTCACCACGCCCTATATGTTTTGCAAGTACTATAGATAAACAAGGAAATGTAAATTTAAGTCCTTTTTCCTTTTTTAATTTAATGGGGCAAACACCACCAATTTGTGTATTTTCTCCTGTAAATAAAATGAGAGATGGAGCAAAAAAACATACACTTGATAATGTCTTAGAGCATCCAGAATGTGTAATTAATATAATAAACTATGATATTGTTCAACAACAATCTTTAACAAGTGTAGAGTATAAGAAAGGAGTAAATGAATTTGAAAAGGCTGGTTTAACACCAATTCCATCAGATCTTGTAAAACCTCCTCGAGTGAAAGAAAGTCCAATACAAATGGAATGTAAAGTACGAGAGGTTGTTTCTATTTCTAATGAACCTGGTGCAGCAAATTTAGTGATAGCTGAGATTATTAAAATTCATGTCGAGGAAAATTTTTTGGATGATGAGAATAATGTATCTCCTTTTACTTTAGATTTAGTTGCTCGTTTGGGAGATGATTATTATTGTCGAGTTATTCCTGAATCTATTTTTGAGGTGGCTAAACCAACACGAACAATAGGAATAGGAGTAGATAATTTACCAGAAGAAATAAAATTTTCTAATTATTTGACTGGTAATCATCTTGGTCAGTTAGGGAATCAAGAAAAAACACCAACAAAGGAGATGGTTGAAAATTTTAAGGAACAATTAAAGCAACGATTAGAAATAGAAAAATTTAAACCAATTGAAGTAAGGCATCAAATTGCAGCTAAATTGTTAGACCAAGGAGATGTTAATGGAGCTTGGTTTTGGTTATTAATGGAATTATAATGAAAAAAACAGTCTTATTATTAGGGAGTACAGGTTTAATAGGTTCTATTGTATTAGATAGATTATTGAATGATTCAGTTTATTCAAAAGTGATAATTTTAGTAAGAAAACCTCAAGGAATTCAACATTCAAAAATTGTTGAAATTATAACTGATTTTAAATCTCCGATTGATTTAAGTTCTTTTAATAAGATAGATAGTATTTTTTCTTGTTTGGGTACGACTAGAAAAAAAACACCAGATTTGCAATTATATAAAAAAATTGAAGTTGATATTCCTCTTGCTATAGCAAAACAATGTTTAAGTAAAGGTTTAGAGAAATTTCATTACATTTCTGCGATTGGTGCTAATGAAAATTCATCTAATTTCTATTTAAAAATGAAGGGAGAAGCTGAAGTTGTTTTAACCCAATTACCTATTCCTATTCTGAATATATATCAGCCTTCTTTATTGATAGGAAATAGAAAAGAAAAAAGATTAGCAGAAGATGTAGGAGCAAAAATATATCCTTTTATTAATATTTTTTTAATAGGTGCTTTGGCTAAATATAAAGCTATAAAAGCAAGTGAATTAGCAAAAGGAATAGTAAATGTAGATGAGCAAATGAATATTAAAGGAGTTCAGGTTTTTACATATAATGATATACTTAAAAATACAAAAAAATTATGATTTTAATAGCTGTTTTATTTCCATGTTTGTCTTTTTTCTTGAGAGGAAAAATAATACAAGCTATTTGTTGCTTAATTTTACAAATAACAGTTATTGCTTGGTTACCAGCTGCTATTTGGGCTGTTGCATCGTTACTTGATAGTAGAAATAAAAAGAGAATGAAAGAATTTTCGAGAAGATAATATTTTATTATATCTATAATTTTAGCGCGTTCCCTATGGTCGGAATTTTCATTACTATTATTATTGAAAATATGTGTCAAATAATTAAAAAAGTACATAACATTTATGATTGATAAATTAATTATAAATAATTCTGTGAAGCAACACTCATTACATGTAATTAATCAATTTGAGAAAATAAGATTTGATTTTAAAAATGTTTATTTTAAAAATAATTTAAGTGAAACTGATTATAAAGGACATGTGTTAAATAGAATTGATAAAACAATAATTTTATTGAATTTAAATCTTCAAAATTTTCATGATAATCTTACAGATAAATTAAAATTTGATAAAATTTTACCAACAGCTTCAGAATATGATTATAATGAAGTTTTAAATAATTATTTTTTGCAAACTAAAACTTCTTTTATTTATAATTTATCTTCAATGATTGAAACATTTTTTAGGGAAGTTCATAAAGAATTATTTCCTGAGAAAAATATAGAAAAAAAAAGTCTTTATGATATATTAAGTCAAAATTTTTAAAAAATTAGAACTCAAAAAAAATGAAAATTGGACTGCAATGATGGTTTTATCTAATATCCGCAATACAATTCATAATAATGGAATTCATATTTCAGAAGATAGAATTTTATTTTATCATAATTATGAAATCAATTTTGTACATAACTCTCCTCAAAATATTGCACATTATGAAATTTTAGCTTTAATATTATATGATTTTTTGAATTTATTTAAGGAGATTAATTCTAAAACTAAAAATAAATAAAATATATAGCTTTTTTTAAATCTTTTAAATTAGTGGCGCGGCATCCTTTTATAAACAATTTTTTCTTTAAAAAAATAGATTTTATTGTTTGTAAAAAATATAGCAAAAAGCACACCTCGAAGTGATTGCCAAAAAAATAAATATAATTTTTAAAAAGTTTAAAATAACTTAAAGATAAAAACCCAGTAAACATTATTTACTGGGTTTTAATATATAGATTTTTTTCTATTAAGAGTGGATAGCTCTATTATCTGTAGCAGCTAAAGCAGCTTCTTTAATAGCTTCAGAGAATGTTGGGTGAGCATGAGACATTCTTGTTAAGTCTTCTGCTGATGCACGGAATTCCATTGCTGTAACACCTTCTGCGATTAAATCTGCAGCACGAGCACCAATAATATGCATACCTAAAATTTCGTCAGTATTTTTATCAGCTAAAATTTTAGCAAAACCATCAGTATCCATAGAAGCACGAGCACGTCCTAAAGCTTTGAATGGGAAAGAACCAACTTTATATTCTACACCTTCTTCTTTTAATTGCTCTTCAGTTTTTCCAACTCCAGCAACCTCTGGCCATGTATAAACAACACCAGGAATTAAGTTATAGTTAATGTGTGGTTTTTGCCCTGCCAATTGCTCAGCAACTAAAACACCTTCTTCTTCAGCTTTGTGAGCTAACATTGCACCAGCAACAACATCACCAATAGCATAAATATTTGCAACATTAGTTTGTAAGTGATTGTTTGTTTTGATACGACCTCTTTCGTCAACTTCAACACCAACAGTATCTAAACCTAAAGAACCAGTAAATGCACGACGACCAACAGCAACTAATGCATAATCTCCTGTAATTTCTAATTCTTCACCTTTTTTAGATGTAGCTTTTAATGTTACATCATCTCCATTATTTACAACAGAAGTAACTCCAGTAGAAGTATGGAATTTCATTCCTTGTTTTTTCAATACTTTAGTTAATTCTTTAGATAAAGCACCATCCATTCCTGGAATAACACGATCTGCATACTCAACAACAGTAACATCAGAACCTAAACGTAAATAAACAGAACCTAATTCTAATCCAATAACTCCACCACCAATAACAATTAAATGTTTAGGAACTTCTGGTAAAGCTAAAGCCTCAGTAGACGTAATAATTCTTTTTCCATCTGTTGGAGCAAATGGTAATTCAGAAGAAACAGATCCAGTAGCTATAATTGTATTTTTAGCTTCAATTTCTTGTGTAGAACCATCTTTAGCTGTAACAACAATATGAGTAGCATCTTTAAAAGCACCAGTACCTTCTAATACATCAATATTATTTTTGCTCATTAAGTATTTAATACCAGCTACGTTTGTATCAACAACTCCAGCTTTGCGAGCAATCATTTGAGCAAAATTAACTTTAGGAGCATCAATTTCAATTCCATGCTCTTTAAAGTGATTAACAGCGTCGTAATAGTGGTGAGAAGAATCTAATAAAGCTTTAGAAGGGATACATCCAACATTAAGACATGTACCACCTAAATTTTCTTTTTCTATAATTGCAGTTTTAAATCCTAATTGCGCACAACGGATTGCAGCAACATATCCTCCAGGTCCAGCACCTATTACGGCTACATCATAAGAACTCATATCGTTTTTATTTTGATTTAATATTTATTTTATATCTCACAAATATAACGAAACTCATTAATACAAACATTAATTTTTGACAATGAATTTTGTTAGTTTTTTAATCTTTTTATGGCATTGTTTTTATTAAGATTAATATAGATTAAAAATAAAGTTTTAATTCTTAATTCTTAGTTTTTTAATTGGGCAGGTTTTGCAAATTTTGCTTTTAGTAAGCCATTAATAATTATAGATGATAACATAACTGCAGTTGCAATATAAAAAACAATATTCATATGCTCTGCATCTCCAAATATGATACTAGCTAATATAATACCATAAATAGGTTCTAAATTAACATTTAGCATTAAAGTAAAAGCACTAACATGTTTTAAAAGATCAACAGATTCTATTTGAGCATAGGCAGTAAAAATAACCCCAAGTAAAACTAGCCAACCAAGATTAGACCAACTAATGTTTATTATTTCTGAGATTGCATCATTTTGGAATAATAATATGATAATTGATAATGTAAATAAGCCGCCAATCATTTCGTAAAAAGTTACTTTGGTAGGTTTTATAGACTTAGCCAATTTAGAGTTTAAAACAGCAAATAAAGCAGATAAAAAACTACATAAAACACCAATTATAATTCCCATTTTATATTCTGGTGTTGCATTAAATATAACGATGACACAGATTGATACAACAATCGCTAATATGATTTCAAGTAAGTTTATTTTTCGTCTAAAAAAAATAGGTTCTAATATTGCACTGAACAATGCTCCCATTGAAAGTGTACTCAATGCAACAGAAACATTAGATAATTTAATGGATAAATAGAAGGTAAACCAATGCAATCCTACAATTCCACCAATTCCCATAAGAGTAAATAACTCTTTTTTTGATACTTTAAATTGTTGTTTTTGAAATTTCATAAATACAAAAACAGCAATTGCAGCAATAAGTAAACGATACCAAACCATTGGTAAAGCGCTCATAGTGACTAATTTTCCAAAAACTCCTGTAAATCCCCAAAGCAATACAAGAAATTGTAGTCTAAATTGAACTTTTGATAACATCCATTTTTTTAACAAAAATATACTTTAATTTCATTCATTTTATAAAATTTATAATTTCTTGTAAATTATTATCTATCAGTCATAAAAATGCTTAATGAAACTAAAAAAAGAAAACTATAAATTAAAAATAAATTAGAATTCATGAAATAACTAAGATTAATAGAAAATATACTAATATAAAATTGAAATTTAATTACCTTTAAAAACTTATTTAGACTAGTCTACATATATAAACCTATTATGCAAAATATAAAAATGATTGTGACAGATATGGACGGAACTTTGTTGCGTTCAGATCATACTCTTAGTCCAAAATTTAAAGAAATATATAATAAACTAAAGGAACTTAATATTCTTTTTGTACCGGCAAGTGGAAGACAATATTATAGTATTATTAGTTATTTTGAAGATATAAAGAATGAATTGGCAATTATTGCTGAAAATGGAACTTATGTTACATACAAAGGCGAAGAAATATTTGTTGATGAATTAGACTCTATTTTAGTTAATAAAATTATAGAAAGAGTTAGAAAAATAGAAGGAGCAAATATAGTTTTAGCAAGTAAAAATGCAGCTTATGTAGAATCTACGGATCCTGTTTTTTTAGAATTTTTTAAAAACTATTACAATAAAAGTATTCAAGTTGATGATTTAACAAAAATAGAAAATGAAAAATTTATTAAAATAGCTATAAATCATCCTGAAGGTTCAGAAAAAAATGTATATCCAAAACTTTTAGAATTCGAAGAAAATGGGGTTAAAGTAGTTGTTTCTGGAGAAGTTTGGTTAGATATTATGAATACAAAATCTAACAAAGGTGTTGCATTAAATGCTTTAATAAAAAAATTAGATATTTTGCCAGAAGAAATAATGGTTTTTGGGGATTTTATGAATGATATAGAAATGCTACATTTGGCAAAATATAGCTTTGCTATGAAAAATGCTCATCCTTTAGTAAAAGAAGAAGCTAATTTTATTGCTCCTTCTAATGATGAAGATGGAGTATTGAAAATTATACAAGGATATATTGATCAATTTTAAAAAAAATAAAACAAAATAATTAATCTCGAACCTAATATTAAAAAATGTTTACTATCAATAATCGTCTAAAAAGCATTTATTTATTAAGCTTTTTACTTTTTATTTTTTCTTGTAAAAATGAAAGTTCTAACCAGAAACAAGGATTAGAAGAAAAACCTACTGTAGAAGTTAATGAAATTTTACAAGATCATAAAGATTCTGTTTATAAAGTTAAAACAGATACATTATCTTCTAATTCCAACAATGAAGATACAATTACAGAACCAAAAGAAGAAATTGAAACTCTAAAGAAGGTTGAATTAGATTCTACAAAACAATATGTTTATTTAACGTTTGATGATGGACCTTTTAAAGGAAGTAAGAATATCAATAAAATTTTAACTGAAGAAAATGTCAGAGGAACTGTATTTTTAGTAGGGTATAATGCTTTTACAAAAGAGTTAAAACAACATGTAGAAGATTATAAACAAAATCCAAATGTTGATATAGCAAATCATACTTTTTCTCATGCAAATAATAAATATAAACATTTTTATAGTAGTGCAGAAGGAGTTTATAATGATATTTTAAAAAATGAAACAACATTAGATATTCATACAAAATATGTTCGTTTACCAGCTCGTAATGTTTGGAGAGTAGATGCTAAAAAGAAAGGAGATATTTTAAAAGATGCTGATCCTGCAGCAGATTTATTAGCTAAAAATAATTATTATATTTTTGGATGGGATTATGAATGGAGTAGAAATATTCATCAGTTAGATAACCCAGAAAAAATTTATGAAGGTATAGTTCATCGATTAGATCATAATAGAACATTTGAAAAAAATCATTTAGTAATTTTAATGCATGATGACATGTTTAATACAGATCAGAATGCCGAAAAATTAAGACAATTGATAGTTTTATTGAAAAATAATCCTCGAATAGTTTTAGAAGGAGTTTCTAGTTATCCTAATAAAGTTAGCTAAAAAGAAAAAGATCCATTTTATTAAAATAAAATGGATCTTTTTTTTATACTAATTCGTAAAAATTTCTTTTACCAATTTTTACTTTTGTACTTTTGATTAAGTCGATAACACTTGTAGGATCAGTTATTTTTATTCCATTAATTTGAACTGCTCCACTTTCTATTAATCGACGTATAGCAGTTTTTGATACATCATTTTTTAATTGATGACATATTTCTAGAAGCGTTGATTCGTTTATTAATAAATCAGAAATTTTTATTGACTCAAATATCCTGTTTTCATTATTTCTTTTCTGAAATTGATTATTAAAATATTGTTCTGCTTCTTCTGCATCAATTATTGAATGATATTGAGAGATAATATTCTTAGCAATAATTTTTTTAATTAACATAGGATTTTCATATTCCAATCGTTGAATTAAGTTTTCTTTTTCTTCAATGCTAAAATCAGTTGCCAAATTGATGTATTCATTTAATAAATCATCAGGAATAGACATCGTTTTACCAAACATATCATTAGGCTCATCAGTCAAACCAATAATATTATTTAATGACTTACTCATTTTTTCTTTACCATCAATTCCTCTTAATAAAGGCATACAAATTACAATTTGAGGATTTTCGTTATAAATTTCTTGTAACTGTCTTCCCATCGTACAATTAAATAATTGATCAGTTCCTCCCATTTCTATATCAGCCTTTATATGAACCGAATCATAAGCTTGTAATATAGGGTAAACAAGTTCATGCATAGCAATTGGTGTATTTTCTGTAAAACGTTTATTAAAATCATTCCTATGCATTAATTGTGCTACAGTAACTTTAGATAATAACTGTAAAACATCAGAAAAGGGAAGTTGATTCAACCAATCTGAATTAAACATAATTTCAGCTTGTTCAACATCAATTATTTTTGAAAGTTGTTTGATGTATGTTTCAGCATTTTCTTGAACTTGATTTAGATTTAGAGGTTTTCTACTCTTATTTTTACCTGTAGGATCGCCTATTTGTGCTGTAAAACTACCGACTAAAATTACAATTTGATGTCCTAAATCTTGAAATTCTTTTAGTTTTTTTAGTACAACTGCATGCCCTAAATGTAAATCAGGTGCAGTAGGGTCAAAACCAAGTTTAATTCTAAGTTTTCTTTTTTCTTGTGTTGCTAATTCTAATTTTTGAATTAAGCCATTTTCAGGTAGAATAATAGATGTATTCTCTTTTAATAATTTTAAGTTTTTCATTATTTTTTAAATAAAAAAAGCCCGAGCATTTTGCTCGGGCTTGTAGATTATGATTAAATTTTTACGTACAATTTTAATACGAAGTATACACATAGTCTACCCGAGCAAAAATTGTATAATAATAAGTGCTAAAAAATGGTAAACGTAATATGTGTTGTAAAAACTTCATTAGTTTGACAAATTTATACCTTTTTTTTATTTTTAAAACAAAATGTATTCAAAAATTAGACAATCATATTTTTTTATTATGTTTATTTAATTTTATATACCAGTTTTATAATCAATGAATTTAGTTAATCAATAAGGTATATTTTTTTGCTTATTTTACCTTGTAACAAAGAGATTGTTTTTTTTGTTAAATAGTAAGAAAAATTGTATATTTAGTTCTAGTAATGAGGCTAGTTTTACTTGGCTCATTTTATTTTTTTACTATTACCATAAAACGAAGAAAATGAATACTCCTCACGTAATTACTGAAGAACAATTAGAAAGAGAAAACATCGAGATCGCTAGACGTTACAAGGAGATGTTAAAAAATACGTATGTCACATTATCAGATGATGATAAAAAATTAATCCGTAAAGCATTTGATTTAGCTGTTGAAGCCCATAAAGATCAAAGAAGAAAAACGGGAGAACCATATATTTATCATCCGATAGCTGTTGCTAAAATTGTTGCAGATGAAATTGGTCTAGGAGCTACTTCTATTGCATCAGCATTGATGCATGATGTTGTTGAAGATACTGATTACACGATAGAGGATTTAGAAAAACTTTTTGGACCTAAGATCGCTAAAATTATAGATGGATTAACAAAAATATCTGTATTGAATCGTCAAGATATTTCAATTCAATCCGAAAATTATAAAAAATTATTATTAACTCTTTCTGAGGATGTACGTGTTATTTTAATAAAAATTGCTGATCGACTTCATAATATGCGTACACTAGATAGTATGCGAGAAGATAAGCAATTAAAAATTGCTTCTGAAACAGTTTTTATATATGCTCCATTGGCTCATAGAATGGGATTATACAATATCAAATCTGAATTAGAAGATCTTAGTTTAAAATATACTAAACCAGATGCTTTTTTTAATATAGAACATAAATTAACAGAAACAAAAATAGAACGTGAAGCCTATATTAATAATTTTTGTGAAATAATTTCTGAAAAGTTAAAGGCTGAAGGATTAGAGTTTGAGATAAAAGGCCGTTCTAAATCAATTAATTCCATATATAAGAAAATAGTTAATCAAGGAATTCCTTTTGAAGAAGTTTTTGATTTATTTGCTATTAGAGTTATTTATCGTTCTGATAAAAAGAATGAAAAATTTTTAGCTTGGAAAATATATTCAATGATTACGGATTTATTTATACCAAATCCTAAACGTATGCGAGATTGGATTTCTCAACCTAAAACAACTGGTTATGAATCTTTACACGTTACTGTAATGGGACCACAAGCTCGCTGGGTAGAAGTACAAATACGTTCTGAAAGAATGGATGAGGTTGCTGAAATGGGAATAGCGGCTCATTATAAATACAAAGAAAATGTATCTGATGATGACACAAAAGTTGATGAATGGATTCATCAAGTGCGTGAGATGTTAGAACAAGAAGATACAAAGGATGCAATAGAATTTATGGATAATTTTAAATTTAATTTGTATTCTAAAGAAATTTATGTATTTACGCCTAAAGGAGATTTACATTCTTTACCAAAAGGAGCAAGTTCTCTTGATTTTGCTTACTCAATACATTCCAATGTAGGAGATCATTGTTTGGGGGCAAAAGTGAATGGAAAATTATTTCCCCTTTCTCATAAATTACAAAGTGGAGATCAAGTAGAAATTATAACATCAACACAGCAGAAACCAAAATTAGAATGGTTAGAATATGTTGTTACAAGTAAGGCTAGAAGTAAAATAAAAGCTTCTCTTAATTCTGATAAACGTAAAATTGCAGATGAAGGAAAAGAAATTATTTTAAGAAAATTAAGACATCTTAAAGTTGATTTTAATGAGAATACAGTCAACCAAATGCAACAATATTTTAAATTAAGTTCTAGTCAAGATATATTTTATAATGTTGCAATGGGAATCATTAACAACAATGATTTAAGAAAATTTGCTGAAAGAAACTCTGGATTTACAGGATTAATAAATCGTTTCAGAAAATCAACATTTTCAACAGCTAAAAAAGAAGAGGTTAATGTAGTAGATAAATCAAAATTAGATAGTTTAGTTTTTGGGAATGATGAAGAACGTTTAGATTATGAATTGGCAAGTTGTTGTAATCCAATTCCAGGAGATAAAGTTTTTGGTTTTATAACTGTATCCAAAGGGATTAAAGTGCATAAAGTTGATTGCCCAAATTCGGTTTCTTTACAAGCTAATTATGCCTATAGAATTATAAAAGCTAAATGGATTGATTCTTCACAAAGGGAATTTAAGGCTTTGATTGAGATGGAAGGATTAGACAGAGCTGGAATGGTAAGTGATATTACTTTGGTTATTTCTAAGAATAATTCTCTGAATATTCATAGTATAAATTTATCAGAAGATGCAGGTATTTTTGATGGAAAAATAACAGTTTCAGTAAAAAATAAATCTGAATTAGAGAAAGTAATGCTTGATTTGAAAAATATTGATGGAGTACAATCAGTCAAAAGAACTTATAAAAATTAAAAAAAATACGTGATGTAATTTGAATTAAAATTTTAGTTCGAATTGATAGTTTTTATTCATAAAATAAGAAAATATAAAGTAATAAGGTTGTTTTTAAAATTATTAAAATACCATTAATTTTAACAACCTTTAATTATTGAAATTATTATAAAGATTAAAGTAAACGAAAAAATTATATAGAAAATATAAGAATGAATGCAAAAGTGTGGAGTAAAACAATAGCAAGTATTTATTTTTCTAATATTTTCTTGATTTTTTTATCCTTAGCTCTTAATATAGAAACTGTAATAAAAATAGGTTTACCAATCAATTCTTTAGAATATTATTTATTTGTTACTTCTGCTACAGTGTTATTTTATTTATATGCTTACAGAGTTCCTAAAAAATTTAAATATTCTAGTAATATTAGAATTCAATTCTATATTGATAATAGAAAAAAAATAGATTTTTTTGCATGTTTTTTAATAATATGCTTTACATATTCTGGGATTAAACTTTTTAATAAAAGTATAGATCATGTAGATATAATGTCATGGAAGTGGATATTAGTCTTAATACTTACAGGTATTTTTGCTTTTGGATATTATGATTTTAATATAGGAATTTCTTTAAGGAAAACAATGTGGTTAAAACCATTTTTAATTGGTTGGACATGGGCAATTACAACTGTATTTTTACCTGTATTATTTTTAATGTTAGAAAATAATAGACATTATCCATTAGATGCAAAATTTTATTTTCTTTTTATACAGACTTTTATGTATTGTTTAGTTAATGCCATATTATTTGACTTAAAAGATTATGAAGATGATAGCAATAGAAATTTGAAAACATTTGTGGTGAAATATGGTTATCATTTTACATTAAATAAAATTATATTACCATTAATTTTTATTGGCTTTCTTAGTTTTTTATTATTTGGAATATTGTATAATTTATATTTACATAGAATATTATTTATGTTAATTCCAATCATAGGTTTAGCAATTTTTTCTTTTAAACTTAATAGACCAAAGCCAATTCTTTATTATTTAATTGCAATTGATGGAATGATTTTCCTAAAAGCTATCTGTGGTATACTAAGTGTTGTTTTATTTGAATAATGAATTATAATTTTATCGCACCATATTATCATTTTCTTAGCAGTTTGTTTTTTATGAACAGACAACATCTTGCTCATTTTACAATTTTAGACTTTATAAAAGAAAATGATAGAATACTTTGGATAGGAGGAGGAGCTGGTAAATTTATTCCTGAGATTGATAATTTGAATAAAAATATAATAATTGATTATATTGATTTTTCTCCTAAAATGATTGAACTAGCTAAAAAACAATCATGCTCAAATTTAAAAATAAATTATATCGTAGCAGATATTCTAGATTATCCATTAGTAGAAAAATATGATGTAATTATGACAACATTTTTATTTGATCATTTTTCTCAAAATATCGCAGAAAATTTGTTTTATAAAATTAATAATTCGCTTAAAAATAATGGAATTTGGTTTTATGTTGATTTTATACAAAATCAATCTAAATGGCAAAAAAATATTACCAAATTAATGATTTTATTTTTCAAATTAATAATAGGTTTAGATATATCTAATTTACCTAAAATGAATTCAATTTTTAATAAAAATTATGAAATTAAGACACGTAAATTATTTTTTAGAAAATATATAGAAAGTGTAGTTTATAGAAAAAAAACTAAATTATTCTTTAAATAAAAAAGATTCACTTCTAGAAGTGAATCTTTTTTATTTTACATATAGTCTGTGTCTAATTTACCTTTTTTGAACTGAATAATATTAAGTTTACTCATAGCCCAAATACAAGGATACATAGGATCAAATTCCCATTTTTTAACTGCAAAATTAGGTCTTCCACCAAATTTATGATGATTGTTATGTAAACATTCTCCCCACATTAACCAATCTATCGGCATTAAGTTAGTAGATGTATCACCAACATCAAAATTACGATATCCTAATTTATGAGAAAACCAATTTATAACAACACCATGAAGAGGACTCATTAAAACTTGTAATGGAATAAAAACAAAATATGTCCATAATGGAGCATCAACAGCCACATAGATTAAAATGTAAATTAATACCCATGCTAATCTTACAGCATTATTTCCAGCAAATTTATCCCAAGCTCTCCAAGAAGGAACACCTTTTTTAAATT
Organism: Flavobacteriales bacterium UBA7612; assembly: GCA_002484335.1. Lineage (GTDB taxonomy): Bacteria > Bacteroidota > Bacteroidia > Flavobacteriales > Weeksellaceae > Empedobacter. Next base: position 198,996 of record DLJQ01000004.1, read on the forward strand.
TAGCGAGTACATTTACTTTATCTAAATCAATTTGATTATATACAATTCTTGTTCTCCACATCATAGAAAAGAAATTACTATCGAATTGAGGAGAATGAGGATCTTTCTCTGTGTCAGCGTACGCATGATGGTGTCTATGCATAACGCCATAAGTATATGGACTTAAGTAAGATGACCCTTGAAAAATCCAAGATAAAACATGAAATGTTTTTTCCCAAGCTCTAGACATTGTAAACATAGCATGAGATGCATATCTATGATGAAAAAAAGTTTGGAAAAATAAAGACGCATACCAATGTATGACGAAGATAATGATTACTGCTGTCATTACTAATAAAAAATTTTAGCAAATATAACGTTTAGATTTGTTATATTAGGTATTCAAAATCATAGAATCATTAATTATTTTTATTTATAATGAATAAAAAATTGTTTAAAAACATTCTTACTTCCCAAATACCAATAGCTTGGATAGCTGGAGTAAGATTAGAATCGTGGCAAGAAAATGAATTGTCAATTCGAGTAAAATTAGGTTTTCTTAACCAAAATCCATTTAAAAGTATGTTTTGGGCTGTACAAGGAATGGCTGCAGAATTTTCTTCTGGCTTGATGGCTCAAGATAAGATTACAAAATCAGGAAAAAATATTTCAATGCTTGTTTTAGGTATGCAATCCAAGTTTGTAAAAAAAGCTGTAGGCAAAATAGTTTTCACATGTACTGATGGATTAGCAATAGAAGATGCTATAACTAAAGCAATAGAAACGAATGAAGGAGTAACGTTAAATGTTACAAGTAGGGGTGTAGATGAAGCTGGAGATTTAGTTTCTGAATTTCAATTTATGTGGACATTTAAAGTAAGAAATTAAAAGTTTAAAAAATATCCATGNNCATGGATATTTTTTAAACTTTATATCTATTTATTATTCTTCAGTATATCTTCAAAAAAGCTTTTAGAATCATCATCAAAAGTTGGTTTTTGTAAAAGTAATTGAGAAATTTTTACAATTTTATCAAAATCTTCTTGAGTAAAATATTCACCAAAATTATTACTACAAAAATCTCCGATATTTCCTAAAACTACATTAACTTCTTCTTGGTTTAATTCTCCTTTTTGTTTCCAACGTTGACGAAATAAACTTGCTGCTAAATAAGATGAAATGTCAATCAAATCGTTGATAGAGATATTATCTCCATCTTTTAGTTTAGACATAATTAATGTGTCCATATCACGAAAAATTACATCTCTTATTGTTAATTCTTTTTCTTCCATTTTAATTTTTCTGTCACAAAATTAGAGATTAAAATTAGCATCAACCTGAAATTTCATAATTTCTTTTGTTGTTGGATGCATTATTTCTAAATATTCAGCATGTAAATGTAATCGTTTATCTTTTGTTCCATATAAATCATCACCAATAATTGGTGTATTAAGCCCTAGTTGATGTGATGAATGCATACGTAGTTGATGCGTTCTACCTGTGATGGGATAAAAATAGATTAATGTTTTATTATTTTTTCTTTTAATTACTTCATAACGAGTTTTTGCCGCCTTCCCATATTCATAACAAACCATTTGTCTTGGTCTATCTTCTAAATCAACACGTAAAGGTAAATCTATAATTCCTTCATCATTAGTAACATTCCCATCTAATAGGGCAATATATCTTTTAGTTACTTTTCTTTTTATAAATTGTTGTTGTAGAAGTTTATGGCTTTCTTTATTTAATGCTAAAATTAAAATTCCTGAAGTAGACATATCTAATCGATGAATAATAATTGGTCCTGTCGCATTAGGATATTTATGTTTTATTCTTAAATAAACTGAATCTTTGATTTCAATCCCAGGAACAGATAAAAATTCTTCTGGTTTATTAATTACAACAATATCATTGTCTTCGTATAAAATTTCTAATTCTTTAATATTAGAATTTTGAGTCAAAAGTAAATTTTCATTCAATTCAAGTCCTTTCAACATATGTCCTAAAATAGGCTCACATTTTCCTGTACAAGCAGGATAAAAATGTTTATGTTTTCTTACTTCAGATTTTGGAGAATCTCCCCACCAAAATTCTGCCATACAAATAGGTTGTAAGTCATTAAGAAAAGCATATTGCAATAATTTTGGTGCTGCACATTCACCTGCAGCAGCTGGAGGTTTTTGAAAAGCTGTTTGTTCAAAAATAGTTCTTAATCCTTTTTTTTCTTTAAATTGATTAAGAAATTGATATTGATCAAATAGTTGATTTTGAAGAGCGTTTGATTTATTTTTTCGTTCTTCTTTTAGAGATTCAATTTCAATTTTATAATTGTTTATTTTTTCTAAAATTTCATTTCTAGTCGATTCAATTTCTTCATTTAATTTTCGAAACTCATATTTATCTCTTAAACTTTGTTTGATCAAATCTTCTTCAAATTCTTTGAAAGCATTTGTATCAGAGGATAAGCTAAAGGATTCTCTTTGTTTTTTTCGATCATTTTTGTTTGATTTCAAAAGTTGCTTTCCTACAGTAATTCTTTCTTTAGATTCAGATTCAAAATTTTCTAAATAATTCTTTAATTGAATGAATTCAGTATTATTTTCTAATTTCTCTAAAATAGCATTAATCTCATTTAAACGTTCCTCTTGTTCAAGAAAAAAACCTTGTGTATTTAACATATCAAATACAGGAGGAACAAATATTTTATGATGATTTGTGTTTGCTAATTTTCCAGAAACTGCAGCAATATATCCAATTTCATTGAATTTATTTTTTACAACTAAAACACCAAACATTTTACCAATTGGAATAGAATTTTCTATAGTTGATAAACCAAAATTATGATCAAAATCGACTTGGTTTTCTAAATAATTTTGTAATTCTTCAGCTGCTAATTTTGCTAAATTAGTCGGCTCATAATAAAATGGATAATCAAATTTTTTAGGGATTTCTATCTCAGAAATTGATTGTTTGAAGTATTGAAAATAATCAGACATTGTATTGCTTAAAATCTTTACAAAGTTATGATATAAAAAGAAAAAACAAATACTATATATTTTTATTTCATCTATTTTAGATAGCACTTACAGTGAAAACAATTCGACTTTGATAAGTATCAGCTGGTAATGTAACAGAAACTCCACTTAATTGTAGTTGAATGTTAATATTTGAATATGATGCAAGAGCTAGCACAGCTCTAATTCTATAAAGTTCAATATCTGTTAATGCAATTGGTTGATAGCTTGTACCACCTGTAATTGTACATAAAACACATAAAGTTGTACCGTTACTTGTTCGTCTTGCGGATAGAATTAATGAATTATCCCATTTAGGGTTGGCTTCATATCGAACAGAGACTTTTGCGTTCCCTAATAATAAAGGAACACTTGTAGATAGTATTATTTGATTTGTAGCACTTTCATAGGTTCCTGAATAGTTGCTTCCCGCTTCTGTAATAGTTGGTAAAGTTCCTGTCCAGCTTCCTGTAGCTGTTAAAGATTGAGCATAACAATAAAAATTAGATATTAATAGAATTATTATTAAAAATATCTTTTTTTGATATAATAAATATATTGTTTTCATTTGTTATTCTGTAATTGTATAGGTTAAAATAATAGGTGTATTAGTAATCTTAGTAAGACTAGAATAATTATTGACAGTAAGACTAAGTATTAGTTGATGGCCATTATTTACTCCATTTCCAGTAAATGCTCCACCAATTCCAGTTATAATGTTAGTAGCAACTGTATTAAGTGTAATCTGAGATGTCGGATTTCCTAATACACCTCCTCCTAAGCCAATCGCAGAATTAACTTTTAATTTAATATCTATTCCAGGAATTGTATGATTAATAGATGCTGTAATTCTTCTTGTAAGCCCACCAGATTTAATAGCTGAAGTATAATTAATCCATTTTGTTGTATTACTAGGAGGAATTATTAAAGGAGAACCAGCTTCAGATGGAGCAGAAAAATTCATTGTTATAGCTCCACTTGGTTCTATATCTAATAAACTTACGACAGGTAAAGTTACAGAAGCAGTTAGATTTGTTGTTGTTTGAGAAAAAATAGGACATGAATACAAACAAATTATATGTATGAAATGGCTTAATATTTTCATTATCTATTTCTTATGAGTATTATAATTTATTTTAATAGTTTCTTGTTGATACTTTATTTCATTTTGTTGTTTTGATATTTTAATTTTAATTTCTTTTTCTTCGGAAGCTTTCAGGTTGAATTGAAATGTATCAACTGCTATTTTATATCGTTTATCTAAACCATTTCTATATATTGTAACTTTCCAATCTCCAGGACGTAAATAAGTAAAATTAAATTTTTCTCCAAGTACTACTATTTTTCTAAAAATTTCTTCGTTATGAGATGCTTCAACGATAACACTTTCTTTTTTATCGCTACTATTATTTTTTTTGTCAAAAAATTCTAAATCTCCATAAATAGTTGCAGCTGTTGTAAGTCCGAAATTAAAAATATTATCTCTACTATTTAGTGATAATAATATTGGTAATGGAATAGTTGTAATATCATTAATATTTAATGTAGATCGATCTATTTCCAAAAAATAATCACCAGGAATAATATTTTTAAATGTATAATTTCCATTCTTATCAGTGATTGAAATATAATTACCAAGAGTAAGTTTTATTCCATCAATTTTTTGAATATTTTGTCTATTAATATTACCTGATAATGTAACATATTCTGCTATTTTTTTAATAGGAATATTTATACGCATTGTATATTTTAAAGAGAAAATATAATCTTTATTTCCTAATTGACCTCGATGTAGTGCATATCTTCCAGAAAGATCAACTTCATGCCCCGGAAATAATTGTTGATGAAATATAATTTCAAAAAGATTTCTTGATTGGTAGTATTCTTCTGGTAAATAATTATTTTGATAAAATAAACTAAAATTAGTTTTATCAGATAAATGACTTATAACTCTTGCTCCATAAAAAAATTGTTTTTGACTTTCTAGTAAATATCTAGATGTATTTGCATAACTAGCAAATAAATTAAATGAAGTTCTAAATTTATCAAATGTAATAGTGCTAGTGTAAAAGCTTGATTTTCCCTTAAAACCAGTTAAATAATTATCAGTTTGACCAATTTGAGCATCAATATTTATTTTAAAAATCCCCAATTGTTGATTAATACTTACTTTAAAATATTTTTCATTATAATCAAATTGCTTTGGTTCTAAACGATCTTGATATTTCTGAAAACCATTATAAAATAAAATTGAACCACTTGAATGATAATTATATTGTATACCATATTGAAAAAAATCTCTGTATGGCGCTGCTAAAAGCAAAGTATCTCTTTCAAAGTTTTTTGCATCTTTTATATAATTAGCGAAAAAATTTATTTTTTCAGCTATTTTATAATTTAAATTACCATTTACAGAATTTGTATTTGTAAAATAACCAGCAAATTTTGGGTTAGATCTCATATATATAATTGATCCATCAATTTTTTTGAATCTTGCTTGTCCTTGAAGCATATAAGCATTACCTACTAGTTCTTTTGTTTTACTATAAGCAATTTCTCCAAGTAAAGTTATATTCTCTGAAGCTTTTAGTTTTCCTGTTATGTATGGAATGTTTGCATCTGAGTTTAAAGGAATGTTACTAAAGTTATCATCTTCTATTTTTGGTGTTTTATAAAGATATCCAATTTTTATTTCAGAATTTTTACGAATTTTGAAAGAAGAATATATATTAAATTCGTCTTTTATATCACGAAAGAATCTTGGACGATTGTAAAATCCTCCGATTTCAAATTTTTTGAAATTATATTGTATCTCTATACCACGACCATATCTTGCATATTCTGTTAGGTAGGAAGCTGAGTAAGTTTTATCTCCTATATGGGCAAAAAAATGATCATTTTTATAATTTAAAAAATATTCTTCATATTGAACAAAAGAGTTAAATTCAACAGGATTAGCAGTTAAAGCACGAAATTCAATTCGATTTTTATTTTTTTCATCCAGAGAACCCCTTCCGTATATTTCTCCTTGAAAACCATCACTATATCTATTCATATTTTCCATAGTTATTTGTGATATTGATGCTGATATTGGCAATCTATGATATATATCTTTTTGTTCAGGTTTAGTAGAAATAATTTTTACACTTGAATAAACTGTAGTATTTTTATTAGGATTATCTTTTGATAAAACTGATAAATTAATATTTTGTATTTCATTTTGTTTTAATTCAGAATCAGTTGTTTTGTAAATTGTAATGACTCTAGATTCTTTGGGTTTTAAAACAATAGAAGTATCTTTATCAATAATAGCATTTTTACTTTCTAAAGAAAGATGTTCATCTATGTTACCTAAATTTTTAACCAAAAAATTAATACTAATTTTTTCTCCAGCCTTTACATAATCAGGCGATTCTACTACTAATAAAGAAATATCTCTTTTCTCTGAAATATATATATCAGTTTCTTTTATAATTTTAGATTGATCTAATTGACTAATAGCTTCTAGTTTTATTTTATATTTTCCTTCAGTAGTTTCAGTTGAAATTTTTAATGGAACAACATAAACTTTTTTTTCTTTTGATACAATTCTCAGTTTATCACTTTTTAAAATAGGAGAAATATTTTGAGTAGATGAACTAATTTTGATATCGTAAAAATTATCTTCAGTGGTTATATTTTCTAATATAAGTGAAATAGATGTAGATGTTCCAGGTAATAATACATTATCTTTTTGGTTAGAATTATCAATTAATTCTTGAGAAAATATTATTACCGGAAATAGAATATTAATTATAAAAATTATCCACTTTTTAATCATTTTTTATTTCTAATTCTACATTTATAGCAAAAGAATTTTCTTCTTCATCAGTTGCTATAATTACAGCATTATATTTTTCAGGTAAAACTTTATCTATATCTATGTAAAAGGATTTTGAATTATTAGGCAATAATCCCATTGCTAAGCTAGAATAAGTACCAACTTTTTCTCCTTTATTATTATATAGTTCAATGGACGCAATTGGTTTGCAGTATAGGTCTCCATTATTGATCACTCCAATTTTTAATATTTTTCTACCTTCTTCTTTTTCTACCTTTATGTTTTCAAATTTAAGATCAGTATTAGCATTATCTGTTTTATAATCTGTTATAATTTGTATTGCATATCTTACGATAGAAGTAATGTTTACGCCAAACTTATCATTATTAGGTTTGATATCTTCTACAGGCTCTACAATAATTACACTCCAATAACTACCTACATTTATTAATTTATCCGAGATATTAATTTCATATAAAATTTCTGTTTTTTCTTTACCTTTTAATGTAAGGAGATTGGTATTTAATTTGATCCATTCTGCATTGGATCTTTTATTTGTATGTAGATTAGTATATGTTATAGATCCGTCTGATTTATAAGAAAAATCTTGTAAAAATAGTTTTACATTTTGTGTGTTATTACTTGTATTTTCTATTTCTATTTTTCCTTTATAGACCTTACCGTTTTCTACCTTATAAGTATGTGTAAGTCCGTTTAATACAACGATTCCTGCATTTAAAGATGTAAACGTGAAAAATAATACTATAAAAAAGTATAAATATTTTTTCATAATTACTTTTAGATAAAAATTATATAATAAAAAGAGAAGATTATTTTAAATAAAATCTTCTCTTAATTGTGTTTAAAATATTATTTTTTAATTGTCAGATATAGTATAAGTTACCATTGCTACTGTAGAAGCAGAAGCTTCAATATCTTCATAATTTGAAGCACTTCCACCAGCAACTAATGCATAAGTTAGGTTGTGACCATTTGTAGCTCCATCTCCAGTATATGCACTTCCTATCCCTGAAATAATAGTTTGATCTGCGGCACTTAACGTTAGTAGAGCAGAAGGGGTTCCTAATGTTCCACCGCCTAATCCTGTTGCAGCTCCAGCAGTTACATTAATATCTATTCCAGGTATAACAGATCCTAATTTCACAGAAACATTTCTTGTAGGATTATCTGTTGATTTTATAGAAGAATAATTTAGCCACAATGAATTATTTGGTGAACTAGGAACAATAGGATTTCCAGCTTCTGTTGGAGCTATAAAACCTAAAGTAATATTTTTTGTAGCGGCTGGTTCGATATCTAATATAGCAACTTCAGGGATTGAAATTGTTATAGTATGATTATCTGTATTCGTGTCTTGTGCATTTAAATTTGTAGAAATTGATAATGCAATGATAAACATTGTAAGTGGTAATGTAAATTTTGTCATAATGATTAAGTGTTAAAATGCTATAATGCAAATTAGTAAAAAAAATAATATAAAAAATAAAAATATTTTATTTTAATGTTAAATTGTTTGATTTGAATTTCAGATGTTTATATTTGTTTTTACTTTTACTTAAACCAAGTATTGAAGAAACATTATATATGATTATCAAATATTTTTTATCATTATTTTTTCTATTTTTTTTAGCTAATTATGAAATTAAAGCTCAATATTTCAATGATTTTTATATTAAACAACAATTAGGTTTTTATGAAGAGAAAGATTCTAAAGCTTATAATGCTTTGGAAGTTTTAAGAAAATTTATTTTGGAAAAAGATAAGTCAGCATTTGTAAAGAATTCAAGTAATGATTATTTCGAAAAATTTATAAGTATAGTATTTAATCCTTATTTGTCTCAAAATTTTTATAGTTATATACCTACTACATATTATATAAAGAATAATGTAATTGTATTTGAAATGGATGTAATTGAATCTGTTGAAATCAATAATAAAATTATAAATATCGTTTATGTAAACACTTATATTCCAGTAGATTTTAAAAATAATTTAATTTTATTGGATGAACAAAATATAGATTTACTTCCAAATATCAATAAAAGAAATTATGAAGGTATTAGTATAATTAGTAACCATATTCTCAGTAATAATAAAGGTGAAATTTTAGAAATAAAAAAATATATTCGTCAAAAATCTAAAGCTTTATCAATATCTAATAAAACTTTGAAAAATGGTAATCTAACAATTTTAGCATCTAGCAATTTAAATGATGGATACTTTTATTATGGTATAAATAAGTATATAAATTATGTTAATAATTATTCTAATAATAAAATTTTTGCAGGAAACCATTCATTATTTTATAAACATGAAATTATTCACTATTTACTAAATTTTAAGACCAAAGATAAAATTAATCCAATAATTGATGAAGGACTTGCGACTTGGCTAGGTGGTTCTACGAAATATTCTTACAATCAGTTTTTAAAGAAATCACTTGAAGGAAAATCAAATTCTGAAATAGATATAATAATAGATAATTTTCTTTCGGATGACAATAGTGAAAATAATAATAAGTATGAATATTTTATTAGAGCTTTATTTGTAAATGCTGTATTTAAGTCTGAGAAAATACTTGATCAAACTATTTTGAATAAATTGATTAGTGAAAAAATGTATGTTCTTTCAGTTAATGAGATTATAGAAGAATTAAATTTAGACAAAAATGAATTAAGGACATTTATAAAAACTAAAATAAATAACTTAAATAATTAATATAAAAACATTTATAACCATTCATCATTACTTTTAATATCTTCTAATTCATAATAAATAAATTACATGAATTTGAAAACTTTCTAACGGTCGATTGTATGCTTTTAGAAGTCTTTAAAAAGATTCGTTTATCTAGAAGTAAAATCTGTAAAAGTCTATTATGTTACACAAAAAAAGGTTTTTTTACTTCTCAAAATTTTCACTTTTATAGTTATAAATTACACAATGTTTGTTTTATAAATCGATTTTTTAAAGTTTTGATTTATCTTTTGGATTCATTTATAATATTCATTATTCACAAGATTTTACAGCTTGGTGATAAAGGATATTTTTATCAGTTATGTGATCAATTTATGACTAGAAGAAATTATGATAAAACTTTTGAATGTTTTTAAAACTAGAATTTTAGCTAAAAAAAAATAACATTAATAATTCTTAAACTTATTAATAAACTTCTTTTAATAGGAAACATAAATAAACGAAATATTAACCTCATTAAATAATGCAATATACGTTAAATTATAAATTCTATTTATAAATAAATAAACAAAAGCTATTTAGTTCTGTATTAAACGAACTATAATAAGTTACATTTGTGTAAAATGAGGATTAATGGTATAATGAAGACGAAAAATCATGAAAATAATGCAGATCTTTTTTGTTGCTATAGTGCGTTTTTGGAGCAAACTTATAAACTTCCACCATTGGCAGCAAAATTACAAGCTTACATGGTTTTAGAATCAAATGATGAAGGTTTCACATTCGAGGAATTATTAGAAGTTTTTAATGTAAGTAAAAGTTCCTTATCTAATTCAATTAACTTTTTACTCTCTACAAATCAAATAGAATACATTAATAAAATTAATTCTAGAAAGAGGTATTTTAGGCTAAATCTAAATTATTTTACAGAAAAGCTAGATTTTTTATATGAAATGATTTCACAAGAAATAGTTTTTACAAATAAAATAAGGGATTATAAATTTTGTAATGATTCTTTATCAA
>DLJQ01000008.1:0-53394 GCA_002484335.1 Flavobacteriales bacterium UBA7612
ACGCATCAAATAACCTTCTTGTATAAGATATGGTTCATAAACTTCTTCTAAAGTTCCACCATTTTCTCCAACAGCAGTAGCTAAAGTTGTTATACCAACAGGACCACCTTTAAATTTCTCGATAATAGTAGATAAAATTCGATTATCCATTTCATCTAATCCGTTATCATCAACTTTTAGTGCTTTCAAAGAAAATTCAGCAATAGATTGATCTATTTTTCCATTTCCTTTTATTTGCGCAAAATCTCTTGTTCTTCGTAATAATGCATTTGCAATACGAGGTGTTCCACGACTTCTTCCTGCAATTTCTATTGCAGCCTCCATGTCGATTGGCGTATTTAATATACGAGAAGAACGTTCTACAATAGAACTAAGTAATTCTACATTGTAATACTCAAATCTAAAATTAATACCGAAACGGGCACGCAAAGGCGCTGTTAATAAACCAGAACGTGTTGTTGCTCCAATTAACGTAAAAGGATTAAGACCAATTTGTACAGAACGTGCATTTGGTCCAGATTCTATCATAATATCAATCTTGAAATCTTCCATTGCAGAATATAAATACTCTTCAATAATAGGAGACATACGATGTATTTCATCAATAAATAACACATCATTTTCTTCAAGATTAGTTAATAATCCAGCCAAATCACTTGGCTTATCCAAAACAGGACCAGAAGTAATTTTTATTCCAACACCTAATTCGTTCGCAATAATATTAGCTAATGTAGTTTTTCCTAAACCCGGAGGTCCATGTAATAAAACATGATCCAAAGCTTCACCACGAAGTTTAGAAGCTTTTACAAAAACTTCTAAATTTTCTAAAATATGAGCTTGCCCAGCAAAATCATCAAAACTCTGCGGACGAACGGTGTTTTCGTGACTAAGGTCATCGTCTGGATAAAATTCCTTATCAGGCTTCAATAAATCTGACATATATGATGATATAAATATTAATGATAAAAATACAAAGTACAATTTAAATAATCCTACGTACTTTTACAGTTACAAAGAACGCAATATTTTTTTAAGATAAAAAGAATTATGAGTAAAGGAATATTATTAGTGAATTTAGGTTCGCCAGATTCTACAAGTGTACAAGATGTAAGAACATACCTTAGAGAGTTCTTGATGGATGGGAAAGTGATTGATACACCTTGGTTGATTCGTAAAATGATTGTCGAACTTTTTATTTTACCAAGAAGACCTATAAAATCAGCTGAAGCATATAAAAAGGTTTGGATGAAAGAGGGATCACCACTTATTATATATTCAAAAATTTTAAGAGAAAAAGTACAAGAACAATTAGATATTCCTGTTGGATTAGCTATGCGTTACAAAAATCCTTCTATAGAATTTGGACTAAAAGAACTGTATGATAAAGGTGTAAGAGATATTTTGGTTGTTCCTCTTTATCCACAATATACAATGTCTACGACAGAAACAGTTGCAGATAAAGTATTAGAAGTTCAAAAGAAAAAATTCAAAGATGTAAATGTTCAGTTTCTGAAAGCATTTTATAAGCATCCAGATTATATCAAAGTATTAGGCGATTCTATTAAAGAACAATTACCAGAAGATTACGATAAATTATTATTTTCTTATCATGGTATTCCAGAAAGACATGATCGAAAAGCTATTGGAGCAGCTAAAAGAAGTAAATTACCTATAGAAACTTATCGTAATCAATGTTTAGAAACAACAAGATTGGTGACAGAATATTTAGGTCTTCCAGAAGATAAATATTTCACGTCATTTCAATCTCGTTTAGGAACTGATCCTTGGATAAAACCATATACAGATCAAACTTTAGAACATTTTCCAACAGAAGGTGTAAAAAAGATAGCAGTTTGTACGCCAGCTTTCGTCGCTGATTGTTTAGAAACTTTAGAAGAAATTTCGATGGAAGGTAAAGAAGAATTTCTAGAAGCAGGAGGAGAAGAATTTATTTACATTCCTTGTTTAAATGATAGACAAGATTGGGTTGATGCTTTAGTAAAATGGTTTAAAGGTTGGCAGAATAATTAATATATTTTTTTGTCCTCTATACAAAATAATAGAATTTATTATTATTCTCAGAATTACAATAAAAAGAGCCTGTTTAGAAATTATTAGATGATTTTTAAACAGGCTCTTACAATAAATTAAATATCTTTGCGTATAATTTTCAATTTTCACGAGGATATTTTTTATTTGATGAGGTTAATACTGTCGACATTTTTTTTGATATTATCTTTGTTTTCATCTGCACAATTTTTAGATACGAGTGGTAATCTAATTATTGATGGAAGAAAGTATCTAAAATCTAAAATTGATACAACAGGAAGAGCTACAGGGTGGCAAGTGCTTGGTACTAATACATTAACAGTTAATCAGAATACCTTTTCTAATTGGCTAGCAGGGGGAGAAAATTCTGTTTCTTTGAATGGAAAAGTAGATTATGAATTTAATTTTCGAAAAAAGAAACATTTTTGGGATAATCGTGTTATTATGGAATATGGTTTTATCGATAATAAAACCAATGGAACAAGGAAAACAGCTGATAATATAAATCTTACAACTTCTTATGGGTATTTATTAAAAGAAAATTGGTATTTATCATCTTCACTTAACTTTAGATCACAGTTTACAGCTGGTTATGATTATAATGTAACACCATATAAAAAACTATCAAATTTATTTGCTCCAGCATATGTAACTGTTGGGGTCGGGGTAAATTATACTCCAAATTCTAATTTCTCATTAAGTTTTCAACCTTTAACATCAAGAACAACAATTGTAGCAGATAAAGATTTACAATATAAAGGATCTTATGGCCTTAGAAATGATGGTGATACTTTTCTTTTTGAAATAGGAGCTTATTTAGGAGGGAGATATAAATTAAAATTATTTGAAAACGTTACTTATGATAATAATATAGGGATTTTTGCTAATTATTCAAGGAAAGTTTACAATTTAGATATTGTTTATGCAGGTTTATTAGATATGAAAATAAATAATTTTATGTCTACCCAGTTAACATTGAATTTGATTTATGATGATGATCAAATAAAACAAATACAATTTAAACAAGCTTTAGGCGTTGGATTAATATATAAGATTGATAATAAGGAGAAAAAGAAGAAAAAAAGGAAGAAAAAAGAGATACTAGATTATTCTGAAGTACCATTATCTCCTCTGAAATTGCATAATCTAGAATTAAATATGGATAATTATAAACAAGTATTTAAAGAAAATTCAATAGAAGAGAATTCAATCTACTTAAAATCAGAATCAATATTTTAATAATAAATAACAATAACTAAAAAAACATTATGAGGAAAATCATTTTAGCCATTACTATTTTGGGGAGTTCACTATTATTTGGACAAACTGTAAAGGATGGTAAATTATCTACTGATAGTAGGCGATATCTAAAAGATGTAAAATTTGAAGGACGTCAACCTGGATGGTATGTTTCAGGTAATAATTCATTATTATTTTCTCAAAACTCTTTTAGTAATTGGGTAGCTGGAGGAGTTAATTCATTTGCATTAAATGCTGGTTTTGATTATGAATTCAATTTGACTAGAGATAAACACATTTGGGATAATAGAATAACTCTTGGCTATGGTATGCAGAAGAACCAAGGGGAAGGCACAAGAAAAACAAATGATATCATAAACCTTACATCTTCCTATGGATATAATATTGGTAGTGATTGGTATTTAGCTGCTGCTATGACTTTTAATTCTCAATTTACACAAGGATATAATTACAGTACAGAACCAAAAACAAAGATTTCTAATATTATGGCTCCTGGTTATTTGAGCCTTGGTTTAGGATTAGATTATAAACCAAATGAGAATTTTCAAGTTAATATTCATCCTTTTACTCCAAGAGCAACATTTGTATTAGATAAAGATTTACAAACAAAAGGGAATTTTGGTCTTAAAGCTGATGGAGATAATGCTGTATTAGAATTTGGAGCTTATTTGGGGGCTCGTTATAAATTCCAAATTATGGAAGGAATTTCTTATGATAATCGCATAGGTATATATGCTGATTATTTAAATAAGTTTGGAAATATGGATATTGCTTATCAAGGTTTATTGGATTTAAAAGTTAATCGCTTTGTATCTGCTCAACTTTCTGTAAATCTATTGTATTATGAAGATCAGATAAAAAAAGTACAGGTAAAACAAACTTTAGGAATTGGATTTAATTATAAATTTGATAATACAAAACCTAAAGAAGAAGCTACACAAGCATCCGCTTTTATTCATGAGCAACCAATTTTTGAAGATAAAGAAAATTCTTTAGAAGTTGCAACTAATGTTTTAAGAGATGAGCCTATTTTAAATGAAACAAAATTAGTCACACAATAAATTTTAAAACCTGCTTTTTTAAAGCAGGTTTTTTTTATTTTTCTTATTTTTGTATAACAATTCAGTCTTAAATGAGAAAAGATATTTTAGCAGGTTTATTACCTCAAGGTTTAGTTATAATTTGGGCTATATATGAGCTAATAATTGGGATAAATAATGAACAAAATTCTAGAATTTTCCTTAGTTCGATTTTTATCTTATTATTTATTGTGATTTTAGTTGTGACTTTGTTTAAAATAAAAAAATATCCAAATGATCCAACTTATCTAAAGAAAAAATAATATTATTTTAGTCTATAATAGAATAAATATTATCAGGTGTAATGGTATTTGTTGGTGTATAGATTAACCAATCGGTAATCATTTCTTGCGGATAAATACCTTCATCTCCTTCATTTAAACCATCAACAGCATAAGGTCTATTTAAACAAACAGCTACAATCTCATTATTATCAGTTATGTTTTATACATCAAACCAAATATGTTCTTTTTTCATTTCGTGATTAACCTCAAATCCTAGCTTTACTAAAAATCGCCAATAGTTTTCTTCATCCGCTTCAGGATTAAAATATTTTTTAAAAACTTTTTTATAATCATCAAATCTTTGATAAGCCATAGCAGACATTCTTTCTGTTTCTTGATCACTTATAAAAAATATAGGATTATCAGCAATTGTAGATGAATAAATTTCAGGAGAAACAGTAATTCCTTCTTGTACAGCAAGTAAAACTCCAGAAGGTTCATAATTTTCATTCTCAGGTTGTCTGTCATTATATCCTCCAGGGATATTGGTTTGATAATTTTTTACAACATCCTCCCATCTTTTCCAACAAAAAGTAATATCCAAGCCATCATATCCAATATTGAATTCTTGATTTTCTGGTGATCTATAATCTGCTTTTATAAATGCATTGACAATCATGTCTAATGCAGAATTTAATTGTTCTATACCGTTTTTTATATTCAGCATTTCTAGTTCAACAGAGCCACATCTATGTAGACCATGAGTATGTAACCAATATATTTTTTCTCCATCAATTTCATCATAAACACCATGTATAGTATATAAATAACTAGGAGCAGGAGGAACTTCAGATTTTGCTGTTAGTTTTGCCCATTTCCCCGATAGTAATCTAAAAGGCATAAAATCAACAACAATAGAAGGATTTTCTACAATTGATTGTAAAACTTTTAACTGTAAATGAAAACTATCCAAAGCATCATTTCCAAAATACATATCAGCTTCTAAATAATAATTTTGTTGCATGGCTAAATCAAGCTCATTTTCAGAAATTAAATTTCCAAAACCAAATTCAGAATAATCATTTGATTTGGCATCTACAACGTATAAATTAATTGTGTAATCTTCGTTTAAATAAGTCACATTAATTTTATATTCTTGTTTAATCACTTCATCTGAAGTTCTATTATCATCAATGATTTCGAAATGATTAAGTTCAAAATAATTATTTTTTTGTAGATTATTTTTAATTAATTGTTCATTAAAAATGAAGTCAGAAGTAGAAGGAAAAACTCCCATTGTTGATGGTAAGCTTAATCCTTTTTCTTCTATTTCTTTATATAATTCTTGATTAGTCATTTTTTTATTTTTTTGATTTATGCTAAAATAATTGATTTTATACGTGATAATATTTAGAAAAATGTTAAACTTTATTAATATTAAAATAAACCAAAGCCTTTAACTTACATTAAATTATTGTAATTTTGCTTGCATAATTATCCAATTATGATAACATCTATGACAGGTTATGGTAAATCTATTTTAGAATTACCTGAAAAAAAAATTACAATAGAATTACGTTCTTTAAACAGTAAAACATTTGATTTAAATACTAGAATTCCATCATTTTATCGTGAAAAAGAATTAGAAATAAGAAATTTACTTTCAGAAAAAATACAAAGAGGAAAAGTTGATTTTTCTATGATGGTTGAGTTGAATCCTGCAGCTCGTAATCAAAGTCTTAATGCCGATTTAATTAAAAAATATATTAGCGAATTTAAAGAAATAACACCAGAAGTTACAGATGCTGAATTGTTACCTGTTGTTATGCGTATGCCAGATGTAATTTCATATACACAAGATGAGTTAAATGAAGACGAATGGAATCAAATTCGTACAACTATCTTAGAAGCTGCTGATGCTTTAAACAAATTTAGAGCAGATGAAGGTGCTGTTCTTGAAAAATATTTGAGATTAAATTTAAATAATATACTTCAATTATTAACAGATGTTACTCCATTCGAAAAAGTAAGAATAGAAACAATAAAAGATCGTTTTGCAAAACGTATGGATGAACAAAAAATTGATGTTGATCAAAATCGTTTTGAACAAGAATTAATTTTCTATTTAGAAAAATTAGATATTACAGAAGAAAAGGTTCGTCTTAAAAATCATTGCGAATATTTTTTAAAGGAATTAGAATCTATAGAATCAAATGGTAAAAAATTAGGATTTATTTCTCAAGAAATAGGAAGAGAAATAAATACTTTAGGTTCTAAATCTAATCACTCAGAAATGCAAAAGATTGTCGTTCAAATGAAAGACGAATTAGAAAAAATAAAAGAACAATCATTAAACGTTTTATAATGAAAAAAGGAAAATTAATCGTCTTTTCAGCTCCATCTGGTGCAGGTAAAACTACATTGGTTCGTCATGCTCTAGAAAATTTAAATAATCTCAAATTTTCTATTTCATGTACAACTAGAGAAAAGAGAGAAGGTGAAGAACATGGAAAAGATTATTATTTTTTAAATCCAGAAGAATTTAAAACTAAAATTACAAATGATGAATTTGTAGAACACGAGGAAGTTTACCGTGATAATTTTTACGGAACATTAAAATCCGAAGTTGATAGAATTATTTCTGAAGGAAACTCAGTTGTTTTTGATATTGATGTTATTGGAGCTTTAAACATAAAAAAAATTTATGGAGATGAATGTTTAACGGTTTTCGTTAATCCTCCATCTTTAGAAATTCTAAAAAATCGTTTGATTTCTCGTAACACAGAAAGCGAAGATAAACTGAAACAAAGAATCGATAAGGCTGAAATTGAAATGGAGAAAGCAAAAGAATTTGATATTATTCTTTTGAATGATGACCTAGAAACAGCAAAACAAAAAGCAGTAGAAATTATTACTAATTTTCAAAATTCTTAATTTTTTTTACATCATAAAATCATAGCTCAATCTTATCAGGTTGAGCTATTTTTTTATCTATTTTATATTTTGGGCGGACGAACGGGCTATACATTTTATCTTTTATAATTAAAAACTTCGAAAATCTACGTTTTTAGTTATAAAAGGATATCATTTCTATCTCTGCCGCATTTATTTAATTTTCATATATTTATATAATTACTAACTTATAGAAAATTATAACAATAATAGTATGAAAATAATCTAAACTATGAATATAAAATCTACATTTATAATACTTCTGTTGATTCAGTGTAATCAGTTATTTAGTCAAAACATAGTGAAAGGCATAGTGAAAGATGAAAATTCAAAACCAATTGCCCAAGCAATAGTCTATGTTGATGGTTCTACAATAAAATCAAATACAAATAATCAAGGAGAGTTTACTTTAGATTTACCAAATGGACAGTATAATTTAATTGTAAGAGCAGATTTATTTGAGAATTTTATTTTAGGAATTAATTCACTGGATAATAAATATTACACAATAAAATTAGAACCAGAAGTCATTAATTTACAAGAAACAACAGTTCAGGTAATATCTAAAGCTGATTGGTTATATTATTACAATACATTTCTTAAATTATTTTTAGGAAGTGATAAAGCATCTCAACAAACTAAAATTATAAACTCTAAAGATCTTCGATTTAGATATGATAAGCAATCTAAAGTACTTACTGCAACTTCAAAAAATCCTTTAATTATTAGTAATGATTATTTGGGATATGATATTGAATATGATTTAATAGATTTTAATGTAAATTATCAAACGAATTATGCTTTGACACTTGGAACAGCTTTATTTACAGAAAAGAAAACAAAATCTTCTCCCAGTAAAAAATGGATAAAAAATAGGGAAAAAGCTTATTTAGGAAGTATAAATCATTTTATAAAATCTATTTATGATAATCAATTAGAAGAAAACGGATATGAAGTGAAACGATTAATACGTAAAGAAAATCCAGAATATGAAAAATTTAAAAATGAAATTGCTTTGAGTAAAAAAATAGATGGTAAAGTACCTCCTAAAATAATTTCTTATTTAATTAATCAAAAAGTACCATATGATAGCTTAAAAATAATAAATGGTAAAAATCAATTTTTAAATTTTAAAGGATTTTATGCTATAGAATATAAAAAAGAAAAACAAGATACTGAATATTTAAAACAGAATAATTTACTTTTTGCGGGTAATCAATTTTCTATTATTTCTTTGAATGATGGAAAATTATTAAAAATAGAAGAAAATGGATCTTATTATCATCCAATCAATTTAATAGTTGAAGGTTATTTTAGTTGGGAGAAAATAGCAAATTTACTTCCTGTAAATTATAAGTTAGAATAATACATAAAAAAAGCTCAACAATTCTGTTGAGCTTTTTAAGTATATATTAAGAATTTTTATTCTCCTAAATAAGAAACTGTTTTAGAATCACCATCTACTGTAACTTTAGTTAAATTATATTTAGCTAAGTTTTTCATTGATTTATCCCATTTTTTACCACTCAATCCAGCTTGAGATTTTAATTCATTTAAATCAATATTTTCAGTTGATTTTAAAATGTCTATAATCTTTGTTTCTTCTTCTGTTAATTCATAAGCAGGAGCAGCTTTCTCTGGACGCATTTGAGGGAAGAATAAAACTTCTTGTATAGAAGGATTATTTGTTAAGAACATAATTAATCTGTCCATTCCAATTCCTAAACCTCCAGTTGGTGGCATACCAAATTCTAAAGCACGTAAGAAATCTTCATCAATAAATTCTCCAGCTTCATCATCTCCTTTTGCAGATAATTTTAATTGTTCTTCAAAACGCTCACGTTGATCAATTGGATCATTTAACTCAGAATAAGAATTGGCAATTTCTTTACCACAAACCATTAATTCGAAACGTTCAGTTAAATTAGGATTATCTCTGTGTTGTTTTGTTAATGGAGACATTTCTTTTGGATAATCAGTAATGAATGTTGGTTGAATGTAGTTACCTTCGCATTTTTCCCCAAAAATTTCATCAATTAATTTTCCTTTCCCCATTGTTTCATCAACCTCAATTCCCATTCCTTTAGCAGCTTCAAATAATTCAGCTTCAGATTTACCTTCAATGTCAAATCCTGTAAAGTCAATAATTGCTTGGCGCATTGTAACACGCTTATATGGTGCTTTGAAATCTATTTCGTGTTCACCGAAAGTTGTTTTAGAAGTTCCATTTACAGCAATTGCACAATGTTCCAATAATTGTTCTGTAAAGTCCATCATCCAGTTGTAGTCTTTATAAGCTACATAAATTTCCATTGCTGTAAATTCTGGATTGTGTGTACGATCCATTCCTTCATTACGGAAGTTTTTAGAAAACTCATAAACTCCTTCAAATCCTCCAACGATTAATCTTTTAAGATATAACTCGTTTGCAATACGCATATATAAAGGAATATCTAATGAGTTATGATGTGTAATGAATGGACGAGCAGCTGCACCACCTGGTATAGATTGTAAAACAGGAGTTTCAACTTCCATGTATCCACGGTCGTTAAAGAAATTACGCATTGCAGTAAATAAACGTGTACGTTTTAAGAAAATTTCTTTTACATGTGGATTTACAACCAAATCTACGTAGCGCATGCGGTAGCGTAATTCAGGATCTGTAAATGCATCAAATACATTTCCTTCATCATCCGTTTTTACGATTGGTAAAGGACGTAATGTTTTAGATAACATTTTTAGATTAGTAACATGTACAGAAATTTCTCCAACTTTTGTTTTAAATTGGTAGCCTTCAATTCCTATAAAGTCACCAATATCCATTAATTTTTTGAATATTGTATTGTATTCAATTCCTTCTTCAGTAGAAGAAATATCATCTCTAGAAATGTAAATTTGGATACGACCTTCACTATCTTGTAACTCAGCAAAAGAAGCTTTCCCCATAACACGAACACTCATCAATCGTCCGGCAAGCTTAACAACCTTTCCATCTTCGTACTTATCCTTTATTTCTTTAGAATTAGAAGTTACTACGAATTCTTCGGCAGGGTAAGGCTCAACACCTAGGTCTCTTAATTGTTGTAGTTTTTCTCTACGAATAATTTCTTGTTCAGACAATTGCATTGTGAATATAATTTATATAAAATGATTGCAAAATTATGAAAAATAATCTTGAATAGCTAAGTTTTATGATGAATAATTGATCGTTAGATTTTTATATTAAAAAATTTAATCTACTAATTCAAAACGACGTTCTAGAGTATAATCAGTATCTTGAAATTTAACTTTTTTTGTTTCAATACTATATGATATCCAGCCGTTATCTCTGATTCTAGAGGTTGTTTTTACATAATATTTTATATCATCTTTTAATCTATCTTCAGAAGGTTGCTCTGTACCTAATTTTGTAGCTAAGTCTTTAAGGTATGTGAACCATGAATTTGCTAACCATTCTTTATCAGCTTCTTGTATACTTCCCATAATATAATTTGTATGAGAAGGACTAATTTCATTTAATTTTAATGCTGTTGTAGCAGGGGTAGGAGAACTGCTAAATAAATTATCCATATACGATTGATAAACAAAAGGTTTACCATCTAATGTAAATTTACTTTTTCCAAAAAAATGATGAAATTGACGAATATCTTTATCAAAAAGTTTTATAATATTTTCTTTAGTTGAATATAACTGAACATTCTTTTTGATAAGAGCAATTGTTTCAGGTTTATCCAGATATTTATTTTCTAAATTTTCTGATGATATAGCTAACTCTTTTATTGTTTGATCAATATTTGTATAATCTAAAAATCTTCCATCTTGATCAATTTTAAAAGATATAGAAACATCATTAGCCAAAGAAAAAGGGTTTTTAATAAATGATTTAGAGTCTGATTTCACATCTCTATAAATCCATTTTATTATTGTTTCATTTTGGTAAATATTTTCTACTTCAACGAATATTGTGTAAGTATATTTTTCTTCATTACTTACAGTATCTCCTTCTATTTTAGTTTCTTTAGCTGATATATTGTATTTCTTTTTATCATTTACGTTCCAGTATACTTTAGGAAATACAATACTATCTTTATTTTTGTTTACAAAAATAGAATCATTGATTTTTGTCTCACTTATACTATCAATAATAGGCGTTTGAGCATATAATTTAATTGAAAAAAAAACAAAAATTAGGTAATATGTAAATTTAAATTTCATCTATTATAAGTATCAAATTAAGTCAAAAATAAAGTAAATTATACCAAATGTAGTCCTAATTTAAAGAAAAAGATAGATTTTAATCATTTAATAATTCTATTGTTAATTGATTTACTGTTTTTTTAGATCCTATATTAAGGCTAAATAAATAATTAGATTTTAATAAAATTGAATTAAAATCATAAGTATTTTCATATTTTACCTTTAGTTCAATAGTTTCAGAGTATTTTTTAATTTCACTCTTAACCTGATCTTGAGAAAGGTTCAGTTTAGCATCATGTAACATATAGTAAGCCATTTCTTCCCATAGTTTTTCAAAATCTTCTTTACTTAAATTTTGATCAGAAATAACAGTATATGTTTCATTATTTGTATCAATATCCTTTAAATAAGTGTTTGTTGTAGAAGATATAGGGAAACCAAAAATATTATCTTGCACAGATTTTCCTTCATAGTTTTCTCCTAATCTAAAATATTGACCATTAAAGAAGTTAAAAACTTGAATTTCTTGTTCGAAAATATAAGGAACATATGTTTTTGATTGTACCATTTCCTCTATATGTTTTATATTAGCTTTATAATCCTCAGATTTTTTTTTCTGCTTAGCTAATTTATCTGTAATTTTTAATAACTGACTTTCTACATCAGAAGTGTTTAATAATTCTAAAAATTCTCCAGAAGGATTGGTCGTAAATAAATATTTTATACCTTCAGAATTATTGATAAAATCACGGTAAAATTCATCAGGATCATTTGAAATATTTTTACCATTAATAAATTCAAATTTATTCGCAAAATTATTTTTATCAATTAACTGAATTGATTTATAAGAGTTATTGACTACTTTATTTACTGTGTCATTTACTGATATAGAAAAATTTTGATCCGTAAAAGAGTAGTTATATATTTTATCTAATTTTAGATTAGGTTTTACCTGTACAGATTTTTCTTCAAAATTCACTTGTGCAAATGTAGAAGAAGAATATAATAGTAGTAGGGCAAATAGGTTTATTTTCATTTTTTCTAAATCTATTACAAATATAGAATGATTATTCAATATTTGAATTATTTATTGTACGAATCATTGTGTCTATTGGTTTTGTTTCAGAAATTTCTTTTTCCATTAAACTTCCACCAATTTCTTTTAATTTTTTAACCTGAGGTATAAAGCGGTTTTCAAGAGATCCAATCGCTTTATTGTAACTTTGTGTTGCTTGATTAAGATTATGACCTACAGATGAAAAATGTTGAATTAAAACATTTACTCGGTTATATAATTCTATTCCTGCATCTCTCATTTGGTAAATATTTTCAGCAACATTCAATTGTTGCCAACTAAAAGCAATTGTTCTTAGCATCGTAATTAAAGTTGTTGGAGTAGCAATAATTATTCTATTATTTAAAGCATCTTCAATCAAAGTTCTATCAAGCTCTAAAGCTGCTCCAAATGAACTTTCAATTTGTAGATACATTACAACATAGTCTGGTGCATCCTTGTATTGATTCCAATATGCTTTAGAACTTAAATTTTTTAAGTGCTCTCTTACTGCTTTTGCATGCATTTTTAAATGATGTTTTCTAATATCTTCATCTTCGGTTTCAAAGGCAAGCATATATTGGTTTAATGGAACTTTGGAATCAACAATTACCTTTCTATTTCCAGGAAGATTTACAATTAAGTCCGGACGAAGTAAACCATTATCTGACTGTACAGAACTTTGTTCTTCAAAATCACAAAAAGATGACATTCCAGAAAATTCTACAACTCTTCGTAAACCAATCTCTCCATATTTACCTCTTGTATGAGAGGTTTTTAGAGCAGAAACTAAAGTGTTCGTTTCTTTTTGTAATTTTTCTGTTGTTCCTTTCATAGCATCTAAAAAAACTTTAATTTCTGAGTATGCACCTTCTCTTATTTTCTCTATTTCAGATATTTTTCCATCAAATTTATTTAAACTTTCATTCAAAGGTTTTATTAGAGAATCGATCGCTTGTTGGCGTTTATCTAAATCATTTTTAGAATCAGAAAAATGTTTGTCTAATGTCGTTTTTGCTAAATCGAGAAATTGTTCATTATTACTTTTTAAAACTTGGGCTGATAATGCTTCGAATTGTTCTTTCAATCTTTCATTAGTTTCAAGCATAAATGATTTTTGCTCATCCATTGCTTTTATTGTTTCTTGATGACGAACACTTAATTCAGTATTTTTTTCACGTTCTTTTTGCCATTGGTCAAGATTGAAATTGGCATCATCTTTCACTTCCAAATATTCATTTTTTAGTATATCGTACTGTTTTTGTAATTCTTGATATTTTATTTCATTACTAATAATCGTTGAATTAGCTTTTGATTTTGAATACAAAAAACTAATTATTGCTCCGATAATAAAAAACAATACGGCTGTAAGAATAATTGAAATACTCATGATTAAATAATTTTAAAACAAAGAAATGATTTTTTACGACAATAGATGTCGTTTGTTAGTTTTATTTAAAAAAATATAGGAATATTATTTGTTATTTTTTTGGCCTTCCCTTTCAGGTCGTGCTTTTTGTTGCAATCTTTAGCTTCGTTTGTTACTTTGCAAAAGGATTTCCACTTCAATCACTAATGCTAAAAATATAAATAAAAGATAAAATGCGATAAAGATTGGAAGCGATGTCCTTTTTTAGAGCAATTTAGCGATAAAAAAAGATAAAGTAGAAAGCCTGTAATCGCCAAAATTAAGTTATAAAAAAAGTGGAGCTTTTATAATTTACTCCACTTTAAGTTATTATTTTTAAATTGATTTTTCTGAATTTTCTTTACTTGAATTTTCTGTGGTTTCAAAAAGTAAATTTTTTATCATCCCAGAACTTTTAGTTAAAAATGGTAAAACTTTACTTTCTTGTTTTACGTTTCTAAAACCTATTTCTAAAATTGGATCGATATAATACAATATACTAGAGCATATAAGTGTGTATAATATAAATCCCATAATAGCACCACCAACTCTATTTAAAAATCCTAATCCAATAGCACTTATGAATTTTTGAGTAAGATTTGAAACAAATTTTATTGTAAAAAAAGCAATAGTAAAAGTTAATAATAATGCAATTATAGAGGTTAAACTCGTGCTAACTAAATTATTTTTTTCTATAAATTCTTCAACAATAGAATAAAACTTGAAACTGATCCAAATTGCTATAAAAAATCCAACTAAGCCAATAATTTGAGATATAAAACCTTTAAAAAATCCATTAATAACACCAAAAGCTAATGCAATTAAAATAATAACATCTAGCTGATTAAATTCTGTCATTAAGCTTTTTGTAATAAATTTTTCTCAGTTATTTTTTTCAGTGTTCCAATTAGAATATCGATTTCCTCTTTTGTAGTTTCATGAGAAAAAGAAACACGTAATGGAGTTATTCGTTCAATTTCTTCGGAACTGCATATAGTAGAGATAACTCCAGATGTTTTTGCAGCTCCTGAACTACAGGCACTTCCTTGAGAAACAGCAATTCCAGCTAATTCTAATTCAAAACCAATCAGTGCGTCATGAAATGGTAAACGAATGCTTAGTAAAGCGTATAAACTTTTGTCTAAATCACCAGATAAACCATTGAATCCTACACCAGGAATAGCTTCTTGTAATTGATTTATTGTATATTGTTTAATTTGTTTGATGTGTTGTATATGTTGGTCTAATTCATCAATAGCTAAATCAAATGCTTTAGATAATCCAACAATTCCATAAACATTTTCAGTTCCAGAGCGCATACCTCTTTCTTGTCCTCCTCCAGAAATTAAGGGTTTTATGTGAGAAGATTTTTTAGCATAAAGAAATCCAGCACCTTTAGGACCATGTATTTTATGAGCAGAACATGAAGCGAAATCCATTCCTAAGTCTTGAAAATCTAAATCATAATGCCCTACTGTTTGTACAGTATCTGTATGAAAAAGAGTATTATTTTCTTGACATAATTTAGAAATACGTTTTACATCAGTAATATTTCCTATTTCATTATTTGCATGCATTAATGAAACTAAGGTTTTTTGAGAATGATCTTTCAATAATTCTTCAAGTTGATTGTAATCAATTTCACCATTTTCAAAAATGTTTAATCGAATAACTTCAACTTTTCCACGACTTTCAACATCTTTTATAGCTTCATAAACACATTTATGTTCTAAATTACTCGTGATTATACGACTTACATCTAAATCATTTACACAAGATCGAATAATTGTATTGTTTGATTCTGTACCACACGACGTAAAGTAAATTTCTGCAGGGGAAACGTTTAATCTTTGAGATATATTCTTCCTCGCTAGCTCGATAAGTGCCTTAGCTTCACGTCCAAATACATGTGTAGATGAAGGATTTCCAAAAACATTTTTCATTACGTTTGCCATTTCGTCAACTACTTCAGGACGAATTGCAGTTGTTGCTGCGTTATCTAAATATACTCTTTGCATAACCGATTTTTTTTCTATTTTTTTCTTTTTAAGAAGAGTTTTGTCGAACAAATTTAAAAAAATTAATGCACACAAGCGAAAATAATTTCAAAAAGTTTACAAACCCTATAGTTTAAGTAGAGTTGTTTTTTTTGTTTATTTTTTTTCAGATAAAAGATTAATTTGATCTCTAAGTTCAGCAGCTTTAATAAAGTCTAGGTTTTTAGCTGCTTTTTCCATTTCCTTTTGAAGTTTATCAATTAATTTTTCTTTATCAGCTGTGGAATAATTTTCATTAATTTCTGCAGCTTGTTGTATTATATGTTTTTGTTCGTAAGGATTTTCTTCAAAATCAGCAGCAGCTAAACTTAGTTTTGTTATTTTTTTGTTTAATGCTTGAGGAGTTTTATTATTATCCTTATTATATTTCATTTGAATTTCTCTACGACGATTTGTTTCATCTATAGTAAGTTGCATACTATCTGTGATTTTATCAGCATACATAATTGCTAAGCCATTAATATTTCTAGCAGCACGACCAACAGTTTGTGTTAACGATCTATGACTTCTTAAAAAACCTTCTTTGTCAGCGTCAAGAATAGCAACTAAAGAAACTTCAGGTAAATCTAAACCTTCTCTCAGTAAATTGACACCAACTAAAACATCAAACAACCCTGTACGTAAATCAGCCATAATCTGAACTCGTTCTAATGTGTCAACATCAGAATGAATATAACGACAACGTACACCATATTTAGTAAGATATTTAGTTAATTCTTCTGCCATTCTTTTAGTCAAAGTTGTAACCAGAACTCTTTCATCTAATTCTACTCTTTTATTGATTTCCTCCATTAAATCATCAACTTGATTTTGTGTTGGACGAATTTCTATAATAGGATCTAATAATCCAGTAGGACGAATGACTTGTTCTACAACAATACCTTCAGATTTCTCTAATTCATAATTTGCAGGAGTAGCAGAAACGTAAATAACTTGATTTTGTAGAGCTTCAAATTCTTCAAATTTTAATGGACGATTGTCCATTGCAGCAGGAAGTCTAAATCCATATTCAACTAAATTTTCTTTTCGAGATCTATCACCACCGTACATCGCATGAACCTGAGAAACTGTAACGTGAGATTCATCAATTACCATTAAGTAATCTTCTGGGAAATAATCTAATAAACAGAATGGCCTTGTACCAGGTTCTCTTCCATCTAAATATCTTGAATAATTTTCAATTCCAGAACAATATCCTAATTCTTTAATCATTTCCAAATCAAATTCAGTACGTTCTTGTAATCGCTTTGCTTCAAGATGTTTTCCTATTTCTTTGTAATATTCAACTTGTTTACCTAAATCTAATTGAATATTTTCTATTGCTCCATTCAATGTATCTTTAGATGTCACAAAAAGATTAGCAGGATAAATATTTATTTTATCAAGTTTAGATGTAGTTTTTCCTGTTTCAACATTAAAAACAGATATTTCTTCTATTTCATCTCCAAAAAAATTAACACGTATTCCATCATCAGCATAAGCAGGGAATATATCTAGTGTATCTCCTTTTATTCTGAAATTTCCACGTTGAAAAAGACCTTCTGTTCTTGAATAAAGTGCTTGTACTAATTTTTGTAAAAATGCAGTTCTAGAAATGATTTGACCGATTTCTATTTGGATTACATTTTTATGAAATTCGTTTGGATTCCCAATACCATATAAACAAGATACAGATGCAACAACCAAAATATCTCTTCGTCCTGAAAGGAGAGAAGAAGTTGTACTTAATCTTAGTTTTTCAATTTCTTCATTGATAGATAAGTCTTTCTCTATATATGTACCAGATGATGGAATATAAGCCTCTGGTTGATAATAATCATAGTATGAAACAAAATATTCTACAGCATTGTTAGGGAAAAATTCTTTAAATTCCATAAATAATTGGGCTGCTAATGTTTTGTTATGCGCTAATACAAGAGTAGGTCTTTGAACTTCATTTATAACATTTGCTATTGTAAAAGTTTTACCAGATCCTGTAACACCTAATAAAGTTTGATATTGATCATTTTGTAAAATGCCATTAGATAACTCTTGAATAGCTTTTGGTTGATCACCCGTTGGTTGAAATTCTGAATTTAATTGAAACTGCATCTTACAAATTTAATAAAAAATCATTGTAATTTAGCAGTGAAGTATTTGTGAAATGTAGAAGTAGTATTAAAATATAAAAAGGCGACTTTAAGTCACCTTTTCATCAAAACCACAAAAAAATGAGAAAACTGTTTACTGAGTAAACAAACTTCCTTCCATTATTACAAGCTATCGCTCGCTATAACCACTACAAATATATGTCGGTTTTTAATGATAATTATTTAAAATCTGATACTTTGTTTAATTGGTGTTTATAGGAGTTTCTTATAATTACTCTTTTTTCTTTTATTTTAGTGGGTTTAATGAAGAAAAATAAATAATAGTGTTTTTTTTACACTACTTATTTTTAGCTTTTTCCCAAAGCGTATTAAGTTCAGAAATTGTTAAATTGTTTATGTTTTGATTATTTTGTTGCACAATTAATTCTAATTCTTTAAATCTATTGATAAATTTTTTATTAGAACGTTCTAAAGCATCTTCCGAATTAATTCCAAGAAATCGACCATAATTGATTAAAGAAAATAAAATATCACCAAATTCCATTTCTCTGTCAATTGGATTTTCTTCATTTTTAAATTCTTCAATTTCTTCTTGTATTTTATCAAAAACTTGCTCTTTGTTTTCAAATTCAAAACCAACTCCTTTGACTTTTTCTTGAATTCTATATGCTTTTACCATAGCAGGTAGGGAAGAAGGAACTCCGGAAAGAACAGAAGAGTTTCCTTCTTTTAATTTTATTTGTTCCCAGTTTTTTATAACTTCTTCTTCTGTATTTGCTTTTGTGCTAGAATAAATGTGAGGATGTCTTCTTATCAATTTATCACATATACTATTAAGTACATCTGTAATATCAAATTGATTTTTTTCTGATGCTATTTTAGAATAAAAAACTAGGTGAAGAAAAACATCACCTAGTTCTTTTTTTATTTCATCTGAATCTTTTTCGATAATAGCATCCGATAGTTCGTAAATCTCTTCTATAGATAGTGTTCGTAACGATTCCATAGTTTGCTTACGATCCCAAGGACATTTCTCACGTAACTCATCCATTATATTTAGCAATTTTTCAAAAGCTTGTAATTGATTTTTACGTGTGCTCATCTTTTAATTATTCAGCGTCTTTATCTTTTTTAGTTGTTTTTTTTGGAGCAGCTTTTTTCTTTGGTTTTTCCTCAGTACTGTTTTCTTCTTTTGCAACTTTTTTAGCAGGAGCCTTTTTCTTTGGTTTTTCTTCTACTTTTAATTCTTCTGTTTCTATAGCTTCTTCAGCTTCTTCAGCTTGTTGAGCAGCTAGAGCAGCTTCTACAGCAGCTAAATCAATGTTTAATAATCCATTTTTGTGTAAAATATTATACCATTGGAATAATTTTTTTAAATCAGAATCATAAACTCTAGAATCGTCATATTCAGGTAATACTTCTTCCATGTATTTACGTAGTTCTGTACCTGAAGATTTATGATCTACAGTTTCTCCACCATTTTCTTTTTTGTAAATTCTGAAGAATACTTCTGCTAAAGGAAATTCTTGTGAAACACCATAAATAGCAACGTTTTCTAATAAACTAACATTGTAATTAGAAGCGATAGAGATTTTTTTTCCTTTTTCTAAATCTTCAACAACAAAACCATTTCTTGTTTGAGAAATTAAACGGTATAATCCTGGTTTTCCTGAAATTGCGATAACTCTTGATAAATCCATATTTTATTATGTTTTAAGGGGCTATGAAGGGAATTTCATTTTGTAACTCGTGTTTACTTTCCCTTTTGTTATGTTTTTTAATTTATTACTTATTAATTTCTTTTTGAAATTAGAAATATAATCAATAAAAAGAATTCCTTCTAAATGATCATATTCATGTTGAATGACTCTGGCGCGAATATCCGAAAAAGTTTCCGTATGTTTTTCCCAATTTTCATCAAAATATTCTAAAGTTATAGATTCTGGACGAATAACATCTTCATGAATATGAGGAATACTAAGGCATCCTTCTCCAAAAGCCCATTCATCTCCTTCCGAAGTACTAATTTTTTTAGGGTTTATAAAAATACGTTTGAAATTTTTTAATTCATCTTTTACGTCTTCATAATCCTCGTCTTCTTCAAATGGAGAGCAATCTACAACAAATAAACGAATGTCTTTTCCAATTTGAGGTGCGGCAATACCTACACCATTAGAATCGTACATAGTATCAAACATATTGTCTATTAGTTCTTGTAAATTTTTATAATCCTTATCTATATTTTGAGATTTTTTTCTCAAAACAGGATCTCCATAAGCTACAACAGGTAGTACCATTTTTTGGTTTTTTTATTATTTTAAGCGCAAAGATACAATTTGTTAAAGTTTATGTGACAAAAAAGATTGTAAAATTATTACAGCACTTACTTTATCTACTATTCCTTTTTCTTGACGCTTTTTCTTTTTCATTCCTCCTTCAAACATAGCTCTTGAAGCCATTTTAGATGTAAACATTTCATTTTCTCTATGAACTTTTATAGTAGGAAATTCCTTTGAGAATTTTTCGATAAAAGGTAGAATTTGGTTTTCAATGTCATTTAATTCTCCTGAAAATCTAATTGATAGACCAATAACAATATCTGAAACGTTTTCTTGAGCAATGTATTGTTTTAGAAAATCTAATAATTTAGATGTTTCAATTGTATCAAGAGGAGAAGCTATAATTTGTAGTTCATCTGTAACTGCAATTCCTGTTCTTTTTCCTCCATAATCTAACGATAATATTCTTGCCATTTTGCAAATTTATAAAAACGGTCTAATAGATAATCATAAAATGTATTTTTTTGAAAAAAATGATTCATTAAAATATATAATATTAATTTATCTTTGCTTTTAATAAAATAATGATGGAGAAATTAAAAAATATAATAGAAAAAGCTTGGGACAATAGAGAATTGTTACAAGAAGAAGAAACACAATCGTCAATTAGAGAGGTTATTGAGTTGATTGATAATGGAGAATTACGTTGTGCAGAACCAACCGAAAACGGATGGCAAGTTAATGAATGGGTAAAAAAAGCAGTAGTAATGTATTTCCCTATTCAGAAGATGGAGACTTTAGAAGTTGGGATTTTTGAATACCATGATAAAATGGAATTGAAAAGAAATTATGCTGAGAAAGGTATTCGTGTTGTTCCTAATGCAGTCGCTCGCTATGGAGCCTATATTTCTTCTGGTGTGATTTTAATGCCTTCTTATGTTAATATAGGAGCTTATGTTGATGAAGGAACTATGGTTGATACATGGGCAACAGTTGGTTCTTGTGCTCAAATAGGTAAGAATGTTCATTTATCTGGAGGTGTTGGTATTGGAGGTGTTTTAGAGCCTTTACAAGCTGCGCCAGTTATTATAGAAGATAATGCTTTTATTGGTTCTCGTTGTATCGTTGTTGAAGGGGTTAGAGTAGGTAAAGAGGCTGTTTTAGGTGCTAATGTTGTATTAACAGGATCAACTAAAATTATTGATGTTACGGGTAATGAACCTGTAGAAATAAAAGGATATGTTCCAGATCGTTCTGTCGTAATACCGGGATCATATACAAAGAAATTTGCTGCAGGAGAATTTCAAGTTCCTTGTGCTTTAATTATCGGAAAAAGAAAAGAAAGTACAGATAAAAAAACTTCATTAAATGATGCTTTACGTGATCATAACGTAGCGGTATAAGTAATGATGTAAATAAATAAAAAAATCCTATTAAATATTTGATAGGATTTTTTTTGTTTTATAATAACAACAATATTTAGTAGTTTTGCTTTTATAACTTTATGATTTATGAAAATTTTGATTATTCAACACAAGATGATAGGAGATGTATTGCTAACTTCTTTGCTGTGTGAAAATATCAAAAAAAAGTACCCTAATGCTACTGTAGATTATCTTATAAATAATAATACATTACCTGTTCTGGAAAACAATCCTTATATAGATAATAAAATTGTTTTTAATGAATCTAAAAATAATAATCTTTTTAATCTTATTAAATTTTCAAAACAAATTAATAAAAATGATTATGATGTTGTTATAGATGCTTATTCAAAACTTCAAAGCTGGGTTGATGTTTTTATTAATAATGCTCCTAAAAAAATTTCTTATAAAAAAATAGGTAGAACATTTTTATATACTGATAATGTAATTAAACATAAAGATTCATTTACTCACCTTGGATTAGCTATTGAACATAGATTAGCATTGTTGTCTCCTTTAGGAATAAAAAAACCTATTGAGACACATCCTAAATTATATTTAACAAGCGAGGAAATACAATATGCAAAAAAAATATTTATAGAACATGGAGTAGATGAATCTAGAAAAACTGTTATGATTAGTTTATTAGGTTCTGATTCTACTAAAACTTATCCGTTAGATAAAATGGCTCAACTAGTGGATTACATAGGTAATAACCATAATGTTAATATATTGTTTAATTATTTTCCTAAACAATTAAATGAAGCTAAAATTGTTTATGAACAATTGTCGGAAAAGACAAAATCAAAAATTTATTTTGATTTGTTAGCGAAAGATTTGAGAACTTTTATTGCAATTGTTAATGAGTGTGATATTATTGTAGGTAATGATGGAGGAGCTATTAACATGGCAAAAGCTGTAGGTAAAAAATCATTTATTATTTTTTCTCCTTGGATAAATAAAAATGTTTGGGCAACCTTTGAAGATAATGTTAATCATGTAAGTGTACATTTAAATGATTATTTTCCAGAAAAATTTGATTATTTAACAAATAATAAGATAAAGAAAAGGGTGAATGAATTTTATTCTTACTTTGATTTTGAGTTGTTTAAAAAGTCATTAAGTGAGTTTTTAGATAAACATATAAAATCTTGATTATAAAAAAATAACTATTATAACTAACCAACAATTATAGAATATGTCTATAAAAATCTCTGCACTGCTAATTACTTATAATGAAGAAGACAATATTTTACGTTTTCTTGATGAAGCTTCATATGCAGAAGAAATAATTATTGTAGATTCTTTTAGTACCGATAAAACAGAAGAATTGGCTATAAAAAATCCAAAAGTACATTTTGTAAAAAGGAAATTTGATAATTTTACTGCGCAACGTAATTTTGCTCTTTCTCTTGCTAAAAATGATTGGGTTACTTTTTTTGATGCTGACGAAGAATTGTCTGAGGATTTGATTAAAGAAATTGTTTCAACTGTAAATTCTAAAAATGTAAAAGCTGCTTATTACGTTTGTCATGATTTTTATTTCAATGAAAAAAAAATAAAATATTCAGGGCAACAAAATGTAAAAGCTGTACGTGTTTTCAAAAAATCTAAATGTAAGTATGTAGATAATTTAAAAGTACATGAATTGTTAATTTGCGATTCTGAGATAGGAAAAATTAAGCATAAAATAAAGCATCATACATTTGTTGATGAAAATTTTTATCTAGAAAAATTAAATGTCTATTCAAAATTAAGAGCTCAAGAACTTCGTATAAAGAATTTAAAACCTACATTTTATCATTATAAAATAAAGCCTTTATATAGATTTTTTAATTATTATATATTAAGACTTGGTTTTTTAGATGGAATACAAGGGTATAAAATATCAAAATTACATGCTATTTCTATTGCAAATAGATATAAATTTCTGGATGAAATATATAAAGAAGAACAAAAATTATTTTAAAATAATTTACCAAAATTAATTTTAAAAATAAATTTTAAAAACGATTCATTTCCTTTAATATCTATTCTATTTATTTCAAATGGATTTTCAAAAGGAAACTTATTTATTCTGTTTCCAATTCTTAATCCATAAATCATTTTATTGTTTTTTAAAGTTTTGAAAAATAATTGCTTTTCAGGATTTTTTTTTGGAAAATTACCATAAGGATAAGCTAGTGATTGATGTAATTTAATATTATTCTCTTTTTTATATTTTTCAGATAAATAAAAGTCATTTGCAATTTCTTCTTTAGTTAAAATACTGTATTTTCTATGATAAAATGAATGGTAAGCAAGCTCAAATTCATTATTTATACTTTTTAAATCTTCTGTAGACATTATAGCTTCGTTACTGTTATTCCATTCATCATATTTTCCTACATAAGCAAATGGAATAAAAAATGTTGCTTTTAAATTATATTTTTTTAATAATGGAATAGCAAACTCTAATTGATTTTTGGTGACATCATCAAAAGTTATTATAATATTTTTGCCAGTAAGAATACTTTTATGATCTAATTCGCTTAAAAAATGAGTTTTATAGTTCTTTTTTACTAAGTACTTAAATTGTTTTTCAAGTAAATTCTTGTGAACTGTTAATTTATCTCTTTTACTAATATCTGTTGTTATATTATGATACATTAATATAGGTAATTTGCTCATTTTTTATTGTTATATAAACAAAATTAAATTATTAAATAATATACTAATGTAAAATAAGCGAATAAAATTAATTTGTAATTCATAAATTTGAATTTTAAAATAATAAGAAAAGTAATGAAAGCATATGTTTTTCCTGGGCAAGGAGCTCAATTTACAGGGATGGGTAGAGACTTGTATGAAAATTCTGCTATAGCAAAAGAATTATTTGACAAAGCAAATGATATTTTAGGTTTTGATATTAAAACAATTATGTTTGAAGGTTCTGCCGAGGATTTAAAACAGACAAAAGTAACACAGCCAGCAGTTTTTTTACATTCTGTTATTTTAGCTAAATCTTTACCTAATTTTAAACCAGAAATGGTTGCAGGGCATTCTTTGGGTGAAATTTCTGCTTTAGTAGCTAATGAAACTTTGGATTTTGAATCAGGATTGAAGTTAGTATATAAAAGAGCTTTAGCTATGCAATCAGCTTGTGAAGCTAACCCATCTACAATGGCAGCAATTTTAGGTTTAGATGATGATATCGTAGAAAAAACATGTCAAGAAATTGAAGGTGTTGTTGTAGCTGCAAATTACAATTGTCCAGGACAATTAGTTATTTCTGGAGAAATAGAAGCTGTAAATTTAGCATGTGAAAAATTAAAAGAATTAGGTGCAAAACGTGCATTAGTATTACCAGTTGGTGGAGCTTTTCACTCTCCATTAATGAAGCCTGCTGAAGAAGAATTAGCAAAAGCTATTGAAGAAACTACTTTTAACTCTCCAATTTGTCCAGTTTATCAAAATGTAACAACAGTTGCTGTTACTGATCCTACTGAAATTAAAAAGAATTTAATAATGCAATTAACAGCTCCTGTAAAGTGGACTCAATCTGTACAAAATATGATTGCAGATGGAGCTACAGAATTTATTGAAGTTGGTCCTGGTAAAACTTTACAAGGATTAATTAAAAAGATTAATAAAGAAGCTGAGGTGTCTTCAGCAGCAATATAATAATGAAAAAGTTCCGTTCTAATGGAAAATTATTCCTTATAGGGGAATATATTGTAATGGATGGAGCAAAAGCATTTGCGTTGCCCACTAAATTTGGGCAATGTCTTTTTGTTGAGCAAAATCCTATTGAAAATAATAAATTAAAATGGGTTGCTAAAAAATATGATGATTCATTATGGTTTGAAGCTAACTTTGAATTAAATTCTTTAAAAATTATTGATTCTTCAAATTATAAACTTGCTAAATCTTTGCAAAATATTTTAATTCAAGCTAAAATTTTAAATTCAGATTTTTTTCAATCAAATATTAGTTATTCTTGTTCAACAAAATTAGATTATCCTCAAGAATGGGGATTGGGTAGTAGTTCAACATTGATTGATTTGATTAGTCAATTTGTAAATATTAACCCATTTAATTTAAATAAACTTACATTTAATACAAGTGGTTATGATATTGCTTGTGCTAGTAATTCTCAACCTATAATATTTACAAATAGTCCTTTAAATATCGAGAAGATAAATATTAATTGGAATTTTATTGATGATTTATTTTTTGTTTATTTGAATCAAAAGCAAGATACACAGGCAGTTGTTGGGGATCATTATAAAAATAAAGCAAAAGATTTTAAAATGATTAGTTATTTGTCTGATTTAGTCGAAGAAATAATTACTGTTGATAATTTACCTAGCTTCGAGTTGATTATGGATGAATATCAACAAATTTTATCTAAATTTATGAAACAACCTAAAGTAAAAGATCTATATTTTTCCGATTATAAAGGTTGTGTAAAAAGCTTAGGAGCTTGGGGAGGGGATTTTGTTTTAGTTACAAAAAGAGAAGGTTTTGAGGAGTATTTTAGAAATAAAGGATATGATATTATTATTCCATTTAAAGAGATGATTTTATAATAAAAAGGATTGTGGTTGACCACAATCCTTTTTTATTATTTAGCTTTTCTACATAAGACTTTGAATGGAATCGAAAAAGCATTATTGTATTTAGATTTCAATTTTCTTATGTCAGATGCTGCGGAATTTTTAGAAGTATAATCACCCACAAGTACTCTATAGTCAGGTGTAAAATAAGTTACTTGAGCAGATAACTCAGGATGAATAGAATTAAATTCTTCTTTTACTTTATTGGCTTCATTTCTATTTTTAGAATAATAGATCTGAATTTTGTAGCCGTTTATTTGTGCATTGCCATAACATGGATCATTTGCTCTACCTGTATTTCTTTTCTCTGTAATTGATTTTGTAGGTGTGTTATACGTGCAGGTTGAATCTTCTCTAGTTTTTAATACATTGTAAATACTAGAATCAATTTCCATGTTTAATGTTCCATTATTAATAATTTTTACAGTGTCTATTTTTTCTTGAGCAAAAATTGATATTGAAAACAAGGTAAAAAATATTATGATATAACTTTTCATAGATAAATTAATTTTTACAAATATACTTCTAACAATTAAGTAAATTAAAAATATATTGTTGATTATTTATTTTAATGGTTATTTTTTTTAGAAGTAAAACATAAAATCAAATTAAACAATAAGTTAATTTCTATTATATTTTTTTTTTAACGATCAAAACAGGTATTTTTTTATACTAGTGACGTCTTGTTTTTTAACGTTTAATTTAGAAACATTTTAAATTAACTAGAATGACAAAGTTCAGTAGGTAATATTTATGATTTTATTAAGTATTGACCCTATTTTTGCTTTTAGTTAAGTGTTCAAATAAAAACTAATTAAAAGAAACAACGAACTGAGATTATTTTAAGTAAATGAAGGCAAGATTTCTAAAAAGAATACGTTTATGGAGCTGCGCGATAATAATGTCGACGTTCTCCTTAGCGAATGCCCAAGATGCAGGTAAAGGTTACGAATTATTCGAAGCCAACTGTACTACTTGTCACCAGATTGATGGTAAGTTAATAGGGCCAGAGTTACGTAACATTGAGAAGCGTGTAAAAGACGAAGCTGGACTGGGAAAAGAATGGTTACATTCTTGGATTAAGGACAATAAGGCTTTACGTGCATCAGGGGATGCGTATGCAAACAAAATTTATGCTGAGTACAATAACACAGAGATGTTAGCCTTTCCAGGGTTATCAGAGGGTGATATTGATAATATCTTAGCTTATACAGCTGATCCAGATGGAGGTCAAAAAGCATTTGAAGAAGCAAAAGCTGCTAAGAAAAAAGAAGCTGCTGCGGCAAAAGCTGCTCAAGCTGGTCAAGGCGGAGGAGCTAATTCAGGTGTTATTGCTGTTGGATTTGTAGTTTTAGCTGCATTATTATTGTGGATTTTAGTTCGCGTTAATGCATTAGTTAAAGCAACTGCAACAGATGATTTAAATCCAGATACAGAGAAAGTAGCTTTTTCTTTATCAAAAACTTTCGAAAAATACAAAAAAGTAGGAGGTGTTGTTATAGCTGTTTTAGCATTTTTGGCATTGTATAATATCTATTGGGGATTAATGGGAATTGGTGTTGATAAAGGTTACGAGCCTCAACAACCGATTTATTTTTCTCATAAAGTACACGCAGGTGTTCAAGGTATAGATTGTCAATACTGTCATAGTTCTGCAAAATATGGTAAAGTTTCAGGTATTCCTTCTCCAAATGTATGTATGAACTGTCATAAAACAATCAAAGAATACAAAGGAGATTATTTTGAAGAAGATTTAGTTACTTCAGGTAAATTCGCTGATGAGGATGCTGTTAAAAACTTCTATACAGGAGAAATACAAAAGATGTACAAAGCTATTGGTTGGAATAAGGAAACTAATAAATTTGATGGGCCACAAAAACCTATCGAATGGGTTCGTATTCACAATATGCCAGATTTCGTATTCTTTAGCCATGCTCAACACGTTGTTGCGGGAGAACATGCAATTAAAAAAGCAATTAAGGAAGGTACAATTCCAAATGCGAAGGAGTTAAATATTGGATCAGGAGATCAAGTTTGTTTCGCTTGTCATGGACGAGTAGATGAAATGAATGAGGTTAAAATGGCAAATGACTTCACAATGGGATGGTGTATAGAGTGTCACAGAACTACAGAAGTAGATATGGACAACGAGTATAACAAAGAATATTACGCAGAATTACACGAAAAACTTAAAAAACAGTACGGTGACGCAACTAAAATTACAGTTTCGGCTATCGGTGGTTTAGAGTGTGGTAAATGTCATTATTAATATAAAAAAGAGAGGAGTATAAATGGCTTCGAAGAAAAATTACTGGAAAAGTTTTGAGGAGTTAACTGACAATACATTAAATGAAAAGTTAACTACCAACGAATTTGCAGAAGAAATTCCTGTAGATAATTTCTTAGGGAATGATAACGCCATGGAGAATAGTCAAACTTCACGACGTGACTTTTTGAAGATTTTAGGGTTCAGTACAGCCGCTGTTACATTAGCAGCCTGTGAAGCTCCAATCGTAAAATCTGTTCCTTATGTAGTTAAACCAGATAACATTATGCCTGGTGTACCTACTTATTATGCATCTACTGTTTTTGATGGTTACGATTACGCTAATGTTTTAGTAAGAACAAGAGAGGGTCGTCCTATTAGAATTGATGCAAATAAAGGAGCTAAATATTTTGGATCTACAAATGCTAGAGTTCAAGCATCTGTATTATCTTTATATGATTCAGATAAAATAAAGACACCATTAAGTAATGGTGGTGATAATTTTAAAGCAACTTCTTGGAAAGAAATAGATGCACGTGTTTCTAAAGCATTAACATCTGTAGGAAGTAAAAAAGTAGTTATTTTAACTCCTTCTTTACCTTCTCCTACAACTAAAAAGTTGATTGCTGATTTTGCAGCAAAATATCCTACAACTCAACATGTAGTATATGATGCAGTATCATCTTCTAATGCTTTAGATGCAGCTCAAGAAGTTTATGGAAAAAGAGAGTTACCTTTCTATGACCTTAAAAATTCTGAATTAGTTGTTTCTTTTAATGCAGATTTCTTAGGAGATTTTAACGGAGGTGGAATGGAAGGTGATTACGGAGTTGTTCGTAAACCAGGTCCAAACATGTTACGTCATATCCAAGTTGAATCTGTTTTATCTTTAACTGGTGCAAATGCTGATACTCGTTTTCCTTTAAAACCAACTGATACTGAAAAAGTATTAGCTGAAGTTTATAGTGGATTAACAGGAGGTTCGGTTTCTTCAAAAGAAGCTAAATCTATTGTTGCAGAATTAAAAGTTAAAGGTTCTAAAGCTGTAGTTATGGCTGATGGTTCAAAAGAAGCTATCGCAATTTCTTATGCAATTAACCAAATTTTAGGTTCTGCTGCAATTACAGGAAAAGCTGTATTACTTAAAGAATCAAATGATACTACATTCAAACAATTTGTTACTGAAGCAAAAGCTGGACAAGTTGGTGTATTATTAAACTTCCAAACAAATCCAATTTATAATGCTAAAAACTCAAAAGAGATTGAAGCTGCATTTAAAAATATTGGATTAAAAGTTGGTTTAGTAGAAAAATTAGATGAAACTGCTTCTGTAATGGATGTTATTGCTCCTGTTACTCATGCATTAGAATCTTGGAATGATTTCAACCCATTAACTGGTGTTTACTCATTACAACAACCAACTATTCCTCGCATTTTTGATTCTCGTCAATTTCAAGATTCATTAATAGCTTGGTTAACTGGTCAAACTAAAGTTGTTGAGGTAGAAGATCCAAATGATCCAATTATGGTTATGGCTACGTCTGCTACAAGACAAAAAGTTTCTCCATTTTATCTTTATGTTAAGCAAAACTGGGAAGCAACTGTTTTACCTAAATTAGGTGTAGATTTTAACAAAGCATTATATAATGGTTATAATGAATCTTCAGAAAATAGTTCTTTCACTGCTAATACTGGAGTTGTTTCTACTGCTGTATCAAAATTAGCTTCTGCTAAAGCTACAGAATGGGAAATTCAATTCTATTCTAAATCTGGTTTAGGAGATGGTACACAAGCTAATAACCCTTGGTTACAAGAGTTACCAGATCCAATTTCTAGAAACTCATGGGATAACTATTTAACGGTTAATCCTAATGATGCTGAGAAATTAGGTATCCAAATCCAAGATAACTACAATGTACACAATGGAAGAATGCAATTTGATGGTGAGTTTGTAAACTTAACTGTTAATGGTGTTGCATTGGAAAATGTTCCTGTATTTATTCAACCAGGTCAAGCTATTGGTACTGTAGGTTTAGCATTTGGTTATGGTCGTACAAAAGCTGGTAAAGTTGCTAATAATGTAGGTGTTAATGCATTTACTTTATATGATGGTAATGTTGGTGCTTCTAATGTTAAGATTGAAAAATCTTCTCGTACAGATAAGCACGAATTTGCAAATATGCAACAACAACCTACTTTGATGGGACGTTATGAAATTGCTAGAGAAGTTTCATTAGGTGATTTTATTAATAAAGATAAAGAACAATGGAATCCAGGATCTAATTTACCTACTTGGAGAGGAGATTCTCCTTCTGATGAAGTAGATTTATGGGCCAGTTTTGATCGTACAACAGGTCCTCATTTCAATTTAACAATTGATATGAACTCTTGTACTGGTTGTGGAGCTTGTGTTATTGCTTGTCAAGCAGAAAATAATACACCTACAGTAGGTAAAGAGCAAATGCGTATGTCTAGAGATATGTATTGGTTAAGAATTGACCGTTACTACTCTGATGTAACTTATGCTGATCCTGAAGGAAAATTAACACAAGAAGTAGCTATAGAATCTGACCCAGATAATGAGCCACAACAATATAAACGTTTAATTAAGCCTCAAGCAGAAAATCCAGATGTGATTTTCCAACCAATGATGTGTCAACACTGTAACCACGCTCCTTGTGAGACTGTGTGTCCAGTAGGTGCAACATCTCATGGTCGTCAAGGTCAAAACATGATGGCTTATAACCGTTGTGTTGGTACTCGTTATTGTGCAAATAACTGTCCTTACAAAGTACGTCGTTTCAACTGGTTTAACTGGGCGAATAATGACAAATATGACTTCCACATGAACAATGATTTAGGTCGTATGGTACTTAATCCAGATGTTGTTGTTCGTACACGAGGAGTAATTGAGAAATGTTCATTCTGTATTCAATCTACTCAAGCAACTATTTTGAAAGCTAAAAGAGAAAATAGAGTTGTTAGAGATGATGAATTTATGGATGCTTGTGCTTGTGCTGCAGCTTGTGGAACAGGTGCGATGAAATTTGGTGATATTAATGATGAAAAATCTCAAGTAAGACAAGTTTCTAAAGATAAACGTTCTTACGTTTTATTAGAAGAAATAGGTACTAAACCAAATGTTATCTACCAAGTAAAAGTTAGAAACAGAAAAGAACAAGCTTAATTAAATTAATAAAGAATTAATAAGGTAAACAAATATGTCACATTACGAATCTCAGGTAAGAGAACCCCTTATTTTAGGACATAAGACCTACCATGATATCACAGAAGATATTGCTCGTCCTATTGAGACGCCAGCAAGTAAATTGTGGTGGACTTGTTTCAGTATAGCAATGGTAGCTTTCGTTGTCGGAGTAGGTTGTATTGCTTATACAGTTGGAACAGGTATAGGTGTATGGGGATTAAATAGAACGATTAACTGGGGATGGGATATCACCAACTTCGTATGGTGGGTAGGTATCGGTCACGCTGGTACACTTATCTCAGCCGTTTTATTATTATTCCGTCAAAAATGGAGAATGTCTGTAAACCGTTCTGCGGAAGCAATGACAATCTTCGCCGTTGTACAGGCAGCGTTATTCCCTGTAATTCACATGGGTCGTCCATGGTTAATGTACTGGGTATTCCCAATTCCTAACCAATTTGGATCATTATGGCCTAACTTTAACTCACCATTATTATGGGATGTATTCGCGATCTCTACTTATTTCTCTGTATCAACTGTTTTCTGGTTGATGGGATTAATTCCTGATTTCGCTATGGTACGTGACCGTGCTACAAAACCATTTGCTAAGAAAATCTACGGAATCTTATCTTTTGGATGGGGTGGTGGAGCTAAACACTGGCAACGTTTTGAAGAGTTATCTTTAGTATTAGCTGGTTTATGTACACCATTAGTATTCTCTGTACATACAATTGTATCTTTTGACTTTGCTACATCTGTAATTAAAGGATGGCATTCAACAGTATATCCTCCATATTTCGTTGCCGGAGCAATTTTCTCTGGTTTCGCAATGGTACAAACTTTATTAAGTGTTATGCGTAAAATCTTACATTATGAAGATTATATAACACGTAAACATATCGAGTACATGAACATTGTAATCGTTGTTACTGGTGGTATGGTTGCTGTAGCATATTTAACAGAGTTATGGATAGCTTGGTATTCAGGGTCTCGTTTCGAAGATTTTACATACTTCTCTCCAGGAGCTGCAACAGGACCTTATTGGTGGGCTTTCTGGGCATTAATTATATGTAATGTTTTAGTACCAGGTTTATTATGGATCAAACCAATTAGACGTTCATTCTTTTGGACATTCGTTATCTCGATTGTAGTTAACATAGGTATGTGGTTCGAGCGTTTTGATATTATCGTTATCAACTTATCTCGTGATTATTTACCTTCAAGCTGGACAATGTTTATGCCTTCATGGGTAGACGTAGGTATCTTCTTAGGTACTATGGGATTCTTTTCTGTGTTATACTTATTGTACGCACGTACATTCCCAGTTATTTCACAATCTGAATTAAAAACTATTTTGAAATCATCAGGCGAAAGCTATAAAAAACATCATACTGAAGATGAGCATCACGAACACTAAAATCGTTTATGGTCTTTACGGAGACGATGATGATTTATTAAAAGCAGTAAAATCTATTCGTAAACAAGGTATTACAATAGATGAAGTATATACACCTTTCCCTGTACACGGTTTAGATAAAGCTTTAGGTCTTAGAAAAACACGTATTTCTGATCTAGCATTTTTCTACGGTGCATTTGGTACAACTTTAGCATCTTTAATGACATGGTTTATTATGAATCATGACTGGGCTCAAGATATCGGAGGTAAACCTTCTTTCTCTTGGGGACAAAATATGCCAGCTTTCGTTCCTATTATGTTCGAGTTGACAGTATTTTGTGCTGCTCACTTTATGTCATTAACATACTTAGTGCGTAATAAAATGTATCCTGGTGCAAAAGCAAAAAATCCTGATCCTCGTACAACAGATGATAAATTCTTAATTGAAATTAGAACATCTG
Organism: Flavobacteriales bacterium UBA7612; assembly: GCA_002484335.1. GTDB lineage: Bacteria > Bacteroidota > Bacteroidia > Flavobacteriales > Weeksellaceae > Empedobacter. The sequence continues at coordinate 34,003 of DLJQ01000008.1, forward strand.
ATGTTGAAAAAATCAAAAATGTTTTTGTAGAAACTGGTGCTGAAGAAGTTACTGTAAAAGGTGATTTAATAGAATCTAATGTTAACAATTTAGTACAAGAAGCATAATGAAAAAAATAGCACTACTTATAGGACTAGGAAGTATTATTATAACTTCTTGTTCTGATAAAAAACGTAAGCCAAGTATAGTATATATGCCAGATATGTACTATGCTACAGCATATGATCCTTACCAAAAAGCAACTTTTGGTTATCCTCATGACGAGGAAAACTCGGAAGTTCCTGTATTTAGTAAAAATCATAATATGTCTGCTTTAGAATCTGTAGAAGGTGCAGTATCAAGAACAGATGGTGACATCTTACCTTGGCCTTTTAAAAATAATAATGCAGGTTATGCTGAAGCTAAAAAAGTAACTTCTGCTCCTTTAAATGCAGCTAATAAAGCTACAGATTTAGAAAGAGGGAAATTATTATTTCACCAAAACTGTGCAGTTTGTCATGGTGATGCTGGTGATGGACAAGGTTCTATTGTAAAATCAAAAGCTTTCTCTGGAGTTCCTAACTATAGTGAAAGAGATTTAACAGTTGGTTCTGTTTATCATGTAATTATGTACGGTAAAAATGCGATGGGTTCTTATGCCTCTCAAATGACACCTGCAGACCGTTGGAGAGTTGCTGAGTATGTAATGAGTTTAAAAGGTGGGGATTCTAAAGAGGCTGCTCCTGCAGCATCAGCTGAACCTGCTAAAGAAGCAAGTGAAGAAGCAACTAAATAAATTATAAAATAAGTTAATTATTATGCAATATACATTTTCCCCAAAATTAAGAACTGCATCTTTTGTCATGATTGTGATAGGAGTTGTACTTTATGGGATAGGATTTTTCTTACATCAACAAGATGTTGCTAATTCAACTGAATATATCAACGGTTTAATTGAAGCTCACCCAACTCAATTTTTCGGTGATTATATTACAGATTCTTATGCATCTTTAAATACAAATCACGAAGAGCATATGCATCACTTAGAAAACTTATTGAAAAACAGACCTTGGGCTGCTTTTTATGTACCAGCATATTTATCGTTTGGTATTGCAGCATCTGCATTGTTTTTCTTATGTATTCAATTTGTAGCTAATGCTGGTTGGTCTATGGTTGTTTCACGTGTTATGGAAGGTATTGCTACTTTCTTACCTGTAGGAGCTGTTCTTGTAGGTATCGTAGCTTTAGGTTCTACATTTCACTTGAATCATTTATACCACTGGATGGATGCTGACTTAATTGATCCTAATAGCCCAAAATATGATATATTTATGGCTAATAAAGCTCAATTATGGTTAAATGTTCCATTCTGGACTATCCGTATAATCATTTATTTAGTAGTATTATCATTAATGGTATTTGTTATCAAAAATGCTACTCGTAAATTAGATGAAGCTCACGGTGATTTAAAAGTATATTCTCAATTATATACTAAATCGGTAATCTACTTAGTAATTTTTGCAATTTGTTCTGCAGCTTTTGCTTGGGATTTTATCATGTCTTTAGATCCACACTGGTTCTCTTCATTATTTATGTGGTATGGAATGGTTTCATATTTAGTTTCAGCTGTTTCTATTATGGCAATCATTTCTATTTACTTAAAAAGAAAAGGATCTTTACCATTATTCAATGATAACCACTTACATGATTTAACAAAATTCATGTTCGGTTTCTCATTATTATGGTCATACTTATGGTTCTGTCAATTCATGTTACAATGGTACGCTAACATACCAGAAGAAGTTCAATACTTCCAACAACGTATGGCTCAATATCCATTATATTTCTGGATGTTGATTATCAACTTAGTTGCTCCATTCTTGATTTTAATTTCATCAAGCATGAAACGTCGTTACCAAATCGTTTTTGTAATGGGGTTTGTAATCGTAGCAGGTCACTACTGGGATTTCTACAACCAAATCATGCCAGCAGCTGTTGGTCCATTCCATAACTTTGGATTCATGGAGATTGGTTCATTAGTAGGTATTGCAGGTTTATTTACATTCGTTGTAATGAATGCATTATCTAAATTGAACTTAGAAGCTAAAGGTCACCCTTACTTCCACGAATCAAAAATTTATGAATACCCTTTCTAGTCAATACAATTAGAAAGTTTTTATAAAACATCAAAAAGCTCGATACATTTTTGTATCGAGCTTTTTATTTATCTTTAAATCAGTATTTTGGATATATAATAATATTGCATTTTATTATTATGCGAGTAGTTATTTCAAAGTATCTAGTAAAAACAACTTTACAAGATTGTTTTTACTAGTTAATCAATTCCGTTTATTGATTCTTTTTTTGGATTATACTCAAAGTATTATAGATTATTCTAATGAAATATAGCAAAATACTATAATTTATTCACCTTGTTTTATATCATTACAAGAGGATATTTAGTATGAAATATGATATTCTTTAATTTAGTTGATAGAAATAATAAAAAAAAACTTCACAGAATAATTAATTCTGTGAAGTTTTTAATGTTAATATATTGAAGTTATTTAAACTATTTTTTTAGAATATATTTCATGAATTATTTACCTTTTATTTGCAATAGTGATTGAAGCGGTATCCTTTCTTGATTGGTCATTGAGCGAAGTCGAAATGAATGACTAATCTAAAAAGATATAGCGAAAAGCACGGTGCGAAGCAATTGCCAAAAAAATAGAACAAAATTTTAAACAGCTTTATTATACATTAATGATAATGTATTATTCCGCTAATAATTTTTTAATATCTTCTTTTAAATATTCAATTTCAGGATGATATTTTCCAGATAAAGAAGGAGTTTTTCCGTTTGGATCTTTATAATTTAAGCCAGAATAAAATAAAATTGGTACACCAGCTTCATTGTATCTACTTCTTATATTTCCTTGCTTATCAACTAACGCAAGTTTTCCACTATGATTTAATCCCTCTACAGTAGTTTCGTCTTTCCCAACATAAATATTAAACTGATCTGCTAAATTTTGAATAGTTTCTCTGTCTGAAGTAAGATAATGCCAATTAACGCTTTTTACACCTATTCTTTTTGCATAATCTAATAACCTTTCTGGAGTATCTCTTTTGGGATCAATAGTTACAGATATAAAACCAAGATTAGGATTATTAATTTCATCTTCTACATTTCTCAAATTATTACTCATAATTGGACATATTGTTGGACAGCTTGTAAAGAAAAACTCAACAACATAAACTTTTCCCAGCATATCTCTGTTCGTAATTGTTTGATTATTTTGATCTGTCATCGAAAATTCAGGAACTTTCATAACAGTGTATAGTTTGTCCTTAGGCTTATTTTTCAACCAAAACACACTACCAATAACACCTAAAATAATTATTACAATAGTTACTAATTGCTTATTCATGTATATGTTTTTCTGGATCTTTCAAAAATTCTTCTTTGCACATTGTAGAGCAGAAACCATAAACTTTTCCTTTGTAAGTCGCTGTATCTCCTAGATGTTCTTTTGTGTTCATTCCACAAATAGGATCTACATCATTTACAACTGCAATATCTAATTTAGTCGCAGCTTTCATTTCTTCATGAGAAATATGCTTTACCTCAAAATCATTATTTTGAGTATTTTCTTTTTTCTTATCACAAGAAACAATTGTTAATCCTATAGAAAGGATTAAACAAGTATATTTTATTGAATTCATTTTTATTGTATTAAATTATAGTAATTATTTACTTTAAAATTTTTAGCTAAGAAAAATTTTAAACCTAAATAAAAGTACAAATTGGAGGATGAAAAACTTTTGTTATTAGTCCATTAGAAACAATAACTTTATAATATTCAAATTTAATTGATTCAGAATATTTTAGAATATAATTTAATAATAGTTTGTCATTGTTGATTATAAGTGCTTCATAAATCTTAATAAAGTTTTTTTCATATTTATCATTTAATGAATTTGATTTTTCTTTATTAGACTCTTTTTTTATATAACAAAATCCATTACAAAGTAATTCAGGTTTCTCTCTATTTTCACATAAATCACTTATAATTCTATCATAGTTAATTGTATAAGCTATAATAGGTAACAATGGTCTAAAAGTAATTGTTAATATAAGTGTTATGAAAAATATAACTTTCATCTGTAGATGATTTGATGGTAAAATTAAACAATCTTTACGATATAATAACTTAAAAGAAAAATGATATTTTTTCATCTAGTTTATGAATCAATAGTCTTTAATTTTTTTTATCTTCAAGAATAATTTACAAAGGATAACATTTAAGATGAAAAAGCAAAATATATCAGAATTTTCTACGACAGAAGAACTTCATAATTTTCTTTTAGAAAATCAAGATAATAATATTTTTTACAAAAATGTTTTAGAAAAATTTGAATACGAAACAGAATTATTAAAATTACAATCTCAATTAGTTAATCTCCAAAATTGGATATCTACTCAAGGTAAAAAGGTTGCAGTTATTTTTGAAGGAAGAGATGCTTCTGGAAAAGGAGGTACAATTCGTCGTTTCCGACAACATCTTAATCCCAGAACAATGCGTGTTGTTGCTTTAAATAAACCTACAGATGTAGAAATCAATCAATGGTATTTCAATCGCTATATAAAAGAATTACCAAATGCTGGTGAAATAGTATTTTTTGATAGAAGTTGGTATAACAGAGCTGTTGTAGAACCTGTAATGGGATTTTGTACAGACCAGCAATATGAACAATTTATGGTACAAGTTGCCGAATTTGAACATATGTTATATGAATCAGGAACTTATATTATAAAATTATGGTTTTCTGTTTCAAAAGAAGAACAACAAAGAAGGTTTGAATCCAGATTAAATAATCCTTTAAAAAAATGGAAATATAGTCCTGTTGATGCAAAAGGTCAAGAATTATGGGATGAATTTTCTTATTATATTAATCAAATGTTTACTCGTACTCACAACTCTTTTTCTCCTTGGATTGTTGTAAATGCAAATAATAAAAATTCAGCTCGATTAGAATCAATACGCTATTTACTATCTTTATTTAATTATGATGGTAAAATGGATTCTGATATAGATTTAATGGTTGATCCAAATATAATTCAACGTTATTATCGAATGGTAAAAGAAATAAATTATTAAAATTATTTGAAATGGAATTAAAGAAAAAAGACATAAAATTGCTTGAGACAAAAAAAGGTCTTATAAGTCTTTTGCAATCAGATAATGGACAATTGAATTTCGTAAAAGCTTTACGTACCATGAAATATGAAAAACGTATAGAGCAATTACAAGAAGAATTAATAAAATTACAAGCTTGGATTTCTACAAATAAAAAGAAAGTAGTTATTGTTTTTGAAGGTAGAGATGCTGCAGGAAAAGGAGGAGCTATTCGTAGAATAGTAGAACATCTAAATCCACGTGAATATAGGATTGTAGCTTTACCTAAGCCTAATGAAGCTGAGGATGGACAATGGTATTTTCAGCGTTATGTTCGTAAATTACCACAAGAAGGAGAAATAGTATTTTTTGATAGAAGTTGGTACAATAGAGCAGTTGTAGAACCAGTGAATGGGTTTTGTACTGAAGAACAATACGAACTTTTTATGAGTGAAGTAAATGATATAGAACGAATGTGGATAAATTCTGGAATCTATTTAATAAAGATTTATTTTTCTATCACAAAAGAACAACAAGCAAAACGTTTTAATGACATTATAAATTCACCTATCAAAAAATGGAAATATAGTTCAGTTGATAAAAAAGCACAAGAATTATTTGATGTGTATTCAGAATATAAAAATGTGATGTTCGAGCGAACAAATACAGAACTTGCTCCATGGAAAGTAATTGATGCAAATAAAAAATATAAGGCAAGAGTCGAATCTATAGAACATATTCTGAATATGATTCCTTATGAAGATAAAAACTTAAGATTATTAAAACCTAAAAATTTTGAAGAAGATAACTAACCTAAAAATAATGAAATGGCAGAAGTTAATTTAAATGATTTAGAGAAAATAAATAATAAAAAAGAAATTATAGATTTTCTTGTAGAGCATAATGTTATAAAAGAAGATAAGTTTAAAGAAAAATTAGCTTATGAAAGAGAATTAAAAGACTTACAAAAAGACTTACTTGAATTACAATTGCAAGTAATAAAAAATAATAAGCGTGTTTTAATTATTTTCGAAGGAAGAGATGCTGCTGGTAAAGGAGGAACAATATCTAGGGTTACGGAATATCTCAATCCTAAGAAATATAGAGTAGAAGCATTACCAAAACCAACAGAAAAGGAGCAAGGACAGTGGTATTTTCAACGTTATTTTGAGAAATTACCTAATGCCGGAGAAATAGTATTTTTTGATAGAAGTTGGTACAATAGAGCAGTTGTAGAACCAGTTTTTAATTTTTGTACTAAAGATCAATATGATAAATTTTTAAAACAAGTTGTAGAAGTAGAACAACTTTTACAAGATGATGGAATTATTTTAATTAAAATTTTTCTTACAATTACTAAAGAAGAGCAAGCAAAACGTTTACAAAAACGTAAAGATAATGAATTGAAACAATGGAAGCTTGGAGCATTAGATGAAAAAGCACAAGAGCTATGGGATGATTATTCTGCTTATATTGAGACAATGTTTCAAAAAACTGGATCAGAACATTCTCCTTGGATAGAAATTGAAACGGATAGTAAAAAAGATGCTCGCTTAATTGCTTTAAAAGCTATTTGCGCAGAATTATCAAATATTAATTTTTCAGATAATATTTTATCAATTCATTCATAAAAAAAGTTTTAAAGATTTGTAAACTAAATATTTTTGATTAATTTTGCACCCACATTGTTCAACCTCTGACGATAGACGTGTAAGTTGCTCAATTACAAATAAATTGAAATTATTAAAAATGGAAAATTTAGTAAAATACGTACAAGAAAAATACGTAGCTAAAAAAGAATTCCCAGCTTTTTCTGCTGGTGATACTATTACAGTTTACCAAGAAATTACAGAGGGTGGAAAAACTCGTGTTCAGTTCTTTAAAGGTGTTGTTATCCAAAGAAGAGGACAAGGAACTACAGAAACTTTCACTATCCGTAAAATGTCTGGAGATGTTGGAGTAGAGCGTATCTTCCCAGTAAACATGCCAGCATTACAAAAAATTGAAGTGAACAAGAAAGGTAAAGTTCGTAGAGCTCGTATCTTCTACTTCAGAGCATTACGTGGTAAAAAAGCTCGTATTAAAGACGCTGCTTACTAAAAAATACTTTTTAGAAGAAATAAAAAATCCGGTCGAATTATTCGATCGGATTTTTTTTATGATTAAATTTTTATAAAATTAAGGAGTTGATATGGAAGCTTGTTGAATTTTTCCATTAAAATATTTCCATCCATTTAAACCAAATTCTACTAAGTATTCAGCCATTTCACATGGTTGTGTAGGTGCTATATAACCAGGAAATGCCTCTTCTAACATTTCTGTTTGTACCGCTCCTAAAGCAACTGCATTTATTCTTGGACCATTATCTTTTAATTCTTCTGCTAATAATTCAGTTAAATTAACTGTTGCTGATTTAGAAGAAGAATAAACAGATAATCCAGGGAATTTTACTGATCCTTGTACTGCTCCCATTGTAGATATATTTACGACATGAGATGAAGTTTTAAATTTTGGTAATAAAAGTTGGATTAATCGATATGGTGCCATAAAATTAATTCTCCATGATGAAATTAAATCTTCTTCAGTAATTTTTTCAAATGGTTTATTAATACATAATCCAGCATTATTATATAAAATATCAATTGTTTCCCAATCTTTTATTTCTTCTAGTATATTATTAATTTGATTATAATCGGTTAAATCTAATCCTAAAAACTGATGGTTATTTTCTTTAGAAAACTTATTTAATTTTTTCAGTTTTTCTGTATTTCTAGAAATAGTTAATACACGATTTCCTAATTCTAAATGTTGTTTTGCTAATTCGTATCCTATCCCTCTACTAGCTCCTGTTATGATTATATTTTTCATACTGTTGTTGTATAAATGTTATAATTTCTTGAATGTTAACAAAAATTTTCTCCCCAAAGATGATATTATTTTCTGTGATTTCAATAGTTATTTTAGAATTATTTTTAATAATAAAACCATTTCTTACAAAACCATTTTTAACCCAATAAGCTAATTCTGAATTGCCTTTTACATTGATAGATAATGTGTTATTTGTAGAAGTACTGTAACGATTTTCATCAGAATTGAACATTAAATTTTGATCAGATAATTTTGGGATAATTTGCTTTTCATAGGCAATTTGTTCTGGAATATCCTCGAAAAGTAATCCATTTTCTATCCACCAAATTTTATCTGTATAGTTTAAAGCCAAATCAGCTTCATGAGAAATCATTAAAAAAGATTGACTTGTTTTTGATTTTAACTCATGTAAAAGATTAAAAATTTTGTATTGATTGGCAATATCAAGATTAGAAGTTGGCTCATCTAAAATAATTAATTTGGTATTTTGGGCTAATGCTCTTGCAATCATCACAAGTTGTAATTGTCCTTCACTAATTTCTGTAGCATAATTATTTTTTAGATGTTGGATACCAACTAAATTAAGAATATGAATAATAAAATCTTCTTTTTCCTTTTTATTAAATTCAGTTTGTTGTCCAATCAAACCTATTTCAATTAACTCGCTTACTTTTATTTTAGGAACATTATTTAATCGAGGTAAAACGATAGCAATATTTTGAGCAATTTCTTTTTTTGATAATTTTTTTAATGATTGTTGATGAAGAAAAATATCACCTTCTAATTCATTTTGATAACCAAGTATCGTATTGATTAATGTTGATTTACCAGCTCCATTTTTACCAAGAATTGCAATAAATTCATTTTCAGAAATACAAGTATTAATGTTAGAGATTATTCTTTTATTTCCATAACCAACAGTTATATTTTTTAGTTGTAAAATAGTATTTTTCATCGTATTTCATTTTTATTATTCAGTAAAATACTAATTACGATAGGAGCTCCAAATAATGCAGTTATAATATTAATTGGTAAAACACCAAAAGGAAAAATTTCTGTAAGTATAGAAAATAAAAGCATACAACATATACCGGAAATAAAAATCCATCCATATAATTTTTTCATATTTCCAGTTTTTAATAACGAACGACAAATATGAGGAATGATTAATCCTATAAAACTAATTGGCCCTGTAAATGCAGTTGCAGCCGATGTTAGTAAAGCTGTTGCGAATAGAATTAATAGACGCAGTTGTTTTGTATTGATTCCTAATGATAAGGCATATTTTTCACCTAATAGTAGTGCGGTAATTCCTTTTAATGTATAAAGAGAAAGTATAATTCCAACAAGAACAATACCAGCAAAAATGATGATTTGAGTCCAAGATAAACCACTAAGAGAGCCATATCCCCAAACCAAATAAGATTTTATTCTATCTGATGGAGCAAAATATTGCATAATTCCAATTATAGCACCAGCAATTCCACTAATCATAAAACCTATTATAATTAAAGATGAAGAAGAGTTTATTTTTATAGATAGTGTAATTACAAGAAATAATGCAGTTATAGAACCTAAAAATGAAGCAATAATTATTAACCAAGGATTGTTTAAATATTCATTAAGACCAATTGTAGATAATAAGAAGATTACTATAGCAACTCCTAAACTTGACATAGCACTTATTCCAAGAACAGAAGGTTCAGCCAAAGGATTTTTAAATAATTCTTGCATTAAAAAACCTGAAATAGGTAAAGATATCCCTACTAAAACAGTTGTTATTGATTTTGGAAGACGGAAGTTGAGAATTAGATTAGTTGTTACTTCATCAGATTTTCCTGAAAATACATCATAAATTTCTTGAAATGAAATAGAGACTTTTCCTATACTAAGACTTAGTATAAAAAGTATAAAAGCTATAATAATTAATGTATTAAAAAGAAATTTATATCTCATTGTAACAAAGATAAATTAAATTATTTATTTATTTTTGTTGTATATAACCAATTTATTATGAAAAAAATTTTACTATTTACTTTTATAGCAGGAACATTATTTAGTTGTTCTAATGATGACAACAGTGGAGAAACAAACAATACTACTGAAATTGAAAATTCTATTTTACCAGTAAAAACTATTTATACAACACCTAAAGGAGATTATAGTTCTATTTTAACAATTTCGTATGATGGAAATAAAATAAATGAAATTAATATTACTTATTCTGGTATAGAAAATTATTCAGAGAAATCTATTTATCAATATACAGGAGATTTAATTACTAAAATTACTAATTATGATAAAGATGGAGATGAAAGTATGGTAAGAGAATATACTTATCTAAATGGAAAAGTATCAACATTAGTGACAACAGAGTGGGGAGATAAAAAACTTATAGCAACATCTAAATTTGAATGGATTGATGATAATCATTTAAAAGAAACAACTACTAATGATTATGATAATTCCATATATATTGATGAGTATTTTTACGAAAATGGTAATTTAGTTAAAACTATTTATAATAATAGTAATGAAATTATTATGACTTATGATGATAAGGAAAATCCATTCAAAAATGTTACAGGTTTACAACTAGTATCTTTTGATGACCTTGAAGTTTTTTCTAAAAATAATCCTATAAAGAAAGAAAGTAAATATAGTTCTAAATCATCAGATATTACTTTATATACTTATGAATATAAAGACAATAATTACCCTTCTAAAGTAACAGAAGTTTATACTTCAGCTAGTGGTAATAATAATGAAAAAGAAACAACAGAATATTTTTACAATAAATAAAAATATTTTATATAATTGTAGTAAAACCTAAGCATTTATTGTTTAGGTTTTTTTTATAATTTTTTACTAATATGTTTTAGTTCAATAGAGAATTATTTTTTTATAAATTTGATAAGAATTAATTAAGTGATAAAATTTTAAATGATAAATAGATATAAAATAATTTCCATGATAAAAAAGCATTACTCTACATTAATAATTGCAACATTAGCTATTGTTTTACTTTTTGTACCACAAGCCAAAGCTTATGTTCAACAGGGATTAATGAAAGTAGGATTATTTCAGCCAAAAATAGAAAAAGTAGAAGAGATTAATTCAGATCCAGTAAAACCTAGTACAAATTATAAATTTGAAATGATTGATGCTAAAGGTAAAATTACAAAACTAGAAGATCTAAAAGGTAAAGTAGTTTTTATTAATTTTTGGGCAACTTGGTGTGGACCATGTATAGCTGAAATGCCAACAATTCAAAAATTATATGATAAAGTAAAAGATGATAAAGATGTTGTTTTGTTAACTGTAGAAGTTGAAAATAAAAAAGAAAATGCAGTAAGCTTTATGAAAAAAAGAAATCTTAATCTTCCTCTAGTATTTCCTAATTCAGCAATTCCTCAAGAATTTTTAGATAGATCTATTCCAACAACTGTAATTTTAGATAAGCAAGGAAATATTGCACATACAACAGTTGGTATGGCAGATTATTCTGGTCAAGAAGTTATAGATTTTTTTAATGAATTAAAAAAAATGAATTAATATTTTTCTTTTTAATGAATCGTATTATTCTTTTATTCAGATAATTAATTTTAATAATGAATTTGCAATAGTGATTGAAACGGCATCCTTTTATAAACAATTCTTCTTTAAAGAAAATAAATTTTATTGTTTATAAAAGATATAGTGAGAAAGCACGATACGAAGCAATTGCCCCAAAAAACAATTTTAAAAAGTTTAAATAACGACAATAAAATAAAAAGCCGTTCTGAATATTTTCAGAACGGCTTTTAGTATTATATATATTTTAATTTTAGTCCATGTAAGCTTCAATAGGAGCACAAGTACAAATTAAATTTCTATCTCCATAAGCATCATCAATACGAGAAACAGAAGCAAAAAACTTACGTTCACGTACCCATTCTAATGGGAATGCTGCTTTAGAACGAGTGTAAGGATATTCCCATTCATCGGCAGTTAATAAATGTTGAGGATGAGGAGCATTGTGTAGAACATTATTATCTACAGGATAATCTCCATTTGCAACTTCATCTATTTCTTGGCGAATAGAAATTAAAGCATCACAAAAACGATCAAGTTCTGCTTTATTTTCAGATTCTGTTGGTTCAACCATTAAAGTTCCAGCAACAGGAAAAGAAACAGTAGGAGCATGGAAACCATAATCGATTAAACGTTTTGCTATATCTGTAACTTCAATTCCAGCTTTTTTAAATGGGCGACAATCTAAAATAAATTCGTGTGCTACAACATTGTTTGCATTTGTATATAAAATGTCATAGTGTTTCTCTAAACGAGCTTTCATATAGTTTGCATTTAATATAGCACCTTGTGTAGCTTTTAATAAACCTTCTGCACCTAACATTAAAATGTAAGAGTAAGAAATTGGTAAAATAAATGCAGAACCGTAAGGAGCAGCTGCGAATGTATTTTTAGCTTCTTTACCACCTGTTTCAACTAAAGGAGATGATCCTAAGAATGGAGCTAAGTGGGATTTAACACAGATTGGTCCAACACCAGGTCCACCACCACCGTGAGGGATAGCAAATGTTTTATGTAAGTTTAAGTGACAAACATCGGCACCAATATTTCCTGGAGAAGTTAATCCAACTTGTGCATTCATGTTTGCACCGTCCATATAAACTTGTCCTCCATATTCGTGAATCATAGTTGTAACTTCTTCAATATTACTGTCAAATGCACCGTAAGTAGATGGATAAGTAATCATTAAAGCAGCTAAATTATCTTTATGTTTTTCACATTTTTCTTTTAAATCAACTAAATCAGTTTCACCAGATTCTAAGTTTTTTACAACGACAACTTGCATTCCTGCCATAGCAGCAGAAGCAGGATTTGTTCCGTGAGCTGATTGTGGAATTAAAACAACATTACGATGATTTTCTCCTTTTGATTGGAAATAAGAACGAATCACCATTAACCCTGCATATTCTCCTTGAGCACCAGAGTTTGGTTGTAAAGATGTTGCATCAAATCCTGTGATTACAGCTAAGTAATCTTCTAAGTTTTTGATTAATGTTTGGTATCCTCCAACTTGTTCTTTTGGAGTAAATGGGTGAACATTACCCATTCTTTCCCATGACATATGTAAAAGTTCTGTAGCAGCATTCAATTTCATTGTACAAGAACCTAATGCAATCATTGATTGATTTAAAGCTAAATCTTTACGTTCTAAACGTTTGATGTAGCGCATTAATTCTGTTTCTGTGTGGAATGAATTGAAGTTTTCATGCGTTAAGAAATCGGAAGTTCTAATTAAATTTTCAGGTAAATATGTATCTTCTACTTCAAATTCAAAACCTTCTTCAGTATTTTTAATTGTAGCAAAAACACTTAATATTTCGAAAATATCTTCTTCAGAAGTCATTTCATCAACTGTAATAGAAATTTTTCCAGCTTCGAAACCATTTACGTTAATTTCTTCTTCAGCAAATATTTTTACAATTTCGTCTGAATTTTCAACTTCGATTTGTACTGTATCAAAGAAAGAAGTATTAATCGTTTTAAATCCTAAATGTTGTACACCAGCTTGTAAAATACCAGCTTTAGTATGAATTTGATTTGCTATATATTGTAAACCATCTTTACCATGATATACAGCATAAAAAGAAGCCATTACAGCTAATAATACTTGTGCAGTACAAATATTAGAAGTTGCTTTTTCGCGTTTTATATGTTGTTCACGTGTTTGTAAAGCCATACGCAAAGCACGGTTTCCTAAACGATCTTGAGAAACACCAATGATTCGTCCTGGAATAGAACGTTTATAATCTTCTGTACAAGATAAAAATGCAGCATGTGGTCCACCATATCCCATAGGTACACCAAAACGTTGAGAAGTACCAATAACAATATCAGCTCCCCATTCTCCTGGAGGTGTTAATAATGTTAGTGCTAATAAATCTGTTGCAACAGCAACTTTGATTCCTAAAGCATTAACTTTTTCTATGAAAGAACTGTAATTATTAATTTGTCCTCCTTTTCCTATATATTGTACAATAGCACCAAAGAACTCTTCTGTCAATTCTGTTGTTTCAAAATCTCCAATGACTAATTCAATTCCTAATCCTTCTGCCTTTGTTTGTAAAACTGCAATGGATTGAGGGAATAAATTATCAGCAACAAAAAATTTAATTATATTATTTTTCTTTTGTTCTCTTGTACGAGATTCTAATAACATATGCATTGCTTCACCACAAGCAGTACCTTCATCTAATAAAGAAGCGTTTGCAATAGGTAAACCAGTTAAATCAGAAATAACAGTTTGAAAATTTAATAAAGCTTCTAAACGTCCTTGTGCAATTTCTGCTTGATATGGAGTATACGCAGTATACCAACCAGCATTTTCTAAAACATTACGTTGTATTGGTGCAGGTAAAATAGTTCCGTAATACCCATAACCAATGTAATTTTTAATTTTTTTATTAAGAGAAGCTAATTCAGCTAAATGATTTGTAGCTTCAAATTCAGATAAAGCTTCTGGTAAATCTAAATTATCTTTCAGTCTAATATTTTGTGGAAGAGTAGCATCGATCAAAGCTTCAATAGAATCTTTACCTATTACAGAAAGCATTTCTTTAGCTTGTTCAGAGTTATTTCCAATATGTCTTAAGGAAAAATCGTTTGTGTTCATTGTGTTTGCGATATGTTTTATTTTCGCGTAAAAATACTGAAAATTCTCATAAAATAAAACATTCATCAATCATATAAAATAATAAAAAAATATGAAATAAAGTATTATTTTTTTTGAATAAAATGGTAATATTGACAAGCCAATTTAAATAGATATTACTATCTTTATTTTGTATTTTGGTAAAATACATAATGCAATCAGATATATTTTTTATGGAGTTAAATAATAATCAAGATACTAAAAAAGAAAAAAAATTTCCTTTTCTAAAGAAATTGGAAATAATGATAGAAGAAGCAAAATTGGAAGATGCGAAGAAGTCTAAAATGAAGAGAGTTCATAAAAGAGGTAGTTCGCAGATTGCAAAAAAAATGGGAGAAGAAGCTGTAGAAATGGTCATTGCATCTGAACAAGATAATGATGAAAATTTCTTAGAGGAATCTGCTGATGTATTTTTTTATTACCTTATGGCTTTACATGATCGAGGTTATGAGTTGAAGGATGTTTTAGAAATACTAAAAAAAAGACATAAATAGAATAAAAAATGACTTTATAAGGCTAAATTCTTTAATTATTCTAAGAATTTAGCTTTTAGTTCTTTCGTAGGTAACCAACATCTTTCTTGTTTACCGAAAAATTTATAGCGGTTTTTTGCAATAATGTTATAAAAAAAATCACGAATGAATTTTGGAATAATAATAAAATAGTTTAACCAAGAAATATTTTTATCTAAGTGTTTTGCAATTTTTAGTGCTGCAGAAGATTTAGTATAGTATTTACCATTTTCAATATAAATTATTGAATCAAAATCATTTTGATCTAATTTATTTTCTTTTAAAAAATTCTGACCAAAATTAGATTGTAATGAAGCAAATTTAAAATGATTATGTTCATCATGCTCTATAACAAACTGAACAGATTTATTACATAAATTGCAAACTCCATCAAATAAAATAATTTTCTCTTTCATTAAATAAATGTACATTAAAAATAGTTAAACTATGATGAATAGTTATAAATTAGCTAAAATTAATCGATAAAAATGTTTAGTGAATATTTTTTTAGAAAGGTAGATAATTCGCCTCTTGTTATATTTCGTATAATTTTCGGATTATTAATTGTTGCAGAATGTTGGGGCGCTATTTTTACAGGTTGGGTACAAACTAATTTTGTAGAACCCCATTTGTCATTTTCATTTATAGGATTCGAATGGACTACTATTTTTTTAGGTCATAATATGATATATCTCTATGTTTTAATGGGGATTTTAGGTTGGTTTATTGCATTTGGCTTTTTATATAGATTTTCTACAATATTTTTTGCTATTTTTTGGTCACTAACATATTTCATGCAGAAAACAAGTTATAATAATCATTATTATTTGTTTATGCTAATTTCTTGGATGATGACAATAATACCAGCTCATCAATTTTTTTCTATTGATTGTATAATTTTTCCAAAAATAAAACGATTAACATGTCGTAATTGGGTTCCAACAATTTTTATTATTCAATTATTAATTGTTTATACGTTTGCTGCAATTGTAAAAATTTATCCAGATTGGTTTAACGGTATTTTTTTACAAATGAAATTTTCTCAATATGGACATCTATTTGCTACCAAATATAATCTTGCTGGTTTAGGAAAAGTCATTAGTAGTATAGAATTTGCTCAAGTTTTTGCTATTCTTGGATTCTTATTTGATTTGTTAATTATTCCTGCAATGCTACTTAAAAAGACAAGAGCTACAGCTTTTAAATGTGCAATATTCTTTCATATCTTTAATTCAATAACTTTTGGAATAGGTATTTTTCCATTTTTTGCTCTAGCAATGATGATTTTTTTCTATGATCCAGTTAAAATTCAAGAAATTGTTTTTCCTAAAAAATCTTTTATGATGGATCGTTCTAGTGAAGATAATTTGTTAACTACAAACAGAGTAATGTTTTCGTATTTAATATGTTTGTATGTTTTATGGCAAGTTTATTTACCAGTACGTCATTATTTTATTCCAGGAAATGTTTTTTGGACAGAAGAAGGACATCGCCTTTCTTGGCGTATGATGTTACGGAATAAATCAGGAGAAGTTACTGTGTATCTTTCAAAACCTGACCCAAAACATAAAGGTAAATTTTTAAAAAGAGAAAAAGTCATACTTGATGACTATCTAACTTATAAACAAATATCAAAAATGTCTTTTAGTCCAGATATGATGTGGCAGTTTGCACGATTTGTTAAGTTAGATTATGAAAAAAAAGGGATTCAAAATGTAAAAGTTTTTGTTGATGCTAAAGTATCTGTAAACGGAAGTCCTTATTATCAGTTTACAAATCCTAATTATAATTTAGCCTACACAACTTGGAGTTATTTTGGGCATCAAGATTGGATACAACCACAACCAAAAGAATTATACTTATCTTATTTTGAATAAATTTTGTAACTTTATAAATATCAAATAAATCTAAATTATGAGAAATATTTTTTTAACAATAGCATTTACATCAGTATTGTTTTCTTGTGGAAACAAAACAGAACAAATAGGTGTTAATGCTTATAAAGGGATTGATAAGCAAGAAAAAGAACAAAAAGATTTAGATAGTATAGGAAAAGAAGCAAGACAAACATTTGATGATTTCAAATTAGCTTTGTCTATGAAAGATACAACAACTACTAATTTTATTGTAAAAGAAATGTATAATATTCCTAATTCTACTCAAAAAGAACATGTTTGGATTAGAGATGTTTATACAGATCAAGATGATCAACTTAAAGGAGTGGTTGATAATGCTCCCCAATACACAAAAGATGTAAAATTAAATGATACAGTAATTATTAAACCTGAAGAAATATCTGATTGGATGTATTATAAAGGAGATAAAATGATAGGAGGTTATAGTATCAAGTATATGAGAAGTAAACTTACCGATGAAGAACGTAAGAAGTTTGATGAACAATACAAAGTAAAATTTGATTAAATAACAAAAAACGGCTAATTAAATTAGCCGTTTTTTTCTTTCTATTTATTCATTAAATCTTCAATTTCTTCTGCTTCAATAGGAATATTACGCATCAAATTAAATGGATTTCCTTCTTTTTGTATTACATAATTATCTTCTAATCGTATACCAAAACCTTCTTTCGGAAGATAGAATCCTGGTTCTATAGTAAATACCATGTTAGCTGTAAAATCATCTGTTAAAATTCCATAATCATGTGTATCTAATCCCATGTGATGAGATGTTCCATGCATCATATATTTTTTATATGCAGGCCAAGATGGATCTTCGTTTTGCACATCGGCTTTATCTAATAAACCTAAGCCTAATAATTCAGAGGTATAAACTTTTCCCATTTCTTCGTGGAATTTATACCAATTATTACCAGCTATTAATCTGTCTTCAGCTTCTTTTTTACAACGTAAAATAGAATCATAAACTTCACGTTGACGTTTTGTAAATTTTCCATTTACAGGAATTGTACGAGACATGTCAGAAGAATAGTTTGCGTATTCTGCAGCAACATCAAATAAGATTAAATCACCATCTTTACATTGTTGATTATTTTGTATATAATGTAGAACATTAGCATTATTACCAGCAGCTATAATAGGAGTGTAGGCAAAACCTTTTGAACGATTGCGTAAAAATTCATGTACAAATTCAGCTTCTATTTCAAATTCCCAAACATCAGGTTTTACAAAGTTTAATATTCTTCTAAATCCTTTTTCTGTAATATCACAAGCGTGCTGAATTAAATCTATTTCTTCTTGTTCTTTTATAGAACGTAAACGTTGCAAAATAGGGTTAGAACGTAAATAAGTATGTCCTGGATAATCTTTTTGTAATTGTTTTGTAAAACGATCTTCTCTTGTTTCTAGCTGAGGTGCTTCAGAAACACGGTAATGTTCGTTTTTATTTATATACACGTTTTCTGCTTCTACCATTAATTTTCTTAAAATAGCTGGTAAATCTTGTAACCAAAAAACTGTTTTTATTCCAGATACATCAGTTGCCTGTTTTTTAGAAAGTTTCTCTCCTTCCCAAATAGCAATATGTTCATTTGTTTCTCTTACAAATAAAATTTCTCTGTATTTAGCATCATATGCATCAGGGAAAATTAGTAAAACAGATTCTTCTTGATCTACTCCAGATAAATAGAAAATATCACGATGCTGTGCAAAAGGTAAGGTAGAATCAGATGAAATAGGATAAATATCATTTGAATTAAATATAGCTAAAGATTTAGGCTTTAATTCTTTTGAGAATTTAGCTCTATTCTTGATAAATAATTCGTTTGATATAGGACTGTATTTTGTAGTCATAATTATTGTTTAATGTATGACCAAATTTAAGAAGATGTTTTTATATAAAAAAGGAAAACCCTCGCAAGACGCGAGGGTTTTAACCTTAACCAACCTAAACCTATGAAAAAGCCATTAGCCTTTTATGTGATACAAATGTAAGATAGATTTTATAAATAACAAATGTTTTGAAACTTTTTTTTAAAAAACCTATCATAAAAATTTTAACATTTAAATTAATTGATTAAAAATCAATATTTAAGAAGTCTAAAATAAAATGAAATAAAATCATTTGTATTATTAAAATTATTCTTGGTATATTTGCACCTCGAATTTTAGTATTAATAATAACTTATTAAAGTAGTTAAAAATGACACATTACG
>DLJQ01000008.1:53708-84993 GCA_002484335.1 Flavobacteriales bacterium UBA7612
ACCTCGTCGTTACACAGGAACTTCTTTAAAATACCAAAGAAAAGTTTCTAAAGCGATCAAAAGAGCTCGTCACTTAGCATTAATGCCATTCATTGGTGATCAATTAAAATAATAAAACCTAAAATTAAAATATCATGAACGTAATTTTAAGACAAGATGTAGAAGGTTTAGGTTTTGAATTTGAAGTTGTTTCAGTAAAACCTGGATACGCACGTAACTTCTTAATCCCTCGTGGATTAGTGTCAGTTGCAACACCAAATAATGTAAAAGCTTTAAACGAAGTTTTAGAAACTCGTAAAGCTGAAGAAGCTTCATTAATCGCTTCTGCAAAAGAAAAATCAGCTAAATTAGACGGTTTAGTTGTTAAAATTGAAGCTAAAGTTGGTTCTGGAGACAAATTATTTGGATCTGTTAACAATGCTGATTTAGCTGAAGCTTTAGTTAAAGCTGGAGTAGAAATCGAAAAGAAAAATATCAAAATTCCTGGTAACACGATCAAGCGTTTAGGAAAATACGAAGCAAAAGTTCGTTTCCACAGAGAAGTTGAGGTAGATTACTCTTTCGAAATCGTTCCAGATGCTGCATCTATAAAAGCTGCTGAAGAAGCTGCTAAGACAAGAGCAGAATTAGCTAAATTAGATGCTGAAAAAGCGTCTAGAGCTAACACAGAAGAAGGTTCTTTCTTTAACTTCGATAACCCTATTTACGCTAACGATAAAAAAGCGAAAAAAGAGGAAGAAACAACTGAAGAAGTTGTTGCTGAAGAAGCTCCAAAAACTGAAGAATAATCAATTATTCGATATAAATAAAAACCTCGCAATTTTGCGAGGTTTTTTTATGCTTATATTTTTTATTTTTTGGAACAAAGCGCAACATTAATGTTGCTTTCCTTACGAGTTGTTATTCCAAAGTATCTAGCAAAAACAACTTTTCAAGGTTGTTTTCACTAGCTAATCAGTTTTGTGAAAAATATTATTTTTTCGGAATCCAACAAACTTTTATTATAACTTATTATGTTATTCTGAGCCTGTCAAAGAATCAATAAGTTCTTCAGTGTTTAAGTTTTTATGTGTTTAAGGTCAGCGTAAAACTTAGAACTCAGAACTCAAAACTCACTACTTATAACTTACGAGATGTCATTCTAAGCTTGTCAAAGAATCAATAAGTTTTTCAGTGTTTACGTTATTATGTTCTTAAGTTATAACTTAAAAAGTATCATGTAAAACTTATAACTCATTACTTGTAACTCACAAAATGTCATTCTGAGATTGTCGAAGAATCAATAAGTTCTTCAATTTAACTTATCACTTAAAACTCAAAACTCATTACTTATAATTCACCAACTGTCATTCTGAATCTATCGAAGAATAATAGAACGTTTCGACAGGCTCAACGTGACATTTTAAAACAGATAAAATTGTCATTTCGAGTGAAATTCGATTAGAATTTTGTATCGAGAAATAGATAATTTACTACAATTTTCTGTCTAAGATTTCGATACAATTTTTCTATATTCTATTTCGAAAAATCACTCAATCTGACAGAGAAATAACTAAAAACCTCATTCTAGTATCTAAAATCCAAAAATGTTGTGATTACCTTTCAAAATAAGGGTTGTTACAACGGTAAAGGCACTCGAAAAGATGTTTTGGCAGTTGTGATTACCTTTCAAAATAAGGGTTGTTACAACATATAAAATATGGCTATAGCACCAGTTTGTGTTGTGATTACCTTTCAAAATAAGGGCTGTTACAACTTCTTATGTTGTTGTTTCTCGTTTCGTAGAGTTGTGATTACCTTTCAAAATAAGGGTTGTTACAACTTCATTAAAATAAGTACTACTAAGTATATAGTTGTGATTACCTTTCAAAATAAGGGCTGTTACAACCTCCACGAACTAGAAAACCTTTATTATTGTGTTGTGATTACCTTTCAAAATAAGGGTTGTTACAACATACGGAAATTCAAGACAATACGGAAATTCGTTGTGATTACCTTTCAAAATAAGGGCTGTTACAACAAAATTATCAGAAGACTTCATAAGAGAATTGTTGTGATTACCTTTCAAAATAAGGGTTGTTACAACCTCAAAGTTGCAAAGCCTTATATAATGAGAAGTGTAAACGATTTTTGGTTAAAAAAATCGACAAATATTGTTCTAAAATCTTCCTTTTATAACGTTTTTTTCTATCCTATTTCTTTCTCCAATTTATTTTTTACTAGCAAAAAGTAGTCCAAAATTACTATAATTATTTTAAAGATTGATTAAAATATTTTTGTTCCATTTCTGTCTTTTTATTCCCTTTTCCTCTAGGATATAAATTACTATGTAAAATATTTAAAAAAATTGAACATACGTCTTTAATGTTTTGGTTTAAATCTTCGAATGATTTTGCTTTAAGTGGTTTTATTTCATTAGTAATGAATTTGGCTTCAATATTTTTTATAAAAATATCATAATTGATTTTTGGAATATCAAAATGAGCTACATTATTACGAGTATCATTCTCATTATATTCATTTTCAAAAGTATTATTGTTATCTAAATGTATATCATAAACATTAACATAATCTTTTCCATAAGGTATTTTGGTATCAATTTTAATAATAAAATATTTTTCTAATGCCATAAATACTTTAGATACTTTAACAGAAGATGATATAATTAAATTATTAATAGCATTTAAACTTTCAAATGATAATTCTTTTTTTTCTAATAAATTTTCTCTAATTTTCTTATTATCGCTTTCCTCTTTTTCATATTCTAGTTCTGGAAACAATAACTTAGTTGAAGTGTATATTTTTGTTAAAAATGTATCTTTACTATTAGAAATTAATTTAAATAATACAGCTAAATTTTCAATTTTACTAAAGGGAACAACTAAGTTATATAAATGTTTGTTATTTGCATCCTTTATATCAAACTCAATTGTACTTGTTAGAATTTTTGTCACATTTTCTTTTGCTTTATTTATAATTGTTTTGTCTAGTTTTAGATATTGCATTGCAATTTCGTAAAGCAAAGCATCTTCTAATTTTGTTGTCCTAAGTTCGTTAAATAATTTTCCATTTTCTTTATATTCATCTTTAGGTAATATTTCTTTGTAATAAAAAGAATTAATCAAAAATGGAATATTTTCTGAAGCACTGTATTTTATCAATTCATTTTCGATTGTTATTTTCTTTTTCTGTTTCAGATAATTTATAAAATGCGAAATATTGATGTATATTATATCCTTAGCTAATAGCTTTTCGTAATCTCCTTTTCTTTCTTTTTTCTTGTAACGTCCATTTATCCAAAGCCCAAAATTTTCTTTTGTTTTATTGTACATTTCATTTAAAGAATCGCTGGAAAAAAACAAGGTTTTAAAATCTTCATCATCAAAAAATCTTTTTTCAGTAAAAAGCTGTTCTAAATATTTTTTGTATTCTGTTACCTCATCAAAAGCAAATATCCATCTACAAAAATCATTAAATTCTTCTTTTGTTATATTAAATCTTTTGTGATGTCCATTTTCTTCAACTTGTTTATCGTATATTTTTCTAAAATACATTAGATTCCAAGCTTTATGTAAAAATCGTAATTTGAATTGTTTTCCCTTATTTTTTTTCTGAAATTCATCTTCTAAACCAAGTTCTTTTGATTTTTTAAAAAGATTATCATATCTATTTTCTTGTTTTTTTGTCTCTACTAAAATTTCTAGAAAAGGATTGTATTGTTCTGTATTATTACGAATAGGTTCTTGGTATTTTGCTAATAATCTTTTCGGAAATAATTTACGATGTTCCGTTGTAATAATATCATCTGCAAGACTATTTTTTAGTTGATTGAATTCGGGTATTAAATTAGATAAGAAATAATTAGATAATAATATATTCCCTCTATTATCTATTTTTTTATCATTTCCATATAAAGCATCTTCTAGTAAATAGATGAACAATTTACGTTGGATAGAAAATAGTTTCCATTCTTTGTTTGTTAGTTGTATTTTTATTTGGATTGAATTGTTTTGGATGGCAAAAGGAAAATCCCAATCTGGATATTTTTTCAAATGTTCCTTATAAGTTACATAATCTACAACCTTACCTTGATGATATTTTATTTTATCATATTCTTTTTTTGTTTTTTCTTTTTTTGCTTTAGCTAAATAATCTATTTGTTCATCTGTTGTGTAAAATTGATATAATTTGAATTTTGCATTTTTTCCAAAATAATTATTTTCAGCTAAAAAGCGTAAAGCAATTTCCATAAATCTATCTTGATTTCTTCCATAAGACATCAATAATTTATTTTCTTTAATACGTTTTTTTAGTTTTTCTAAAATACTATTTTCTTTTTCACTTAATTCTTCTATTTCTTCCTCTATTTTTTCCTCTTCGAAACTGTTTGTATTCTTTTTATTTTTTAGCTGATCTAATCTAAAATTAGCATCTTTTAATTCAGGAGATAAATAATATTCTTGATGTAATTTTACTTCTAATTCTTTAGATATTTTATATTCATCAAGGTCAAAAAGATGTTTTTTCTTTTTAAAAAGGTTTGTAATAACATATTTCAGAAAATAATTATGTTCTTCTTTTCCTTTAAATGTAGGAAAAGAACGAAAAATTTCGGTTTCAATAACATATTTTTCAAGTGAATTTGTCATTGTTGTAAATTGCCTTTCGGGTTCTATATTCTTATTCCAAGCTGTTGGATATTTATTAAGATACTGTATAATATCACGAAAATTAATTAAGTTTTTTTCTTCATTATTAATATCTTGACTTGTTAGTTTTTTAGAAAAGAATGTGAAAATATCCCTTTTATGATGAAATTCATCATCATTACGTTTAAAACCTCTAATTTTAGAAATAAGTTGATTGGCTTCATTTTTATACAAAAAGAGAGAAAGAATAAATAAATGAGCAATATTAGAAAGATACTTTCCTTTTTTTATTGTAAAAATAGGATGATTTTCAATTAGATTATATTCAAAATCTTCATCAACTGTAATAAAGAGTAATTCATCGATTACCTCTTTTAAGTTAAGTTTTGAAAATTTATCTCTTACATTCTTCTGCATTTCTCCATTAGGGAAAAACTTATTAATGATACTTTTTACTATTTCTTTATGAGAATTTTCATTTTCGTTA
The DNA here is from genome assembly GCA_002484335.1 of Flavobacteriales bacterium UBA7612. GTDB lineage: Bacteria > Bacteroidota > Bacteroidia > Flavobacteriales > Weeksellaceae > Empedobacter. Next base: position 58,845 of record DLJQ01000008.1, read on the forward strand.
AATTTTTCAAAAGATAAATTATTTTCTTTTATGTAATTGGATATAATAGAAAACTGAAATGCATCTTTAATGAAAGGAATTATTTTATCAGATTTTTCAATATTTTCTTCTGAAAGTTTATCAAATGTATGAACGTAATGGCTATTACAATCTCTTATTCTTTTAATAAGTTCATATAATTCTGTTTCGAATGTAAAGAAATCTTTTTGTAATGTGATATATTTAGTTGGTTGGAATTTTTTTAAATTTTCATTTAATTTCGATTCAAAGATAGATTTATCGATGTTTTTAAATGTATGCCCAATACAAAAATGATAAATACGTTCTGTTTTGGAATGTTCATTTTTTAATATTAAATCAAAATTTCTTTTTGCTTTTTCAGCAATAGGACCAATATTTCCTTTATTATTAAAGATAGTTCTAAATTGTTTCTCACTTTCCATTTTTCTAGTAATCTATGTTGTGTTGTAAAATTGTTAAGATACATTAAAAATGTTTATCTATAAGTTGAAAAATATAAAGTGATTTGCTAATCTTTATCATAAAAAAAATGACTTAGTGAAACTAAGCCATTTTCATTATTTTATTAAAACTATTTATTAATGATATATTTTAAGATCTTTATCATTAGCATAATAGATATTGTCATTAATGTCATCTATATCATAAATTGGTTTATTAGAAGCTAAATCTATTTTTGAAACTTCAACACCATCTTTTTTTCTTACTTTTATAAGCTCAGGACCATTTGTACCACGATTTAAAATAAAAGCATAATTATTATTTTGCTTCAAACCATTGAAACGATTTTTTACTAAACTCATTACATTTTTATCGATGGCACTAGAAAAATCATCATAAGCATCAGCTTGATTGTTTAGTTTTCTACTAGTTTTGTCTGAAACAAGATTAGATCTTTGTTCGTTTCCTTTTTCATCTGCATACACAAATTGAGCATTTGCAACGCCTTTATTTAATTCTCGTTTAGTTCCGAAATAACCTTGACCTATTATTCCTCCTGTTTTTAATAAACGTCTTGCAGCTTCACCAGGTTCTTTATACGATTTTTGATAGATTGTATTTCCTTCGTTATCTATTCCAATAACATCATTTTGACCAACAATACAAATTCCCCAATCAAAAGATTCTAAACTTTGTATAGTTTTATCATTTTCTACATCAATTTTACCTTTTGGTTTAGGACTATCTTCATTTGTTGCATTAAAAGTATAAATACGTTTATTATTATAAACGATAAATTTATCATCTTTAGCATCAAAAACTAAAGGACGTTTTTTATCAAATTCAATATTCTTTTTCCAGATTTTTTTTCCAGAAGAATAATCGACCATATTTCCAAAAGTATCAGTTAAATAAAAAACACGGTTATTATTTACAGCACCTAAATAATATACTTGATCATCAGATTTATCTGCAATCTCCACAAATTTTTTCCATTTGTTTTGACCATTATTATCTATTAAATTCATTTCATTGTCTGCGATGTATAGATAATCATTATCTACAGAAATTACTTGCTTAATGTCTTTTCCTTTAGCATCTTTTTTCCAAACTTTGTTTCCAGAAGCATAATCATAAAAATTGAATCCAGATTGATGAGCTATCAAAATTTTATCACCATTGTCTTCTAAGTAAGAAATGTATTTTGTAGTAATATCATCTTTCCATATTTTATCTCCAGTTGAAGCATCTAAAATATTTAATTTTTGTTTTGACGATAAAATATTACCACCATTTAAAATTGTAATTATACGATCACCATTTCCACTAACGTAAAAATTATTAATAGGGTAGTTTGTTTTCCACTTAATAGTTCCATTTGATGCATCTAACGCAAAAAGTAAGTTTTTTATACCAGCATAAATAGTTCCATTACTTGTAATGATTTTGTTTTTACCAATAGCTGTGTCATTTTTTACTAAACTTTTTAGAAAATTATTAAATGATTCTTTTAATGTATCTAAATTTCCAACATTGCTAACCCAATTGGTTTTATTTGTTGATAAATTAAAATTAATAAAGTTGATTTCGTCACCTTTTTGCCCAAGTATTAATAATTGATTTTTAGATGGAATAATAGTCGTAGAATAAAGAATATATCCATACTCAGCTGCATTAAAAACAACTTCTCCAGTTGTGTTATTTACTATAACGCTGTTATTGTCGAACTTTATTTGTACATAAGGCGAATCAGCAATAAATTCAATATCGGCATCACTAGAAAAAGCTTTAAGAAAATCATTATTAGAAATAGCATCATAAGCTTTTGCTAAATCATTTAATTTCGTTTGATTATTAACTTTTTTAATATCTAAACTCCAATCAATATTTTTTGTAGTAGGGTTAACGCTAGAAATACCATCTTTTGTTTTTACCAATACATTTCCTGTTAATGGTTCTACTTTTAATTCTTGAATAGGATTATTAAAAGAAATTGTTTCCTGAGCGGATAGAAAATTGCTAGATAAGCTCATAGTAAAGGCTAATCCTAAAGAAAAAATAGATTTTTTCATAATAATTATAGTATAAGTTATTGATTAAGAGTTTAAAATTAACATTTTATTTTATTTTTAAATAATATTGTTAATAAAATTGTAAAGATTAATTTATAGTAGTCAAGTTTTTATTGAAGTAATTACAGAAAAACCAATAATAAGTATAATTATATTGATTGAAAAAAATACCTGAAAATGGCTATAATATATGTTTGTAAACAAATTCAAAAAATGATTAGCTTTGACTATTCGAATAAAATAATAAAACATGGTAAAACATTTATTTATTTTTATTTTTTGTTGTTCATGTTATATACAAGCACAATTTGCTATAGTTAATGACAAAGATGGTTTTGTAAATGTAAGAGAGCAACAGAATACAACTTCTGAAATTTTAACTAAAATGAAAAATGGAAGTGTTGTAGCAATAGATCAAGAACCCAATAAAACAAATTGGATTTTGGTTAATTATGATAAAGAAGCAGAAGGATATATTTTTCATGATCGATTAAAAGATGTAAAGTCTTTTGAGATAGTTCTTCCTAATCAACTTACTATAAATTCTGTCAATTTTGAAACGAAAGAATACAGAATTGAAATAGAAACAGAAGGTTTTAATCAAAAGAAACATACCATCACAAAAGAAGAAGATATAATTTATGCCATTGATGGACTTGAATTCTATGGAACTGATGGAATGGAGCCTTTAAAAGAAATAAAATCTTTTAAAATTTATTACAAAGGAAATTTAGTGGAAATACCAAAAGAGTTTTATAGTAATTTATATAATATAGATATTAAGGATTTTCGATTGACTTATAATTTAAAATTGAATCAGTATTATTTGTTCGGTACTTTTGGTGATGGAGCTGCAACTTTTGATGCGATTTGGGTTTTGGAAAATGGAAAAATTGTTCAACAAATAGCTCAAGTTAATTTTTATGCATAAAATTATATTTTACATTATTATATTTTTATTTAGTGCTTTAGTTAATGCACAAAATATTTCTACTTCAACTTTTGGATCTATAAAAATAAACATGAGTTTTGAAGAAGTTTCGAGGTTAAATCCTAATCAACTTGCTGTCTTGGAAACAACAAATGAAGATATGCCAGTTCGGGATATTACTATAAATGGTATAAAATATCATATTGTTTATTATAAAAATTTGGTGAATAAGAGAACGGAAGTTTATTCAGTGACTTCTACAGCTAGAACATTAAAAACATTATCAGGAATTAAGATTGGAAGTTCTTTAAAGGATTTGTGGAATGTTTATAAAAATTATGATGTTTCTATTCGAAATAGTAGTGATAATGAAAAAGGAACTGAAAATGCAACACGTGTTTTTATTTTGAATGATATAGATAATGGATGTTATTTGGCCTTTTATCTGAGTAATAATCTTGTAACAAGAATAGCATTAGTAAATGAATCGGGTTATTTAAATAATAATATCTATGAAAATTAATCTTTTTTTAGTAGGTTTTGTAGTAAGTACAATTTTTTGTTCTGCACAAATTTCAACTACACGAATGAATGACTTTAAAATAGGTATGTTTCCTTCGGATTTATTTAAGTTAATAGGAAATAAAGCAGCTGCAATAGCTATTGATACAGAATTTTCTATTGTAAATAAAGGAATTGAGTATACATTGTATGTTGGAGATGGGTACTTAAGTGGAGAGAATGGAGGTGCTTATTTAAAATCTATTTCTACAAAAAGTAAAAATATAAAAACACTTTCTGGCTTAGGAATAGGAAGTACTTTGGATGATTTATGGAATGCTTATTCTACAAAATACTATGTTTTCATCAATAAAGAAATCGAAGGAATACGATCTTTCTCTATACAAGATGAACAAAATGGAACGATATTAACTTTTGAGTTGATAAATGGAAGAGTAGATAAAATTGAAATAAATTCTTACAATCCTGAAGAATGTACTTTGTAAGTAGTTATTGTATATGTCTATTAAGAATTTCTCGCTATAGGCATTATTAAAAAAATCAAAATTATAAATAAAATAAAATCATGAAAAAATTATTACTTATTACAGCTTTGTTCATAAGTTTTTTTGGAATAGCACAAGTTTCTACAACTCGTATAAATGATATTAAATTAGGAATGAAATTCTCAGAATTAGAGAAATTAACTGGACAAAAAATTAAATTAAAGTTAAATGAATATGGTTATCCTGCAGATGATTTAACAATTGTTTTTAAAGGGATTACGTATAAAATTTTATTAACAACAAACGGAGAAGAAGGAGTTGCTAATAATTTTTATGTTTATAGAGTAAAATCATCTGATTCTACTTTAAAAACTTTATCTGGTGTAAAAATAGGAAGTAGTTTAGATGAATTAATTTCTAAATATAAAGATTACAATATTTCTATTTTTGATGGTTATGATGAAAAAACGGATAAAAGAACAAAAGCATTGCGTTATTTTAATGTAGAAGATTTTGATGCTGGAAGTATTTTACAATTTAATATTGTTAATGGGAAAGTTATTTCTTTTGAAGTAACGTATAATGAAGGTTGTTAAGATTAATTATTACATAAAAACAAATTGGCACTATTTAAATAGTGCCAATTTGTTTTTATGTAATATAGAATTTAAAATTATTTTTTAGTAATTTTTCTTGTTAAGATAGTCCCATCTTTTAGTTCTATAGCAAGAATAAAAATCTTGTTAGAGTAATTTTTTAAATCTATAGTTTTTGTTACATATTGTTTTAAAAGTTGACCGTTAATAGTGTATAAATTAACTTTTTTGAAATTTTGAGCAACAATGTTTATTTTATTTGTTTTAGAGTCATAAGAAACTTTTAGATTGTTATTCGAGTTGCTTTTTTCTAACTCTTTCCACGTATTTTCTGCTTTTTCTCCTCCCCAAATGATTGTTGCTAAATAAGGATTATCTATAAACGGATTTCTACTGCCTTGTTTTGCTGCAATAACTTCATTTCTTACTTTTTCAAATTCTGATACTTTATCTTGTGCATTCCATTTAAGGAACATTGTTGGCATTTTATCTTTATTAGTAGTTGCTTTATTGTACGCTACTTTTTGTGGATCAGTTTCTAAACCATAATGTAAATACATATACATTACAATTCTTGCAACATCGCCAGTCCATTCGTCACCAGGATAAAAAGCTCCGTTGTTTAATTTTGCTTTTCCATCTTTATCAATCGCTGATTTTTCTCTGTATGGATTATTATTTCTTGTTGCATTTATTTGTCTGTCGACAGCTCGTAGGTTATGTGCATCAGTTCCTGTTCCTGGATGGCTTGTATCTAATTTAGGAACAGCCAAAGATTTTGGAAAAACATGTTCTCTTTCCCATTTTCCATTTGGGGTTTCATTTTGTTTTCCTTGATTTTTGTTATTAACATCTCTTGTTCGTTGTTCAGAGAATTTTTTAGAACTATCAGAAAATCCATAAATCATCAAAACTTTATTTTTTGATTCAGGGGCTAAATCTGATTTGTTAAGTATATTCCAAACTCCAGGAGTATAGTTAGTAGAATGGTGTGTGGCGTTGATCAAATCATGTAATTCTTCCTTTACTTTACTACCATTTTGTTTAAAGTTAATCCCCTCATAATAATCTGGAATTTGTGAAAATAGTAAAGCAGGAAAGAATATTAATAAAATATTTTTCATCTGCAAGTAATAAATTAAGTGCGCGAAAATAAATATTAAATAAAGAATTAAAAATCTAAATTTTTAAAAATAATTATTCAGATTGTTTTATATACTGCTTTGGAGTAACACCGTATTTCTTTTTAAATGCTGAAATAAAATGAGATGGATTTTCGTAACCTATTTCAAAAGAAATATCTTTTACTTTTTGTTTTTTTTCTTCTAATTTATGTAAAGCATATTCTAGTTTTTTATCTAGTAAATAACCATAAATTGTAGTTCCATAAATTTCTTTAAAACCTTCTTTTAGATGATACTCAGAAATAGAAAATTTTTCGCAAAGCTGTTTGATTGTAGGAGGGTTTTTATAATCAGCAACTAAATAATCTTTTATTTCCTTAATCTGTTTACTTTCTTTTTCATCATTTAGAAAAGGACAATGTTCGTTTTCATTTTCAATTTCAGAAAAATAAAGTGTGAATAATTCATATAACTTTCCTATTAAAAATAGATTTTGAAATTGAGGAGAAAGTTTCATTTGTTCTATTTGATTTAGAACAATTTTTAATGCAGGAAAAATATCACGTTCAATATAAAATTTTTCTTTATTCATACTTGAAATTAAATCATTTTGAATTTCATATTCTGCAAATAATTCATGTAATTTTTGAATCGATAAAACAATGATATAAACTTTACTTTCTGCATTAATATTTAAACTAAGAGGAATGTCTAAAGTTGGATAATAGAATAAAAAACTTTTATTTTCATGTAGATTGATTTTATAAATACCATTATTAAAATTAAATGTCAAAGATCCTTTTGTACAAAAATAGAATTGTATATACCTCTTATCAATACCTTTTAAAATTGATTCTGTAGATTCTGTAAAGTTATCTATTTGAGCTATATAGATGTCGGTAGATAACTTGTGTTCAGTGATTTTACTTTTATGGGTATTTTTTAAATCCATTTCAATTAATGAGGTTTATCATATAAAAAAGCTGATTTTTATCAAATTCACTCTTTATAAAGGTTCAGAAACAAATATAAAACATTAATTTATAATAATTCTAAAAAAGCAAACTTTAATTTTTAGAGGTATTTTTTATTTTTAAAGTTATTTTCACATTTGTTTAGAGACTATTTTTGTACCAGTATTTGAGAAAATGACAATAAAAGGAAACAACAAGGAGGAAAACTTTTACGTAATAGGAATTAGCTATGAAAAAGCTGATGCTGAAACAAGAGGTAAATATACATTTTTTCCTGAGCAAGTAGGTGAGTTTACAAAAGATTCTAAATCGAATGGTTTAGACAATTTTTTTATTGTATCAACTTGTAATCGTACAGAGTTTTATGGTTTTGCAGAAAACGAAGATCAAATTGTAGAACAATACTGTAAATATACAGAAGGTAATGCGCAAGATTTTCGCAATTTTATGGTTGTAAAAGAAGGTGTTGAGGCAATTAACCATTTGTTCCGTGTTTCTTCTGGATTAGAAAGTCAAATTTTAGGTGATTTCGATATTATTGGTCAAATCAAAATTTGGTTTAATAGATTCAAAAAAGAAGGAGCTTCAAATGCTTTTCTTGAAAGATTAGTAAATACTGCAATACAAATTAGTAAAAAAGTTAAGAATGAAACTTTTTTAAGTAATGGTTCTGCATCTGTTGCTTATTCGGCAGTAAATTTTATACAAGCGACACAAGGAAATTTAGATAATAAAAATATCCTTTTGTATGGCATTGGTAAAATTGGTCGTAATACATGTGCTAACTTAGTAAAGCATTATCCAAATACAAATATTACATTAATAAACAGAACCAAGGAAAAAGCAGAAGTTCTTGGGCTTAAATATGATATTACTGTAAAAGATCATAGTGAATTAAAACAAGAATTAGAAAAAACAGATATTCTAATTGTTGCAACAGGCGCTAGTAATTATACAATTACTGAGGAAATGATTCCTTATGATAAAGAAATGACTATTATTGATATGTCAGTTCCAGAAAATGTAATTCATACATTAGCAGCTCGTGAAACAATACAATTAGTAAATGTTGATGGTTTATCTAAAATGGTAGATGATACAATTGCACAACGTCGTAATGCAATACCAGAAGCTTTAGCAATTATTGAAGAACATTCTTCTGAGTTTTACGATTGGTTAGAAACAAGAGAATTAGTGCCCGCAATTCAGTCATTTAAAGATAGATTAGATTTTTTCCAATCTTTTGCTTTAAATAACTTGAAAAAAGATAATATAACTATCGACGAAAGTGAAACACTTTTAACTGAAAAAGTTATTCAAAAGATAACAAATCAATTTGCATCTTATTTAATTGAAAATAAAGATAATGCAGATGAAACTATACAGTTAATGGAAAAAATGTTTCGTTTAAAACAAGCTTAAAATTAATCATGAAAACAATAAAAATTGGTACACGTCAAAGTCCATTAGCACTTTGGCAAGCCAATAAGGTAGCTTCTATTTTAGAAGCTAAAGGGCATCCAACAGAAATAGTTCCTATTACTTCGGAAGGAGATCAAAATTTAAAACAACCTATTTATTCACTTGGATTAACAGGTGTTTTTACTCGTTCGTTGGATATTGCCTTGTTAAATGATAAAGTAGATATTGCTGTACATTCTTTAAAAGATGTACCAACAGTTTTACCTGAAAGTTTAGAGTTAATTGCTTATCCGGAAAGAGCTAGTTCAGCTGATATTTTAGTTTATAAATCAGAAGATATTTTCGAAAAAGAACATCGCATAATAGCGACAGGTTCTTTACGTAGAAAAGCATTTTGGCATCATCAATACCCAAATGATACTATTGTAGATTTACGAGGGAATGTACAATTACGTTTAAAGAAATTACAAGATAATACAGAGTGGGACGGGGCTATTTTTGCTTTTGCAGGATTAGATCGTTCAGAAATATTAGATGAGTTAAAAGATAAAGGTCTTCATTACAAAGTAATCGATTGGATGATTGCTGCTCCATCACAAGGAATTTTAGGAATTGTAGCTAAAGAAGGATTAGATTTAAGTGATATTAATAATCCAGAATGTGAACGTTTTGCAACTGTAGAACGTCAATTTCTTAATGTATTAGAAGGAGGATGTACAGCCCCAATTGGTGCATTGGTCGAAAAAATAGACGAAGAAAACTATTCTTTTAAAGGTGCAATTTTATCGATTGATGGACAAGAAATGATAGCTATCGAAAGACAGTTCAAAGCAAGTGAATACCAAACAAAAGGAAAAGAATTTGCTGAAGAATGTATTGCACAAGGAGCAGGTAAATTGATAGAAGCAATAAAAAAGGAAATTGCAGAGAAATCGTGATTAAGAAGATTTTATTTACTAAATCTATTCCATCAATCATTTTAAAAAATGCTTTTGGTGATAATGTTGAGGTAGTTTGCCGACCAACATTACAAATAGATTTCAATACAGTAGATAAAATCTCAGAACAGATAGATTCTTCAATTGAGCAATATATTGTAACTAGTCAAAATACAGTAGAAGCCATTCAAGAACTGGATTTAAAAGGTAATTTTTTTGTAGTTGGGAAAAAAACAGCCGAGAAATTAATAACACAAAATAGAAATGTTATTTTGGTTGAAGATTATGCAGAAGACTTAGCAGAAAAACTAATCAGTAATAATTATTCGCCAAAATGGAATTTTTTGTGTGGTTCATCTCGTCGAGAAACACTAATCAAATTACTTACAGAAGCCAATCATCATGTAAATCAAGTGACAACTTATTATTCAGAACAAATAAGTTATCAGCTCGAAGAATATTTTGATGCTTATGCATTTTTTAGTCCATTATCATTCAAAGCATTTCATCAAAAAAATGCTATTCCAAAAACTTCTTGTATTTTTACAGTAGGAAAAACAACAACTTCTGCGATACAAGAAATTTATCCAGAACATACAATAATAACTGCAGATATTCCTTTGATAGAAACAGTTATAGAAAATATAAAAAAATATATCAATGATAAAAAATGATTTGCTTTTAAAAGCATTGAGAGGAGAAGAAGTAGAACGTCCGCCAGTTTGGATGATGCGCCAAGCAGGAAGATATTTACCAGAATTTATCGAGTTAAGAGATAAATACGATTTCTTTACACGTTGTCAAACACCAGAATTAGCTGCAGAAATTACAGTACAGCCAATTCGTCGTTTCCCATTAGATGCCGCAATTATTTTTTCGGATATATTAGTTGTTCCACAAGCAATGGGAATGAATTTCGAAATGAAACCAGGGGTTGGTCCTTGGTTAGAGAATCCTATTCGTACAGCACAAGACGTAGAAAAAGTTTATATTCCTGATGTTGAAGAAGAGTTAGGTTACGTTTATGCAGCAATGGATATTACAAAAAAAGAGTTGGACGATAAAATACCATTAATTGGTTTTGCAGGTTCACCTTGGACATTGTTATGTTATGCAGTAGAAGGGAAAGGTTCTAAATCTTTTGATATAGCAAAAGGATTCTGTTTTCAAAATCCAGTTGCAGCTCACCAATTATTGGAAAAAATTACACAAACAACAATTCAGTATTTACTAAAAAAAGTAGAACACGGAGCTAATGTAATTCAAATTTTCGATTCATGGGGAGGAATGTTATCACCAAAAGATTATGACGAATTTTCTTGGAAATACATCGAGCAAATTGTAAACGAATTATCTAAAGTAGTTCCAGTTACTGTTTTTGCAAAAGGATGTTGGTTTGCTCTAGAAAAAATGGCAGATTCTAAGGCATCAGCTTTAGGAGTAGATTGGACAATAACACCACAATTAGCAAGAGAATTTACAGGATTCAAGAAAACATTACAAGGGAATTTTGATCCATCACGTTTATTATCTCCACCAGAAATAATTCAAAAAATGGTAAAAGAAATGATAGACGATTTTGGTACTTATAAATACATCGCTAATCTAGGACATGGAATTTTACCAAATGTCCCAGTAGAAAACGCACAAGCTTTTATAGAAGCTGTTGTAAACTATAAAAAATCTTAAGAGAATATTCTTTTTAAGTGAACTTAGAAAAAAGGTTGTTTTGTTAGAAACAACCTTTTTTTATTTTTTTAAGTAGTATAGAAAAATTAATTTTCATCTAACATTAATTTGGGCGTTCCCTACGGTCGGGTTTTTCGTTTCAATCTTTTACAATTGGCATTACATTTCGAGAGCCTCAATGATCAATTATAAAAGGATTTCCACTGCAACCCCTAACGCGATTCTTGTAAAGAATAAATAATAGTTTTTCACGCTTTATTCATTACATATAATAAATATTTTTTTTATTTTAGAACCTGTTTAAATTTATATTGTAAAAAAATAAATAAGTATTGGTTTTAATAATTAATAGTATATATTATTGATAATAAGATGAGTTTTAATATAGAAAATTATAATGTAGAATATAAACAACAAATTTTAGATGTTTGGGAGAAATCTGTTCTAGAAACACACCATTTTTTGAATAAGAAAGATTTTATTGAAATAAAAGAATTTCTTTACAATTTTGATTTTGAGATTTTAGATGTTTATTGTTTAATAGAGAATGAAATAGTAATAGGCTTTTTAGCTTTACAGAATAAAAAAATTGAAATGTTATTCTTAGATCCCAAATTTATAGGTAAAGGATTAGGTAAAAAAATGCTAGATTTTGCAGTATTAACTCTTCATGCAAATAAGGTAGATGTTAATGAACAAAATAATCATGCGAAGGAATTTTATGAAAAATTCGGATTTAAGATCTATGAAAGAACAGAAAAAGATGATTTAGGAAAAGATTATCCAATATTAAAAATGAAACTCTAATTTATTTTGTAGTTATTTATTTTGATGTGAATTTAATAAAAAATGATAAAAAGAGTAAATAAAGATTTGAAAAGTAATGTAAAAAAGATATTTACAGAGTGTTGGAATACAGATTTTATGGTATCTAAATCCAAAGTTCATTATATAGATAATCTCGAGTCTTTTGTATATATAAAAAATAAAGAAATTATAGGTATAATAACATTTACGATTGATAATAATGAAATTGAAATTGTTTCTTTAGATAGCTTTATAGAAAATAAAGGAATAGGAACGGCATTGATTAACGAAGTAATAGAACTATTTAGGTCTTATCAATATAATAAACTTTGGCTTATTACAACAAATGATAATTTGAATGCATTAAAATTTTATCAAAAACGAGGTTTTATTATAACAGATATTTACATTAATGCTATTGAAAAATCAAGAAAATTAAAACCTTCTATTCCTATATTGGGATATGATAATATTGCTATTCTACACGAAATACAATTAAATTATTATAAATAATAATTGATTTACATTTTGATTATTCTCTTAAAAATGTTCTTTTTTTTAATATTTAATTTCAATTTAGCATGAAATATCTAAATTTTAAATAAAAATAAGTAATGCAAATTGCGCCAATAAAAGAATTAGTACCCTACATTAAACATTATCTTTTTTTAGAAAGTGAAAGTGATTTTAATTTAAAAAAACTCCGTTTATTTTCAGATGGAAATACAGGTATGGTATTTACTTTTACAGCTAGTTTATATATCAATAATTCTGAGACTAAAATTTTTAAATATCCAGATTCATTTTTATATGGTCAAATAAGTGCTTTCAAAGATTTATTTTTAACTAAAAATACTAAAATAATTATAGTTGTATTTCAACCTTATGGAATCAATCATCTTTTAGGTATTCCAGCAATAGAGTTGAGAGATGAAATAACGTCAATAACAGAATTGTTAGGAAAAAATGGAGAAGAACTTTACGAAAGATTATCTGAAGAAAGTAAATTAGATTTAAGATTAAATATTTTAAATAATTTCTTCATTGAGCAAGTTATTAAAAGACAATCTGTAAATAAAAATTTTATTCCATCTTTATTGTCTTTTATTTTGAAAAATAAAGGACAAGTAACTTCAACTCAATTAGAAAATTATTCAGGCTATACAGAAAGACATATTCAAAGAATATTTAAAGAATCGATAGGATTAAATCCTAAAAAATATGGAAATATAGTCATGCTTCATAATTTTTTAAATCTTTTAAAAAGTAGAACAATAGATAAAAATTTAACGAATTTATCTTATGAAGCAGGCTATGCTGACCAAGCACATTTAATTAAAGAATTTAAAAAATATACAGGAATTACACCTACTGAATATCTTAATAATACAAGTCGATTAGCAGTTAATTTTTTCGAAATAAAACTAGAATAAATTCATAGTGATGTCGGTTTTATACAATTCTTAAATTTCCTCATAAACTATTTTTGTTCCATACTTTTTAAACTCAAATAAAATGGACAAAATAAAAATTTCATCTGCTCAATTCGAGACCAGAAATAATGATAAAATTTATAATTTATCAATCATAGAAAAACTTGCAAAAAAAGCATCACAAGAAGGTGCAGATGTAATAGCTTTTCATGAATGCTCAATAACAGGCTATTCTTTTGCAAGATTTTTAAATAGGGAACAAATGATTGATTTAGCAGAATATGTTCCTAATGGAGAAAGTACAAAGAAGTTAATTGAAATTGCAACGAAATATAATATTGTAATTCTAGCAGGCTTGTTTGAAAAAGATGAAAATGATAATTTATTTAAATCATATATCTGCATCGATAAAAATGGATTGATAGCTAAACATCATAAATTACATCCTTTTATTAATCCACATTTAACAGCAGGAAATAGTTATACAATTTTTGAAATTAATGGGTGGAAATGTGGAATTTTAATTTGTTATGATAATAATGTAATTGAAAATGTGAGAGCAACAAAACTTCTTGGGGCTGATATAATTTTCATGCCTCATGTAACGATGTGTACACCATCTTCTAGACCAGGAGCAGGTTTTGTGGATCCAATATTATGGGAAAATAGAGAGGTTGATCCAACTTCATTGAGATTAGAGTTTGATGGAATGAAAGGAAGGGCTTGGTTAATGAAATGGTTACCAGCAAGAGCTTATGATAATGGTATTTATGTTGTTTTTTCTAATGCTATAGGAATGGACGACGATCAATTGAAAAATGGATGTTCTATGATACTTGATCCGTTTGGAGATATTTTAGCTGAATGTAGAGATCTTGATGATAGTTTTGTTACAGTAACAATTACTTCAGATAAATTAATTGCAGCTGGAGGTTATCGTTATGTAAATGCTCGAAGACCTAGTTTGTATAAAGATATTATAGGTAAAGAACACGAATCAGAACAAAAAGTTGTTTGGATGAACGAAGATAGTAATGAATAATAAATATATATTACTAATAATCAGAAACTAATTTTTGTAATTTTGATTTATTAAAATCACTTATATGTCTACAACTAAAAAGCTATTTACAAATAGTTTATTATTTCTTTTTCTTCTGTGTGTATTCTCTTGTGAAAAAAGGATAGAATCAAATCATGATGAACCCAATACTATAGAAAAAAGTGAAACAAAAAAAATATCTTTCGAAGATTTAGAAATATTAGATATTGATAGTGCTTTGTTTAATGGAAAAATTAAAAGATTTTTTCCTTTGAAAGATTTTGAAAAATATTTTGGTAAACCAGATAGTATTGTTTCTGTTGATACAATAGGAGTTTGTTCGTTTGTTTTTATGGGAGATAATGGATATAAGAATCCAAATGATAAAATGTTATATAAAAATGGTTCTGAATTCGAAATGAGCGATGGTGAAGTAGCTATTAGTAAATTTAGATTTAATGATAATAACTATATTAAGTATAATAATATTATTCTAAATTCTACTACTACAGTAGATGAACTAAGTAAATTGTTTCCTAATGCAATTAGTAAAATATATATTTTAGACGTTTATAATGAAGGTAAACTACAAGTTTTTGATTTAAGAGAAGGTGATTACCCTGATTCTGATGGAGATCATATGAAATTTTTTCTTAGAAATGGAAAATTATCTTTTATGTATTGGTGGTCTCCATGTTAGTTTTATTTATTAAACAATAAAATTTAGATATAGTAATAAATGAATACATAGTATTTGCATTTTTATATTTGTTGTATATAAAATAATAATATAAATGAATATTTTAGCAATTATAGGTAGCGCAACAGAAGAATCGTCTAATTTGAAATTAGTAGAATATATTACAGATCATTTTGAATCGATGAATATTGAAATTTTTAATGATCTTAAAAATTTACCTCACTTTGATACTTCAATTACTGATGAAAATACTCCTGAAACTGTTCAAGCAATAAAATCTAGAATAGAAAAAGCAGATGGAATTATTTTTTCGACTCCAGAATATATTTTTAGTATCCCAAGTGGATTAAAAAATTTGTTAGAATGGTGTGTTTCTTCCGTTATTTTTACCAATAAACCAGTTTCTATTATTACAGCTTCTGCAAGTGGAGAAAGAGGACATGAAGAATTAAAATTAATTTTAGAAACATTAGGAGCTAAAGTCTCAGAAGATAATAATTTGTTGATAAAAGGAATAAAAGGAAGGTTTGATAATTCTAGTCAATTAAATGATCAAACAGCAAATGAGTTAAATATTACAATCAATCATTTTATAAAAACGGTAGAAGGTTGAATTTGATATTTTAATATTTCTGCGTTAGTGATTGCAATGGAAATCCTTTTCCTCAGAAAAAGATTGGAATGTAAAGCACGTCGGAACGGAACGCCCCAATTAATTTTAATTATTTACATAAGTTAAAGTTATGATTAATTGTACTAAATTTAAGCTTACTAATTTAAAATGTATATATGCGAAAAATTTTTACTCTTTTTCTTTTGTTTTTGGTTGTTTCTTTAAATGCACAGAAAATTAAAACAAGCTATAAAATTTCTTTTTGTGGAAAACCGCAAACACTAACTTTAATACAATATAATGATGGAACTGTATTAGGTTTTTTAGAAACAGATTTTTCTAAGCAAGCTCAGATGCGAAAAGGAACAAGTATCCCAATTAAAATTAAGACAGAGATTACTGATGCACAAACAAAAAGATTATTTGATGATTTGAATGATTTAGGAATAGAATCTTTGGTTAATTGTAATACAGATAAGGAATGTAAATCAGTTACTTTTTTAGATGGTAATGATTTAATAATAGATCTTTTATTGGAGGATGGAACAGAGAAGAGGTTTGATTATATGAATATTTATCCATTGTCTGATATAAATACCGTAGAAGAAGAAACTGAACTGAGAAAAAAGGTACAGAGTATAGTTACAACAATAGATCAAATACTCCATTTAAAGGAGATGTTTCATAATGTTTCTAGGGATTTAGAAACAGGATATTATTATTGTTATTTAGATGATATGTCTACAAATTGCATTAATAAAAAATAGTAATTAAATAAAAAATAGGATTTCAATTTATTGAAATCCTATTTTTAAAAGTTGAATTTTGGATATTTCTTTCTGATTGTTAATTATTGACCAATTTCATAGCATCCTCGCTATAACGATCACCAACATTAGGATATTTCTCAAGAATTTTAGAAATATTTTCTAAATCGCTTGTATTTAATTCTAAGTCGACTGAACCAGCATTTTCTTCTAATCGAGATGCTTTACGTGTACCAGGAATTGGAATTATATTTTCTCCTTGTGCCAAAACCCATGCAATAGCTAGTTGAGCTGGAGTTGCACCTTTTTTATTTGCAAATGCAGCAAACTCACTAACTAAATTTTGGTTATTTTGTAATGCTTCACCATTATTACGAGGAATAAAATTTCTGAAATCAGAACTGTCCAATTTGCTTAAATCTAATTTATTTGTTACCAAACCTCTAGAAAGAGGAGAGTAGGGAACAAGAGAAATTCCTAAATCATTTAATGTAGGCAAAATATCTGTTTCTACATTTCTTGTTAATAAAGAATATTCACTTTGTAAAGCAGCAATTGGGTGTATTGCATTCGCTTTTTTTATTGACTCTGCCGATGCTTCACTAAGACCTAAGTATTTTACTTTTCCTTCTTTTACTAATTCTGCCATTGCACCAACAGTTTCTTCGATTGGAATAGTTGGATCTACACGATGAGCATAATATAAATCTATAGTATCTATTTTTAGTCTTTTTAAACTATCTTCTACAGCAATTTTTATCCATTGTGGTGAACCGTCAAAGTAAGTTTCATTCGCATTACTTGGTCGACTAATACCATCTCTAAAACGAAAACCAAATTTAGTAGCAATAAATACTTTTTCTCTATTAGGAACCAATACTTTTGATAATAATTCTTCATTCGCTCCATTTCCATACATATCTGCTGTATCCCAAAAATTAATACCAAGATCCAAGGCTTTGTGAAGAGTCGCTATGTTTTCATTTTCATATGATTTTCCATAAGCAAAGCTCATTCCCATGCAACCTAAACCAATAGCGGAAATATTTTCGTTTGTATTTCCTAGTTTTCTATATTTCATATCATTATTTTTATAAGAACAAAATTAGATGAGGTTGATAGAATAAATTTGTAGTATTCAAACAATCAATTATAAATTTCAAATCGATCGTCGGTATTCCGAAGGAGAACTCTCTATATGTTTTTTAAAGAAATTTGTAAAGTAAGCTTGTGACTCGAAACCTAGACTATAAGCAATTTCAGAAATAGACCAAGATGTATGCTGTAACAGAGCTTTTGCTTCTGTAGCAATCCTATCTTGTATAATTTCGGTAGTTGTTTTATTTGTTTCATTTTTCACAGATCTATTTAAGTGGTTTGTATGTACACATAAATGTTCAGCAAAAATTTTAGCAGTATTCAATTCTAGGCGGATATGTGGACTATCAATAGGAAATTGTCTTTCTAGTAATTCCATAAACAATTGTGTGATTCTTCCCGAAGCATTGTTGTTTACCTTAAAATCATCTGGTTCTTGCATTTTCATTCCCTCATGCAATAAAACATGCAAATAACTTCTAATTAAATCATAGCGATGCTCGTAAGATCCTTGTATTTCATTGGACATAGACAAAAACATATAATTGACTTGTTCTTGTTGTAGCTCATTCAAGAAAAAAATAGGTCGTTTGTTTAGCTGAAACAAAGGAGAGTTTTGTAAATGACCAACTTTTTCATCATGATTCAGAAAATAATCATTAAACAAACAAAACCAACCTTTCTGATCTTCATTCTCTGCTTCCCAAGCATAAGGAACTCTAGGATTAGAGAACAAAAGAGCAGGTTTATCTATATAAATATGTTTATCAGCATAATATAAAGTTCCTTTGCCTATAATATAAGAAATTTTGTAGTAATCTCTTCTACTATAAGGACTAAGGAAAGAACATACATCTCTTGTAAAAACATTAAAATGACCTTTTCCTGCATTATCTTGTTCTAATTTTAAAGGGTTTGCTTGTGGTGCACGTTTATACAATTGTTCTATACTTTCTACTTTAGGCATACTAACTGAATTTATAAAATTCAAATATACTTTCTTTTTTTAATAAGCTCTTATTTTGATTAAATTTATTTTGGGCAACCGAGCGGGCTTTTTCGCTATATCTTTTATAAACGATAATTTAATTAAAATCTGATTTCGTTTATAAAAGGATGCCGCTTCAATCCCTGTTGCAGTTTCGTATATAAAAATTACTAAAGATATTCTGTCCAATAATATTTTTGGGGGAAATTCAGTAAAAAAAAATAAAAGATATAGAAGAGTAACATGTACAAAATTGCACATGTTATTCTAAATTAAATCAATTATCTATTTCAAAATAGATAATTGATTTAACATATTTTTTATTTTAATTGCAGTTTTTGGTAAAGGTTCAGCAATAGTAAAAGCAACAATATCATAGTTATCATTTATATTATTAATTAAATTTATAACCTCATTTACTTTAATACCATTCGGAACACCAACAACACCCGCAAATAAATCTTCAGGATCCAAAGAATCTAAGTCAAAATGTATCATAACTTTTGATGCACCACTATTTTTCAACCAATCTAAGACTATTGTATTATCTTTTTTTAATTCTTCTGGAGATACACTTTTTATTCCTAATTCTTCTTGTCTTTCTTTCATTCCTGTATCCCATTCTCGTAAACCAACAATAAGAGCTTTAGAAGGATCTATTTTTGAAGGAAGATTTTCAGTAATTTCATCATTCCACAATCCCATACATGCAGCCAACGCCATTGCATGATAACCTGTGTAATTATCTCCGGGAACGTTTATATCAGGATGTGCATCAATCCAAATAACAGCAATATCATCAGAATAAAGAGAGGACATATATGTAAATGGTAGTACACTTACAGAACACTCACCTCCAAGAGTAATTATTTTTTTAGGTTTTTCATCTTTTATAATAGAAAGCGCTGTTTTTGTTTGTTCTAAAATTGCATCATAAGAAATAATTCCATTTTTAGTTTTTCTATTTTCTATATCTAAGGAAATAGGAATTTGAATAGTTTTTTGATTGTTTTCTGGTGCTAAAAAATTTAAAATTTGTGCTCCTAAAAAATATCCTCTAGAAACATCATCTGCCGGTATATCATTTATCCATTGAGAAATATCTCCTCCTTGCCATTGTGGATAAATTAAACGAAGTGTATCTTTTTCATTTTCCATTATTCAAATTTTATTATTTGTTATGCAAATTTATGACCTCAATAAAATTTAAACAATTAGCGCCAAATTATTCGTATATAGACAAATTTGTGTGTATAGGTAAATAATATTGCTATGATTATCTTTACGTAAAAGTGTTGAAATGTATAAAAAGAAAATCCCATTTGAAATAGATTGTGGAGTGAAAATAGCAATGGAAATTTTTGGTGGAAAGTGGAAAAGTTGTATAATTTTAGAATTATCAAAAAAAGTGATGAGACCGAGTGAACTTCATAAACAATTTGCAGAAGCAAGTCCACGTGTTATAGATAGACAATTAAGAGAATTGGAATTTTATGGAATCGTAGAAAAGAAAATTTATGCTGAACTTCCTCCTCATTCAGAATATAAATTAACAGAAGTAGGAGAGTCTTTATTGCCTATAATTTATGAAGTAGAAAAATGGGGCGACAATTACAGACCAACAATGAAAAAACTTTTAAATATCTTCTAAGTAACATTTTTGGATAATCATATCAGAGATTTGGATACATTTTTTGATTAATGCTTTTAGAAATTTGTATTAAAATTTATAAATTATGATACAAGTAAAAGGATATGCTGCAAAAAAAGCAAATCAAAATTTAGAATTATGGAATTTTGAGAGAAATAATATTGGTGATAATGATGTTTTAATACAGATTCTATATTGTGGAGTATGCCATTCTGATTTACATGCTGTAACCAATCATTGGGGAGAAGGTACTTTTCCTTTGGTACCTGGTCATGAAATAGTAGGTAAAGTAGTCGAAATGGGGAAAAATGTAAAAAAATTTAATATTGGAGATTTAGCTGCTGTTGGAACTCAATTGGATTCTTGTAGAAAATGTGAAGAGTGTGAAAATAATCACGAACAGTTTTGTATCCAAGGAATACAGACGTATGGAAGTGTTACAAAAAATGGAAATATAACTCAAGGAGGTTACTCTAATAGTATTGTTATTAATGAGGATTTTAGTTTTCATATTTCAAAAAAATTATATTTACCAGCTGTAGCTCCGTTATTATGTGCTGGAATAACAACATATTCTCCTTTAAAAAAATGGAAAGTTGGTAAAGGAGATAAATTAGCAGTCATAGGTTTAGGAGGTTTAGGTCATATGGCAATAAAATTTGCTGTAGCTTTAGGAGCAGAAGTAACAGTAATAAGTACATCGAAAAATAAAGAATTAGCAGCCAAAGAGCTTGGTGCTAAAAATTTTATTATTTCAAAAGATGAAAATCAAATGAAGTCAGTATTTCATTCTTTTGATTTTATTTTAGATACAATATCTCAAAATCATGATATTAATACTTATCTTGAAACTTTAAGAACGAATGGGGTTTATATTAATGTTGGCTTACCTCCAGAGCCATGGCAAATATCATCATTTTCTTTAGTTGTAGGAAATAAATCTATAACAGGCTCAGGTGTCGGAGGTTTAAAAGAAGTTCAAGAAATGTTAGATTTTTGTACAGAGTACAATATAGTTTCAGATATAGAATTAATAGATATTAAAAATATTAATGAAGCCTTTGTTCGTATGGAAAAAGGAGATGTTCGTTATAGATTTGTTATTGATATGTCCACTTTATAGATAAAATATTATTTATGAAAAAAATAAAAAAACCATATATTCTTGAAACAATTTCTGAGCAACACAAATATTTAGGTTTATTAATGCCAAATAATCCGTTGATCAATGTTTTTAGATTTGAGGACATGAAGATACAAGACTTGGAATCTTTAGGGCATTTTATGCTGGGTTTTTATTGTATCTCAATTAAAAAAAACTTTAAAGGAGAATTGAAATATGGTCAACAATACTATGATCATAATAAAGGTGTAATGACTTTTATTTCTCCTAATCAATTACTCTTACATAATAGAGAAGAGTCATCTTCAGAAGGGATTTGTCTATGCTTTCATCCAGAATTTTTGAATGGTTATTTACTAAGAAAGACAGTTAAGAATTATGGTTTTTTTTCATATAAAATAAATGAAGCTTTATATATATCTGAACAAGAAGAAAAAATAATAGAACATATTTTTGAAAGTATAAAAATTGAGTCTAATAAAAAATTTGATGCTTTTAGTAAAGATGTTATCATAGCTCAAATAGAACTACTTTTACAATATAGTAATCGTTTTTATAATCGTCAATTTAGTTCTAGTAAGCAAATGAATGAAGATATTCTTATTCGTTTAGAAAATTTATTAGACAATTATTTTAATCATCAAAATGGTTTTCCTACTGTACAATATGTTTCTAAGCAGTTGAATATATCTCCAAATTATCTGAGCAATTTTTTACGTAATACAACAGGACAAACAACTCAACAACATATTCATAATAAGGTCATAGAAAAAGCAAAACAATTATTAACTACAACAGTTTTATCTATTGGAGAAATAGCTTATCAATTAGGTTTTGAATATCCACAATCATTTAATAAATTATTTAAGAATAAAGTTAATATATCTCCTTTGGAATATAGAAACTCTTTTCTGAATAAATTATAGATATTTTTTTTAATCAGCATATTTCCTTGCAGAAGAACAACTAATAGATGTTGCAAACCTTATAATCTCAGTAATAGAATAATTATTTTGAGTTTATGATTTTTTCTCTATGTGCTATTCCCCATTTGTGTAAAGCAATTATTACCTCAGATAATGTATAACTATATTCAGTTAAAGAATATTCAACAGTAACAGGTTTGGTATCACAAACTTTTCTATTCACAAGATCATTCATTTCTAATTCTTGTAATTCTTTTGACAAAATACGTGGGCTTATTCCAGCTTCTCTAGATAATTCGTTAAATTTCATCTTATTATCTCTTAAGATGGAAATCAATATAAGTTTCCATTTACCTCCAACTACATCTAATGTATCTTGTATTGCAAGTGATGCTTTTCTACAAGATTCATCATTATGATTTATTTTTTCATTTCTCATATATAGTAACTTTTTTGTAACTACTATCCTTTTTGTAACAGGTTACAAATGTATAATAATTAAATATAATTTTGTGAAAAAGAAAATATGAAGAACAAGAGAAATCAAATTATTTATTGGATAAGTACAATTTTGGTAGCAATTATATTCTTAGGTAGTGCATTCATGAAATTGTCAGGAAGTGAAGTTTCTAAAGAAATGTCAAATGGAGTAGGAGGAAATGAAAATTTAATAATATTAGGAATTTTAGAATTAGTTATAACATTATTTTGGTTAATACCTAAAACAGGAATTATAGGAACATTATTAGGTATAGCATATATAGGAGGTGCAATTTCAATACATTTTGTAAATAATCAACCTATAACTGTTCCCATTATTATTCAAATTATAATTTGGTTAGCTGCTTTTTGTCGCTTTCCAGAATTATTACAACGCATAAAAAATAAATTATAAAATAGATGAAATTATTAGAACCAATAAAATTAGCAAATCTTGACTTAAAAAATAAAATGGTCATGGCAGCAATGACAAGAAGTCGTGCTGATAAAAATGGAGTTATAGGAGATATTACAGTACAATATTATACACAACGTGTAAGTGCAGGATTAATCATTTCTGAAGCAATTAATATTTCAGAACAGGCAATCGGTAGTCCATTCACACCTGGTATTTATACAGAAAAACAAGTTTCAGCTTGGAAAAAAGTAACAAAATCAGTGCATGATAATGGAGGTTTAATATTTGCACAATTATGGCATACTGGTCGCGTAGGGCATTCTATTGATAGAAATGGAGTTTTACCTGTTGCTCCTTCAGCAATAGCAATAGAGGGAGTTCAACATTTTACATCCCAAGGATTAAAAGATTATGAAATCTCCAAAAGAATTGACAAATCTAGAAATTAAACAAATTATAAAAGATTATGTACAAGCAGCTAAAAATGCTATTGAAGCTGGATTTGATGGAGTTGAATTTCATGCTGCAAATGGTTATTTACCTAATCAATTTTTAGCTGAAAGTTCAAATCAAAGAACAGATGAATATGGAGGAAATATAGAAAATCGAAGCCGTTTTGTTCTAGAAGTAATGAAAGAATTAATTAATGCAATTGGAGGTGAAAAAGTAGGAATAAAAATATCACCATTACATCCTTATGCTGGAATTGTTTTGGATAATCCTATTGGAAATTTTACTTATTTAATTAATCAACTTAATAAATTAGATTTTGCTTTTGTAGAATTAATGAAGCGTAGTCCAATGTTTCCTTTATTAGATCATTATCCAAAAGGTGATGAAATTGAATTATTTGGTAAACTATCAAAAAATACACTTATTGCAAATACAGCTTATACTAAAATTTCTGCTGAAGAAGAATTGGAGAAGGGAATAGCGAAATTGATTTCTTTTGGAGTATCATTTTTAGCGAATCCAGATTTACCTAAACGTTTTGAGTTAAATGAAGATCTTAATCAACCTGATAAACTAACGATGTTTGGAGGAGGAGAAAAAGGTTACATTGATTATCCTTTTCTATAATAATAAAATTATATAAATTCAAAAAAAGTAGCTTTAAAATTTTTAAAGCTACTTTTTTTTGAATTGTATTTTAGAAATTACTTGTTAATTTTTGATTAATGATTGTGTTTCAGTAGAGCCATCATTGTTTAAAATTCTTACTATATATTTTCCTTTTCTTAAATTTTGTACATTAAAATTTATTTTATCATTTCCATCTATTCTTTTATTTAAAACCTCGTTTCCTATAATAGAATATACAGAAACATTAATAACTTTTGTAGGGTTTTCAAATTTTATTGTAAAAGATGTAGATGCAGGATTAGGATATATTGTAGATGAATGCTTATCTTGATCAAATCGAGATTGAGCAGATATAAAAGTAAAGGTTAATAAAAATATAAATAGTATATAGTGCTTCATATGCATTCGTTATAGACAAATATAATAATAAAATTTTATTAATCAAACGAATACAAAACTTATACCAAAAACAAAAGAGATGTCTTTAGGACATCTCTTTTTTATATGAATAATAATTTAATTATTATAGGCTGTAACGGATAAATCCAGTTACTTTTAAATCAGCATTAACAGCTTTAACAACATCTTGTACAGAAGTTTTTCCGTCTTTGATTGAAGCTTGGTGAACTAATGTATTCTCTTTAAAGAATTTTTGTAATTTACCTTTAGCAATATTTTCAATCATGTTTTCTGGTTTACCTTCAGCAGCTAATTGCTCTTTAGCGATTGCTAATTCAGTATCAATAACAGATTGAGAAACTTGAGTCTCATCTAAAGCTACTGGATTCATAGCAGCAACTTGCATAGCTACGTCATAAGCAACTTCTTTAGCTCCTTCGTACTCTCCTGATAAAGCTACAATTGCAGCAATTCTATTACCAGCGTGGATGTATCCGTTTAAAGAGAAACCTTCGATAGTTTGGAAGTTAGCAATTTCAATTTTTTCACCGATAACACCAGTTTGTTCGATTAATTTTTCTTCAACTGAAATACCATTGAAATCTGCTTTTAATAAATCTTCTTTAGAATCGAAGTTTAAAGCTAATTCAGCGATATCATGAGCTAATTGAACGAAAGCTTCATTCTTAGCAACGAAATCAGTTTCACAACCTAAAGCAATAATAACACCTTTATTTGCACCTGCATTTACTTTTGCAATAACTGCACCTTCAGTAGATTCACGGTCAGCTCTTTTAGCAGCAACTTTTTGACCTTGTTTACGTAAAACTTCTACAGCTTTGTCAAAATCTCCACCAGCTTCTTCTAAAGCTTTTTTAGAGTCCATCATACCCGCACCAGTTGCGTTTCTTAATTTACTTACCTCAGCGGCTGTTGCTTTATAGCTCATAGTAATATTTTTTTTATTGTTCTTAATATTTTTAAATAAAAGTAGCTCATACATCAAAAAATGATGTAGGAGCTACAAGGTATATTATATCGATGAATTGATCATCAAGTTAATGTTAAGCTTCTTTAGTTTCAGCTCCTTCTTCTTTACCTTCTTTTGCTTTTTCTTTCTCTGCTTTACGTGTAGATAAACCAGCTTTGATAGAGTCAGCAACTGTTGTTAAGATGATATCGATAGATTTAGAAGCATCATCATTTGCAGGGATTGGAAAATCTACTTGACGTGGGTCAGTATTTGTATCAACCATTGCAAAAATTGGAATACCTAATTTTTGAGCTTCAGCGATTGCGATGTGCTCACGTACAATATCAACTACAAAAACTGCAGATGGTAAACGTGTCATATCAGCGATAGAACCTAAGTTCTTCTCTAAAGCTGCTCTTTGACGATCAACTTG
>DLJQ01000008.1:85374-145692 GCA_002484335.1 Flavobacteriales bacterium UBA7612
CGCTTTCTTTTGACCGAATTTCTTACGTTCAACCATACGTGGGTCACGTGTTAATAACCCTTCTGGTTTTAATTGTAAACGGAAATCTGCATCAATTTCACATAAAGCTCTAGAAATTGCTAAACGAATTGCTTCAGCTTGTCCTGTGATTCCTCCACCAAATACTTTGATATCTACATTGTATTTATCATTTGTACCAGTGATTAAAAATGGTTGCTCTACTTTGTATTGTAATACTGCTGTAGGGAAGTAGTTTGCTAACTCGCGTCCGTTAATGAAGATTTCTCCATTACCTTCTTGTAAATATACACGAGCAACAGATGTTTTTCTACGTCCGATTTTATGAACTATTGCCATGGAATTAAATTATAAATATTCGTTAATATCGATTTGTTTTGGTTGTTGAGCTTCATGATTGTGCTCTGTACCAACAAATACATGTAAATTAGTCAATAATTTACTACCTAATTTATTTTTAGGTAACATTCCTTTTACTGACTTTTCAATTAAACGTACCGGATCTTTTGCAAAAACTTCTCTTGCAGTTAAAGATCTTTGTCCTCCTGGATAACCTGTGTGACGGATATATAATTTCTCGTCCCATTTGCTTCCTGTTAATTGAATTTTGTCAGCATTTAAAACAATTACATAATCTCCACAATCTACATGAGGAGTAAAGTTTGTTTTGTGCTTACCTCTGATAAGCTTCGCAACACCTGACGCTAAACGACCTAATGATAAGTCTGTAGCGTCCACAACTACCCATTCTTTCTGAGCAGTTTCTTTGTTGGCTGATGAAGTTTTGTAACTTAACGTGTCCACTATCTTGATTTTTAATATATTATACTATTTCCGATAACTCGATCGGGGTGCAAATGTACAAAATGATTCCGGTTTCCCAAAATAAAATTAGGAAATTCAGCATTTTGTACATTTATTCTCTGAATTTGCTCCGGAAAATACCGTGCAAAAGTAGATAAATTAATTAGAATATTAGTTAATTTCTTTCGAAAGGTAATATTTTTTGAGTTGTAGAACCTAAACCTTCTATTCCATACTCTATTACATCTCCTGGTTTTAACCATATTTGTGGTGTTTTTCCCATTCCTGATCCAGCAGGTGATCCTGTAGAAATAATATCTCCGGGTAAGAAAGACATAAATTGAGATAAGTAAGAAATTAATTTAGGTATTCTATAGATGAAATCTTGAGTTGTTCCATCTTGCATTAGCTCTCCATTTAATTTTAACCAAATGCGTAAATTATCAACATTTTTTATTTCTTCTTTTGTAGCAATAAATGGACCTACAGGTGCAAAAGTATCACATCCTTTTCCTTTATCCCATGTTCCTCCACGTTCTGTTTGGAAAGCTCTTTCCGTAACATCATTCATTAATGCAAAACCATATACATGATCCATTGCTTCTTCTTCAGTTACATTGTTTGCTTTTTTACCAATAATGAAACAAAGTTCTGTTTCCCAATCTAATTTTGTAGCCCCATTTGGTTGCATAATTCCATCTTCAGGACCTGAAAATGATTGATTGGCTTTAATAAACATAATTGGTTCTGGTTGTTGCTCTAAACCAGTTTCTTTTACGTGATCATCAAAATTTAATCCAACACATACAATTTTACCAGGACGTGTAAGTGGTGCTCCTATACGTACACTATCATCTACGATAGGTAAATTGTTAGCGTTTTGCTCGATGTATTTTTCTAGAGTTTCTTGTTTTTCAATATTACCGAAAAAATCTTCGTCATAGATGATACCTGAACCAGATACGTCAAATTTTTTATCATCAATAATGATTCCTGATTTTTCTTGACCCTTTGGTCCGAATCTAAAAATTTTCATTTACTTATATTTTTTCCAGCGGCAAATATACAACGATTAGTTTTTTCTACCTATAAATAAAAAAAGACATCTGTCAGCAACAGATGTCTTTTTTTAATAAATTGTATTTGCATTATTTACTAATACCTCTTGAAATTACTATTTTTTGTATTTCTGAAGTACCTTCATAAATTTGTGTAATTTTTGCATCTCGCATCATACGTTCTACATGATATTCTCTTACATATCCATTTCCGCCATGTATTTGAACTGCTTCAGAAGTTACTTCATTTGCTGTTTTTGAAGCAAAAAGTTTGGCCATCGCACCTGATATAGATATATCTTTTCCTTCATCTTTTTCTGTAGCAGCTTTGTAGCAAAGTAAACGAGCTGCAGAAATATTTGTAGCCATATCTGCTAATTTAAACGCTACGGCTTGATGATTAATGATTTCAGTTTTAAATGCTTTACGGATTTTGGCATAATTAAGAGCTAATTCATATGCTCCTTGTGCAATTCCTAATGCTTGTGATGCAATTCCTATTCGTCCTCCATTTAATACATTCATAGCAAAAGTAAAACCAAATCCATCTTCTCCAATTCTGTTTTCTTTTGGAACTTTTACATCATTAAAAAATAATGAATGTGTATCAGAACCTCTAATTCCCATTTTTTGTTCTTTAGGACCAATTTCAAAGCCTTTATATCCTTTTTCTATTATAAATGCATTGATTCCTTTATGTCCTTTTTCTGGGTATGTTTGTGCTATTACTATATAAGTAGATGCAGAGTTCCCATTTGTTATCCAGTTTTTAGTACCATTTAACAAATAATGATCTCCTTTATCTATAGCAGTAGTTTTTTGTGATGTAGCATCAGATCCAGCATCAGGTTCAGATAAACAAAAAGCTCCTAATGATTGACCAGAAGCTAATGGAACTAAATATTTTTGTTTTTGTTCTTCTGTACAGTATTTTTCTAATCCTGCACAGACTAAAGAATTATTAACTGACATTATAACTGCAGCTGAAGCATCTATTTTAGCTATTTCTTCCATTGCAACAACATAGGAAACATTATCTAACCCAGAGCCTCCATACTTGGGATCTACCATCATACCTAGAAAACCTAATTCTCCCATTTTTTTAACAGCGTCCTTAGGGAAAATAGAAGTTTCGTCACGTTCTACAACTCCTGGTAATAATTCTGATACAGCAAAATCTCTAGCAGATTGCTGTATCATTAGTTGTTCTTCAGATAATTGAAAATTCATGTAATTATTTTTGTGGTTTTAAATAATTACAATTTATTCAAATTTTAGTGAAAAAACAAATGCCCTTGTAGATAAAGAATTTAAACTTCCAGCCCAATATTTATCTGTTGTAGGATTATCCTTTACAAGCTCATTGTTGAAGAAGAACATACCTTTTAAAGATGGGGTTAGTTTAAAATATTTAAAATAAATTTCTACTCCTATTTCAGCTTGCCAGCTAAAATTATTTGTAGTTGTTCTAAAAACACCTACACCATTATCATCAGCTTTGTTTTCATTAGATTGCAAATTCATTACATACCCTAAACCTCCTTGTATATAAGGCCTAGTATTAAACCAGCGATCTCCATGAAAATTTAAAAGTAAAGGAAGTTCAACATAAGATGACTTTACTTCTCTTTTAACATTAGTATCATTTAAATATTGATCTTCAGTTGGTGTTGTTTCTGTTCCAGAATAAGGAGCATTAGTAAAATATAATGTACGTTGAGAAAAATGTATTCCAGGTTCAGTTTTCAAATCAATGTAATCATTGATTTTCATTTTAGCCATAAGACCAACAGAAAACCCTAATTTATTATCTTGTCTAAGATATACTAATCCATAGTCGTTCACTCCATCATCTTCAGGTGTTTGTGTTGTACCTGGTGTTAGATCTCTTTGAGCTTTTGGATTAACTTTATAGCTCATCATGTTTGTACCTAAGAAATATCCAAAAGTAAATTTTTTTTCGTCAGATTCAGTTCTGTATTCAGTTCTATCATAATTTGGACGAAACTGTGCGTTTGCTAAACTTGCAGCAACTAATGTAAATGCGATGATAAGATTTTTTCTCATAGAGTTTCAACGTATAACCTGAAGATTTATTTTATGCTTTTGTAAATGCTTGCTATACCAAAAGTAAGTTTTTTATCAATAGGTTGATTGAATTTTACATTTTTAAGTATATTTTTCATTTCTTCACCATGTGGAAAAGCTCTCACAGAGTCAGGTAGATATGTATATGCACTTTGATCTTTTGAAACCATTTTACCAATTGCAGGTAAAATATTTTTTGAATAAAATGTATATAATTGTTTCATAGGGAATGCTGTTGGATAAGAGAATTCTAAAATAACAAATGTTCCACCAGGTTTAAGAACTCTATTTATTTCAGCCAATCCTTTTTCTAAGTTTTCAAAATTTCTAACTCCAAAAGATACAGTTATACAATCAAAAGTATCATTATCAAAAGGTAAATTTTCTGAATCTCCTTGTACCATATCTATACGATCACTTAGATTTGACTCATTTACTTTTTTTCTACCTACTTCTAACATACCAGCAGATAAATCTAGACCAGTAATTTTAGCATTTGTGGCTTTTCCCATCATAATTGCTAAATCACCTGTTCCTGTTGCTATATCTAAGATAGTTTTAGGATTAGAGGCTTGAACCATTTTGATAACATCTTTTCTCCATTGTATATCAATTCCCATAGATAAAACGCGATTTAATAAATCATATTTAGGAGAAATATTATCGAACATTTGTTCTACTTGCTTCTTTTTGTTTAAATCTGATGATTCGTATGGTGTTACACTATCGTGTTGATGATTTGTCATTTTTTAAAATTTAAGATACTATTCGTAGTTTTCGAAGTAAAATTGTTTAAAATCTTCTTTGTTAAAAATTTTGGATAAATCAGTATTCTTTTCACTAGAAGCACTTTTTATAAATATTCTAGGGTAATCTTGATCTAAGTTGTAGTAAAAATTTTCAATGTAAAGATCTGATGATTTTTCAATAATTCCATGATATACTTGATTATCTATGGCTATATTTTTAGATAAAAATATTGAATCTTTATTTTTTCGCACTCCATATGGACGAGTAAATGTGTAATAATCTTGTAAAGTAGGATTTATTAAACCACTCGATCTAACAATGTCAATAATTGTATCAGTATTTTTATTATTAAATGTATAAGAAATTTTTGTTTTACCTTTTGGTAATTCTATACGAGCATTTTGTTGTGGAGCTATTGTGTAGTTTTTGTCATTTATTTTTATACTTATTGTTTTGTTTGATGGGTTATCAATAACATAACCATCTTTTTTGTTAAGAAAAGTATTATAAAATAATAAAATAAAAGCAATTAAACCACAAATGATTAAAAGCCCAATTAATGATGGATTCTTCTTCATGCTGCTAAATTAATTATACTTTATCAATTTTAGTATGTCTTATTACATATTTTTTATTTACTATTTTAATGAAATGTGTAACTTTGCTCTTAGTTAATTTTTTATTTAAGCTGAACAACAATAATATGATAAATTCTGTAATTACAGGTTCTGGTCATTACCTACCAAATAAGATTGTTACAAATGAAGATTTTATTAATCATAAATTTTTTGGAGATGATGGTAATCCTTTAGAAAAAAGTGGTGAAGAAATTACCCGTAAATTTGAAGAAATTACAGAAATTAGAGAAAGGAGATATGTAGAAGATGATATTTTAAATTCTGATATTGCCACTGAAGCTGCTAAAATAGCTATTGAAAAAGCTGGAGTTGATGTTGAAACATTAGATTATATTATTTGTGCTCATAATTTTGGAGATATAGACCCTATTGCAAGACAAATAGATATAATGCCTTCTATATCAGCTAAGGTAAAACATAACTTAGGAATAAAAAACCTAAAATGTAAACCTTATGATATGACATTTGGTTGTCCTGGATGGGTAGAATCTTTAATTTTAGCTCACCAATTTATTCAGGCAAAAATTGCAAATAAAATTTTAGTAGTTGGTTCTGATACCTTATCTCGTGCTATTGATCCATATGACCGTTCTGCAATGATATTTGCTGATGGTGCAGGAGCTGTAGTTTTAGAAGCAAAAGAAGATGATTATAAATATGGTATAATTAATCATGCTACTTTATCTTATACTGATGAAGAATTAAGTTTCTTGTGTAATGGTAAATCAATAAATCCTGATTATGTAGGATCGATTAAAAATATTAACATGAAAGGACGTAAAGTTTATGAATTTGTTCTTAAAAATGTTCCTCCCGCAATAAAATCTTTATTAGATGAATCTTCAATTTCTATAGAAGAAATAGATAAAATTTTACTGCATCAAGCAAATGCTAAAATGGATCATGCAATGATAGAACGTTTGTATAAATTATATGGTGTTGCTGCGCCTAAAGATGTAGATCCTATGACAGTTCAATTTTTAGGTAATACTTCAGTTGCTACAGTTCCTACAATGTTTAATCTGATTCAAGAGAATAAATTAGCACCACATCAGTTTCATCCAGACAATAAAATCATTATGGCTTCTGTTGGAGCAAGTATGAATATTAATGCTGTAATTTATCAATTCAAAAAATAAACTAACAAAAAATTATTGTGAATACATTCGGAAGATTATTTAAAATTTCCACTTTTGGCGAAAGTCATGGTGTAGCTATAGGAGGAGTAATTGATGGTGTTCCAAGCGGAATAGAATTAGATTTTGATTGGATTCAAGCTCAATTAGATCGTCGTAAACCAGGGCAATCGGCAATTGTAACTCAACGAAAAGAACCAGATACTGTACAATTTCTTTCAGGAATTTTTGAAGGAAAAACAACAGGTGCTTCAATTGGGTTTATTATCCCGAATGATAACCAAAAATCTCACGATTATGATCATATAAAAGGAGTTTTTCGTCCATCACATGCAGATTTTACTTATGAAACTAAATATGGTGTACGCGATCATAGAGGAGGAGGAAGAACATCTGCTCGTGAAACAGCAAACTGGGTTGTTGGTGGAGCTGTAGCAAAACATATTATACCTTCAATAAATATAACAGCTTATGTTAGTGCAGTTGGTGAATTAAAACTAGATAATGATTATTCTTTATTGGATTTTTCTAACATAGAAGAAACGGCAGTACGTTGTCCTGATTTGGATATGGCAGAGAAAATGATTGATAAAATAAAACAAATCAGAAAAGAAGGTGATACGATTGGAGGAGAAGTGACTTGTGTTATACAAAATGTTCCTGTTGGTTTAGGAGAACCAATTTTTGATAAATTACATGCACGGTTAGGACAAGCAATGTTATCTATAAATGCTGTAAAAGGATTTGAATATGGAGAAGGTTTTGCTTCTACATCTATGAAAGGTTCTGAAATGAATGATCAGTTTAATCTTGATAAAACAACAAAATCAAACTATTCTGGTGGAATTCAAGGAGGGATTTCTAACGGAATGGATATTTATTTTAAAGTTGCTTTTAAACCTGTTGCTACTTTAATGCAAGAACAAACAACTTTAAATATTGATGGAGAAATGGTAGAAATGCATGGTAAAGGAAGACATGATCCTTGCGTGGTACCAAGAGCTGTACCTATTGTAGAAAGCTTAGTAGCAATGGTAATGGCAGATATGATGTTAATTCAACGAACAAGAAATATATAATAAATTAAAATCTCATAAATTTTTATGAGATTTTTTTTGTCTATATATTAAAAAAGATGAACACCTTTTAGCTATAATTCTTTAAATTAGTCACAACAAACCACTTTATACTATGTTAATAAAGAAAAATTCGGGTGAATTAATTTCTTATAATCCTGCTATTTTAAGAAAATCATTATCAAAATCAGGAGCAAAAAAAGAGGAAATTGAACAAGTTTTTGAACAAGTTTCTAAAGAACTATATGACGGTATTTCTACAAAAGATTTATATCGTTATGCTTTTCAGTCCTTAAAAAGGTATAGAAATTCTTATGCAGCTCGATATAGCTTAAAAAAAGCACTAAAAAATTTAGGTCCTGAAGGTTATTGTTTCGAGAAATGGGTTTCTCGTGTAATGCAAGCTGCAGGTTATAATTCAATAACATCACAAACTGTACAAGGAAATGCTGTTACTCACGAAATAGATGTTGTTGCTATGAAAGATCAACAATTAATTTTTTGCGAATGTAAATTTAGAAACGATGAGGAGGCTAAAATATCAGTTACAACTCCAATGTATTTTCTTTCTAGAATGAAGGATGTTGAAAATAATTTTTATCATTTTTTTAATAAAGACCTCACTCCAACAAAAGGTTATTTGGTTACAAATGCTTATTTAACAACAGATAGTATTGATTTTGCTAATTATTATGGTATAGGTATTATTTCATGGGATTATCCAGAAAATAAAAGTATAAAATATCTTGTAGATAATGCAGTTTTATATCCTATTACATGTTTAACGACTTTAACATTAGAAGACGAAAAAGCTTTATTAGATAAAGATTGTATTTTGGTAAAGGATTTGGTTGATTTTCCAAACGTACTAAATAACCTAAATCTTTCAGAAGAAATAAAAAAAGAAGTATTAATTGAAGCAAAAGAGCTGATAGAGATAGAATGTTTTTCTTGTGAAATAGATTAATATTTTTATAATATAAAAACATAAAATAAGGAATATGTTAAAAATACATACAATAGATTTAAATTTTCTTGGAGGTAATGAAGCAATTGCTTCTTATTTAATAGAAACAGAGCAGGGGCCAGTTTTAGTAGATCCAGGTCCATATTCTACTTTTGAAAATTTAGAAAAAGGAATTGAATCTTTAGGATTTAGAGTGATTGATATAGAAAATGTTTTAATCACACATATTCATTTTGATCATGCTGGGGCTGCTTGGAAGTTTACAAAACATGGAGCAACAGTTTTTGTAAATCCAATTGGTTTGCCACATCTGAAAAATCCTCAAAAATTATGGGATTCGGCTCAGATGATTTATGGTGATGATATGAACCGTTTGTGGGGAAAAATGGAAGCAATAGATGAAGAATTTTTAGTTCCTTTATCAGATGGTCAAAGTGTTGAGTTTGGAGATGCTGTATTTAACACAATTTATACTCCTGGGCATGCCGTTCATCATAATGCTTATGTTTTGGATGATGTTATTTTTACAGGTGATGTTGCTGGAGTTAAAATAGAAAATGGACCAGTTGTTCCTCCTTGTCCTCCTCCAGATATCAATATAGAGCTTTGGAAAGAATCTATTAATAAGTTGAGAAAAATAAATGCTAAAACTATTTATCCAACACATTATGGTGCTCATCATAATTTAGAGGAACATTTTAATCAATTAGAAAAAGTTTTAGATGATTGGGCAAATTATATGAAACCGATGTATGATGATAAATTAACAGCGGACGAAATAACACCAGTTTTTGTAGATTATGTAATAAAAAGATATAAAGAGGAAGGTTTATCTGAAGATGAAATTCAGGTTTATGAATTTGCGAATCCAACCTTTATGTCAGTAAATGGTTTATTACGATATTGGAAATTAAAAGAACAGGGTAGAATATAAAATTAATATTTTGCTAAATATATCATTATATGAACGATGGAAAAACTAGAAAAG
The DNA here is from genome assembly GCA_002484335.1 of Flavobacteriales bacterium UBA7612. Lineage (GTDB taxonomy): Bacteria > Bacteroidota > Bacteroidia > Flavobacteriales > Weeksellaceae > Empedobacter. The sequence goes on from DLJQ01000008.1 coordinate 94,898, forward strand.
ATATTTACCCAGGTTTATTGGTAAATATTATTCTAAAGAAAGATCAAAGATCAGGCGAATTGACAGAAGGTATTGTTAAAGATATTCTAACTTCATCACCTTATCATAGTAGAGGTATCAAGGTTCGGTTAACAGATGGACAAATTGGTCGTGTTGCCGAAATTTTAGAAGATGAAAATTAATTGTCTTTAATCTATAAAAAAGTGTGCCTNNAGGCACACTTTTTTATAGATTTTTATTTTTTTTTAAAAGTAATATTTTTAAAAATTTAGCATTCTTTTTTTTGCTTCATCAAAATCAACTAAAAGTTCGTCAAAAATTTCTGCTACAGTTGGTATGGAGTTTATTAAAGAAGCAACTTGACCAATTTCTAATTCTCCGTTTATCAAATCACCTTCAAACATCCCTTTTTTACTTCTGCCTTTTCCAAGAAAATCTTTTAGTTCATCTGCTGTAGCTCCATCAGAATATTTTTGTAGAACTTCGTTATAAAAGTGATTTTTTATTAATCGAACAGGAGCTAATTCTTTTAAAGTTAATTGAGTGTCACCTTCTTTTGTATCTAAAATTAAGTTTTTAAAATCCTGATTGGCTGATGATTCTTGCGTAGCAGCAAATCGTGATCCAATTTGCACACCATCAGCTCCTAAGCTTAATGCAGCAAGTATTTGTTCTCCAGTAGCTATTCCACCAGCAGCAATTAAGGGAATGCTAATATGTTGTCTGACATTAGGAATAAGACAGAAAGTCGTAGTTTCTTCTCTGCCATTATGTCCGCCAGCTTCAAAGCCTTCTGCCACGACAACATCAACTCCAGCTTCTTCTGATTTTAAAGCGAATTTTGTACTACTAACAACATGAGCTACAATTACACCTTCCTTTTTTAATATTTCTGTCCAAGTTTTTGGATTTCCTGCAGATGTAAATACAATATTTACTTTTTCTTCTAAGATAACTTTTATAAGTTCTTCAATATTAGGATAAAGTAATGGTATATTCACACCAAAAGGGTGTTTTGTAGCTGCTTTACACTTTTTTATATGTTCTCGTAAAGTGTCTGGATACATACTTCCAGCACCAATTAATCCTAGCCCTCCAGCGTTACTTACAGCAGAAGCTAATTTCCATCCGCTATTCCAAACCATCCCACCTTGAACAATAGGGTATTTTATTGTAAAAATTTTTGTTATATTCGTGTTCAAAATTTTTTAATTTTATTTTAAATAAATACTTTTATTTAAAAGTAGTCAAAAATTATTTAAGATAAATACTGACAGTTTGACTTTGGCAAATTATTTGATTTGCAAAATCAAAATTTAGAATTATAACAGAGTGTAATAATCTCTACTAATTAATAAAATATATAAACTATGTATTGGACTTTAGAATTAGCATCTTATTTAAGTGATGCTCCTTGGCCAGCGACTAAAGATGAATTAATTGATTATGCAATTCGTACTGGAGCACCATTAGAGGTTGTAGAAAATTTACAATCTATTGAGGACGAAGGGGATTCTTACGAAAGTATTGAAGAAATCTGGGCAGATTATCCTACAGATGATGATTTTCTTTGGAACGAGGACGAGTACTAAAATAAAATAAAAAAAAGCCCGAATTGGGGCTTTTTTCAATTCTATAATCTAATAAATAACATAGTTAACGTATATTTGCGTTAGGTTAGTAATATATTCATTATTACTGATTTATTGAATAACGAAAGAAAACATGAACATTTTAACGAAAATTTTACAAGGATTTTTAGGAGATAAAAATGCTAAAGATGTAAAAGAATTACAAAAATATGTTGATTCAGCTAATTTAGCTGGTCAATCACTTGGTTCATTAACAATTGATCAATTAAGAGCTAAAACTTCTGAATTTAAAATTAAATTAACAGAAGCAACTAAAGATTTTAAAGCTGAAATTGAAGAACTAAAAAAACAGGTTGAAGAAACAGAAGATTTTTCTATAAAAGAGGAATTATATGTTAAAATTGACAGATTAAATAAACAAGCTTACGAAGTTGAAGAAAAAATTTTATTAGAAATTTTACCTGAAGCTTTTGCTGTAATGAGAGAAACGGGGAAACGTTTTACTGAAAATGAAACTTTAGAAGTTACAGCTTCTGATTTTGATAGAGAATTAGTAAATCGTGGTCATGATTTCGTTTCATTAAAAGATGAAAATACTGCAATTTGGAAAAACTCTTGGGATGCAGCTGGTCGTCAAGTAACATGGGATATGTCTCATTATGACGTTCAGTTTATTGGAGGTTCAGCATTACATTTAGGTAGAATTGCTGAGATGCAAACAGGGGAAGGTAAAACATTAGTTGCAACTTTACCAATTTATTTAAATGCATTAACTGGTCGTGGTGTACACTTAGTAACAGTAAATGACTATTTAGCAAAACGTGATATGGCTTGGATGAGACCAGTTTTCTCATTCCATGGTTTAGCAGTAGATTGTATTGATAATCATCAACCAAACTCTCCAGGACGTAGAGCAGCTTATGCTTCTGATATTGTTTATGGAACAAATAATGAATTTGGTTTTGATTATTTACGTGATAATATGGCTAATGAACCAGATGCATTAGTACAAAGAGAATTAAATTTTGCTATTGTCGATGAGGTCGATTCTGTATTAATTGATGATGCGCGTACGCCATTAATTATTTCTGGACCAGTTCCACAAGGAGATCGTCATGAGTTTGATGTATTAAGACCAAAAATTGATCGTTTATATAATTTACAAAGAGAATTATTAGGTAAAACTTTAAACGAAGCTAAAACATTGTTTAAACAAGGAGATTTAAAAGAAGCAGGTTTTAAATTATACCAAGTTTATCGTGGCTTACCAAAATATAAGCCATTAATCAAATTCTTATCTCAAGATGGGATTCGTGCACAGTTACAAAAAACAGAAGCTCATTTTATTCAAGATAATAACAGAGAAATGCCAAAAATTGATGAGCATTTATATTTTGTTATTGACGAAAAACAAAATCAATCTGATTTAACAGATAAAGGTATTGAATACTTATCAAAGGGAATGGAGGATGAAAATTTCTTCGTTTTGCCTGATGTGGCTACAAATATTGGTGCAATAGAAAATTCAGGAAAAGATAAAGAAGAAGTTCTTCAACTAAAGGAAGAATTTTTTAGAGAATTTTCTATAAAATCTGAACGTATTCATACTTTAAGTCAGTTATTAAAAGCATATACATTATTTGAAAAAGATATTGAATATGTAGTTGTTGATGGTGAAGTTAAAATTGTAGATGAATCTACAGGTCGTATTATGGATGGTCGTCGTTATTCTGACGGTTTACATCAAGCTATTGAAGCTAAAGAAAACGTGAAAATTGAAGCAGCTACACAAACATTTGCTACAATTACGTTACAAAACTACTTCCGTATGTATAATAAGTTAGCTGGTATGACTGGTACTGCAGAAACAGAAGCGGGTGAGTTTTGGGAAATTTATAAATTAGATGTTGTATCTATTCCTACAAATAGACCAATTTTACGTAACGATAAGAACGATGTTGTTTTCAAAACAAATCGTGAAAAATATAAAGCTGTAATCGAGGAGATTACAAAATTATCTCAAGAAGACAAACGTCCTGTATTAGTAGGTACAACAAATGTTGAAATTTCAGAGATTTTATCAAAAGCATTAAAATTACGTGGTATTAATCATAATGTATTAAACGCTAAATTACATAAAAAAGAAGCTGATATTGTAACAGAAGCGGGTAAACCAGGAGCTGTAACAATTGCTACAAATATGGCTGGTCGTGGTACTGATATTAAATTAACGAAAGAAGTTAAAGAATATGGTGGGTTAGCTATTATTGGTACAGAACGTCATGATTCTCGTCGTGTAGACCGTCAGTTACGTGGTCGTGCTGGTCGTCAAGGAGATCCAGGTTCTTCTCAATTCTTTGTTTCTTTAGAGGATAGTTTAATGCGTTTATTCGGTTCAGAAAGAATTGCTAAATTAATGGACCGTATGGGACATAAAGATGGTGATGTAATTGAACATTCTATGATTACTAAATCTATTGAACGTGCTCAGAAAAAAGTTGAAGAAAATAACTTTGGTATCCGTAAACGTTTATTAGAATATGATGATGTAATGAACAAACAACGTGAGGTTATTTACAAACGTCGTCATAATGCTTTATTTGGAGAAAGATTAGAAGTAGATATAGCTAATATGATTTATGATGTAGCTGCATCTGTTGTAAAATCAAATAAAGATTTTGAAGATTTTGCTCAATATGAGTTAGATTTAATTAAATTCTTTACAATGGGCTCTCCAGTTACTGAAGACGAGTTTAGATCTAAATCTATTAAAGAGTTAACAGATATTACTTATGATTCGGCAATAGTTGATTATAAGGCTCGTACAAAACATGTTGCAGAAACAGCTTTTCCTGTAATTTCTAATGTTTTCGAGAATCAAGGACATATGTTCTCTCGTATTCAAGTTCCATTTACAGATGGTATTCGTCAAATGACTGTTGTTTGTGATTTAAAACAAGCTTATGAATCTCAAGGTAAAACATTAATTAAAGATTTTGAAAAATCTGTTGTTTTAAGTTTAATTGATGATAACTGGAAAGAACATTTACGTGATGTAGATGATTTACGTAAAACATCACAAAATGCAGTTTATGAGCAAAAAGATCCATTAGTAATTTATAAACAAGAATCTTTCCTTATTTTCCAAAGAATGTTGGATACAGTAAATAAAGAAATTGTTTCTTTCTTATTTAAAGGTGAATTACCAAATACACAAAAAGAAGAATCTCAAGAACAAACTCAAATAGTTTAATTCTCAAAGATTTAATAGAATATATAACCCTTTTCAAGTAATATTGAAAAGGGTTTTGTATTTTTACCTCACTAAAAAAATATAAAAAGTAATGAAGTTTGCATATTTACATGGTTATCAAGGTTCCGTAACAGATGAAAAAAGTCAATATTTAGATTCTTTAGGAAATTGTTACAAACCATCAATTGATTATGATAATGAACCAAACATTGTTAAAGAATTAATTTTCAAATTTCAGAAAGAACCTATAGACTTTATTGCAGGAACAAGTCTAGGAGGTATGATAAGTTATTATTTGGGAATGGTTTTAGATATTCCTGTACTTATGTTTAACCCTGCTGTAATAGCAATTGAACGATTAAAACCGTTTATTCCAGAACAATTAATGAAAGGAACTCCGACAGAGTTAAATGTTGTTTTTACTGGTTTGAAAGATGATGTGATTGATCCTGAATTGCAAATAGCATTTGTTGATGAATTAAAAAGTAAAAGTGCTAAAATAGAGCAATTCTTTGATGCTGATATGACACATTTGGTTACATTAAAAGAATTTAAAAAAGCTTTCGGAACTTTTTTACAAATAAAAAAATAAACTATTTATGGGATTATTTAATAAGCTATTAGGTAATGCTGGTGAAGTAGATTCACTAAACTTAAATAAAGAATATGCTTCTATATTAATAGAAGCTGAAGAAATTGAAGTAGGTTTCTCTTTGTTTAGAGATGTTTTTATGTTTACTAACAAACGATTAATATTAGTTGATAAACAAGGTTTAACAGGAAAAAAAATAGATTATTTATCCCTACCTTATAGAAGTATAACACGATATTCTATAGAGACGGCAGGACATTTTGAGCTAGATGCAGAATTGAAAATATGGATTTCTAGTGAAGAAAATCCTTCTATTTGTAAGAAATTTACAAAAAGTGTGAATGTTTATGAAGTACAAAAAGTATTATCTACTCACGTTTTAAAATAAAAAAAAACACTCTTCATAAGAGTGTTTTTTTGTGTATACAATTTTATAAACCTAACATTTGAGGACCTTGTTCAAAGACAACATCTACAGGGATATTTTTAGTTTTTAGTTTATCCAAATCCTTTTGTAATTCTGAATGTAGGATACCTTTGTCAGCATAAAGTTGTTTTACACCATCGTAATCTCCATTTCCTTGTAAGGTTAAGATTAATTCTGATAATCCATTCATGGCTTGTTCCATTTTAACAGCATTAACTTTATAACGTCCAGTAGCAGTTTTTTCAAAAGCACCTTTTTCTGCAAAATAATTGAATGCAATCATATTTGCTTGTCCGTGAGCAGAACTAGCACCAAAACGAACAGAACGTAAAATACCAGCCAAGAATGTAACAAAATAATCTTCTTGTTGTCCATTTAATTCTTCTTTGTTCAATAATTGGTTAACCATGTATAAACCTAGAATATCAGCTTTTCCTTCTTCTAGTGCAGAATTAGCTTCTTTTAAGGCATCACGAACAGAACCTTTTCCATTGACAGTATTTTTTATTCCTAAACCATGTGCAACTTCATGAAACATAACATTTGAAAAGAAAGCATCAAATTTTACATTTTTTTGTTGACTTTCATCGATTAAAACTTCTGCAATAGGCATTAAAATTTTGTCGAATTTTGCTTTCATTGCATTTTTTAATTGTAGCCTTCTTGTTCCTTTCTCTAGTTGAACACGCTCATCGTTAGGTAAGTTAATTGCTATTGTTTTTCCACCCGCATTACAATCACCCGCATAGTACACAACATCATAGGCATTAAGGTCAGAATCTGTTCCAGGAACCTCTTTTTTATATGTTGCATTTACAGGTAAATTACGTTGTAATTCAGGTAAGTATTGTACAAATTTTGCTAATTTATTTGACCATTCAACATCCTTAACAAGAATATAGGCAGAGTAAGAAGTCTTGTAACCAAACAATTGGTCTTCGTAATTTTCGATAGGACCAATAACCATATCCAAATTAGAATTTTTCATATCCATCCAAGCTAAATCACTTTTGTAAAAATCATCAGTTAATAAAGCATTGGCACGTAATTGTAAATAATTTTTTAGACCATTGTCTTCGGCTAATTTTGCAGCTTGATTTAGGTAATCTGCAGCTTGTTTTAATTGATTTTTGAAAACGTCATGATATGGAATACTATATAATTTACTTTCACGATTTCTGCGAATAATAGAATAAGGAGATTTACCATCTTTTAAGTCCGAATTTTTTTCAAATTCATTCTTGGTCATATCAGTAGGGTAGAAGGTAGCTCCCAAAGGTTTTTGTCCAACTCCATTTACAAAAGGAGCTTCATTATTTAATCTATCCCAAGGGCCATAATTTATTTTTGCATACTCTTTTGTTTCACCTTTTGTTTCATCCATTAAATCTATTTTTGGACCATAGGCTTGCTGCCAAAACAAATCGTCCATAATATCAGCAGCTTTAAACATTAAACGTAATATTTCTTTTTCGTTATTGTTTAAATGAGAAATATCTGTTGTTAAAGGAACTTTTGCATACGTCTGAAATGGATATTCTTTTTGTTGCGTGGTAGTTATTTCGGTATTTTTTGTTGTTTTATTGGCTGTAGAACAAGATGTAAATAATCCTGTAAGTGCAATAACACTCAAAATTGTTGAGTATTTTTTCATTTTTTTTTTGTTTTCGTAAATTTAGTATTTATCACTGAATATGTAAAATATTATAAACTTAGATGATTATAATATTATTTGTTTTCTACTAAAATACTTTTCTTTGCGTTAGTGATTGTAGTGGAAATCCTTTTTTTGATTATATAATGAATAATCAAAAAAAGATTGAAACGGAAAGCACGCCGAAACGGAACGCCCAAATACAATTATAAATATGTAAAAAAATGAATGTAGATAAGATAAATATTTTTTTTTCTGAAATAGGATTGTTTGAATTAAAAAAACTGATTTTAGATGAAGAATGTGTAGAATATGATGGTTGTACTTTTGTATTGAATAATTGTGTTGTAAAGTATAGAAAAACAAAAGTTACTCCAAAGAAAATAGGTCAATTTGTTACGCTTTGGAAAAGGGATTTATCGAACAAAACTGTACCATTTGATGAAAAGGATAATTTCGATTTTTATTTGATGTTTTCTGAAGATGAAACAAGACAAGGATTTTTCTTTTTCCCTAAAAAAGTGTTGGTAGAAAAACATATTTTATCATCGAAGAATAGAGAAGGAAAAAGAGGTTTTCGTGTTTATCCTATTTGGGATTTGCCTATAGGTAAACAAGCAATGAGAACAAAATTGTGGCAGAATGATTATTTTATAGACTTGACAAAAGGTAACGAATTGCCTAAAAATACCGAGAAATTTAGACAATTGTTTGGTGAATAAAATCTTATGATTCTACAATCATAAGGTTACATCCTCTGATATCTGAATGGTCAAAGCGACCAAGAATTTCGAATTGATTTGGTTTTATTTTTTTTCCTAAATCATCTGTAGCAATAAAGCTTATAGAATTGTAATTTGCTAAATCGATAACATTTACTCCGCCAGTTTTTCCTTCTGGAACGTAACGTAATGGGTCTTCTGTTTCGCGAATTAAAATTCGCATCCAACTAGGAGTTTTGAATGTTAAATCTCCACGAGAATAAGCCTGTGATAGTAACTCTGTCATTCCATATTCCGAATGAATTTCATTTGTACCAAAACCTTCTTTTAAAATATGATGTAATTCTTCTCTAGTGATTTCTTTTTTTCGACCTTTCATCCCTCCAGTTTCCATAACAATGGTATTTTTTAGATTCATTTTGTAGTTTTCTACAAAATCTAAAAGAGCAAATGAAACACCAATTAAAATTGCTTTTTTACCTGTTTTTTCGTGTGCTAATAAGTTTTCATACAATTCGTCGTGATTATACAAATAAAAACCACTTTGTGGACTGTTGGATTTATCTATCCAATATTCGACCATATCGATTAGCGAAGAACCATTTCTTTCTAGATAAGATGGTAAAAGAGCGAATATTGTGTAATCTGATAATGGTCCATAAAATTGTTCGAAACATTTCTCTAAACTATAATGGTATAAAGCAAGGTCTGTAACTAAATGTTTACTTGTAGTCATACCAGTTGTACCAGAACTTGTAAAAACTTTTTCTACAGCTCGTTTTCCTGAAATGATATCATTTTTTTTAAAAAACTGAATAGGTAAAAAAGGAATTTCGTCTGTATGAGAAATAGTCGTATAATCAACATTCAAGAAATTCAAGAAATTTTTATAAACTTCATTTTCTTGCGCTTGATATCTGAAAACTTCCAAAGTTGTTTTTTGAAAATCTTCTTCTGATTGTATAGTGAAAATTTGCTTTGAATCAAACATTCAACAAATTTACAAAATAGAGTAGAAGAGAAAGTATTTTTTTTATTTTCTTTATTCTGGTATAAAAAAAGAACCTCATTATAATGAGGTTCTTTTTTTCTTTTTAGTAAATAATCTTTAATTATTTTGATGATTTTAATCGACTTCTTATCATAGGATTAGAAATGATCTGACAATGACTTACTTTTACAGGGATATATTGAGTTTCTCCATATTGGCAACCTTGTCTATTAACATTCACTTTTAGATATAAATTATTATTAGAACTATATTCTTTATATAATTTATTTAATTTGAATTTAAAAGACTCTTCATTACCATTTGGTAACAAGTTAATAGTTGAATTTGGAATATCATTCCATGCTGTAATTTTATCATTAATATCTTTTGTTGCGTAGGCAAAAGAAATTTGATAGGCTGTACAAGGATCTAAGGCTTCAACTTCTAATGGAGTAGAAGTACATAATTTACTTTCTTCGTTTTTAAGTCCGAAGTATGGAATTACAGATACGTCATATACGTATGTTTTATCTCCAAGTAAATTTGCAGAAACAACATTATCCATTCTTATTTCAACACGATCAAAAGAAGCTCCAATACCATCTAAAATAACTGCTGTTTTATTTGATGATTGATTAGAGATTAGTTCTAATAAATCTAATTTAATTATTTCTACATCAGAAGCAGAAACTTCATCTCCAATTGGAGTATCACCTAGATATCGTTGAATTGTTAAGCCTCCTAAAACTTTTAAATCTAATATAGGTAAGCCTTCAGATCCCATAACAATTTGTACTTTATCTCCTGGTCTTGCTACGTCTTTGAATCGTACAGTTAATGTCTGTCTATTAAGAACACTTACAGATGTATTAAAAATTGCACCAGTTTCATAATTAGGAGAACCATTAAGCTGAGGAGTACTATTCTCCATTGCATCAGCAGCTAAATAAGGGTATAATACACCAGACAATGCTGTAGCAACACCTAAACCTGCATCTTGAACACCATATAAAACATCTTTTGTAGATCTATTTAATATAAGATGAGCTTTAGCATTACCTACAATTTCAGCACCATTTATTTCTATATTAGAATTACAAGTTGCTGTTTCGCTTAATGGAATTCTATCATCAATATAGGCTCCATAGACGCGAGCAGAATTTGCTAAACCAAGTACACTACCTAATAAAACTCTAACTCCTCCATATTCGATGTTATTTCCATTACTATCTTTTGGAATAAATGAAAATTCCATAACATTAGTTCCTACTAAAAGATTTAATAAATCTAATTCACCAATTGATTTTAAAGGACCAACAGTTGAGCCATTTTTGTCTAAAGCTTGAATTGTAATTCCTCCGATTAATTGTAAAACTCCATAATCTTGTCCTAATTTTATATTTACAGGAGTTCCTGCAGTTATAGGTTTTGTAGCAACATTATCAAATTTTAAATCTATCCAAGAAGTTCCAATTCCTGCTATTGAGAGTACATTGAAAATGGTTCCAAAAGTTGATAAATCATTATCAACTGATAACTCACTATCATTTGTTCCCCCAGTTAGAACCGTACCAGTACTTTTTGAAGAAGCAAGTCTTTGATAATATCTAAATTCGCATTCATTCTTATCATATACATATATTGTTATACGTTTAACAATATCACATGTACCAGAAGCATTAATAGATTTTGCATAATAATTATATGTACCAATTTTACTGAAAGAAACAGTCTGGTTTGTTACTTCTAAATTAGTTAGTTCATCATAAATTTTAACACCTGTATTATTTGGTAACTGACTTGTAAGTATACTTGATGTAAATGTAGCTGATGAATCAGGATTTCCATCATTGTTACCATCTAAAGGAATGCTGTAACTTGTTTTTCCTAAAAATTGATATTGTTTATCTTCTATAGCAGTAAAACTTTCGTATTGATTAGGACAATAATTAGTTCCATTTATCCCTTTGATATAATATGTACCTAGTTCTTGCCATTTATTAGCATCTTTTTGTGCTGTTGTAGAGAAAGGAATTTCTTTTTGATTTCTATCAACAATAACATATCCTGTATAATTAGGATCGTAATTAGGTATAATTTGAGTTATATCAAATTTACGAGTTCGTATATTATTATTTATTGTTTCTACAGAACAAACAGTTTTAGATTCTGGAGTATCGTCTACTAAAGCAAAGTCATAAACACGAATATCTTCAGCATTTACTAGATTTACAGACAGAGGTTTATTGATTCGTATACCTACTTTATCAAATGAAATTAGATTTCCGTTTGCATCTCTTGGAGACGCAAGAAAACTAAATTCGGCGTTGTTTTGATTGATTAATCCTAATAAATCCAGACCTAGGACACTAGAATTTAGATTGACTGAAGAAACTTGTACTCCATTTTTATAAAAAATTATTGAAGATTGACTTCCTACATCAAGTTTTAAAAGACCAGAAGGCATACGGATTTTTAATTTTACAACTTTATTTTCTGTAGCTTTAGGAATGTAAAAAAACTGTTCAACAGTTCCTGCCGCGCTTAAATTTAATAGAGAAGTAATACCTATGGTAGAGTAGGTTGTAAGGTCATTATCTATTGCATAATGAGCATTTGTAACAGGGGCAGAATTAATTAAACTTAATATTCCACCACTAGCAGTATATGATGTTAGTAATGATACATCACAGTCAGAAGTATTATTGTTATAATAATAAGAATCATATACTTTAAAATTATTTATACCACCAAATAAAAGAGAAAAAGTTGTTTGATCTGTAATTTCAATTGTTTTAACTTTATTTTCTTTTGGATAAAAAATAGCATAATAATTTTGAGAAGCATCTTTAGCAATTGTTATTTTATCTTGATTTACATCTGTAGTATTTGTATTAACATTTATAATGTTATCACCAACATCATTTTTCAAATTAAATGTGGTTACGTGTTCACCACCAATAACAACACCTAAAATTCCCTTTAATAAATTCCCTAAACTACCTCCCAACAAAGCATCTAATAATCCTGTTTCCCCAGAATTTATTTTTAAATAAAGATTGGAATTAGCAGGAGCAGGATTTGTATATCCTAAAGCTAAAGTTCCTGAGTAAGAACTTATACCAAGTGCAGCACCTCCATAACTATTAATTTGTGCAAATGTAGAAGGATCATCATCAATTGCATCATTAGGGTTATTAACTCGATTAGGAGCATTTTCTATAGCTGTATTTGGTCTTATTTTTTGAGCATAACTTATGATTCCGAGAAAAAAGATTCCGAGAAAAATAAATTTATTTAAATTTTTTCTTTTCATTTTTATCATATTTATTTATGAAATAATTTATTTAATCACAAATACAATATTCACAAAAGAATAATCATTTCCTTCATCAATGATATCATAGGTTAAAATACCGTTGTCATCAATACTTAAATTGGCTAATGCAGTATTATCATAATCTGTTATGTAATAATATAAGTCTGTTGCATTAGGTAAAAAAGGAATTTCATTTGGAGCATTAGTACTTTTTATAAAAGTAGCTCTAGCATTTGTACCTATACTTCCACCAGTTGTAGTATTTTCTATAAATTCTTTATTTGTAAATTGAGATCTATATTCATCATATAAATTTCTTTTTAATCCAGTCCCTTTTGTTGCTGTATTAAAAATAATAGAAGGCATATAAAAGAAGTTTACTGAACTTTTTTGATCTTCGGAAATTTTTTGCCATTTACCTCCATCAATACTAGAATTGTAATAGTAATATCCTGTGCTTGTAATTTCAGAAGTCTTATCATTAGCATTAGAAGATGTTGTTGGTTCTGTTATATATATTAGAGTTCCATTTTGATCACTTGTATATAAATTATCTTTTAATTTTAGTTCATCTCCTGTCATTCTAGGAGGTGTTATACCATCAGCAATATCACTTGTGTTATCTTCTTTTACGTGTAATGTTGTTTTTGGATCATTAGTATTTATACCTACTTGAGCATATAGTCCAGCAGATATAATAAAACTTAGAGTGCATAAAATTTTTTTCATAATTTAAAATCAATATAGTTATAAAGCAAAAGTCGAAATAAAAAATTAAATCAACAATATATTAGAGTAATAATATATTGTTGATTTAATCATTTTAAAAAATATAAATTTTAAATTTCTTGTAATCAATTGTTTATTGAAGAAGTAATAGAATATTATCTTTTAATTTGATTAAATTTAATAAATTGGTAATTATATATTAATTGTAGGATAATATTTTATTAAGATTATGGCAATAATAAAAGAATTAAATGGGCATTCTCCTAAATTTGGAGAAAATTGTTTTTTAGCAGATAATGCTGTGATTGTAGGAGAAGTAGAAATGGGAAATGATTGTTCTATTTGGTTTTCTGCAGTTCTTAGAGGAGATGTACATTACATAAAACTTGGTAACAAAGTTAACATTCAAGATAATGCAACAATACATGCAACATATAAAAAATCACCAACAGTTATCGGTAATAGTGTTTCTATAGGACATAATGCGATTGTTCATGGTTGTACAATACATGATAATGTTTTGGTAGGAATGGGAGCAATTGTAATGGATGATTGTATTGTAGAGTCTAATTCTCTTATTGCAGCTGGAGCAGTTCTTACAAAAGGGACACATGTAAAAGAAGGAGAATTATGGGCAGGAATTCCAGCTAAAAAAATAAAAGATGTTCCACAAAATTTAAAAGAAGGAGAAATAGAGCGTATTGCAAATAGCTATTTAATGTACAGTAGCTGGTATAAATAAATTATATTTTGTTTGGACGTTTTGATTTTGGAATATTAAGGATAACTAAGTTATAAGAATCTTTTATCCATTGTTTTATATCAACATCTTTTACATCTTGGTTTACATATATAGTATTCCAATGTTTTTTATTCATATGATAACCTGGTTGTACAGCATTATAATTTGCTCTTAATTCTAATGCTAAATCTGGATCACATTTTAAATTAACAGATTCAAAATTTTCGATTTTTGTAAGACAAAACATTTTATCTACAATATAAAAAACTAAAGTACTTTCATCAAATGGGAACTTTTCTTCTACTAACGGTAGACTTAAGCAAAAATCACGTAATTCTTCAATATTCATAATTGAGGGTTTAGTAAATAAAGATAATGCTTTAAGATAAAAAAATCAGTTTTAAAGTAATTTAAAACTGATTTTTTAGTAATTATAGATTTTTAAAAATTTCAAAACTATCTTTATGATCGCACCAAAATTCATCTAAATTTATCATTTTTGATTTTAAGAATGAAATGATTTCAGGCCAATCTGTTTCCCTAAAAATACTGATATTATCTAATCTAATTTTTATAGTAGAAATATTTTTACCTTCTTCATCATAATCTTCTTTTGTCCAATTCCATTCTTCTCCTAAATAACTTTTTAAAACATTATCATATTCTTCAAATTGTTCAAAAATCATTAATCGGATTGAAGAGTCCGGATGAGATATTTCAATAGATACTTCGGCAAATTTGCGTTCAACATCAGTTCTAAAAAAAATACCTTTTATGTCTGTTTTATAATTAATCCAGTTAATTGGTAATCCTTCAGCGTTCATTTGTAACTTCATATAAGAACCATAGGAAGTCCAAAAATCTTTTTTTATACGGTAAGCTTCTTCTTTTGAAAACAATGTAAAAATTTTTCACAAAAATCGAACTTAATTTATAAACTACAAAATCTCATTAAGATAGATGAATTTAATTTTTAGTACTTAAATTTGATTAAATAAAAAAAATAAAGAAATGAAATTATTATCTGTTTTAAGTATAATAAGCATATTATCATTTACATCAATTAAAGCTCAATCTGTAGAGCAAGTAGATTATGAAACATTACATAAAAAAATTGATAGCTATAAAGATAAGATTGTTGTTGTTAATTTTTGGGCAACATGGTGTGCACCATGTGTAGAGGAAATTCCTGCATTTGTAGAAGTAAATGAAAAATATAAAGATAATCCAAAATTTAAAATGTTATTTGTTTCTTTGGATAGAGTAAAAGTTTTACCAAAAGTAAAGAAATTTATTACAGATAATAAAATGAATGCTGAGGTTGTGCTTTTAGACGATGTTAAAAGAATGAATGAATGGATTCCTTCTTTTGATAAATCTTGGGCAGGAAATATTCCTGTATCAATTATCTATAAAAATGGAGAAAAAGTATTATTTCATGATAGAGCAATGACAAAATATGAATTGGAAGACTTTATAACAGAATATTTAGAAGACAAATAAATATTCTTCTCAAAAGAACTATCTTCTCAATAAAAAATATTATTTAGAAGATAGTTCAAGAAGAGAAAAAAATAAAACAGTATTATTAATATCTTTTTTTATTTGAAATATTCATCAGATGTTCTTTGTGGGCTTTTTACTTCAGGCCAAGTAGCTATTTTACCATTATTATCTGTAGCTAAAGTTCTTTTTTCACGACTAACTAAGTCTTTTTCTTGATCTGCCATATATGTCAAAGTACTTGTTAAAATAACATTGTTTTGAACTTCTTCAAAAACAATTTTATCATAAGTATCTCTATTTGTATGCCATGTATAACCTCCATACCCCCAATTAAGAGAACTTAATCCAAAAGCAGGAACTCCAGCTGCTACAAAAGAGGCATTATCAGATCCTCCAGCACTTGGAACACCAGGAAAATCAGTTTTTATTTCATTTTTTACCCAAGAAGGAGTTGCATTTAACCAACGAGAAACGTATTCATAAGATTTTTCGAAACCTGCACCATTTATGTAAACAACACGACCAGTTCCATTATCTTGATTAAATACAGCTTGTGTGTTTTTGATAATTTCTGGATGATCCTCAACAAAAGCACGAGATCCATTTAAACCTTGTTCTTCACTTCCCCAAAGGCAAATAAGAATAGTTCTTTTATTATTAGGGTATAATTTTTTAATAGTGCGAATGGTTTCTAACATAGTTATAGAACCTGTTCCGTTATCAGTTGCACCTTGTGCTCCATCCCAAGAATCGAAATGAGCAGAAAGTATAATATATTCATTAGGCTTTTCTTTTCCCTTTATTTCTCCTATGATATTAAATGTCTCTGTAGTTCCGTTATGTTTAGATTGTGTATCAACTTTTAATTTAGGGGAAACACCATTTTGTGCTAAACGGTATAACATTCCATAATCTTCATTAGAAATATCTAACATTGGAATTTTTTTTGTTTTAGCTCCAAAAATTCTATTTGCTCCCATAATGCCAGTCCAATTAGAAATAGCTAATGCCGCAGCACCATTTTTTTCTAAAACTTCTGGTAATGTATTATTTGTATATCCTGTTGTTTTTATAGAATTTGCCCAAGCTTCAGCTTCAGCTTTCTTTGTATCAGTTATTTTTTTATATAAATCTTCTTTTGCAAATTCTTTATATTGATAATCTGATCTTCCGTAGCGTTGATTTTGAGAAATTAATACAATTTTTCCTTTTACAGTTGGTAACCAAGCTTCGAATTCAGCTTTAGTTTTAAAAATAGGCATTGCTATTACATCAGCTATAAAAGGTTTCTTAGTAGCAGGAGACCACGCTAATTGAGTAGCGTCAATTGATTTTACACGAGGATAAGACATATCAACTTGTGTAGTTCCTCTTTCCCAAGCTTTCCAAGTTCCATAATTTTCTTTTCTAGCATCTATTCCCCATGATTGAAGTGTTTTTAAAGCCCATTCTCCAGCTTGGTTCATTTGAGGAGAACCAACTAATCGAGGACCAATTTTATCAAATAATTCGAAAGAAAACTTTTCTAATTGTGAATTATTTTCTACTTCATTTACAAAACTTTCAATCGTTGGATTTAATTTTTCTTGATTTTGGGCTTGAATTGTTTGGGTTGAAAGTATAATTGTAGAGTATACTAATGTGTTAATTAATTTCATTGAATGATATTATTTTATTATTTTAATGATTTTATTATTTTGACGAATAAAAATTTTATCAGGATTATAAGCGTTGGATAATTTTGATTCTTCATTTAGGGGATATACGATAATACATAAAACAAGGAAATCATCATAATCTATAATTTCTAAATTTATATTTTTATATAAGAATCGATCTTTAGAAAAATTAGTATGTAATATTTTATAATAATTTTTTATTTCTTGGTCACTTAGAACACTTTCTATAAAATTATCAGGATGATATCCGACAAATAAAATCCCCCCTTTATCATGTAACATAGAATATATGTTCTCTTCTATTTCTTGAGTACAGTTTTCTTCTAGAAAAGAAACATAATTATATTTTTTATGATTAATTAAATGTTCATATAAATTTCTGAAATGAAACTCTTCATCGAATACTTTATTTAGAAAGATTTGTCTAGCATAATGTTGCCAATTAAATGGTGTATCTAAAATATAAGAGCTTTCATTTTTTAAATTTAATGCTTCGTAACTTTGTTTTTTTATTAAAACTTTTATGTTTTCTAAATTATAGTTTAATTCATTTAAAATTGAATATTCTTTAATAAGATTATTTAATTGTTTAGTATATTTATTAGTGTCAATCTCTTCTAAACTAAAAATTTCATGTTCTATATTTTCAGAATAGGATGTATTTATTTTAAATGATAAAGTTATTCCTAAAGGAAAAACATTTTTATTAGGAATAATCACAATATTTTCTTGATTAAGTAACTTTAGAAAGTTGTAATTATCTTTTTTTGGTTCAGAAATATCAAAATTAATTTTATTTATAGCTTTTTTATTAATTGTATTACTATCTATTTTTATTAAACCATCATTAGTTATAATTTCTAAATAATTATTAATAAATTCAAAAGCTTTTTTTCTAGAAACTAAAATATTATGGTCATTAAATTCAGTTTTTAGATTTTCTTGAGATAACTCACAAAATCGGGTTTGGACAATA
This sequence comes from Flavobacteriales bacterium UBA7612, assembly GCA_002484335.1. Taxonomy (GTDB): domain Bacteria; phylum Bacteroidota; class Bacteroidia; order Flavobacteriales; family Weeksellaceae; genus Empedobacter. Next base: position 113,080 of record DLJQ01000008.1, read on the forward strand.
TAAGTTAAAGGAGGTAAAGTTTTTTTATTCATATCAAAATATAGTTTCAGTCAAAATACAATTTACATAAAGAAATTAAAATATATTTCATTTGTTTAAAGTTTTTTTGATTAATTATTAACACGATATTAATTAATTAAATTATTTGTTAAACAATTAATTAAATCTTGAATAAATTATATAATGAATAAAAAAATCCTTAAATCATTTTAATGATTTAAGGATTTGTAATCAACTAAACTAACTATAATTATGATATAATATATTATTATATATACTTAAATATAGTGAATATAATTAAAAATAAAAAATTTGATTTATTTAAAAATACTATCTAGTACTTTAGCAAGTCGTAAACCTCCTTTTAATAATTGATCTTCTACAGTATATTTATATTCGTAATGATAACGATAACCTAATTTTTCGTCCATTTTTACATTAGCATATATTTTGTTTGCTATAACATAAGAACCATAAATCCAGTCAGCATAATTTCCTTCTTGAATAGCTTTTCTTTCTTGTTTTGTTTCTATATCTAATAAATTAGAATATTCAGTATATGAATAGTTTTCATAATCAACTAATTTTGAATCCCAAACAGTGTGTATGTTAACTTTATCTTTAAACCAATCTACTTTTATTCTATTTCCTCCTAAATCATCTGGTCGACCTACGTGTAATGGTTGATGAACATCTCCGAAAATATGAATCAAAAAGTATAGATCATGTTGTTTTTCTTCAAGAGTAAGATTTTTATTGTTTTTTAATTCATTCATTAAAAATAAACCTTTCTTATATGCATTTTCATCTGAAGATTTTTCTAAAACTTCATCAAATTGTTGACGATTAAGATCTCCAGGTACATTTACATAATGATATGATTCTGTATGTTTCCATGAGTCATCAGATTTTATAAAATCAGGCCAGTTAGCCCAATAAGCTAATTTTTGTGGACCAATAATTTTAGAGATTTCCTTACGTGTTTTTTTATTAATATGCTGCTCTGCAATTTGCGCAATAACACGATGACCTGTTAATCCCCATGCTAAAGCATTATTAGAAACTAAAAAAGTTCCTAAAAGCATTAATCCTCCTACTACTTTTTTCATTATATGAATATCGTTTTTACAAAGATACAAAAGTGGGATTATTGAGAATTAAACATTTGTTTATTTTTTTATTTATATAATACTATTAAAATTTCAGTACTTTGTTTTGCATAATACTAAAATTATTTTATATATTTGTATTACAAAATAAATAAGTCGTTCTTATGAATATAGAGAAAACAAAAGTACAAATGCGAAAAGGAGTACTTGAATATTGTATTCTCAGCATTATTGAAAAAGGAGATGCCTATGCATCAGATATAATTGATGAATTGAAAAAAGCGGAAATGATAGTTGTAGAAGGAACTTTATATCCACTTTTAACAAGATTAAAAAATGATGACCTTTTACAATATCGTTGGGAAGAATCTACTTCTGGTCCTCCACGTAAATATTATGCATTAACAGATCAAGGAATAGAATTTCTTAAAGAATTATCCGAAACATGGAATCAGCTTATAGAGGCTGTAAATAAAGTAACACTAGAAAAGCACAAAAATGGATAAAACAATATCAATCAGTTTAGGAGGTTTCTCTTTCATCTTAGATGAAATTGCCTACAATAAATTAAAGATATATCTAGAAGATGTAAAAAAGTCTTTAAGAGGTACAGATGGTATAGAAGATATTATAGAAGATGTAGAAATTCGTATATCTGAATTATTTAGAGAGCGTATACAATATAGAGAAGTTGTAAGTGAAAGTGATGTTGATGCAGTTATAGAAATAATGGGACATCCTGATCAGTATATTTATGAAGATGAAGATTCAAATGAATCTAGTCATCATAAATCGCAAAATAATCAATCATCATTAGGAGGACAGTATGGAACAAAAAAGCGCTTGTATAGAGATCCAGATGATACAATTATTTCAGGACTTTCATCTGGTTTAGCACATTATTTAGGTGTAGATCCTTGGTTTATTCGTGCAATATGGTTGGTGTTAGGAATATTGGGTGTATTTACAAAAGGTGTGTCTTTACTGTTTGTCTTATTTTGTTACTTTATATTGTTAATTTTTGTGCAAAAAGCTAGAACTACATCTCAAAAATTACAGATGTATGGGCAGCCAGCTAATATAGATACATTAAAAAAAAATGTAGAACAAGCTTCTGAAGCAGTTCTTAGTGGGAGTAAAGAATTAAGTAATAGATTAGGTGGCGTTTTTGAGCTTTTTGGTCGAATAATACTTTGGTTTTTAGGTTTTATAATTCTTGTAGTAGGATTAAGTCTTATTATTGGAGGTTTCTTTTTAATTTTCACTTCTTGGACTGATATTCCAACAGAATTATTTGGTTATTTAGTTGAAGAGAAATGGATGAGTCTTGCTGCAAAAATTATAGGTGGAATTTTAGTGATTATTCCAGGTATATTATTAACAATTTTAGGAGTTAAATGTTTTTGGAATAAAGCAAGAGTTAGTAAAAGTATTATTATAAGTTCTCTTGTAATTTGGTTTATAGCATTACTTGGTTTTGCAGCTATTACTTTAAATACGATAAGTAAATTTAGAAATTCTGTAGATGTTACTGATGAAAAAGTATTTAATATACCATCTGATACATTGAATATTGATTTTAGAAAGGAAGATGGAAAAAGTTTTGCTTATAAGTCTTTTAATAATTTAGATCAATTAATTGATGAAAAAGGAAATTTAGTGATTTCTAAAAGAGAAGAATTTGAAATAGAAGAAAGTGATGATAATAATTTTCATTTAGAGATCAAATACTCTTCTAAAGGAGGAACTGCAGTAGAGTCTAAACGTAATTTGGATGCTATACGATATAACTATTCTATAAATGGTAATAATTTAATTCTTGATGAATTTCTTAAAGTTAGTAAAACAGGAAAGTTTAGAGATCAAGATGTAGATGTAAAATTATTTGTTCCTAAAAACAAAATTTTATTAATCAAAAATGCTGATTATGTAAGAATTAACAGTCGAAATTATGATTCTGATAATTTATATGATTTAAAGAATAATTCTATAAAATTTAATGGAAAAAAATTCGTATGTTTGGATTGTGATAATGATGAATCTTCTGAAGATGAAGGATATAACATTAATATAAAAGATGACAAAGATTCTGCGAAAGTTATTATAGACAAACACGGAATTAGAGTCCAAAATGGGCAAAACTCCGTTGGAGTAGGACATATAAAAAATACAAGTCAACAAATAAACTATAAAGATGATACAGATTCTATTAACATTAACTACGGAAGTAATTCAAAAAATCGTTGATTTCTTCGCTTAAACTTATGAAGTAAATTTTATATTTTAAAATATACAAAAAGGTTATTCTCTGGATTGAGAATAACCTTTTTTATTTAGTAATTTATCAATTTCATAAAATTTAGATATATCGGATCAAGTTTTCTAAATTTGCATACACAAAATCGCATAATTATGAAAAAATTGATTGGTAAATTCCTATATTTTTTAGGAGGATGGAAACTTGATAATCATCTCGATTTATCAAAAATTGATAAATGTATTTTAGTCTGTGCTCCACATACTTCTAATTGGGATTTTTACTATACAATTTTAGGCTTTTGGCAAATGGGAATTCCTATGAAAATGTTTATAAAAGATGCGTGGACAAAACCATGGTACGGTTATTTTATAAAAAAATTAGGAGGAATTGGTGTAGATAGATCTCAACGACATAATATGGTCGATTTTGCTTCAAATTTATTAAAAGAATCAAATCATTTATATTTAATTAATACACCAGAAGGAACTCGATCTAGAGCTGAAAAATGGAAAAATGGATTTTTTTATATTGCTCAGAAAGCTGATGTTCCTATTATGTTGGCTTACTGCGATTTTAAGAAAAAAAGAGCAGGTATTTCTAAAATTGTTACAACAGAAAATAAATCGTTAGAAGAAGTGATGGAAGAAATTCAGGAATTTTATAAAGATATTTCTGCAAAATATCCAGAACTTTATAACAAGAAAATTTATTAATGATGGATGAAAAAAATAAATTAACTCAGTTTCAAGAAATGTCTAAGAATACATTGATTGATACATTGGATATAGAATATACAGCTGTTGGAAAAGATTTTTTATCAGCAAAAATGCCAGTAACATCAAAAGTACATCAACCATTTGGTTTGTTACATGGAGGAGCTTCAATTGTTTTGGCTGAAACTTTGGGAAGTATGTTGTCAAACTTATTATTAGATTCTGATGATTTTGTTGCTGTAGGTCAACATGTAGATGCAAACCATCTACGACCAAAAACAGATGGAACTGTTTTTGGACATGCAACGGTTGTAAAGCAAGGTAGAACATCTCATTTAATAAAAATTGAGATAAAAGACGAAAATGACAAATTAATCTGTTATACTCATTTAACAAACGCAATTATACCTAAAAAAAATGGTTAAATTTTTTCAGGAAAAGCTTGAAAAGCTGATAGAGAATAAAAAATCTTTTGTTTTATTTAGAAAACCAAATTCAAATAAAGTCGAATTATGGGAAAATAAAGAGAATAAAACATATCCAAAATTTATTTGTAATACGTTTGATAATTCTAATTTAATAGAATTTTATGATGATGAGGTTTTGGAGATAGCCGTAAGTGAATTACCATATTTTAATTTAGAATTACCAAGTTCATATATTAAAGAAGCAATTTCTTATAATGATTATTTGAATCTAATTCAGAAAACAGTTGAAGAATTACAGAGCGATTCCTTGACAAAGAAAATTGTAATTAGCAGAATAAAAGAATTAGAATTAGAAACAATAAATCTTTCAGAAACTTTTAAAAATTTACATGAATATTATCCAAATGCTTATGTTTATTTACGATATGATATTCATGAAGGTTGCTGGATAGGAGCATCTCCTGAATTGTTATTAAAAGAAAATAATCAATTAATACAGACAGTTTCTCTAGCAGGAACAAAAGCAAAGGAAGATGAGTGGACAAATAAAGAATACCACGAACAAGAAGTAGTTACAGATTATATAACATCTGTGTTAGGTAAGTACTGTGATTTTGTTGATGTAGATGGACCTTTTTCGGTAAATGCAGGATTCTTCGAGCATCTTAAATCATTTATTATGGCTCAAATAAAAGATAAATCAGATTTATATAATCTTTTAAAAGATTTACATCCTACGCCTGCTGTTGGAGGAATGCCAAAAGATTTAGCCAAGAATTTTATTTTAGATAACGAAGGTTATGATAGATCATTTTATGCTGGTTTTGCTGGTTATGAGAATGAAAATGAATCAGAATTTTTTGTAAATCTTCGTTGTGCTAAAATTTATTCTAATAAAATTAATTTATATGTTGGTGGAGGAATAATGCCAGATTCAATTCCAGAAAATGAATGGAAAGAAACAGAATTGAAATCAAGAACAATAGGAGATTTATTAATTTTGAATACATAGAATATAAATTTAAATAGCCTCTTAAAGTAAAATAAGAAAATAAATAAAANNTTTTATTTATTTTCTTATTTTTTGATAATTTTTTTAGAAATTATATTGTTATTTGTTTCGATTTGTAAAATGTAAATGCCTGAATTAAGATTTTTGACATCTATAGAAAGACTATTTTCTATGGTTTTAACTATTCTTCCATCTATACTCAAGATTCTAATTTTTCTAATAATCGAATTTTCAGAAACTTTTATATTTACTTTATCTGTAACAGGATTTGGATAAATACTAACTTCAGTATTATTTAATAAATTTTCTTTTGATGTTAATGTTGTTTCTTCGTCGAAAGTAGATTTTATGTAATAAAGATTAGTTGTATCACCTTTTGTAATTTTATGTTCTCCATCTGCAATATCAGAAATAACTACAATTCCATTTTTGGCTGTATAATTAACTCCATTAAACTTAATTTTTCCATTGAAAGTAGTGTCAAAAACCAATGTTAATTCGGATTTCTTTTTAGTAGTATAACTAATTGTAGTAGCAGATTCTATTTTCAATCTTTTTGAGAAAGTTAATTCATCATATGTAGCATTGCCATCTGTAGAGTTAATGTTTGCAGAACCAGAGAATGTATAGAATTTACTTGTTATTCCATTTGTTGTAAAATTATGGATTTCTGAATTATTTATAGTCGATTCATCTTCTATTGTAATAGAACCTGTTGCATGTACAGGGGTACCACTACCAATTGTTTTAAGAGAAAAATTTACATCTGCTGTTGGTGTCCCAGAAATCACAATAGTTTTTGTATTATTATTTTTTTGATAAACTATACCATTTTCAGGTAAGCCAATAACTTCTATATCTGTTGCTGTTCCGTCCCAAGTAAACTCTATAGGCTGTATAGAAGTGTTTATTAACACTGTTTGCTCATTGTTGCTAGGAATATTTAAAATATCGGTACTCGCAGGAGAAGATTCAATTCCTTGTATTGATACTAATGAAGATTTATAATTTTTAAGTAAATTCATTAATGTCTGGTTTATGCTAGAAGATTGATCATCAACGGAATTGTCAAAAGTAAATTTTATATCACCGCCTTCTACTCGTCCAGCATATTTCATTACATTTTCTTTAGCTAAATCAGGATTTTCTACAATTAAATTTTTTACATAAAAAGAAGGATTTGTATCAAAGTTATTGTATGTTGAATTACCTTTTAATGCTTTAATATTATCATTTATAATCTCATTTCTATTTTTAACTTCGTAAGCATCGAATTGAATAGCATTAGAAACACTATTGTATGGTAAATAAGAAAATGCACCTTCAATGTAATTATTATAGGCTTTTATAATTCCACCATCTTCATTTGAAAATGTACCTGTAGAATTGGATGCAATATCACTACCTTGTTTAGAAATAAGCATAGGATATCTTGTATTTCTGAAATAGTTTCCTTCTGAAAAAATAGAGGATGACATGGTAGAGCCAATTCCATATTTAGATACTCCGTCATAGTAGTTGTTATAAACATGAGTAGTATATGTTCTTACTCTTGGATGTCTTGAATCTGAATGATCGAACCAATTATGATGATATGTAGCATATGCACCTACAGTATTTCCTTCGCTAAGTCCTAATAAACTGGCTTTACCGCTATCCCAGAAATGATTATATGAAAAAGTAATATATCCTGATTTTTTAGCGTCCAAAGCTCCGTCTCCTTTTGCTTGGTCAGCATCTTTTCCTGGGTAACCGTAAAATAAATCATTATTATGTACCCATATATAATCATTTTTTTGTTGCAGACTTATATTATCCCCTTCAGCAGCATCAGTTAACATAAAACCTAAATTTCTAATTTCTATGTTAGAAGCGTTTTTTATTCTTATACCCCAACCATTTGCAACAGCATCAGATCCAACGCCTTCAAATGTAATATAACTTGAACTGTTGTTGTTATTTTCTATAACTAAATCTCCATTCAGCATATAAGATAGGTCAGTTATATTTCCTATTAATCTTACTACTAATGGACGTGTATCTTTTCCTTTTTTAAATCCATCTAAAATACTTTGTAACCCTATACATGGATTATTATTTGCTCCAGTTACGTTAAGACTAATTGTATTTTTATTATCTTCTGATATATAAATTACTATAGCATCTTTTTTTAGTGTTCCGTCTAAGTTATATGCACCAGGAATCTTATTATTACTATGAGCAAAACCATCTCTTTTATGTGGTAAAACAGTGATATTATTTATAGAACTTTCTTCTTTTTCGACACCGTTTACAACAGGTACAACTCTAAAATTATAATTACCAGCAGATAAACCAATAACATCTGCTCTAAAATATGTTCCATAATTACGGATTAATTGTGTGTCAATTTTTTTGTTTGTTATACCATTTCCTGTGTAGTATACATTATAACTGTCTACATTTTCTGTAGGTGTATTCCATTTTATATAAGCACTTTCTAACCAACCAGAAGATTCTGTTATTGTAGCCTTTTGTGCAGATAAAATACTTGAAATTAATCCCAAGCTAATAAGTAATTGTTTTTTCATAAAATAATAATTTAACATAATGTAATCGATTGCTTTAATCGATGTTTTTAATTAGTGTATTATAAACAATATTAAAAATACATTTACTCTTTATTATTATTGATTTGTAAAATAAATTATTGTATATTAGTGTTTTGAAAATATTTTATATTTTTTATTTAATATTGTCATATATACGTTTTATTATTAATATTTTATTGTTGAATTTTAATTTATTAATTGACCTTTATTTAAGAATGAAAGTATTTATCAATAAAAATGGCTTGAACATAATTGTTCAAGCCATTTGATTTTTAAATTAATTATAATGTTGTAACATTTACAGTTATTTAACTTTTAATTATTGTTGTGGTAATATTATTTTTTTTCAAAATATTCAATTTTGTGACCTACAAAATAAACAAATATACACATGAGAAAAACAATTTTATCACTTGTATTCCTAGTAGGGATATGTACATCTACATCTACATTGGCTCAACAATTAGCAAAAGGAGTTGTTTATGAAGATGTAAACAAAAATAATAAGTTAGACAGCAAAGATAAGCGTCTTCCTAATGTACAAGTTAGTAACGGAAAAGAAGTTGTAATAACAAATCAAAAAGGGGAGTATCAGATTCAAGTAGATAATGAAACAATTTTATTTGTTATAAAACCAAGAAATTATAAAGTTCCAATTAACGAATACAATCAGCCTCAATTTTATTATATACATAAACCAGAAGGTTCTCCTAAATTAGAATACCCAGGATCTGAACCAACGGGTCAATTACCTAAAAGTATCGATTTTGCATTATTATCATCACCAGAAAATGATAAATTTTCAGCATTAATTTTTGGAGATCCTCAGGCATATACAGAAGAAGAAATGCAATATTTTTCTAAAGGAATTGTAGATGAAGTAAAAGGAATAAAAGGAATGGAATTTGGACTTTCTTTAGGAGATTTAGTAGGAAATGATTTAAGTTTGCATCCATCATATATCAAAACAATAGCAAAAGTTGGTTTACCGTGGTATAATCTAATAGGTAATCATGATATGAATTTTGATGTAAAAGATGATAAATATTCAGACGAAACATTCGAAAAGAATTTTGGACCAAGTAATTATTCTTATAATGTAGGAAATACCCATTTTATAATTTTAGATGATATTTTATATCCAGATCCTAGAGGAGGTAAAAGTTATTGGGGAGGTTTTCGTCCAGATCAATTAGAGTTTATAAAAAATGATTTAAAATATGTTCCTAAGGATAAACTAATAGTTCTTGCGTTTCATATACCGCTTAGAGATATTAGAACAGAAGATAAAAAAGAATTATTTAATTTGTTAAAAGATTTTCCTAATACTTTGTCTATGTCTGCTCATACACATTTTCAAGAACAAATTTTTTATAAAGATGAACAAGATTGGAAACAGGAGAAACCTCATCATGAGTATAATGTAGGAACTACTTCTGGTGATTGGTATTCAGGGCCCAAAGATGTAAATGGAATCCCAACTTCTACAATGAGAGATGGAACACCTAAAGGTTATGCATTTTTACATATAGATGGTAACCAATATAAATTTGATTATAAAGTAGCAAAATCTCCTAAAGAGCGTCAAATAGATTTATACCACACGAAAAAAGTAGAAGAAGGAGTAAAAAATAGAGCTTTTTTATATGCAAACTTTTTCATGGGACACAAAGATGATAAAGTAGAATATCGTGTAGATAATGGGGCTTGGAAAGCCATGAAATGGGAAGAAACTATAGATTATAATTACATAGAAACTATTATAAAAATAGACAATGCAGAAATTACATCAATAGGTAAGCGTCCATCTATTCCAGAGGTTTCAAAACATATATGGTCAGTTCGTTTACCAAATAAATTAAAAGTAGGTATCCATCAGATTGAAGTTCGTGCAACAGATTTATATGGTAATGTATTTACAGAGAAATCTTCTTTTGAAGTAATAAAATAAAAGTGATTTTTTTTAAAAACACAAAAAAACTGTTTTTCATTTGTATGTTAAGCAGTTTTTTTATTCTAAGTCTCTGTATGATTTATAACAATTATTATTTGGGCAAAACCTTCGGTACACGCTTTTTCGTTCCCAATCTTTTTTTTATTGGTTATTGAACGAATTTCGAAATGCAATGACCAATCAAAAAAAGGATTTCCACTTCAATCGTTTTTGCAGTTTTATCAATGTTGTTTTTTATAAGGAAAAAATATTTAATAATCTTTTCGGATTTAATATTTAATATAAAAATTACCTTTTAGTAATATTTACTTTAATATACCTTAATGATTAGTTTAAATGCTTTGAACTTATAACTTTTAGTTTTGTTAAAATTTTTAACACAGACAAAATTTAAACAAAATTACTATGAAACGATTAAAATTACCACTTATGTTAATAAGTGGATTTTTAAGTTTTTACACACAAGCTCACACTTATTTGAGCAAAGAAGAATTAAAATTTATTAATTTATCCAAAAAGGAAGAAGGACCGATAAAAGGACAGATTATTGACCAAAATGGATTAGGAGTTGCCGATGTAGAAATTGTAATAAAAGGAACGTCTATAAAGACATTTACAGATGGCGATGGTTATTTTGAATTTTTACCTTTTCCATTAAAGAATCCAATACTAGTTGTTAATTCTTCAAGGCATAAATCTTTAGAAGTTGTACCTAAAGATTTCAATAATGTAAAAATCACACTACAAGAAGAAACAAATCAGTTAAATGAAGTAGTTGTTACAGCATTAGGAATCAAAAGAGAGCAAAAAAAATTAGGTTTTGCTCAGCAAAATATAAATGCGGAAGATTTAGCAACAGCAGAAGCGAACAACTGGTCTTCTGGGTTAAAAGGAAAAGTATCAGGTCTTAATATTATTTCGGGAGGAAACGGACCAATAAACTCTCAGCAAATAATTTTAAGAGGAGCAAATTCTTTAGATCCTTCAAAAAATTATGCTTTAATTGTCATAGATGGTGTTCCAATGAATACCGAGATGACTTCTTCTGGAAACGATACAGCTTATATGGGAGATGACTCTCCTATAGATTTTGGTAATGCAATTTCGGATATTAACCAAGCAGACATAGAAAGTGTCACTGTTCTTAAAGGACCATCAGCAGCAGCACTTTACGGAAATAAAGCAGCAAATGGAGCATTAATTATTACAACAAAATCCGGTAAAAAAGGTAAAAAATTAGGCTTAGAATATAAATCTACTGTTGCAATTGATGTAATTAATAATTGGCCAGATTTTCAGTACGAATATGGACAAGGAGCAGGGAAAAGTTTTGATAAAAATGGAAACCCATATTATTCTTATCAAAAATCTGCCGATGGTCCAAATACAGGAAGTACATCATCAGCTTTTGGACCAAAATTCGATGGTCAAATGTTTTATCAATACGATCCAAATACAGAAAAACAAGGAGCAGAAAGAACACTTTGGAGACCATATAAAGATAATAGAAAAGGTTTTTGGCAAACAGGTTTTACTTTTAGTAATGCAGTTACACTTTCTGGAGGTAGTGATAAAGGAAGTATAAGAGCTTCTTTAGGACATCAAAAAAATAGTTGGATTATGCCAAATACAGGCTATGAAAACTACACAGCTTCTATTAATGGAACTTATGAGGTAAGCGATCGTATTAAAGTTTCATCAGTTTTAAATTATACTAGAAAAACAAGTGATAATTTACCTGGAACAGGTTATAATAATGGTTCGATAGCTTATTTTATGATTTTTCAAAATCCTAATGTAGATTTAAATTGGTACAAACCTATTTGGCAAAAAGGATATGATGGAGTTAAAATGCTTCGTCCTTTTAGTTCATATATGGATAATCCATATGCTATAGCCTATGAAGCTGTAAATCCAATGACTAGTAATCAAATAGTAGGTAATGTTAAAGTTGATTTTAAACTGACAGATAAATTAAGTTTAATGTTAAGACCTGCTATAAACACTTATTCACAATTAAGGGAACAAAAACGCCCTTTTGATATGAATCGTACTAGAAATGGTTATTATAAAAGACAAGATGTTACAAAAACAGAAACAAATTTAGATTTCTTATTAACATATAATGATAAATGGGGAGATATTTCATTTACAGCAAATGTTGGAGGAAATAGAAAAAATTATGAGTATAGAAATCTTACAGCATGGGTGGATGGTTTAGCATCTCCAGGAGTTTATAAATTAGCCAATGGTTTAACTTCTCCCTTCGCTCGTACTTATGATTCAAATTTAAAAGAAAATTCGTTATACGGAATGGCTTCTTTTGGATGGAAGGATATGATTTTTGTGGATATTACAAGTCGTAACGATTGGAATTCTTCTGTAGCTTTAAACTATAGTTCATTTTTTTATCCTTCAGTTTCATCAAGTTTTATCTTATCTGATTTATTTAAAATAAAAGGACCAGTAAATTATTTAAAATATCGTTTATCGTTTGCAAAAGTAGGAAATGGAGGTACTCCTGGGAAAACAAATAGATATTATAGTCAAAGCGATTTCTCAGGATCTGCAACATTACCATCAACACTTTATAATCCTAATTTAAAACCAGAATCTACAGAGTCTTGGGAAACAGGTATTGAAGCATTGTTATTTAAGAAAAGGTTAAGTTTAGACTTAACTGTTTATCAACAAAATACCAAAAATCAAATATTCGATCTTCCAAATGATATTTCTACTGGATATTCTTATAGAGTAGTTAATGGGGGAGAAGTTGAAAATAGAGGAATAGAAATAGGAGCATCATATTCACCTATAAAAAGAAAGGGTTTTGAATGGAAATTATCAGGAACTTTTACCAAGAATGAGAATAAGGTAAAATCTTTAGTAGATGGAATTGAAGATGATCAAATGATTATTGGTACAGCAGGAACTGTTTATCAAATATCTAAAGTTGGAGGTTCGTTAACAGCTTTATATGGTGAAAAATTCCAAAGAAATGAAGAAGGTAAAATTATTTATGATGCAAAATCAGGTGTTCCAATAAAAACAGGAAAATTAGAATATGTAGGTGATGCAAATCCAAAATGGAGAGCAGGTTTTACAAGTATGATAAAGTACAATTCTTTCCGTTTCAGTTTTACTTTAGATGGTCAATATGGTGGTATGATATATTCTCAAACTTATCATAAAATGATGGAACAAGGAAAATTAGCAGATTCTTTACCAGGAAGAGAAGATGGTTATATTATAGGAGATGGAGTTGTAAAAAATGCAGATGGTTCATATTCGCCTAATACAACAAAAGTAGATGTAGCAACTTATTATGGAGAATATAATAGACGTGCTAATGTTGAGGCTAATTCATTTAAGGCATCTTATATAAAATTAAGAGATGTAAGTTTTACATTTGATTTTCCTAAAAAAATATTAAATAAAACAGGTTTGGAAGCTTTATCATTGACAGCTTATGGACGTGACTTATTTATTATTAGTGATTTTCCAATGTACGATCCAGAAACAGCAGCATTAAATGGAAATACTTATGTACCAGGTGTAGAAATGGGACAGATGCCGTCTACTGCAACTTATGGTCTTTCATTAAAAGCTTCTTTATAATATATAATATTTAATTTTTAGAGATGAAAAAAATTACATTCAAAATACTATTTACATTTTCAATAATTTCATTAGTTTCTTCATGTACAAATGATTTTGAGGAAGCAAATAAAAACCCTAATTTAATTACAGAAATAAATTCAGGTTCTGTTCTAAATCCAGTAATATATGATCTTGCAGACTATAATGTTTCAAAAAATTATGATATTACTGCTCAGTTAATGCAGGTACATATCCCTTATCCTAGTAATACATTAGGAGTTCATAGATATAATATTACAACAGGAACAGGTAATTCTACATGGAATAATGCATACAGGAGTTTAGTTAACCTTAATGAAATGTTACGTGTTTCTATACAGGCTAGTGATGTAAATTATGAAGCAATTGCTTTAACTTTAAGAGCTTTAGTTATGTCAAATTTAACAGATATGTTTGGAGATGTACCTTTTTCAGAAGCTGCAAGATCTGAAGATGGAATTACAAAACCAAAATTTGATAAACAAGAGGATATATACATTCAATTGTTAGCAGATTTAGAGAAAGCGAATTCACTTTATGTCTCTACATTAAATTTAAAGTATGGAAAAGATATTCTTTATCCAACAACAGATTCTAAAAATGCTAATCTTAATGTAGATAATTGGAAAAAATTTACAAATTCTCTTAAGATGAGAATCTTATTAAGAATTTCTAATCGTAATACAAATGCTTTTTCAGAAATTAAAAAAATTATTGATAATCCTAAGATTTATCCCATTTTTACAAGTGATACAGAATCTGCGGTTCTGCAATTATCTGGTTTAGCACCATATCTATCACCTTGGCCACGAGCTCAAGATTATAGAGATAGTCGTTCATTTACTACTTTTTTTATTGATAAAATGGTAGAGACAAATGATCCTCGTTTACCTGTATTAGTCAATAAAGCTACAGATGAAAAAGGAAATTCTATTGGGTATAAAGGAGTTCCAGCTGCTTATGATGGAAATGATTCTGATTTTAATTATAATGTTTCCTCTCCAAGTTTAACAACAGTAACAGCTCCAATGAAAATACCATTTATGACTTATGCTGAGGTTGAATTTATAAAAGCAGAAATGGCACAAAGAGGTTTTGGAGGAGATGCAAAAACACATTATAATAATGCAGTAAAATCAGCAATTTCTTTTTGGACAGGAATTGCTCCTGAATCTCAATTTTTGGAGCAAGACAAAATAAAATATGATGGGACTTTAGAGAGAATAATAGATCAAAAATATTTTGCTTTATTTTTTACAGATTATCAACAGTGGTATGAATATAGAAGAACAGGTTTTCCAAAGTTACCTAAAACATCATCCATGTTAAATGATGGTAAATTACCTCGTAGATTACTATATCCTGCTGCGGTAGGTAATTATAATTCAGAAGGTTATCAGCAGGCTATACAACAAATGGGAGCAGATGACATTAATACACGTGTTTGGTGGGATATAAACTAAATAGTGTATCGTATAAAAACAAAAAAAAACGATCTCATATAGATCGTTTTTTTTATGTTATAATTAAAGAAGTTTAATTAACAACTTCCATATCTACTTTTAAAGTTCCTGAATCAATTGAACCAATTGAAGAGAAAGCAGCTCGACTTAAATCTAATAATCTAGATTTAGTATGTGGTCCTCTATCGTTTATTTTAACAACAACAGATTTTCCATTTCTTACATTTGTTACTTTTACTTTAGTACCGAATGGTAAAGATTTATGAGCAGCAGTTAAATCTTTTTTATCATAAGATTCTCCACTAGATGTTTTTTTACCATGAAATTTGTCAGAGTACCAAGAAACAATACCACTTACTTTTGTTCCAGCTTTTTCTACAATTTCAACTAACTTAGCATTATCAGTATTTCTTAGTTTATTAAATTTATCTAATAAATTAGATGTAATTATTTTACTAGTTTTAATAGAAACAGGTAATGGCTTGTTCATTGATATTTGAAAACTCTCATTAGCCTTAGTAATTACTAATGTCATTGTTATTAAAGTTAACGTGATATATTTTTTAGTCATCATTTTAAAATCTTTCCTTCCTCAATTACTAAAGTATATATTATGAATTACTTAATTGTTAATAATACATTAAATAAAGCAATTGTAAATATTTTAATCCTCATAAACCCTTATCTAAAAAGGAATAAAAGCTATTAGTTAAAAAAAAGTTAAAAAAAAGCAATAATCATAAAAAAATTAAGAAAAAAATAATCTTCGATTTAAATATGATTTATTTATTTAGTTTTATTTTTAAATTAGTAAGCATAATTTCTGTCATTTTTTCTATTGAATTTTTTGGTTCAAACCCCCAATCAGTCTTTGCTTCAGTGTCATCTATAGAAGATGGCCAAGAGTCAGCAATTGCTTGTCTAAAATCGGTTTCATAAGAAATTTCAAATTCTGGAATATGTTTTTTAATTTCTATAGATAATTCTTTTGGAGAAAAACTTAATCCTCCAAGATTATATGATTTAAATTCATTAAGCTCGTTATTATCTGTACCCATTAATTTTAGAATAGCATCAATAGCATCATCCATATAAAGCATAGGTAAATATGTATTTTCTTTTAAAAAGCATGTATATTTTTTATTTTCTATTGCTTTGTAGTAAATATCTACAGCATAATCTGTTGTTCCACCTCCTGCAGGAGTTTTCCATGAAATAAGACCAGGGAAACGGACTGAACGAACATCTACATTATGATTTTGTTGATACCATTTACACCAATACTCACCAGAAAGTTTAGAAATACCATAGACAGTTGAAGGTGTTTGTATAGGGTTTTGTGGCGTATTATCTTTTGGAGTATCTGGTCCAAAAACACCTATTGAAGAAGGCCAGAAAATTTTATCAATAATTTTATCTTTTGCTAATTCAAGAAAAGTAAGTAATGTATCCATGTTCAATTTCCATCCAAACATTGGATTTTTCTCTGCTGTTCCAGATAATAATGCAGCTAAATGATAAACAGTTTTTACATTATGTTTATGGATTACTTCTTTTATTCTTTCAACATCCAGTACATCAATTACTTCATAAATACCATCATAGTTTACATCTTTAGGATCTCTAATATCTGAAATAATAACATTATTTTTTCCATAAATTGTTTTCAATTTTTCTGCTAATTCAGATCCAATTTGTCCTAGTGCACCGGTTATTAAAATCGTATCGGTTTTCATACTAAAAAGTTACTTTTGTTTGTTTGGCCAAAGGTAAAATAATTAACATGAAAATAAAGATTTTTCTGAGATTATTCTTTTCATTTAATTAGCTATTTAATGTGTTTATTTTCAGTTGTTTGATTGTTTTAAAAAAAGAAAATATATATCTTATTTATCAAAATGAGATACATCCTATAAAAGGACTCTATTATAAATATGCTCTAAACATATTTTAGTAGATTTGTAACATAAGAAATATTATTAAGACAAATAAACGAGGAATAATATCTATTAAAACAATGAAAAAGAATTTTTTTATAGCAGCTTTTGCATGTACATCTATGTTGGCTATGGCACAAGATGGCTATCATGCAATCAATCCAAATTACATGGATAAAACAGTTCGTCCACAAGATGATTTATATAATTATGTAAATGGTAATTGGATGAAAATTACAGAAATACCTTCTGATAGAGCAAGATGGGGGAGTTTTGATGAGTTAATTGAAAATACAGATAAAGTAACTTTAAAATTAGTTCAAGATTTAATTAAAACAAAGCATAAACAAGGAACAAGTGAACAAAAAATAGCTGATTTATATGAAGCTTATGTAAACTTGGATGCTAGAAATAAAACTGGTTTAGCTCCTCTTCAAAAATATTTTAATCAAATTGATAAAATTAAAAATTTAAAAGATTTACAAAAATATTTAATAGAAGTTTCTCCGATAGGTGAAAATCCATTTTATGGAGTTTATGTTTATGCAGATCTTAAAAATAGTAAAGAAAATGCAGTTTATTTAAGTAGTATAGATTTAAGTTTAGGTAAAACTTACTACCAAAAAGAAGATGCAAAAAATACAGAAACTTTAGGTAAATTTTCAAGTTTTGTAGATCAATTAATGCCTTTTACAGGATCTAAAACAAGAGATTTAAAAGGTCCTAAGATTGTAGAATTTGAGAAAATGATGTCAAAATACATCAAAACTGTAGAAGAAGATCGTGATCCTAATAAATCATACAATCCAGTAAAATTATCAGAAGTTAAAAAATTAACTAAGAATATCGATATTGAAGGATATGTAAAAGCGTTAGGAATAAATCCAGAAACTGTTATTGTTGAAGAATTGGATTATTACAAAAACTTAGATAAAATTTTAACTCAAGAAAACATTCCGTTAATTAAAGAATATCTTCGTTTTAAATTAATTAATTCTTATGCAGGTTATTCAACAACAGAATTAGATAAGATTAACTTTAATTTTTATGGTAAAACTTTATCTGGACAAAAAGAACAACGTGCATTAGAAAAAAGAGGTTTATCTTTTGTGAATGGTACAACAGGAGAATTATTAGGTCAAATTTATGTAAAAGATAATTTTCCACCAGAAGCAAAAGCAAAGGCTGAAGAGTTAATTAGCTATATTTTCAAATCATTTGACAAACATATCAATGAGTTAGAATGGATGTCAGCTGATACAAAGAAAAAAGCAATAGATAAACTAAATAAATTTACTGTAAAAATTGGTTATCCAGATAAATGGAAAGATTATTCAGATTTACAAGTAAAATCATTGGCTGATGGAGGTAATTTAATAGATGATGTTATTGAAATTAGTAAATGGCGTACAAAAGAAAATTTAAAAGATTTTGGTAAGCCAGTAGATAAAACTCGTTGGGGAATGTCACCACAAACGGTTAATGCTTATTTTAATCCAACAAATAACGAAATAGTTTTCCCTGCGGCAATTTTACAGCCTCCTTTTTATGATTATAGAGCAGATGCAGCTGTAAATTTTGGAGGAATTGGAGCAGTTATTGGTCACGAAATTTCTCATGGATTCGATGATTCAGGAGCAAAATTCGATGGTGATGGAAACTTAGTAAATTGGTGGACAAAGCAAGACGAAGAAAAATTTGCTCAAGCAACAAAAGCTTTAGCAACACAATATGATGCTTACGAGCCAGTAAAAGGAAGCCATGTAAATGGAACATTTACTTCAGGAGAAAATATTGGAGATTTAGGAGGAGCTTCTGTAGCTTTCGATGCCTTACAAATGTATTTAAAAGATAAAGGAACTTATGGAAATATTGATGGATTTACTCCTCAACAACGTTTTTTCCTATCTTGGGCAACAATCTGGAGAACTAAAGCAACAAATGAAGCATTAGAAAATCAAGTGAAAACGGATCCACATTCACCAGGATATTTCCGTTCTTTCGGACCAATTATCAATATTGATGCTTTCCATGATGCTTTTCAAACAAAACCTGGAGATAAATTATACAAAGCACCAAAAGATCGTATAAAGATTTGGTAAAATGATTGGTAAAATCTTATCTTGGATAAAAAATAAAAAAAGAATTATAAAAATGACTACAGTAGAAGCAATAACAAATGAAAATGCAACATTAATAGATGTTCGCGAACCATACGAATTAGAAACAGACGGTTTTGTTCCAAATGCAATCAATATTCCTTTAGGAGATGTTCCTACAAGAGTAGAGGAAATAAAAGCAATGTCTAAACCGGTTGTTGTTTTTTGTAGAAGTGGTAATCGATCTGGTTCTGCTGCTCAATTTTTACAAGCTAACGGATTAGAAGAAGTTTTTAATGGAGGAGGTTACCAAGATGTTTTAGATATTTTAGGTCAATAATTTCATTGAAAGTAAATATAAAAAAACCGATAATTTATTATCGGTTTTTTTATATCTCTATTTTTTATAATTTGGGCAAACCCTTCAGGACACGCTTTCTATTGCAATCTTTGCTCGTCGCAAAGGATTTCCATTACAATCGTTTTTGCAGTATAATCTAAATAATAGAATTAAAATTTTATTAGCAAGATAATTTTATTTCTTTTAATACTTCAGGTAAAACTGTATTAGAAAAAACTTCTTTTGCCTCTAATAAAAGAGGTTTATAATCATGATAACGATTCGAGAAATGACCTAAAATTAATTTTTTAGCATTTGCTTCTTTTGCAATCAAAGCAGCTTCTTTTGCTGTAGAATGTCCTGTATATATAGCTAAATCTTTCAATTCATGTAAAAAAGTAGATTCATGATAAAGTAAATCCACATCTTTTATAATCGGAACAATATCTGGTTTATATTTTGTGTCAGAACAAAAAGCATAACTTAAAGACTTAGGAGCATCAAATGTTAAATAATTATTAGGAATAATCTCTCCAGAATTTAAGATAAAATCTTTTCCATTCTTCAAATTTTGATAATCACAAACATCAATTTCAGAAAATTCTTCTATTGTATCCATATTCAATTTCCTACCTTTAGGTTTTTCTCTAAAAAGGTAACCGTTCGCATAAATACGATGATTTAAAGGAATAGAAAATACTTCAACTTTTTCATCATCAAAAACAAGGACAGATTCTTTTGTGTGTAGTTCATTAAAAATTATTTCAAAAGAATTATTAGACTCTGTTAATCTTAGTTGTGTTGTTATAAATTCTTTTATTCCTTTCGGGCCATGAATAGTTAGTGGAGTATCTCTTCCTAATAATTGAAAAGTGGATATTAATCCAATTAATCCAAAAACATGATCGCCATGTAAATGAGAAATAAAAATATTATTTATTCTATTAAATTTTGCTTTTGCTTTTCGTAATTGCACTTGTGTCCCTTCTCCACAATCAATTAAAAAATATCTTTCAGCAATATTTAATAATTGGGCAGTAGGGTGTGTGTAGGCAGTAGGTAATGCCGAATTAAATCCTAGTATAGTTAATTGTAAACTCAAATTGTTTTTAGGTTTGTTAAAAAATCATTTAGCTTTTCTACAGCTTTTCCTCTATGACTAATTTTGTTTTTTTCTTCTGCTGTCATTTGTGCAAAAGATTTGGAAAAGCCATCAGGAATAAAAATAGGATCATAACCAAAACCATTATCACCTAAAACTTCAGTAGAAATAGTTCCATTTATACGCCCTTCGAAAAAATATTCCTTGTTATCCAAAATTAAGCAGAAAATAGATATAAAATACGCTTTTCTATTAGTTTTGTCCTTTAATTCTTTTAAAGCTTTAGCAATATTATCTTTATCTTCTCCAGTTCCAGCATATCTATGAGAGTAAACACCTGGAGCTCCATCTAAAGCTTCAATCACTAATCCAGAATCATCAGCAAAAATATTTTTTCCTGTTTTATTAGAAATAGTTTTTGCTTTTAATAATGCATTTTCTTCAAATGTTTCACCTGTTTCTTCTATTTCATCATGAAAATTAATATCACTTAAAGATTTCATCGATAAATAAGAGGGTAACATTTTACTAACTTCTTTTACTTTGTTATTATTGTGTGTAGCGAAAATAAGTTCCATTTTATTGTTTTTTTGTATTCTTATAAAGAGTAAATAGACTTAATATACCCAAGATAGTCATTATTCCTATTATAACATGATTATTACTTAAAAATACATTTTCTTCTGTATCTCCATAAATTAACATTAGAACATAAGAAAGTGTATTGTTTAGGAAATGCAGAAACATTGTTAAAAATAGAGAATTTGTTCTGTAGTATATAAAACCAAATATTATTCCTAATATTCCTGCACCTATAAATTGCCAAGGATTCATATGTGCTAATCCAAATATTAATCCACTTATAAAAATGGCAACACTAGCTTTTACATTATGGTTCAGCATTCCTTTTAATATGATTCCTCTAAAAAGAATTTCTTCGAAAATAGGAGCAAGAATACAAATTGTGATAAAACCTGCAATCTTGTAGTTTAACATCATGTTGAATGTTTTTTCGAAACTTTTATATAGTTCTTCTAATAATCCGTCTGTTGGTATTAAGCTAGTACATAACTCAGCTAATGGTAGAAAAAAGAACCAGCAGCATACAGCTAAAATTAGTTGAATAGCAGAAAAAGGAGTTTTTATTGCTTCCAGAATTAATGAAATTTTTGTTTTTGTAAGTGCAAGTAAAAGGCAAATAGCAGAAATTGTTCCAACTAAAAAACCTAGAGGTAATAAGATATTATTTAAAGGAGCATAAAATAATGATGGTATAGATACAATTCCACCAAAAAATTGCCAAGTAACAATTGCAATAAAACTATAATAAAATGCTTTCCCAACAGAGAAGTTTAATTTAGATTTTATTGTGTTTTTTTCACTATTCATGATGATACGGTTTACCTTGCAATATACTAAAACCTCTATAGATTTGCTCTGTCAAAAACAAACGAACCATTTGATGAGTAAATGTCATGTTAGAAAGTGACATTTTTTTATTTCCTCTGTTGTATACAGATTCATCAAAACCGTAAGGTCCACCAATTACAAAAACAAGATTTTTTACTGATTGGTTCATATAATTTTGTATATCATCAGCAAATTGTTTAGATGTTGGTTGTTTACCTTTTTCATCTAATATAATTACAAAGTCAGTATTTACAATTTTTCCTAAAATTTGTTCAGCTTCTTTTTGTTTCTGTTGAATTTCTGATAAATTTTTACGATTTTTTATATCCGGTATCTCAATTCTTTGATAATTTATGTGAGAAGGTAATCGATTTTCATATTTTTGTAAAAGCATCTCAATAGCTTTTTCATCGGTTTTACCAATACAAATAGTTGTTATATTCATTAAAACAAATTAATTTAAGGCAAAAATATGCGCATTCTTCAAGAAATTAAAACATACACAGGAATAAATTATTTTCGAGAATGGTCGAGAACAAAAATGATGAATAAAAAAACTGGAATTACTGTTCATGATTTCTTGAAAGTTTTTTGGATTAGAGTGATGAAAGGTAATTTTCCATTACGTTCTGCGGCTATTTCATGGATTTTATTTTTTAGTATGTTTCCTTTCTTACTTTTCTTATTCAGTGTTTTACCTCATTTATATCATTATCAAGAAATAAAAAAATTATTATTTACTCAATTTTTACCTCAACTATTACCTAGTCATGTTAGTAATGATGTTATCTCATATATTGATAGTACAACACAATTACAAGGTAAACGAAAAGTAAATTATTTTATGATTTTGATTACAATATTCATGTCATCTAATGGAATTCAGGGGATTATAAATGGATTTAATACTTCGTATCAAGATGTTTATGTTAAACGTAAAAACTTTAAATCAAGATTATTATCTATAGTTTTAACTTTGTTTTTTACAATATTTATAGTATTGCAGGTTTCTTTGACCTATTCGACTTTGGTTATATGGAAATTTTTAACTCATATTCCATTTTTAGGGAAATTAAGTGAATTTTCTTACTTAATTAATTACATTGCTATATTCATGTTTTATTTTATATCAATGTGTATGCTGTATTATTTTGGACCAAATCATAAAAAAACTAGAAGTACTGTATTACCAGGAGCAGTGTTAACTTCAGTTTTATTTTTATTCACAGTTATAGGATTTAATACTTATTTAAGTTATTTTACGAATATAAATTTGCTTTATGGTTCTTTAGGTTTAGTTATGATTATGATGATATTTGTTTATATTAATGTCATTCTGATGTTGATTGGTTATGAGTTAAATATGTCTATAAATTATACAAAATATTACGAAGATGTTAATCATATAGATAATAGTCGTTATATTAATTTAGATAAGGAATAGAGAAAAAACAGTTTAATTACAATTAAACTGTTTTTTTAGTTGTTGATTTTATAAAGTATAAAAAATGAAAAAAATGTTTTTGTCATCATCATTTAATGATGTTTATCAATTTTTAGAGAATTTTTATGGAGAAAGTGTAAAAGGTAAAACAGTTGCATTTATTGATACTGCAAGTTTAGTAGAAGATTATACAAAATATGTTGATGATGATAGAAAAGCTTTTATAGATTTAGGAATTATTATTAAAGATTTAGATATTATAGGAAAACATCAAAATGAAATGAGTAAAGTTTTTTCAGAATCAGATATGATTTTTGTTTCAGGAGGAAACACATTTTATTTACTTCAAGAATTAAAAAAATCTAATGCTGATCAGTTAATTATTGATGAAATAAAAAAAGGAAAACTTTATATTGGTTCATCAGCAGGTAGTATTATTTTATCTAAAGATATTTTATACGTGGATAAAATGGATGATAAAAGAAAAGCTACAGAATTAGAGAATTTTTTAGGTTTAAATATGGTTGACTTTTATACTTTACCTCATTTAAATAATGAACCATTTACCGAAATTGTAGAAGACATTTTAAAAGAGAATAATAGAATAGATAAATTGCATCTAGTTCCAATAAGTAATCATCAAGTTATATTGGTTAATAATAGTCAGTATAAAATAATAGGTTAAAAATGATAAAATGAAAAGATTTAATAATAAAACAATATTAATTACAGGAGGTACAAGTGGGATAGGTTTAGCAGGAGCAAAACGTTTGTTAGAAGAAGGAGCTAAAGTTATTATTACTGGAAGAACAGAAAGTCATTTATTTGAAGCTAAAGAGCAATTAGGAAATAATGTTATAATAGTAGAGAATGATGTAGAAAAAGAAGATTTTTTAACTGATTTGTTATCTGTAGTAAAAAAAAGTGGGAAAATTGATGGTTTATGGTTAAATGCAGCTTTTGCTGCTGGAGGTGATTTAAATACTTTAGATAAAAATTCAATTGATAAAATGTTTCATGTAAATGTTGTGGCTCCAATGTTACAAATGGGAGCTTTGTCACCATTTATAAATAATGGAGGTGCTGTTGTGGTTACATCTTCTAGTGCTGTTTATGAGGGTCAATCTTCAATTTCTCTATATTCAGCAACAAAAGCTGCAATTTTATCAGCTGCTAAATCTTGGGCAGCAGAGTTATCACCCAGAGGAATTAGAGTAAATTCTATTATACCTGGTCCTATAAAAAGTAATCTTAGATCATCACTTCCTGATGATTTACGTCAACAATTTGAAGAAGAATTAGCTAAAACACTTTTATTAAAAAGAATAGGAGAGCCTGAAGAGGCTGCTGCTATTGCGCTATTTTTATTATCAGATGATTCTAGTTATGTAACTGGTAGTGAATACATCGTTGATGGAGGTTTATTGATGAAATAAAATTAATTATAAAAGAATATATAATATTACATATATTTACAATAATACTTAATTGTATTTAATTAAATTCTTGAACTGATTAAAAAATATTTTTGATCAATGAATGTTTTTTAATTAGTTAAAAATAAGCATTTTATTGTTTTTTGTTTTTAAATAAGTCACTTTTTTTAAAAAAAATAGTGACTTATTTAGTTTTCATGTGTCATAATAGTGAAAGTAAGTTAAATGTCGAAAGATCCGATTGAACATCTAGATGATGACAATTTAGTTGAGAAGATTGTTCAAACAAAAGATCAATATTTGTTTGGTGTATTATATGATAGATATGCTGATATTATTTATAATAAATGTTGGAGTTTTGTTGAAGATAAGGAGGAAGCGCATGATATGACGCATGATATATTTGTAAAGTTATTTTTAAAACTTAGAACATATCAAGCTAAATCAAAGTTTTCTACTTGGCTATACTCTTTTGTATATAATTTTTGTATAAATCATATACAAAGAAAGTTGAATAATAATGAAAAACAATTTTCAGTTACCGAGGATTTGCTTGAAAATTATGAAGAAGAAATTGATGACAAAGAAATATTTGAATTAAAAGTTGAAAAGTTGAACTGTTCATTAGCAAAATTAGATGTTGAAGATAAATCTATATTATTGATGAAATATCAAGATGGTTTTTCTATAAAAGATTTATCTAATGCTTTAGAAATAGGTGAGAGTGCAACTAAAATGAGATTGAATAGAGCAAAAAATCGTTTGTTGAATATTTATAAAGAATTGTAATATGGAAAATCCTTTTAAAACTATTATAACTAACGAAAAGCTTCCAGAAACAATCAAACAAAAAGTAATGGATGATGTTGCGTTAGTAAAATTAACGTTGAATGTTGCAGAATTAGTTTCTGTAAAATATCCAAAAACAATAGGTAGTATTTTGAGTATAGGAAAAAATACTTCAAAGAAAAACCCTAAAAAGAAAGATTAAAAAGAAAAGTATGAATATAGGTTTAAACTTTAGTTTATTGGAAAATTTGTACCAAGAAATGGTAAATGTTTTTCCTAAAATTATAGGAGGGATTGTATATATAGTCATTTCGTATTTTATATTAAAATTATTGCTAATTCTAACTAAATATATACTTAAAATTTCTAAAATAGATAACCTCAAAGAAGCATTGAATAATAATGATTTTTTAAAAAATTCATCTATAGAAGTTGATCCTCAAAAAATAATATTACAATTTGTAAAAGTGTTTATCATCTTACTAATTATAATTATAGGATCTGATATATTTGGATTAGTAGTTGTATCTAGACAAATAGGTAGAATTATAGATTACTTACCACAATTTTTTAGTGCCTTAATCATATTTATAGGAGGTTTTTATTTAGCAAGTTATGTAAAAACATTAATAAAAAGCTTATTAAAATCTTTTGATCTTAATGGTGCTACAATTGTAGGTAATATATTATTTTATATAATTTTAATTTTTACAATTTTAACATCTTTAAATCAAGCAGGAATTAATACTGACTTAATAACAAATAATTTATCATTAATTATTGGTGCAATACTTCTAACTATTTCTATAGCTTTTGGACTAGGTTCAAAAGATATTATTTACAGAATATTATTATCATTTTATGCAAATAAAAATTTCGAAGTAGGACAAAAAATAATTATTGATGATGAAATTGAAGGAATAATAATATCTATTGACAATATATCACTTATACTACAAGTAGGAGAAAAACAAATTGTTTATCCTATAAAAGTAATTTCGAATAGAAAAATACAAATATTAAATAATAATCAATCTTAAAAAGATTCTCTAAATTAACCAAAATCAATGATTTTTTACCGAAAATCAAGCCGCTTTTAACCTAACTACCTAACCTATTTTTTGTGAATATATTTCACATTTTACCAAACCCAGATTTAATAGAAAGACAATCTATACCAAAATACTTTCTATCTATCTATTAAATCAAAAAATAATTCCTCAAAAAGAGACTGAAATCTATCAGTCTCTTTTTATTTTTTTTATATGTAAGTTATATTTTTTTGTATATTTGCACTTCAATACATAAGAATTATTAAATAATATTGGCATGTACTTATCAACAGAAGTAAAAAGCGAAATCTTCGCAAAACACGGAAAATCAGCTACAGATACAGGATCAGCTGAAGGGCAAATTGCATTATTCACTTACCGTATCAAACATTTAACTGAGCACTTGAAAAAAAATCATAAAGATTTTAATACAGAAAGATCTTTAGTATTATTAG
Organism: Flavobacteriales bacterium UBA7612; assembly: GCA_002484335.1. Lineage (GTDB taxonomy): Bacteria > Bacteroidota > Bacteroidia > Flavobacteriales > Weeksellaceae > Empedobacter. The sequence goes on from DLJQ01000008.1 coordinate 140,313, forward strand.
TAGGTAAGCGTAAAGCGTTATTAAACTACTTAAAGAAAAAAGATATTACAAGATACCGTGCGATTATCGCTGAATTAGGATTACGTAAGTAATTTGAAAAAAATAAAAAGGGCAATTATGTTAAAATTGCCTTTTTTTTTGTTAGATATCCAAATAAGATACATACATTTATAAAAATACAGTTAAGGCAAACGGCTTTAACTTAGACGAATTAAATACTAAGAAGACGAATGATTCCACAGGCGATCACAGAAAAAATTACTCTTGCAGACGGCAGAGAAATTACAATTGAAACAGGGAAATTAGCAAAACAGGCTGATGGATCTGTGGTTGTACGCATGGGTGATACCATGTTATTAGCTACAGTAGTAGCAAACAAAGAAGCTAATCCAGGTGTAGATTTCTTACCTTTAACAGTTGATTATAGAGAGAAATTTTATGCTGGAGGACGTATTCCAGGAAACTTTTTTAGAAGAGAAGCAAAACCATCAGATGATGAGGTTTTAACTATGCGTTTGGTAGACCGTGTATTAAGACCTATGTTTCCAGAAGATTTCCATGCGGAAGTACAAGTGATGATTTCTCTTATATCTTACGATAAACAAGTAATGCCAGAAGCATTAGCAGGATTAGCTGCTTCTGCTGCAATAGCAATTACAGATATACCTTTTACATTAATTTCAGAAGCTCGTGTTATACGTCTTAATGGAGAATTAATGATAAATCCTTCAGTAGAGCAATTAGCACAAGCTGATATTGATATTATGGTAGGAGCTTCTAAAGATTCTGTTGTAATGGTAGAAGGTGAAATGAGTGAAATTTCTGAGCGTGAAATGTTAGATGCAATAGAATTTGCTCATTCAGAAATTAAAAAACAAATTGAAGCTCAAGAAAGTTTAGCTACTAAAGTAGGTAAATCAACTCCTAAACGTGAATATAACCACGAAACTCATGACGAAGAAATTCGTGAAAAAGTTTGGGCTTATGGTTATGATAAATTTTATGATATAGCTAAAAGTCCATCAGAAAAGCACGAAAGAGGAGAAAAGTTTGCTGCTGTAGAAGAGGAATTCTTAGCGCAATATGCAGAAGATGAAGAAGAGTTAGCTCGTGTTAAGCCTTTTGCTCATATCTATTTTCATGATGTACAAAAAGAAGCTGTTCGTCAATTAATTTTAAATGAAGGAATTCGTTTAGATGGACGTGATCCTAAAACTATTCGTCCTATTTGGACAGAAGTTGATTATTTACCATCAACACACGGATCTGCTATTTTTACACGTGGGGAAACTCAAGCATTAGCTACTGTAACATTAGGATCTTCTAAAGATGCTAATATGGTAGATGGTGTTGTAACAAATTTTGATGAAAAATTCTTTTTACATTATAACTTCCCTCCATTCTCTACAGGTGAAGCACGTCCTTTAAGAGGAACTTCTCGTCGTGAGGTTGGTCATGGAAATTTAGCACAAAGAGCATTAGCTCAAATGTTACCTGACGAATGTCCTTATACTGTACGTATCGTTTCAGAAGTATTAGAATCTAATGGTTCTTCTTCTATGGCAACTGTTTGTGCTGGAACATTAGCTTTAATGGATTCAGGTTTACAAATGAAAAAACCAGTTTCGGGTATTGCAATGGGATTGATTACAGATACTAAATCTGGTAAATTCACTGTATTATCTGATATCTTAGGAGATGAAGATCACTTAGGAGATATGGACTTTAAAGTGACAGGTACTGCTGATGGTATTACAGCATGTCAGATGGATATAAAAGTACAAGGATTATCTATGGAAATTATGGAAACGGCATTGTTACAAGCTAAAGAAGGTCGTTTACACATTTTAGGTAAATTACTTGAAACTTTACCAGAACCACGTCAACAGTTAAAACCAAATGCACCTAAAGTTGTAGTTGTAGAAATTCCTAAAGAATTTATTGGAGCTGTAATAGGACCAGGAGGAAAAGTAATTCAAGAATTACAAAAAGAAACTGAAACTGTTATTGCAATTACAGAGCAAGAAACTACTGGTCGTGTTGAGATTAATGGTGTTATCCAAGAAAATATCGATAGAGTAGTAGAAAGAATTAAACAAATTGCATTTGTTCCAGAGGCTGGAGCAACTTATAATGCAGTTGTAAAATCTATCAAACCTTTTGGAGCTTTCGTAGAAATTTCTAAAGGAGTTGAAGGTTTAGTTCATATTTCTGAGATAGAGCATAAAAGATTAGAAAAAGTTGAAGATGCGTTAAATATTGGAGACAAAATCGAAGTTAAATTTTTAGGATACGATGATAAAAAGAAAATGAAATTATCTCGTAAGGCATTATTACCTAAACCTGAAAAAACAGCAGATAAAAAAGAAGTGAAAACTCAAGAAAATAAGGACGCTTAATTTTTGAGCAATACAAATAAAAAAAGCAGTATAATTTTATTATACTGCTTTTTTAGTTTTATGCTATTTTTTTTAATTAGCCATTAACAGCTTCTACATTATCAACAACATCAGGCATCATTTCTTTTAAAATACCTTCAATACCATTTTTTAATGTTGCAGTAGAAGAAGGACAACCAGAACAAGCACCTTGTAATAACATTTTTGCAGTTCTTGTTTCTTCATCAAATTCAATTAATTCAATATTTCCACCATCATTTGCTACAGCAGGCTGAACATATTCATCTAATATGGATTTTATTTGTTGCTCAATAGAAGAAAAATCTTCTTGCGCTTTTACAACTACATGTTCTGGTGCATCTGTAGAAAATTCATAGAATTCATCAAAAACGATTCCTCCGGCTTGTAAATATTGTGTAATAAATGATCTAACATCCATAGTCCATAAAGACCAATCTTCTGAATCATTTTTTGTTAAAGAAACATAATTATCTACAATGAATACTTCTTCAACAAAAGGGTATTCTTTGTAAATAGCCACAGCAAGAGGAACTCCAGCAGCTTTTTCTTTTGATTTTATTTCAATAATTTCAGGAGTTAACATTGTGTTAGACACAAACTTCATAACAGCTGGATTAGGAGTCATTTCTGCATAAATAGAAACAGGTGCTTTTTTCATAGCAACCAATACAGCATTTTCTTCTAAATGATCATTAATTATTTCTTTTAAATCTTCACTTACATCAGACCATTCAATACCATCAGTTTTTTCTATAGCTACAAAATTTGCAGTAATAAATATTTTTCTTATAAATGGTATTGTTAGTAAAACTTGTGCTAATGGAGATTCTGAAGCTGTTGAATTTTTATCAAATTCAACACCTCCTTGCGTTAAAGTTACGTCACATACGAACTTCATCACATTATTATTTGGTGTAATTTCTTCGTGTACTCTCATAGTTTACAAAATTAGTTATAAATCTTAGACAATTTATATTAATTAATTGTTTTTTACTATGCAGATATACTTATAATAAATACAATTGTTTTAAAAATAATTATTGATTTTTTAATTCAACAATTGTTTTATTTGCTTTGTATAAATGATCACCTAAGATTTCATAATTCTGAATCAAATCTTTATAAAATAAAGCACTTGTAGTAAGAATTTTTTCTTTTTCTATGGTTCTCATTAAATTAGATTCAGCTTCTTTATATATGGTATTAATAGTTTTTTCTATACATTCAGCTTGCTTTATAGAAACTTCTTCATGCATCTCGTTTAGATTTTGATTTAAAATTCTAGTTGCTTGATCCAAGTTCTCTTGAAATTCAACTAAATATAGACGCATTTTTGGAGTGAAATAGCTATTTGTAGTTCTTCGTTTACGATGTATAGAAGAAATTTTTATGGCAATATCTCCAACACTTTCTAGATGATGACAAAGTGTTATAAGTTTTAAAATAGAAAGAGTGTTTTCATTAGGTAAATCAAGTTCAGTAATTTCATTTAAAAAATCATTTACATCTTTTTCTAGTTGATCTCCTTCTTTTTCTAACTCCAATATACGCTCTCTAAATACAATTATTTTTTCTTCATCACTCTCCGTAATCATTCTACCAAGAGTATATATAGCTTGTTTAGTTGTTGTTGCTAATTTTAATAATTTTTTATTAGCTTCATTTTTATATAAGTCAGAGTTTGTACCAAATGGTATAGCGTAAAATTCAATTTTTTTATCTGGTTGATTAATTGAGAAATATCTTTTCTGGCAAAAAATAGCTATTTTATTTACAAAAGGATAAAATATAAGAACTCCAAAAATATTTGTAATTGTATCAAAACTAATTAACTGAATAGATAAGTTAGTAGATATGTTATTATTAATGAATTGTAAAAGGTATTCTCCTAAAAATAAAAAAACTATAGCAACAATAATGTTGAAAAAAGTATGGAATACGGCTACAACTTTAGTTAATCGATCTCCTATAGCTGCGACTAAATGAGCTGTAAATGTTGTTCCTATATTTGCTCCAAGAACAATCATAGCAGCTAATTCTGCAGGTAGTCCTTTGCTTGTTAGTAATATTGCTATTGTTATCGAAGCAGAAGAGAAATGAACTACAATTGTAATTACAATTCCTATTAAAATGAATAATATATTGGTTAATAAACTTTGTTGAGATAAATGATGGAAAAAATCTTGTACTTCTTGATGCTCTTCAATTGATGGAATAAAGTTTTTTAAAAAAAATAAAGCAAAGAATAATAAAGATAAAGAAAATAAGATTCCTCCAATTTTTCTTTTATTTCTTTTTTTAGATAAGTAAAAAGGAAATGCAATTAAAATTAATGGAAGAGCTATTTCAATTAAATCGAATTTCATTCCAAAATATACAAGCCAAAGAGTAATTGTTGTGCCAATATTAGCTCCAAGTATAAGACCAAATGCTTTTTTTAAATTAATAAAACCTGCATTTACAAAACCTAGTATAAAAACACTTGCAGCAGATGACGACTGAATAGCAGTTGTAAAAACTGTACCAGTAAGTATGGTTGATAAATTGTTTTTTGTAAGTTTATTTAAGGTGTTCTTAAAATTTGATCCAGATAAAGCTTGTAAATTTTCACTTAGTAATTTAATAGCTAAAATAAACAAGGCAATTGCTCCGAATAGTTGTAATACTAATATAAAAGCGTGCATTTATTTTTTATTGAATACAAAAGTATGAAGTCTAATGTAAATAGAATATTATCTTTTTTCTTTTATTTTGTAATTTTTTTAAAAATATAAAATTCTGAAAATCAAAATTAAAGTAACTAAAATAGAAAAAAAAGTAAAAAATATTAAAAAAACATTTGCGAGATTCGAAAAACTGCCCTAATATTGCACCACGAAAAAGGAACAATACTTCTTTAAGAAATAAAGTTCTTGTTTTTAAAATTTGAAATATAAAACTAATAATATTTTTGCCGATGT
>DLJQ01000008.1:145968-253160 GCA_002484335.1 Flavobacteriales bacterium UBA7612
AATCCTGCTCTCCCCACAAAACTTACTTCAGTTTTAGAATAAATCAATTATTTTATTAATGTGTACATCAAAAGAAAAGCCCTTTATAAAGGACTTTTACTTGATGATGTTTTTTATAATTTCTATAGAATATACATTTGAAATTTTTTCTATAAATTTTGTGAAATCTATAGTAGCTTCTTCATCTGCTTCATCAGATATTGTACGAATAACAGTAAATGGTAAATCAAATTCATAACAAACTTGAGCTACTGCAGCACCTTCCATTTCTACACAAAGAACATCAGGTAACATATTTTGTAAGTTTTCTTTTTGTTTTGTAGTCGAAAAAAATAAATCTCCAGAAGCAATTAATCCAATATGTAATTTAGGTGAGTGAATATCAAATTTATTTAAATCACTTTCATCAATTACATGATGTAAATAATTATCTTCTAATAAAGTTTTGATAGCATTTGATGAAATATCCAATAAACTTTGATCAGAATCAAAATAAGATTTTTTTAATAAAGGAATTTCGAATTTAGGAAATAAAGGTTCAGCACTCATATCATACTGTATTAATGTTCTTCCTAAAACGATATCACCTATTTTTAATGAAGGATGTATTGCTCCTGCAACACCTGTAAAAACTAATTCTGTTATATTAAATTTTATAATAAGCGTAGAAACTGTTGTTGCAGCTGCAACTTTACCAACTCTCGAAAATACTACTACAATCTGCTGGTTATTTATTTCTCCTGTGTAATAGATTCTATTACCAATTTTGTGTTCTTTTTTATTTGATAATAAGTGAACAACTCCGTCTATTTCTTGAGGAATTGCTCCCATTATACCAATTATTCTATTTTTCATTGATGTGAATTAATTGGTAAATTTAATCAATTATTTTCTGTACTTATAAATAGAGCAGTAAACTTCGTAAATAAGTATAAAAGGTAAACAAAATATGATTAAACAAGTATTTAAAAAATTTTTAAGCATATTGCAAATTTAAATAATAAAATTTGTTAAAATCATTTGTATATTCATTTTTTGTTGCCGTATGTTTGTAATAGTAAAAAAATATAAAATGAAAAAATTGTATACTGCAATCGCAATCTGTTCTGCGATGTCTTTCTATAGTTGTAATAACAAAACAGATGAAAAAGTGGAAGCTCCACAAGAAACAACTACTACAACAGAAGAAGCTACAGATTTAGTTGAAGGTGTGATTGCTAAATCAAGTGTTGAATGGACAGCTTATAAAACAACTGAAAAAACTCCCGTATCTGGTCATTTTGATGTAGTATTAGTTAAGGATGCTAATCAAGAAGGTAAAACTCCTCAAGAAGTTTTAGAAGGTGCTAATATAGTTGCGGAAGTTGCTACAATAAATTCTGACTTAGTTGATCGTGACCAAAAATTGAAAGATATTTTATTTGGTAATATGATTGATACAAAGGAAATTAAAGGTAATTTATCATTTAAAGACGGAAAAACTTTCTTAAAATTAACTTTAAATAATGCTTCAAAAGAATATGAAGTAAAATCATCTTTTGAAAATAATGTATTTACAATTGAAGCAGATGTTGATTTAATGGATTTTAATACAACTAAAGCATTAGAAGCATTAAACAAAGCTTGTTTTGAATTACACAAAGGTTCAGATGGTGTTTCTAAAACTTGGAGTGAGGTTCATATTAAAGGTCAGGTAGAATTTACTCAAAATTTTGGTAAATAATTTATACCATTTAAAATAAAAAAAGCTACTTTTTAGTAGCTTTTTTTTATTGATTTTATTTTTCTATTAATTTTTTTAATTTCTTTTTTCGTTCTTGTTTTTTATGAAATTTTGTTTGAAATTCTTCTGTTTTCTTCCACATTTCATTTATAACTTTAGTTTCTTCTTCATTTATAAGTTTAGCATATTCTTTCGCCATTATTTCAACCATATCATTGTATGGAGTTAAGCGAGAAAAATTTTTCATTCTCAATTCAAAATCCATTTTTGTGTGAAAGTTCATACGATTAAGATCTACCAGATAAAAATCATAACTATTTTCACCTACTTTTTTTATTAATGTATTTCCAGGCGAATGATCCAAAAACTCAATTCCTGCTTCATGTAATTGGTATGTGAATTGAGTAAATTGTTTTAAAATTTCTATTTTATTTGGATAATCAGCAATTTCAACTAATTCACGATAAGTTAAATCAGCTTCAACTAATTCACATAAATAATAGCTTTTAAGAAACTGAATTGTAGTAGTTTCTTCAATATAAGCAACAGGTAATGGAGTTAAAAAACCTAAGTTAACAAGTTTATTTGCATATTCAAAAGAGCGTTCAGCTTTTGATTGACGGAAAAATTTATAAATAAATTTATTGATAATATTAGGAATCTTGAAAGACTTAATAGTAACTATTTTTCCAGATTCTAATTGAGTTTTTTTTATAGAATTTCTTGTTCCTTTTGCAATGTATTGATTAATTGAATCATAACCTTTGATGATAGATTCAATTTCTTTTTTTGTTGTAGGGAAATTATTATTGAGAACGATTTTTGACATCATTTTATTAATCCTTATACTGTTTATAGATATAAATATATATTTATAATATAGGTTTCAAAGATATGTTTATTTTTGTTGAAATAATATACGAATAAAGCATAAACAATTTAAATCATTTACTAATGAATAAAATTATTTTAGAATCTCATAATTTAAAAAATAGAACTACTGGTTTTGGAGTTTTTAATTATGAGTTAATTAAAGCATTTTCTCAATTAGATTTTAATGATAATATACATCTTGTAGCAAAAGATATTAATGAATTAAAGAATGAATTTGGAAAAAAATTTGACTACATAAAATATTATGATTTTATGAAATTTAATCTTTTTTCTATAAAAAGAAATAATATAGACGTATGGCATTCATTAAATCAAAATATTAGTGTTGAACCATATCTTAAGCCTAAGAAATATGTTTTAACAATACATGATGTTAATTTTGCTGAAGAGGATACAAATGATTTTTCAATAAAGAAAAAGAATCTTTTTTATAAAAAATTACAACGAACTGATTATATAACATTTATTTCTAAATATGCTAAGGAGCAAACAGAAAAATATTTTGATATTTCTGGTATAGAAAATAAAATTATTTACAATGGTAATTCAATTTCACAACGTTTAGATTTAAAAGATTTTAAACCAAGAATACAAATTGATTCTCCATATTTTTTTACTATTAGTGCGTTTATTGAAAAGAAAAATTTTGAATCAATAATCCGTCTAATGCCATTTTTTCCAGATTACAAATTAGTTATTGCAGGAAATAATAGTAACGAATATGGACAAAAAATTAAAAATTTAATTATTGAAATGAAGTTAGAGAGCAGAGTTATTTTAACAAATAAAATATCAGAAATCGAAAAACAGTACTATATGCAGAACTGTGATGCTTTTTTATTTCCTTCGGTAGGAGAAGGATTTGGTTTACCTCCTATAGAAGCTATGAGTTTTGGAAAACCAATACTTTTATCAAATAAAACATCATTGCCTGAAATAGGAGGTGATGATGCTTTCTATTGGGATAATTTTGATTCAGCGTATATGGCTGATGTATTAGCTAAAGCACTTGAAAAATATAATAATAATAAAGATTATTATATAGAAAAATATATTCAACGTTCAAAAGAATTTGATTGGAATAAAGCGGCAAAGGAATATCTTGATATATATAAAATTTAAAAAAGCCTCTTTTATTAAGAAGCTTTTGGTTTAAATAACACGGTTTAAATGTTCATTTAATATTTTTTTTAAACTTGTAAAATGCATTATTTGTTTCAGAATATCATTTAGTTCTTCTTGAGTTATATCTTTATTTTTTGTTTTATCCATTAAGTTTTTAATAAAATTATCAATATAAATGATTTTAAATCTCAGTAAAACATCAAATAAATCCTTATGAACAAACTCTTCCTTTTTCTTAATATTTATTCCTTGTTTAACAGTCCAGTTTTCGCTTAAACTATACTTTTCTAACATCATTTCTGTTGCTAGATTTACAATTTCTGAATCTGAAGATCTTGAAAAATAACTTCCTGTTCTAAGTTCGTTATTCTCTAAACCTATTTTTACATCTTCTAGTATTTTTTGGTAAATAGGAGTTGATAGAGAAAGTTCATTTTCTTGAAATTGTGAAACAATTTCTTGTATGACAGTTGTTTTATATAATTCATTATTTTCATCTTTTAAATCAACTTCTAAATCACCATTTTGTAAGATGAGTTTAATAATTTCAGTTTCTATAGTTAACTGAATATTTAAAACTTCTTTGTTTGTCGTAACAATAGAAATTTCTGGTTTTTTTTCTCTTGCTTTATCAGTTATATGAGAAGTACTATTTTTAGATCCAGAATTTTTAAGCTGAGCTAATTCTTTAAATAAAACTTCTTCTCTTATTCCCATTATTTTAGAAGTTTCAGCAATATAAACTTCTTGTTTAATACTATTAGGAATTAAAGAAATAGATTTTACAATTTCACGAATTAATTCAGCTTTTTTAATAGGGTCATTATTAGCCTCTTCTAAAAGAACATTAACTTTAAAGCGAATAAAATCAGTAGCATTTTCTTTTATGTAATTTTCTATTTCTTGAGAAGAATGTTTTTTAGCAAATGAATCAGGATCTTCACCTTCAGGAAGTAAAAGAACTTTTACGTTCATTTCTTGTTCAAGAATCATATCAATTCCACGAAAAGAAGCTTTAATTCCTGCATTATCACCGTCGTACATTACAGTGATATTTTCTGTAAGACGTTTTATTAATCTAATTTGCTCATTAGTAAGTGCAGTTCCAGAACTAGCAACAGTATTTTGTATTCCTGCCTGATGCATCGAAAGAACATCTGTATAGCCTTCAACTAAAAAACATTGATCAGATTTTATAATTTCTTGTTTTGCCTGAAACAAACCATAAAGAGTTTTACTCTTATGATAAATTTTATTTTCAGGAGAATTAAGATATTTAGCAGCTTTTATATCATTTCTAAGAATTCGTCCTCCGAAACCTAATGTTCGCCCAGAAAAACTGAATATAGGAAACATTACTCGTTCTCTGAACTTATCATATTTCTTATTATCTTCTCTAAAAGTTACTAAACCGGCTTCTTCTATGATTTCTTTAGAATAACCATTTTTCAAAGCATATTCAGCAAATGCATCCCATTGTTTAGGAGAGTAACCTAATTCAAATCTATCAATAATTTCTTTCGAAAAACCTCTTTCTTTAAAATAACTTAAACCAATTAGATTACCTTCTTCTGAATTATTTAATTGATTAATAAAGAATTTTTTTGCAAATTCAGTTAAAATGAAAAGGCTTTCTCTTTCTTTTTCTTCTTGTTGCTGTTCAAAAGAGTATTCTCGATCTTCTTCAATTTCTATATTATAACGTTTTGCTAACCATCTAAGAGCTTCTGGATAAGTAAATTGTTCTACTTCCATTAAAAATGTTACAACATTTCCTCCACGACCAGAAGAAAAATCTTTCCATATTTGTTTAGCAGGAGAAACAACAAATGAAGGTGTTTTTTCATTCCCAAATGGGGATAAACCTTTTAAACTTGATCCAGCTCTTTTTAAATTAACAAAATCGCCTACAACTTCCTCTACACGAGCAGTTTCGAATATGATATCTATAGTTCTTTGAGAAATCAAAATAAATAAAAATTTACTTCAAAATTAATATAAATTTTTATTTAAAGATTACTTACTACTAATTATATATTTAAAAGATAAAATGGTATGGTATTGGTATAAGAAGATTTTAATTATTATAAATAATCTAAACTTTAAACTAATTATGAAATTAGCTTTTTTAAAAATTTCTTTAGCAAGTATACTAATTATAGGTGGATTAAGCTCTTGTTCTACAGCTAATACACAGTCAGAAACAACGGAGAAAACACAAAAGAATTCTCTTTTAGGAAAATGGGAATTAAATGATATAGCAGATATAAAAGCTTCATCTTTGTCAGAAGCTTATTCTCAAGGATTACCAACTATTAATTTCATATCTAATAAAATGGTATCAGCTTCAGATGGTTGTAATTTATTAAATGGTGGTATAATTACTACAGGAGATAAAATTACTTTCGGTAATCTTATGTCAACAATGAAAGCATGTACAAATGTAGAAGACCAAAATTTTAGTTCTAAATTGACAGGAACTTTACAATATAAAATTAATGGAGATAAGTTAGAATTATTGCAAGGAGATAAAACGGTTCTTACTTTTGTACGTCCAGCTAAAATTGAGGGTTCTTGGGTTTTAGAAGAATTTATAGGTAAAGATCGTAGTTTAAAATCTGTTAATGATCGTTTTCCAAATGAAAAGCCTACACTAACATTTACAAAAAATATTATTTCAGGAAATAATGGATGTAATAATATTAACGGAGCTTATTTAGCAGTAGGAAATTCATTACAAATGAAAAATATTGCTGTTTCAGCAATGGCTTGTGAAGGAGTAGAATCTGATGTTTTTATGGAAAGATTTAATAATATAAATAAATTTGAGATAAAAGATGGGAAATTAATTCTTTTTGCAAATGATATTAAGACTATGGTTTTCAATAAAAAATAAAAAATTTATTATTCTTGCATAGAAAATTTTAAGCTGCCTATTTTATAAAGGCAGTTTTTTTTTATTTTTGTAATTATAAACTTTTTAGAAGAAAAAATATGAAGTTTCCTAAATCATATAAATTAAAAGAAGTAGCAACTATTATTGATGCTAAATATATAGGTGATGAAAATTTTGTTGTAGAGGGTATAAATGAAATTCACAGAGTAGAAGCTGGAGATATAGTTTTTGTAGATCATCCCAAATACTATGATAAAGCATTAAATTCTGATGCTACAATAATACTTATAAATAAGGAAGTTGATTGCCCTGAAGGAAAAGCATTATTGATATCTGATGATCCTTTCAGAGATTTTGTTAAAATTGGTCAATATTTTGCACCATTTAAGCAAGCTAATAAACATATATCTTCATCTGCTGAAATAGGAGAGGGAACAATAATACAGCCGGGTGCATTTATTGGTAATAATGTTAAAATAGGTAAAAATTGTGTGATTCATTCAAATGTATCTATAAATGATTACGCAATTATAGGAGATAATGTAATTATCCGTTCAGGAACTGTTCTTGGAGCTGATGCTTTTTATTATAAAAAAAGGGAAACAGGTTTTGATCGTTTAAAATCAGTAGGTAATGTTATTATAGAAAATAATGTAGAAATAGGTGCTAATTGTACAATTGATAGAGGTGTTTCTGCTTCAACTATAATAGGAGAAGGCTCTATTTTAGATAATTTAATACAGATTGGACATGATACTATAATTGGTAAAAAATGTTTGATAGCTTCACAAACAGGAATTGCAGGTTGTGTAACTGTAGAAGATGAAGTTTCTATCTGGGGACAAGTTGGTATTACAAGTGGTGTAACAATTGGAAAAAAGGCTGTTTTATTAGCTCAAGCGGGAGTGAGTAAATCTTTAGAAGGAGGAAAAACTTATTTTGGTTATCCTGCTGCTGAGTCAAGAGAATTATATAAGAAGATGGCTATTACTGATATAATTATAAAAGAGTACAGGGAAAGATAAAATATTTACTATTTACTAAAAAAAAGGTCAATTTTATATTGATCTTTTTTTTATTTGTACCATAATGATTTAGATTTTTTTTAATTATTTTTTTATTCATATTATTTTTTAAAACGAGAAAGTCCTTTTATATTTGTGTAAATAAATAAATCAATCACAATGTCTGTATTAGTTAATAAAGATTCAAAGATAATTGTTCAGGGTTTCACAGGGAAAGAAGGAACTTTTCATGCTGAACAAATGATTGAGTACGGAACTCAAGTAGTAGGTGGAGTGACACCAGGTAAAGGAGGTCAAACACATTTAGGTTTACCTATTTTCAATACAGTAAAAGATGCTGTTGATAAGGCTGGTGCAGATGTATCTATCATATTTGTTCCACCAGCGTTCGCAGGTGATGCAGTTATGGAAGCTGCTGAAGCTGGAATTAAAGTAATTATTTGTATTACTGAAGGTATTCCAGTAGAGGATATGGTAAAAGTTCAAGCTTATGTAGATCAAAGAGATGTTACATTAATTGGACCTAACTGTCCAGGTGTTATCACTTCAGAAGAGGCTAAAGTTGGTATTATGCCAGGTTTTATCTTCAAAAAAGGTAAAGTAGGGATTGTATCTAAATCAGGTACTTTAACTTATGAAGCAGCTGATCAGGTTGTTAAAGCTGGTTACGGTATTTCTACTGCTATCGGTATTGGAGGTGATCCAATTATCGGAACTACAACTAAAGAAGCTGTAGAGTTATTTATGAATGACCCAGAAACAGAATGTATCGTTATGATTGGTGAAATTGGTGGTCAATTAGAAGCTGAGGCTGCTCGTTGGATTAAAGCTAATGGAACTAAACCAGTTGTAGGATTTATTGCTGGTCAAACAGCTCCTAAAGGTCGTACAATGGGACATGCTGGTGCTATTGTTGGTGGTGCAGATGATACTGCTCAAGCTAAAATGGCTATTATGGAAGAATGTGGTATCCACGTTGTTGCTTCTCCAGCTGATATTGGTGCTACTGTAGCAAAAGTTTTAGGATAATTAATATTCTATAATATATAAAAAAAGGTTTCGAATTTCGAAACCTTTTTTTATATAGTCTATTTTGTGAATATTGTTTTAAGTATTTGAAGTGATTTTTTATAATATTTATTCATTTATAAAGGTTAATCTAATTAATCATTTAATTTATGTCCGCATGTTTTACAATATATAGAGCCATCTAAATGATTTTCATCTCCACAATATCTACATCTTTCTGTGTTTGTTGGAATATTGTTAGAAGCTTTATTCATTTCCATCGTAACAATTCCTGTTGGAACTGCAATTATTCCATAACCAATAATCATAACTAGAGAAGCTAGGAATTGTCCCAAACCAGTAACAGGGGAAACATCTCCGTAACCTACAGTGGTTAATGTAACAATAGCCCAGTAAATACTTATAGGTATACTCGTAAAACCTGATTCTGGATGATCGTGTTCTACCATATACATAATTGAACCAATTACAACAACAATCAGAATAACGAAAGACAGAAATACAATTATTTTATCTCTACTTTCTTTTAATCCTACAACGAGAATATTTTTTCCTCGAGTAAATCGAGTTAAATTAAATATTCTGAAGATTCTTAGTAATCGTAAAATTCGAACACTTGATAAATATTTACTAGTTTCGAAAAATAAGCCTAAATAGAAAGGTAAAATAGATAATAAATCAATTATTCCATAAAAACTAAAAAAATATTTCCATCTATTTTTTACACAATATAAACGTAATACATACTCTATTGTGAAAAGAGTTGTAAGAGTCCATTCAGATATAACTAAAACTAAATGATATCTTGCGTTGATGGCAGGAATTGATTCTAACATTACTAATCCAACACTAATAAGTATTAGAAAGAGTAAGGCAATATCGAATAATTTACCATAAGGTGTATCTGCTTCAAAAATAATATCAAAAAGTTTATTTTTTAATTTATTTTCTTCATCAGGGCTCATTTTTTTTATGTAAGGAAATCGACCTTTAAACATTGTTTATTATTTTCTAAAGAGCTAAATTAGAAAAAAAATAATTATGAATATTCTACTTACTGGAGGAAGTGGGTTAATTGGTTCTCAATTAACTGAAAAATTAATTGATAATGGACATACAGTTCGAATCTTAACAAGGGAAAAAGATGTTTATCCTCCGTTTTACAATTGGGATAAAAATATTATTGACAATGATGCTTTTCAGGATTTAGACGGTATTATACATTTAGCTGGAGCATCTATCTCAAAAAGGTGGACAGATTCTTATAAAAAAGAAATTCATGATAGTAGAATTTGTTCTGCAGAACTACTATATAAATATGTGAAGAAAAATGAAATTGATTTAAAATTTTTTATTTCCGCTTCAGGAACAGGTTATTATGGTCAGGTAACTTCTGATAAAATTTTTGACGAAAATGATAATCCAGGTAATGATTTTTTAGGAAATATTTGTGTTGAATGGGAAAATGCTGCTTATAAATTCAAAGATTTTGGAAGTAGAATAGTTTGTATAAGAACATCTTTAGTTTTATCTAAAAATGGAGGAGCGCTAGAATTGATTAAAAAACCAATTCAACTAGGTTTAGGAGCAAATTTAGGAAATGGGAAACAATGGATGCCTTGGATTTATATAGATGATTTGGTAGATATTTATTTATATGCAGTAAATAATAATATAGAAGGAAGTTATAATGCTGTAGCACCAGAAATGATAAATTATGAAGAATTTAATCATAAGCTAGCAAAGAAAATGAAGAAACCTTTTTTTATGCCAAATGTTCCTTCTTTTTTCTTGCATTTAATTTTAGGGGAAATGAGCCTTCTTATCTTAAAAGGATCTAGAATGAATTCTAAAAAAATAGAAAATCAAGGATTTAAATTTTCTTATCCAAATTTAGATAAAGCATTGGATAAATTAATATAACTTACTCTTCTTCATCTTCTTCATCAAAATAATCTTCTATGAAGATTTTATAAAGGCGAGGACAAAATATTTGTAAATTCAGCATATTTTCATCATCCCAATCAAATTCAGGTTTAGGGGAATTTTCTGTAAAAAGGATTAAAGAAGATTCATCAATATAATCTTGTATAGGCTTATTAATTCTCATCATAAAAATTTCATCTGTAACCTGATTAAATCCTTCAAATTCATATAAATCATCATCATTAAACCCTTCATCAAAATAATAAGCTAATTCATCTGGATTAGCTATTGCTCGTTCGTATAATTCTCTTCCTTGTGATACAATCCAGTTTTTAAAATAGTAAAAATGTTTAGGATCAGTATCGTCATTCATTATACATGCTGCACACCATATTTCAGGATTATGTAATGAAAAAAGATAATTTTCTAATCGTAATTGAAAACCTACAATATCATCTGCTACTAAATTATTTAATTCTTTGGCAAGTGTGTATTTTTGTTCTTGAAGATTGTTTGCTTGTTCTAATGAATCCTCAATTATTTGCCAAAAAAAATCTTCTTCTAACATTTTAGAAATTCTATCTGTTGGTGGAGAAAAAGAATTAAAAATATCATCTAAAAAATTCATAAAAGCTATAGTATTAGTGTTTTTTATTAATTATTAAGGTAATAAATTATAGAAATAAAAATATAAATATTTTATTTTTAATTATTTAACATTTATTCTTTCTAAAAAAATGTTTATATAATATAGGAATAAAATATGATATATAAAATAATTATTGAATTAATTTATATATCATATGTAAAAAGCATAAATCATCTTTCTGATTTATGCTTTTTGATATGTATAATTATTTTAATATTTTTCTTTTTTTAAGCTAAGACTTTTTCTTTTTTCATAGAACCAGTTTCTCTTAATCTTGTGTGCCAAGAAAAAGCTTCTTCTAAAATATGTGGTGTTTGTCCACCTCTTAGTGCACAAGCTCTTTCAAAATAAGATAGTAATTCATCTTTATAATCTTTGTGAACACAGTTATTAATGATTTCAATAGCTCTTTCTCTTGGTGCTAAACCTCTTAAATCTGCTAAACCTTGTTCTGTAACTATGATATCTACATCATGTTCTGTGTGATCTGTGTGAGAAACCATAGGTACAATAGAAGATATATCTCCACCTTTAGCTATTGATGAAGTTACAAATATCGAAATGTAAGCATTTCTTGCAAAATCACCTGAACCACCAATACCATTCATCATATGAGTTCCAGAAACATGAGTAGAGTTGACGTTTCCATAAATGTCACATTCTAATGATGTATTTATACCGATAATTCCTAAACGGCGGATAACTTCAGCTGAATTAGATATAGCTTGTGGTCGTAATACAATTTTGTCTCTATATTTATCTAAATTGTTAATTACTCGATTATAACATTCTTGAGATACAGTCATTGATGATGCAGAGGCAAATATCATTTTTCCAGAATCTAATAAATCAAAAGTAGAATCTTGTAAAACTTCCGAATACATTACAAGGTTTTCAAAATCTGAGTTTTCTAAGCCTCCTAGAACAGCATTAGCAACTTTTCCTATTCCACATTGTAAAGGCATTAAAGATTTTGTAAGTCGTCCATTTTCAACTTCTTTTTCAAAGAATTTTACAATATTTTTTGCAATTGCTGTTGTGGCATTATCAGCAGGTTGTATATCTCCAGGCATATCTTGTATGTCGTGGAAAACAATTCCAATAATTTTTGATGGATCGATCTTAATAGCATTAGTTCCTATTTTAGTATCACATGCAGTAATATTTATAGGAGTACGTTTGCCATATTCTTCTACACTGTAAATATCATGTATACCTCTTATATTGGTAGGAATACTTGTATTAATTTCTATAATTAATTTTTTAGAATTATTTGCAATTTCAACATTGTTACCTACAGAAGTAGTAAAAACTAAAGAACCATCTTCTAAAATTTCTGCAACTTCTAAAACACCAATGTCTAATTTAAATTGTTTGTTTAATATATGCTCAGCTGTTTCACCTAAGTGCTGATCAATAAATAAAACATCTCCATTGTTTATACTTTTACGCATAACAGAATCTACCTGAAAAGGTAAGCGTTTTTTTAAAGCATTATTTTCTACAAGTGCTGCATCAGTTCCATGACCTAATGATGCTCCAGTAATTAATGTTACTTTTAAATCTTCATTTTTTGCTCGGTTTGCTAAAGCTTTTAATACTACTTTAGAATCTCCACCTCTTGTGAATCCACTAGATCCAACAATCATATTATTTTCAAAAAAAGATGCAGACTCTTCTGCTGTCATTATTTTCGAATGTAGATCAGCGTTTTTTACTCTTTCTAACATATTGCAACTTTTGTTTTTATTCTTCTTTGTGTGTTTTGGTAATAGAGGTACTACAAATATTGTTCTAATTATAAAAAAACGAATATTTAAAAAAGCCAAATAATTATTTAATACAGCCACTTTTTTTTGTGTACTTTTTACGTTATATTTATTGAATAATTATATTTGTTTATATATAAAAGTTAAAATAAAATGGATCAAGATAATATTTTTGAAACTCAATATTACCTAACGGAAATAGATAAAATCCCAACATCAATTTTTTGTTATCATAAAGAGATATCAGAGGCTTACGTAGTAGAGCATAAGCATAATAAAGCACAATTCCTGTATTGTGAAGGAGGGATAGTTTATGTGAAAATAGGGAAGGATACATTTTATTTACCTGCGCGACACTATATGTGGATTCCACCATATGTAGAACATAGTATACACCCGAATACACCAGAAGTTATTATGAGAAATTTGTATTTTCCTATAGAAAATAGTGACAACTCATTTTATAAGAAAGTTGGTATTTATCCAGCTGATGGTCTATTGTTAGAATTGTTATTGTTTTCAAATCAATGGAAAGGTAATATAGAAGAGTATAAAGATCAGAGTGAATATATTATAGCAAAAGCTTTTAAAGAGATTTTACCTAAAGTGAGTAAAAATAGTTTAAAATTAGCTTTACCTATTCCTCATGATGAAAGATTAAAAAAAATAGTTAAGTTTTTAGATGATAATATGGACTCATCTATTACCATGAAAAAAATTACAATGGAGTTTGGCTTTTCGGAACGCTCTTTGTCAAGATTATTTCAAAAAGATTTGAATATGACATTTGTTCAATATTTTACTATTTTAAGAATGTTAAGAGCATTACAATTATTAATTGATGAAACATATTCTATTAGTGAAATTTCAACAATGGTTGGTTATAATAGTTTACCTACTTTTAGTAATACTTTTCAGAAAATAATTGGTGTAAGACCTACAGATTATTTAAAGAAAAAAAATATATTATAAATTATGAAAGTTTATCAAATAAGTGGATTGGGAGCAAATGGAAATGCATTTAGAAATCTTCGCTTAAATGATGATTTTGAACAGATTTATATTCCGTGGTTAGTCCCAGAAAAAAATGAATCTTTAACACATTATACAGAAAGATTATTAGATATAATTAATCCAAAAGAAGATTTTGTTTTAATGGGGTTATCTTTTGGAGGTATAGTTGCTCAAGAAATGAATCGCTTTGTTCATCCAAAACATACATTCTTAATTTCTACAGTAAAAAATAGAGCAGAGATACCGTATTTATTTAAATTGTCAGCTTCTATAAATGCTCACAAATTGATTCCAATGAGCTTTTTGACATCAGATAGAGTTTTTTCTTATATGATGTTGAGAAGGCTTTATTATACAAATAGAGAAAAAGATAATATTGATGATATTTTTGAATTCAAAAATAAAGAATATTTAAGATGGTCTATTCACAAGATTGTTAATTGGGAACATTCGTCATCTTATCAAGAAGAAAATTTGACTCATATTCATGGTACGAAAGATATTGTTTTTCCGATAAATAATATTAAAAATGCAATAAATATAGAAGGTGGTACACATATTATGGTTATGCAAAAACCAAAGCAAATTAGTAATGAAATTAATAATGTTTTACAATCTTTTTAAAAATAAATAACTTAAATACCACAAAAAAATTATGGAACAAAATATATTAAAGGGAGCTGAAGCAGAATTTCTTAAAGGATCAAATGATATTGGAGTTTTAGTTATACATGGATTTACAGGGACAACACAAAGTATGAGGTTAGTAGCTAATTCACTTCATAAGAATGGATTTACTGTAAATATGCCTCGTTTAAAAGGTCATGGAACAACACCAGAAGATATGGAATCTTGTACATATAATGATTGGAAAAAGTCTGTAAATGATGCATATGATGAATTAAAACCTTTTGTAAAAGAAATTTTTGTTCTTGGGCTATCTATGGGAGGAACTTTAACTTTATATAGTGCTATAAATTTTCCAATAAAAGGAGCTATAATTATAAATGGAGCAGTAGATGTTACTTTTATGGAAGAAATCTATAAAAATCCTGATTCTCCTAGATTCATCGACGGAATAGGTTCTGATATAAAAAAAGAAGGAGTTATAGAATTGGCTTATGAAAAAACACCTAAAAAATCTGTAAAAGAAATAGTTAATTTTACAAATGAAATAAGAAAAGAATTAAATAAAATTGTTTGCCCAATATTAATTTTTTCTTCAACAGAAGATCATGTAGTTCCTCCTGTTAATGCGAAATATATTTATAATCATGTTTCTAGTCAATCAAAAGAATTAATAGAGTTAGAGAATAGTTATCATGTAGCAACATTAGATAATGATTTAGACATAATAGTGTCTAAAACATTAGAATTTATTCAAGCAAATTTATAATTTTTTTAGGCAATTGCTTCGCACCGTTCTTTTTCGCTGTATCTTTTTAGATTGGGTATTATTTTTTCTACTAGATCATTAAGGCTTTCGAAATGCAATAATTAAGGTAGGAATGTATCCAATCTAAAAAGGATGCCACTTCAATCACTATTGCAAACTAAAATTTAATAATAAATGAATTGAGGATTAAAAAATATAATTAGAAATAAAAAAAATAACTCAAATAAAAACGGAAGCTTATTAAGCTCCCGTTTTATATTTATTCTAATTATTCTCTTTTTCGAAATAACTTTGTTCAAAAGCTAAATTTTCAGCATTTAAAACATCAAACTCTCCGATTTTAGTTCTTCTTAAAGCTGTAAGATATCCACCAGAGTTTAAAGCTTTACCAAAATCATAAGCTAAGGAACGAATATAAGTTCCTTTACTACAGTTTACTTCAAAATCGACATAAGGTAAATCTATACGTGTTATTTTAAAATCTTGAATAGTGATTGTTCTCGATTTTCTTTCAATTTCTTGACCTTCTCTAGCTAGTTCATACAATCTTTTTCCATCAACTTTAATCGCAGAATGCATAGGAGGAAATTGTTGTATTTCACCAACAAATTGCTGAGTAGCTTCTAAGATTTTTTCATTTGTAATATGATCAATAGGAAAAGTTTGATCTTCATCTGATTCTAAATCATAAGTTGGTGTTGTTGCACCTAATTTTATTGTACCAGTATAAGTTTTTTCCTGTGCTTGATATTCATCAATACGTTTTGTCCATTTTCCAGTACAAACTAATAGAAGCCCAGTTGCTTTTGGATCTAAAGTTCCAGCATGACCAACTTTTATTTTTTTTAAATTGTAAGCTTTTCGGATATTCCATCTTATTTTATTCACAACATCAAAAGAAGTCCAATCCAAAGGTTTGTCAATTAAAAAAATATGACCTTCTTGTATTTTTTCTACATTCATCTTATTTATGTTGAATCATTGTAGTTTCTATATTGTTTTCTTCTGTTTTAGCTTTTGGTGCTGGAGTATTACCAAAATATATTAATAAAATAATACCAATTATAATTCTGTACCATCCCCAAAATTTAAAACCATATTTTGTAAGAACTGATATAAACGTTTTAACAGCTACCAATGCTACAATAAATGCAATTACATTACCAAGTATAAATAAAGTAATATGTTCTTGATCTTGTATAATCATTTCGTAACCTTTCATAGGATTTGCAGTTTCTTCTCCCCATGTTTTTACAAAAACAGAATAAACAGTTACAGCTAACATGGTTGGTACAGCTAAGAAAAAAGAAAATTCTGCGGCGGCCTTTCTTGTTAATCCCTGTGTCATTCCTCCAATGATTGATGCAGCAGAACGTGAAGTACCAGGCATCATAGCTAAACATTGCCAAAAACCAATAGTTACAGCTGTTTTTATCGATATTTCTTTTTCATTGTCAATTCTAGGATGTTTAAACCATTTATCTACAAATAATAAAATAACACCACCAAAAACTAACATTCCAGAAATAGCAATTTGGTTCCCAAGAACAGCTTCTATTTTATCATCAAATAATTTCCCTAGAATAAGAGCAGGTATAACAGCACAAGCTAATTTTATATAAAAATTAAAATTGAAATTTTTGAAATCAAAGAATTTTTTCCAATATAAAACGACAATTGATAAAATTGCACCAAATTGGATGGATACTTGAAACATTTTTAAGAATTCACTTTCCGGCATTCCCATAAGTGCAGCCGTAAATCCCATATGTGCAGTAGATGATATTGGTAAATATTCAGTAAGTCCTTCTACTATTGCAAGTATAATTGCTTGTAAAGTATTCATTATTTTTCCTTGTTCGGATTAATTAATATAGCATAAATTTCGACAACAAACCCCGCAATAACTAAAAATGGAGCTAATCTTATTCTTCGAAAAGAATAGATGTCTTCGTTCCAATAATTAGCATCCCAAGTTCCGTCAGGTTTAGTATTAGCATCATGTCCAGTCATTAATAAGAATCCTAGACCAATAAGAGCAAGACCAATAGCTATAAAAATATAATTTCTTTTTCCGAAAAGAAAAGTAAAACCAGCATCATTTTTTGATGCTGATTTAGATGTATTTATTGAGTTTGTTTTCATTAATAAAGTTGATCAGTTTTTAATCTTAGATAACGCCATGCAGCAAATAAAGTACTAAATATTGCTATAATAACACCAATTGTGATTAATACAATAATTAATAATGTATAACTAGGGTTCCAAAGCACTAATCCTACTTTTGTAGCAAGTAAGTACCATAAAAGCCCAAGTCCTATAATAGATATTAATGCAGCAAAAAATCCTAAAATAGCACCTTCTATGATGAAAGGTTTTATAATAAAACGTCTTCTAGCACCAACTAATTGCATTGTTTTTATACTAAAACGTTTTGCATAAATTTTTAATCGAATAGAATTATTAATTAAGATAACAACAATCACTAAAAATATAGCAGCAAATATCATAATCCAAAAAGTAATTTTATTTATACTTTGGTAAATAGTAACCATAGCTTCTTTATCACTTTTTACTTCATCTATAATCGTGTTTTTAGATAATACTTTATTGATAGAATCTATTTGTTCAACAGATTTGATAGCAGAAGGATTTAATGTAATTTCTACAGATGCAGGAAAAATACTTTCCTCAAAAAAATCACTTCCATCAGTACCCAAATCTTTCTTCGCTATTTTAGCAGCTTCTTCTTTACTAATATATTTTGTAGATTCTACAAAAGAATATTTAAGTTTTAACGAATCAATATAAGATTTTTGTAGATCAAGTTCTTTACTTTTTAGTTTAGGATCTTCAACACTTTTAAAATAAGCTTCTATTTTTAATTCTCTTTTTAGATGTTCTGCGTAACTTTGTGCATTAATAACAATTAAGCCGAAAATACCTAATAGAAATAAAACAAGCGAAATACTAATAATTACAGTAATATTAGAAGAACGCAGTCTTTTTTTCTCAAATTTATCGTTCGTTTTTGACATTTGGGTTAATTTTGGGGCTAATATAAAAAAAACTTATCTTGAAAGAAAGATATTCTGATAGATATTATAAGATAAGTTGGTTAAAGAAAACTTAAAATTTATAATTTTTGAAAGTAAAAGCTAAAAAACATCTAGGTCAACATTTTTTGAATGACGAAAATATAGCACGCGATATAGCTGAAGGTTTAACTTGGGAAGGATATAATCGTGTATTAGAAATAGGACCAGGAATGGGAGTTCTAACGAAATATATTTTACAAGCAAAAAAAAATATTGAAGTTGTAGAAATTGATACAGAATCTGTCGAATATTTAAAAGAATATTATCAGCCATTTTATCCTGGTTTCAAAATTCATTCAGAAGATTTTCTTAAAATGGATTTTTCTACAAAGTTTGATGAACAAATCGCTGTACTCGGAAACTTTCCTTATAACATTTCTTCACAGATTATTTTTAAGGTTTTAGATGAACGTGAAAATGTCCCTGAAGTATGTGGAATGTTTCAAAAAGAAGTCGCAGAAAGAATTGCTTCTAAAAAAGGAACAAAAGATTATGGAATACTTTCTGTTTTGGCCCAAGCTTATTATCATTGCGAATATTTATTTACTGTTCCCGAAAATGTTTTTACTCCTCCTCCAAAAGTGAAATCAGGAGTAATTATAATGAAACGTTACAGAACAGAAATAGAAGGAGTAGAGAAAAAACGCTTTTTTCAAGTTGTAAAAGCAGGGTTTGGACAAAGACGTAAAACATTAAGAAATTCTTTAAAATCTTTAGGGATTCCTGAATCTTTAAGCGATCACGAATTTTTAAATATGCGAGCTGAGCAATTATCAGTTGAAGATTTTATTGAATTAACAAAAAGAATGCAGTAAAAATGGAAGTTAAAATTACAAAAGACTTTATAGATATTTTAGTAGAAAGAGTTAATGAGCAAAATGCAAAAGAAGTTAAGGAGATGTTACAAGATTTACATCCAGCTGATATTGCCGAATTGTTTGATAACCTCTCGACCAAAGAACAGTCTTTTGTAATTGATTTATTAGATAATGAAATCTCTGCTGATATTCTTCTTGAATTAGAAGAAGATGACAGAAAAAAATTCCTAAAAACACTTACAGCAAAAGAAATAGCAGAAGATGTGATTACAGAAATGGACACAGATGATGCTGTTGATGTAATTAACGAGCTTTCTGATGAAAAGAAAGATGAAGTAATTGCTCAGTTAGAAGATCAAGAACATGCTAAAGAGATTGTAGATCTTTTACGATATGACGAGGAAACTGCTGGAGGGTTGATGGGAAAAGAATACATCAAAGTATATAAAGATTGGTCTGTTTTAACTGCTGTTAAGCAAATGCGTAAACAAGCTGAAGATTTAGAAGAAGTCTTTTCTATTTATGTAATTGATGAAGATGAAAAGCTACTTGGAATTCTTAGTTTAAAGCGTTTATTAACAACATCATCTAATACAAAGGTTTCTGATGTTTATAATGATAAAGTACAATATGTAAAGACTTATGCAAAAGATTCTGAAGTTGCTAAAGTAATGGAGAAATATGATTTGTATGAAGTTCCTGTAGTTGATGAATTAATGCGTTTGGTAGGAGTAATTACAGTTGATGATGTGATTGATGTGATTAGAGAAGAAGCAGAAGAAAATTATCAATTAGCAGCAGGTATTACACATAATGTAGATTCTGATGACAGTATTTGGAAATTAACACGAGCGAGATTACCTTGGCTTTTATTAGCTTTGGTTGGTAGTTTTATTGCTGTAAATGTCTCGCAAAGTTTTAGTAATGCAATGAATCTTTATCCACAATTATTCTTTTTCACACCACTTGTAGCTGCTATGGCAGGAAATGTAGGTGTACAGTCTTCTGCGATTATTGTACAAGGATTAGCAAATAATAATATATCAGGATCTATATGGAAAAGATTAGGAAAAGAAATGTTATTAGCAATGTTAAATAGTACAATTTTAGCTTTAGTACTTTTATTAGCAACTCATTTTATTATGAGCACAAGTTACGAAATATCTTCTACTATTGTATTAGCCTTGGTTACAGTAATGATTTTAGCTAGTTTAATAGGTACATTTATTCCAATAATGTTACATAAATATGGAGTAGATCCTGCTATTGCAACTGGACCTTTTATTACTACAAGTAATGATATTTTTGGATTATTAATTTATTTTTCCATTGCTAAAGTTATTTTAGGGTTCTAGAAAATACTATATATAATAATTTGAATAGACACTATATATCTAAATATAGTGTCTATTTTTTTAATAATATCTTAAATTCAGTCCCAGTCTCTTTTGAGCTTTTGTTTACAAAAATTTTACCTTTATGATACTCATTAATAATTCTTTTAGCTAATGATAGTCCTAATCCCCAGCCTCTTTTTTTTGTTGTAAATCCAGGTTCAAAAATTCGTTTTTTTAATTTAGCTGGAATACCAGATCCTGTGTCAGCTACTGTAATCTCCAAGTATTTGTAATCTTTTGTAGAGATAAAAATATCAAGAACGCCTTTGTTTTGCATTGCATCAGCAGCATTTTTCATTAAATTTTCGATGACCCAACTGTATAAAGGGGGATTTATATTGATTATAAATTGTTCAACATCTGTATAAAAGTTAACTTCTATACCTTTTGATATTCGTTTAGATATATAATTTACAGTTTGCTTAGTGATTAAAATAATATCATTTTTGGATAATTCTGATTTGGATCCAATTTTAGAAAAACGATCTACAATATCCTTTAATCTGTTTACATCTTTTTCTATTTCAAGTACAGTTGATTGATCAATTTCTTCAAATTTTAATAATTCTACCCAACCCATTAAAGAAGACAATGGAGTTCCTATTTGATGAGCTGTTTCTTTAGCCATACCAGCCCATAAGTAACTTTTTTCAGTATCTTTTATTGTTTTTAAATACCAATATGTAAACCCAAAGAAAGCTAATATTAAGACAAAAATAGCTATAGGATAGTATTTTAATTGATTGAGTAATTTTGAATTTTTAAAATAAGCATAATTTTTACCATTAATTAGCTTGATTTCTATGGATTGATCAGATTTCTTTAATTCATTAATATATTTTTTTAGTAGGACAGAATCTTTTTGTATTCTTTCATCAATATTTTTACTATCAATAATATTTCCTTTTTCGTCTACTAATGCTACGGGAATTGAATTATTATCTTTGATGAGCTTAAATAAAAAATCTTGAGTTTCAAGATCTAAAATTTCAGAAGAACTTAAAAGTTCCAAGGATTTTGCATAGTTTTCAACACGTTTATGTTCTTCTATTTTTAATTCATAAACAATTTTATTACTTGACCAAATTGTTACCCCAAAAATTATAAAAACAATTATGTAACCTGTCCAACGATTTTTTATTTTTTTTATTAAAAAATTTACCATTTAAATGTAAAATTGTTTTTACTTTTATACCAAATGTAGTGATTATTTGACTATAATGTATCTTAACGCATAAAATAGAATAAATATCATGAAAGTAATTTTTTTAAAAAAGTTAAATAGTTTAATTTTGTAGTAAAATCTCATAGAGAGTAAATTTATGGATCGTTTTTCGTTTTTAAATGCCGCTCATTTAGAGTTTATAGGCGACTTATATGATCAATACGTCCAATATCCGGATAGTATTGAACCCAGTTGGAAAGCTTTTTTCCAAGGATATGACTTTGCAAATGCAACATATGAAGGAGAACCTTTATTTGCACCAACACCTCAAGTAACTCAAACTAGAACTAGTCAAGCAGTAGTTAATCCAACTGTTGTTTCTCAAATTCCTGAAAATGTACAAAAAGAATTCAAAGTAATCAATCTTATTGATGCTTACCGTACACGTGGACATTTGTTTACTAAGACTAATCCTGTAAGAGAACGTAGAGTAACTGAACCTACTTTGGATATCAAAAACTTTGGTTTATCTGAATCAGATTTAGGTTTAACGTTTAATGCTGGTGAAATATTAGGTGTAGGAGGACCAATCACTTTACGTGAAATTATTGGCCACCTAAAAAATATGTATTGTGACTCTATTGGAGTTGAATACATGTATATTAGAGAACCTCAAAAAATTAATTGGATTCAAAATTGGTTAAATCAAAATTTGAATCACCCGTTATTATCAAAAGAAGAAAAAGAACGTGTTTTAGAAAAGTTGAACGAAGCTACTGCTTTCGAAAACTATATGCACACAAAGTATGTTGGTCAGAAGCGTTTTTCTGTAGAAGGAAATGAATCTTTAATCCCAGCATTAGATACTTTAATCAACAAGTCTGCTGAGCATGGAGTTGAGGAAGTTATCGTAGGAATGGCTCACAGAGGTCGTCTTAATGTTTTAGCAAATATTTTTGGTAAATCTTATTCTCAAATATTTTCTGAATTTGAAGGTAAAGCTTTTGATAATGAATTAGTTGCTGGTGATGTTAAATATCACATGGGATCATCTAATCAAATCAAAGCTTTAAATGGTAAAGATATCAGAATCAATTTAGCACCTAATCCATCTCATTTAGAAACTGTTGATGCAGTTGTAGGAGGGATTACTAGAGCAAAAGCCGAAGAAGATTATAATGAAGATTATTCTAAAATTATTCCAATTTTAATTCATGGTGATGCTGCAGTAGCAGGTCAAGGTATTGTATACGAAGTTGTACAAATGGCTGGATTAGATGGTTATAATATTGGAGGAACAGTACATGTAGTAGTAAACAATCAAGTTGGTTTTACAACAAATTATGTTGATGCAAGAACTTCTACTTATTGTACTGATGTTGCTAAAGTAACATTATCACCTGTATTACATGTAAATTCTGATGATGCAGAAGCTGTTGTTCATGCTTTCCGTTTTGCAGCTGATTATCGTGCAAAATTTGGATCAGATGTATTTATTGATTTATTAGGTTACCGTAAATATGGTCATAACGAAGGTGATGAGCCTAAATTTACTCAACCAAAATTATATGAAATAATCGCTAAACATCCAAATCCTCGTGAAATTTATAAAGATAAATTATTAAAAGAAGGAGTTATAGGTGAAGAAATTGTAACGAAGAAAGAAGCTGAATTTAAAGCTATTCTTGATGCTAATTTCGAACAATCTAAAGAGATAGAGCGTAATCATATTTTCCCATTTATTCCAGAAGAGTGGGAGGGTTTCAAAACAGCAGAGGATAAAGATATTTTTACCCCAGCTGATACAGCATATGATGCAGATAAATTAAAAGAGATTGCAAAAGTTATTTCTACAGTTCCAGAAGGTAAAAAATTAATCAGAAAAGTATCTCGTTTAATTGAAGGACGAGGAAAAATGATTGAAGATGATAAAATCGACTGGGGATTAGGAGAAGCTTTAGCTTTTGGTTCTATTCTTACAGATGGACGTAACGTACGTGTTTCTGGAGAAGATGTAGAACGTGGTACTTTTTCTCACCGTCATGCAGTTGTTAAAACCGAAGATACAGAAGAGGAAATTATTTTATTAAATCAAATTAATAATGAACAAGGTAAATTAAGAATTTACAATTCATTATTATCTGAATATGCAGTTTTAGGTTTTGATTATGGATATGCTATGGCTAATCCTAAAGCTTTAACAATTTGGGAAGCACAATTTGGAGATTTCGCTAATGGAGCTCAAATTATGATTGACCAATATATTTCTGCAGCAGAAGATAAATGGAGTTTACAAAACGGTTTAGTAATGTTATTACCTCATGGTTATGAAGGTCAAGGTGCTGAACACTCTTCAGCTCGTTTAGAACGTTTCTTACAAATGTGTGCTAGTAACAATATGTTTGTTGCAAACATTACAACTCCAGCAAACTTTTTTCATGCATTAAGAAGACAAGTTGTTACAGATTATCGCAAGCCTTTAATCGTAATGTCTCCTAAATCATTATTACGTCATCCTTCAGCTGTATCAAAATTAGAAGATTTTTCTACAGGTTCATTCCAAGAAATTATTGATGATACAACTGTAGATGCTAAAAAAGTGAAAAAAGTTGTATTCTGTTCTGGTAAAATATACTATGAACTAGATAAAAAACGTGAAGATTTAGGTGATAAAGAAACTGCAATTGTTCGTTTAGAACAATTATATCCTTTAAATGAGGAAAAAGTAGATGAAATTATCTCTAAATATGGAAAAGCTAAATTAGTATGGGCTCAAGAAGAACCAGAAAACATGGGAGCTTGGACATATATCTTACGTAAATTAAGAAAATATCCATTCGACGTTGTTTCTCCAGCAGAAAGTGCAGCTACAGCTCCAGGATCTAGCAAGCGTTGGGCTGCTATATTCGAAGAGGTTATAAACAAAGTATTCAAATAAAAAATAAAGCTAATAGATATGTTAGAAATGAAAGTCCCATCACCAGGGGAATCAATCACAGAAGTAGAGATCGCTACGTGGTTAGTAAAAGATGGTGATTACGTAGAAAAAGATCAAGCAATAGCAGAGGTAGACTCAGATAAAGCAACATTAGAATTACCAGCGGAAGAAAGTGGAATCATTACTTTAAAAGCTGAAGAAGGTGATGTAGTAGAAGTA
Source organism: Flavobacteriales bacterium UBA7612 (assembly GCA_002484335.1). Classification (GTDB taxonomy): domain Bacteria; phylum Bacteroidota; class Bacteroidia; order Flavobacteriales; family Weeksellaceae; genus Empedobacter. Next base: position 171,050 of record DLJQ01000008.1, read on the forward strand.
GGACAAGTTGTTTGTCTTATTGATACATCAGCTGCTAAACCAGCCGGTGGTGCTAGTGCTCCAGCTGCAGAAGCTCCAAAAGCTGAAGTAAAAGAAGAACCTAAAAAAGAAGAAGCTCCTAAAGCTGCTCCAGCTCCAGCTGCAACTTACGCTACAGGAACTCCATCTCCAGCAGCTAAAAAAGTTTTAGATGAAAAAGGTGTAGATGCTTCTCAAGTTACAGGTACAGGACGTGATGGTCGTATTACTCAGGAAGATGCAGTGCGTTACGCACCTGCAATGGGAACAGCACCTGTTACAGGTAACCGTTCTCAGTCAGAGAAAAAAATGTCTGCTTTACGTCGTAAAGTTGCTCAACGTTTAGTTTCTGTTAAAAATGAAACTGCAATGTTAACAACTTTCAACGAAGTTGATATGTCTGCAATCTTTGCTTTACGTAATGAGTATAAAGATGCTTTCAAAACTAAACATGGAGTTGGTTTAGGATTCATGTCTTTCTTCACAAAAGCTGTGACTCGTGCTTTAGAATTGTACCCTGATGTAAACTCTATGATCGACGGAGATTACCAAGTTAAGTTTGATTACCAAGATATTTCTGTTGCTGTTTCAGGACCAAAAGGTTTAATGGTTCCAGTTGTTCGTAACGCAGAAAATTTAACTTTCCGTGGAGTTGAACAATCTATCAAAGATTTAGCTATTAAAGTACGTGATGGTAAAATTACAGTTGATGAAATGACAGGTGGTACATTTACAATCACTAACGGTGGTGTATTTGGATCTATGATGTCTACTCCAATCATCAACCCACCTCAATCTGGTATCTTAGGAATGCATAATATCGTTGAACGCCCAGTTGTTAAAAATGGACAAATAGTTATTGCTCCAATGATGTATGTTGCATTATCTTATGATCACCGTGTTGTTGATGGACGTGAGTCTGTTGGGTTCTTAGTAGCTGTTAAAGAAGCAGTAGAAGATCCATTAAATTTATTAATGGGAGGTGATGCTAAAAAAGCTTTAGAATTATAATTAGATATTCTAACTATCAATAAATGAAAAGCCATTCGTAAGAATGGCTTTTTCTATTTTATGAAGTTTGATTTATTATATAAATGTTTTAAATTAGTAAAAACTTAAATTTGTGGAAATACAATTTCCTGTTACTGTAGACCTATTTGGACATCACCTATTAATACATCCAATATTAGAGTCTATTGGTATTTTTATAGCAATGAGATATTATGCTTTTTTAAGAAAAAAAACATAAATCTACATTAACAACTTTTCAATCTCTTAATATTATTATAGGAGCTCTTGTAGGAGCATTGTTAGGTTCTAAAATAATAGGAACATTAGAAAATCCTCAGGCTTTTTTTGAATCAAAAAATCAATTGTTATTTTTTTGGACGAGTAATACTATTATTGGTGGATTATTTTTTGGATTAATAGGAGTTGAATTAACAAAAAAAATAATAGGCTATAAAGAAAGTACAGGAGATTTAATTGCTTTTCCTCTTATCATTGCTATAATAATAGGTAGAATAGGTTGTTTTTTAACAGGTATTTACGAACAAACTTATGGTTTACCAACTTCCTCTATTTTTGGAATGCATTTAGGAGATGAGTATTTAAGACATCCTGTTGCTTTATATGAAATATTTTTTTTAATTATTTTACTAATTATTCTAAAAATTATCAAAAAAAAATATAATTACCCTTCTGGATTTATTTTTCAACTTTTTATGTTCGGTTATTTTAGTTTTAGATTTTTATTAGATTTCATAAAACCTAAAGTAAATGTTTTCTTTTGTTTAAGTACTATCCAAATAACATGTTTAATAATAGTTATTTATTATATTTATAAATTATTGAATAACTGTTCTTTAATTTATAAAAAAGATAAATAAAAGTGTAAATTGTTATAATATATTAAATTTAAAAAAAATGATGATATGTTTGGAACAATATTTTTGGAAGTAGGAGGTTTAAATGGATTAATTTATGTAATCATTGCAATTGTTTTTGCAATAGCTATTATTTCAGGAGCTGTAATAACATTAATAACATTTATTTTTAATACTTTTTCAGATATTAAAAAAACTTCTAAATATTATCTACAAGTTTTTGCTATAAGTGGTTTAATAGCACTTATTGTATCAGGAATGATTTGTGGTTCCATGTAATTCTACATACTATTTTTTATTTACAAAACTAACCAATTATGCCAATTAGAGATTATACTTATTACGATTATACAATTAGCCTTTGTCCTGAATGTTTAAAGCGTGTTGGAGCTAAAATAATTATAGAGAATGAAAATGTTTTTATGACAAAACGTTGTCCTGATCATGGTTTTTTTAAGACGAAAATTGCTTCTGACGTAAATTATTATAAGAATATAAGAAATTATAACAAAGCATCAGAAATGCCTCTTCATTTCGGGACAGATGTAAATTATGGTTGTCCTTATGATTGTGGATTATGTATAGATCACGAACAACATAGTTGTTTATCTATTGTAGAAGTTACAGATCGTTGTAATTTAACATGTACTACTTGCTATGCTATGTCTTCACCTCATTATGGTTCTCATCGTAGCCTAAAGCAGATAGAAGCAATGTTTGATACCATAGTTCGGAATGAAGGTGAACCAGATGTAGTTCAAATAAGTGGTGGAGAACCAACAATTCATCCTAATTTTTTTGAAATATTAGATATTGCAAAATCAAAACCAATAAAACATTTAATGCTCAATACCAATGGAATCAGAATTGCTAATGATCCTGGTTTTGCAGAACAATTAGCAACCTATGCTCCAGAATTTGAAATTTATTTACAATTCGATTCTTTTAAACCTGAAGTTCTCGAAGATTTCCGAGGCAAAGATTTAACAGATATTCGTATCAAAGCTTTAGAAAAATTAAATGAATTAAATCTTTCTACAACATTGGTTGTTGTATTGCAAAAAGATAAAAATATTGATGAAATAGGAAAAATAATTGAATTTGCCTTACAACAAAAATGTGTTCGTGGAATAACTTTTCAGCCTGTAGAAATAGCAGGAAGAAATAGAGAAGATTCATTACATGAGAAAATTACATTAACAGAAGTTCGTCAAGAAATTCTTAATCAATATTCACTTTTAAATGCGGATGATATTATTCCAGTACCATGTAATCCTGATGCATTAGCTATGGGATATATTCTAAAACTTGATAAAGAAATAATTCCTTTAACACGTTACATAAATCCTGCAGATTTATTGAATAATGAATCAAAAAATACAATTGTTTATGAACAAGATGAAGGACTGAAAATGCAATTATTGGATATTTTTAGTACAGGAATTTCTGTTGATAAAGTTCAACCCAAAATAGACCAACTGTTATGTTGTTTGCCAGGGGTTTGTGCTCCTAATCTAGAATATGATAATCTATTTCGAATAATTATTATGAATTTTATGGATGCACACGATTTTGATGTTCGCGCAGTAAAAAAGTCTTGTGTTCATATTGTAGATAAAGATTTGAAATTAATTCCTTTCGAAACAATGAATTTATTTTACAGAGACGATAAAAAACAATATTTAGAAGAGCTAAGAAAAGAGGATAAAGTATTATTTTAATGATTGAATAATACGCAACAATTATGTTGCTCTTTTCCCGAGTTCATCCTTCAAAGTATCTAGCAAAAGCAACATTTTATCATGGTTGCTTTTACTAGCTAATCAGTTCTGTGTTTAAATACTATTTTTTCGGAGGTTTACAATTTTTTATCCCGCAAAAAGGATAGAAGAGGAAATCCTTTTTTGATTGTATGAGTTTCATTTTTATTAAATTACCAATCAAAAAAGATTGTATCGTATAGCCTGTTCCGAAGGATTTGCCCAAAAAAGTAAATTCATATAAAATCAACAATTATAAATTGTTTTCTTTACCTTTATTATGATTTAAAAATAAGATAGGGAATGACAAACTTTTTGTTTTTTGGTGATAGTATCACTTATGGAGAATATGATGGTGTTTTGGGAGGTTATGTAGATTATTTGAAAAGATTTTCTCATGCAGAATATCACAACAACAAAGCACAAGAAGTAAATTGTTTTAATCTTGGGATAGGAGGTGAAACAACTGTTGGTTTACTTAAACGATTTGAGGTTGAAGTACAAGCAAGATTATCACCAGATGAAAATGAAATTTTCTTTTTTTATGGTGCAAATGATTTAGCAATAAAAAAAGGAGTAGAAATGCTTACTTTACCAGATTTTGAAAAAAATATTTCTCAGGCAATTCAATTAGCGAAAAAGTATACGGATAAAGTAAATGTAATTAGTATAATTCCTATTTCTGAGAAATTAGATGGAATACCAACTGCTGCAGGAACTTTACGAACTACAGAAAAAATTGAATTATTTAATACTTCATTAAAAAATATTACAACAGAACATTCAGTTAATTTTATTAATATCTATTCACTTTTTAATACCAATAAGGAAGAGTTAATATCGAATGACGGAGTTCATCCTAATGAGAATGGCTATGAACTAATAGCAGAAAATATAAAACCAATTATTGAGAAATATTTGTAAAATTATTTTAAGTGATTATAAATAATTAGTACAATTTGCGTAAATTTGTATAGGAAAGTTTATAATAATTTTTAATAATAATTATAAAATAATCAAACGAAATTTTCTTCGGGGCAAGGTGAAATTCCTTACCGGCGGTTATAGTCCGCGACTCTATTAATTAATTTTAATGGACTGATTTGGTGAAATTCCAATACCGACAGTATAGTCTGGATGAGAGAAGAAAAGAAATTAAACACAATTTAGTACAAAGATGAATCTTTAAGTACTTTATTGTGTTTGCCCTGAAGTGATGTTTCATTAAAACAATAAATAAAATGAAAACAATCACAGAATTTGGCGTAACAGCCAACGAACGTATTGCAAGAGCAATAACTGATTTACAAGCCGGAAAAGGAATTCTTTTAATTGATGATGAAAATCGAGAAAACGAAGGAGATATAATTTTTCCAGCTTCAACAATTACTTCGCCTGATATGGCATTATTAATTCGAGAATGTAGTGGTATTGTATGTTTGTGTTTGACACAAGAAAAAGCAATACAATTAGATTTACAACCAATGGTTAAAGATAATAGTTCTAAATTTCACACAGCTTTTACAGTAACTATTGAAGCAAAAGAAGGTGTTACAACTGGTGTTTCTGCTGCCGATCGTGTACAAACTATAAAAACAGCAATAAATGCAAATGCAAAACCAGCTGATTTGAATCGTCCTGGACATGTTTTTCCTTTGATTGCAAAACAAAATGGAGTATTAGAAAGACGTGGTCATACTGAAGGAAGTATTGATATTGTGAAGCTTGCAGGTTTAGGAAATGAAGCTGTTTTATGTGAGTTAACAAATCCTGATGGAACAATGTCTCGAGTTCCAGAAATTATTGAATTTGCTGAAAAACATGGAATGACAGTGCTTACGATAGAAGATATAGCTGAGTACAGAAATCAAATAGAGAATGAGCAATTAGTAGAGGAATTCGCTTAGTTAAAAAAAAATAATTTATTATAAACTTTCAAGAATCTTCGGGGTGAAAATCTTCGAAGATTTTTTTTGAGTTAAACATTTATTTAAAAAAAAAATCAATGTAAATTTAAAACTTCAAAAATCTATTATAAATTGAGTAATAAAGAACAAATACCATCCGTATGGAAAAATAAAGAATTTATTCCATTCATATTTTTAAGGTTTTCATTAATTTTTGCCTTATTCATTCAAAGTACTTCAGTTGCTTATGAAATATTTAAAGTAACACAAAAAGAAATTTTTTTAGGATTAATTGGTTTAGCAGAGTTTTTACCAATATTATTTACAGCATTTTACGCAGGACAATTAGTTGATCGTTTAGATAAACGAATGATTTTAGTACGTAGTACAGGTTGTTTTATGATAGCATCATTTGTATTAATGCTTGTTAATTTTCCATCAGTTCGAGATGCAATTGGTATACCAGTTTATTTAGGGGTTTGTTATTTTTCTTTCTTCATTCTTGGTTTAACAAGAGCCTTTGAAGGACCAGCGCTTTTTGCATTGTTAGCATTAGTTGTTAGAAAAGAAAATTATACAAAAGCTATTCCTATCTCATCTTCTGCATTTATGATAGGATCTGTACTTGGTCCGTTAGCAGGTGGAGTTTTATTAGCAAAGTTGGGTATAGAAATAACATTGATGACAGCATTTGCAATAATGTGTATTTCTATGGTAATGATATTAATGATATCTAAAAAACCAGCTGATTTATCCGAATCATCTTCTTTAGAGTCTCCTATGACAAGAATTAAAGAAGGATTAAAATTTATTTGGGCTACACCAATTATATTGGCTGTACTTAGTTTGGATATGTTTGCTGTATTTTTTGGTGGAGCAGAATCTTTATTACCAGCATTTGTTGAAAAAGTATTAAACCAAGGTTCAGAAACATTTGGATTATTACGCTCTGCACATGGGATAGGATCTTTGATTATGTTACTTCTTTTATCTTCATTTCCTGCTATTCTAAGAGGGAATGTTGGTCCTAAATTATTAATAGCTGTAGCTATGTTTGGGGTATGCATTATTTCTTTTGGGTTAAGTAGAAGTGTCTATTTATGTTTTGCCATATTATTATTTGGAGGAGCTTTTGATGCTATTTCTATGGTTATTAGACAAAGTATATTACAATTAAAAACACCAGAGAATTTAAAGGGTCGTGTATCTTCTGTAAATTCTATTTTTGTTAGTTCTTCTAATGAATTAGGGGCATTGGAAAGTGGTGTTGCAGCAACGTTCTTAGGTTTAGTTCCTGGAATTGTTTTTGGAGGAATAATGACTATAGTTACTGTTATAGCAATTTCGTTGTTTATAAAACCAATTCGTAAGGTAATATTAAATTAATTGACTCTTAATAATTTCATATAAAACGATAAAAGTTTGCNNGCAAACTTTTATCGTTTTATAACGTTAGATTTTCTAAATCATCAACTGTACCATTGTAAATATTCACATCAACTTTATACTTTTTTACACCTTCAATAGAAGCCTTTTCTGTGAATTGCCAAAAATTCCAATGACCTTTCATTTTTTCTGTCCAAAAATTATAATTAGCAATCCAGATTAGATGTCCATCAAAATGCTTTTGTAAATAATCTTCGTAATATTTATCTGAAGTATATATTATCGGTTTTACATGATAATGCTCTTCTACAATTCTACACCAATTTTTTACTCCTTCAATTAATTTTTCCATAGATTGAGTTCTTGGAATATGTTCAATATCTACTACAGGTGGTAAATCACCTTTTTCTAGGTGAACTTTTCGTATAAAATTCTGAGCTTGTAAAGTAGAATTTTCATCTGGTCTATAAAAATGATAAGCACCTCTCAGAATTTCTGTTTCTTTAATGGCATTCCAATTTTCTTCAAATCTTTCATCTATTGCAGCGGTTCCCATTGTAGAGCGAATAAATGCAAATTGTATGGGATATAACTCATAAATAGTATGCATTTTCGACCAGTCAATTTTACCTTGATAATGAGAAACATCTATTCCGAATGTTTTTAGATAATAATTGTCCATGACTTCGATATTTCGAATATCATATTTTGTAACTTTATCGTCAGTTAGTTTTTCTCCTTTAACTGTTTTTTCTACAATTTTGTAATAATAGTGTATTCCATGTCTGTAGCGGTATGTAAAATATAAAAAAATAAATAGGATGATACCAATTATATAGCTAGAAAATTTTATTTGCTTGTATAAAGGTATTTTTTTAGATTTTTTTTTAGGCATTTTCGGTAGTTGAATTATAGATATAATTTATACAATATTACTTTAAATTTCGATGATATAAAAAAAGAAATCTTCATTATATTTGTTCATTATGAAAAAATGGATTTTAGCCGCAAGGCTTCGCACATTACCTCTTTCTTTGAGTGGATTATTATTGGCAGGATTTATTGCTAAGTCTGAAGGTATTTTTCGAAATGATATATTTCTTTTATCTCTATTAACAACATTGGCTTTTCAGGTATTATCTAATTTTGCGAATGATTATGGAGATGCAGTAAAGGGAACTGATGCAAATAGAATAGGAGAGAAAAGAACTGTAGCTTCTGGTTTGATAACACAAAATCAAATGAAAACCGCTATAACAATTATGGTTATTATTTCTTTAGCTTGTATTGCAGCCTTATTATATGTTGCTTTTTATCCTTATGATATGAAATACATTTATATTTTTCTTGGATTAGGTTTAGCTTCTATATTTGCAGCAATGGCTTATACAATGGGTAAAAAACCTTATGGATATATAGGTTTAGGAGATATTTTTGTTTTTTTATTTTTTGGAATTTTAGCTGTTTCTGGAGGAGAATTTTTATATTCTAAAGTTTTCCAATGGCAAATATTATTACCAGCAGCTTCTATGGGATGTTGGAGTGTAGCAGTTCTTAATCTAAATAATATGAGAGATATTAAGAATGATATTAAGAACAATAAAATTACAATAGCATCAAAATTAGGGTTTCAAAAAAGTAAATATTATCAAATGACTTTGATGACTTTACCATTTGTTTTTAGTGCATTGTATGTTACAATGTCACCATTAAAATCAGGAAAGTTATCTGGTTTTGTATTTTTAATTTTAATCTTTTTTGCAAATGCTATTCGTCGTCAGATTTTTGCTGTAAAAGATCCAAAGGATTTTGATCCATTTTTAAAACAAGTATCAATGTTAGCCTTATTTTTTGCTGTATTATTAGGATATAGTTTAATTGGTTTTGATTTTATTGATGCTTTAATTCGTTAGTTAAAAAAAATTATAAGAAATGAGAATACAATATTTAGGACATGCTTCTTTATCAATAGAAGCAAATGGGAAACATATCATTGTTGATCCTTTTATTACTCCAAATGAATTAGCAAGTCATATTGATTTTGAATCTTTAGAAGCTGATTACATCGTTATAACACATGCTCATCAAGATCACGTATATGATGTAGAAGCTTTAGCTAAAAGAACAGGAGCAAAAATTATATCAAATGCTGAAATAGCAAGTTATTATGGAGCAAAAGGTTTCGAGGCACATGGAATGAATACAGGAGGTAAATTTTCTTTTGAATTTGGTTCTATACAATCTACAATAGCTTTTCATTCTAGTTCATTTGCTGATGGTACTTATGGTGGGGATCCTAATGGATACATTATAGAAAGTGAAGGAAAAAGAGTTTATATTGCTGGAGACACAGCGTTAACTTATGAAATGAAATTGATTCCTGATACAATAGGACAATTAGATTTAGCAATTTTACCAATTGGTGATAATTTTACAATGGGAGCAAAAAGTGCTTCTATTGCAGCTGAATTTGTTCAAGCAACAAAAGTATTAGGTTATCATTATGATACATTTCCTCCTATAAAAATAGATAAATCGGAAGCGAAATCTATTTTCTTTAATCGTAATATTCAATTAGTTTTATTGGATATAGGTGAAGATTTAGCTGTTTAATCAATTAGATTTAATAATATAAAAAAAGGCTATTTTCATTACTGAAATAGCCTTTTTTAATTATTTTATTTTGTAAGATATTCCCCAAAAAACAGGTAAATTAAATGGTCCGTTTGTTTTCCCATAACCAGGAATTACAAGAGGATCAATATTATCATCTTTTTTACCCCCTAAATAGGCTGCAGGATGTAGGGACATTTCTCCATAAAAACCTTTGAAAATTTCTACTCTAGCACCTAAAACAACTTCTAACCAGAAAGCATCTAAATTAATTTTTGGTCTTGAGCCAGTTTCTCCTGTTAATTCGTTAGATTGTAAATCTCTTATGGGATAACTATTGATAGTTTGATTGTATTTTGTGTATGCTATACGACCACCAATATATATACCATTTGAATGATTTTCTACGTCTTGAGTAATAAACCAGTTTGCTCCAATTTTACCTGTAAAGCCATCTACATCAACATTCCAATTTATTTCATTAAAAATGTTTTTTTCATAGCCAGCTTCAGCAACTAAATGCCATTTATTGTTTATTTGATAAGATAGAAAAGTGTTGAAACCTTTTTTGTCTTTAAATGCACCAATAATGGGATTAAATAAGTCTACTCCTATAAAAATATCATGATATTTTTTTTTAGGAATAGAATCAGTAACTGCAATTTTACTTGAATCTGTTTTTTCTAATTTTTCTTGTGCATTTGCAAAATTAATTGCGAGCATTAGTGAAAAGCTTAATAATAGGTGTCGAACCATCTTTTATTTCGGTATTTACAGTTTCTATACTTTTTATCCAATTTCCTTCTCCGTTAGTTTTTCCAGAAACTAGAGAGACTTTTACGCCATGAAATGTTAGTCCAAATCCACATGCTTTAGAAGTATAAGCGTTTCCAAGACTTTCATATTCTAAAATTAATCGATCACGTTTTGCAAGTATTGTTACATCTGCATCATTTTCATCTTTAACTGTACGGTCTGGTCCTTGAGCAATAGTATAGAAGACTTTTTTAGCATCATTTTTCGTAACTCCCATACCAAAACTAGACTTTTCACTAACAAATCCATTATCAATTTGTACTGTATCTGTTCCATTGAGTATGTAAGCCCAGTAATAAATAGAATCTTCTAGTTTTACATCTGTTCCAGAATAGTACATATCAGCTACTAATCGAGGCACTTGCCCTTCGTCTGTACAAATATCATCATCCTCACAACTATATAATATAAATGAACCTATAATTGCAATGATTGCTAATGATAATATGGATTGTAATTTTTTCATTTTTATTCGATAGGAATTTAAATTCGCTCTAAAAGTACAATATTTTCTACATGGTGTGTTTGTGGAAACATATCAACAGGTTGAATTTTAACAATTTTATAGTTTTCTTTCATTAATTCTAAATCTCGAGCTTGAGTAGCAGAATTACAAGAAACATAAACAATACGTTTAGGATTCATGAATAGAATATTCTCAACTACTTTTTTATGCATTCCATCTCTTGGAGGATCAGTAATCAAAACATCTGGGATTCCATGTTCGTTGATGAAGTCTTGATTTAGAACATCTTTCATATCGCCACAGTAGAAATCACAATTCTCTATATTATTGAATTTAGCCGCTGCTTTTGCCGCATCGATTGCTTCTTGTACAGATTCAACACCAACTACTTTTTTTGCTTTTTTAGAAACAAATTGTGCAATCGTACCAGTTCCTGTATATAAATCATATACTAATTCATTTCCTGTCAATCCTGCAAAATCACGAGTTAATTTATATAATTCGTAAGCTTGTTCTGGATTTGTCTGATAAAATGATTTTGGTCCAATTTTAAAATTCAAATCTTCCATTTTTTCCATGATATGATCATCACCAGAAAAAACTTTTATATCTAAATCATAAACTGAATCATTTTGTTTTGGATTGATAGCATATAATAAAGATGTAATTTCAGGAAATTTATCTTTTAAGTTTTGTAGAAATGCAATACGATTTTCTTCTTCTTCTCTAAAAAACTGAACTAAAACCATAACTTGACCATTTTGGGAAGTACGAATCATTAATGTTCTTAATAATCCTTCTTGGTTTTTAAGATCAAAGAAATCTAAATTATTTTCTAAAGCATAACGTTTAGCTTCATTACGAATAGCATTTGAAGGGTCACGTTGTAAATGACATTTAGTTACATCCAATACTTTAGACCAAGCACCAGGAATATGAAAACCAACAACATCTCTATCATTAAAATCTTTTCCAGAGTTAATTTCATCTAAAGTTAACCAACGAGCATTAGAGAATGTAAATTCTAATTTATTACGGTAGAAATATTGTTCTTTTGAACCTAAAATAGGAATAATTTCCTCTGCTAAATCTTTGAATCCTCCTATACGAACTAAATTATTAACAACTTCTTCATGTTTGAATTTAAGTTGTGCATCATAGCTCATGTCTTGCCATTTACATCCTCCACAAACACCAAAATGTTCACACTCTGCATCTACTCGGTAAGGAGATTTTGTATGTATTTCTATTGCTTGACCTTCTAAATAGCTACTTTTTTTCTTTAAAACATGTACATCTACAATATCTCCAGGAATAGCACCTTTGATTAAAACTGTTTTTCCTTCTTCTGTTTTACCTACAGATACGCCTTTCGCACCCGCTCGTAGAACTTCTATATTATTTAATATGATCTTTTGCTTTACTTTTCTTGACATTTTGCAAAGGTAAGAAAGTCATTGCAATATTCCATTTTTTTTATGATTCTACTCTTTTTTAAGAATTAAAGTTAATTTTTATTTATAAATTTGAGCATAAATTCTATCGATTCTATAGATTAATAGTTATTGTGAAATACATTAACAAATTGATATAGAATTGTTGTTATTATAAAAAGTTTTGAATCATATTTAATAAAATGTCAAACCAAAAAAATTATTTAAGTCAATTAGAGGATGAAGCAATCTATATCTTAAGAGAAACAGCAGCACAGTTTGAAAGACCTGCTTTATTATTCTCTGGAGGAAAAGATTCTATTGTTTTAATTCATTTAGCATTAAAAGCTTTTCGACCAGGTAAATTTCCATTTCCTTTGGTTCATGTAGATACGGGACATAATTTTCCTGAAGCTATAAAATTTAGAGATTATTTAGTAGATAAATTAGGAGAAAACTTAATTGTAACTTCTGTAGAAGATGCCATAAAAAAATATAACTTAAAAGAAACTGCTGGACGTTTTCCTTCTCGTAATGCATTACAAACATATGCTTTGTTAGATGTTATTGAAGAAAATGAATTTGACGCTTGTATTGGAGGAGCTCGAAGAGATGAAGAAAAAGCTAGAGCAAAAGAGAGAATTTTTTCTGTTCGTGATGATTTTGGACAATGGGATCCTAAATTACAGCGACCAGAATTATGGAATATATTGAATGGAAGAATTGAAAAAGGACATAATGTTCGTGTTTTTCCAATTAGTAATTGGACAGAATTAGATGTTTGGAATTATATAAAATACAATGATATAGAATTACCAAATTTATATTTTGCACACGAGAGAGAATGTATTGTATATAACGATAAGCTAATTGCTACATCAGCCTTTATTCAACCAAATGAAAATGATCAAGTCGTTGTAGAAAAAGTACGCTACAGAACTGTTGGTGATATGACTTGTACGGCAGCTGTTCCTTCAAATTCAGAAACAATTGATGATATTATAGAAGATATTATTCACACAAGAATAAGTGAAAGAGGACAAACTCGTTTAGATGATCAATTGTCAGAATCTGCAATGGAAGATCGTAAAAAACAAGGTTATTTTTAATCTTATATTAAATTATTCAATACAAATTAATCTATAAATTTTATAGAAAATAAAATAAAAATGAATACACTAAAATTCATAACTGCAGGAAATGTTGATGATGGTAAAAGTACTTTAATTGGTCGTTTATTATATGATTCGAATAGTATACATACAGATCAATTAGGTGTTTTAGAAAAAAGAAAATCAAATTCAGATGATGAGATTGATTTATCATTAATTACTGATGGTCTACGTGCAGAAAGAGAGCAGGGAATAACAATAGATGTTGCATATAAATATTTTTCTACAGCAAAAAGAAAATTTATAATTGCCGATGCTCCTGGACACGAACAGTATACTAGAAATATGATTACTGGTGCATCTAATTCTGAATTGATAATTATTTTAGTAGATGCTAGAAAAGGAGTTACAACTCAAACCAAGCGTCATGCAAGCATTGGTTCTTTAATGGGAATAAAAAAAGCAATTGTTGTTGTAAACAAAATTGATTTAGTAGGTTATTCTGAAGATACATTTCTTGCCATAAAAAAAGAATTTGAATCATTACAAAGTCAATTAAATTATGACGAAGTTATTTTTATTCCAGCAAGTGCTTTGGTAGGAGATAATATTGTAGATAAATCTTCAAAAACACCTTGGTACAATGGAAATACATTGTTAAATGTTTTAGAAAATATTACAATTGATAATAATACGGATTTAACAGCTCGTTTTCAAGTTCAGTGGGTTATAAGACCTAAAGATGAAGAAAATCATGATTATAGAGGATATGCAGGTCAGATATTGAGTGGAGTTTATAATGTAGGTGATGAAGTTAAGATTTTACCATCAAATATTATTTCTAAAATTTCAAAAATAGAAAGAAACTTAGTAGAAGTTAAAAAAGCTGAAGCTGGAGAAAATATTGTTTTACATTTTGAAAATGATATCGATATTAGTAGAGGAGATACAATTGTTAAAATAAATGAAGAGCCAATAAATAGTAATGATTTAAAGGCTTGGGTTTGTTGGTTAGATTCAAATGCATTACAACAAGGTAAAACATACTTATTACAACATAGATTTCATTCAGTTAGAACAAAAATTAAAACAATAGATCAGCAATGGGATATTAATAATTGGGAATTTATTTCTTCTGATGAGATAAAATTAAATGATATAGCTCAAATTGGTTTAAAAACAAATCAACCTTTATTTTTTGATTTATTTGAAGAAAATACGACAACTGGTAATGCTATTTTGATTGATGAAACAACAAATAATACAGTTGCAGCTTTAATGTTTATCTAAAGTAAAATACGAATTCTATAAGAAAGCTTTTTATGAAAAATATAGAAAATGTAGATAAGGGAACTTATAACAATGAAATGATAGATTTTGAAAATCAATCAAACTCTGTCCAATTAAAAAAAACAAAAAAGAAATCGAAAGGTTATAGACGATTAGTTTTTGAAATATCATTAGCTTTTTTTGCTCTATTTGTTGGTTATGCTTTATCATCTGTAATTAGCTTTTCTGAGGCAAAAGCCTTTGTTATTGATATTCCAAGTGTTTTTTATATAATGTTAGCCGTTGGTTTTTTTGCTCAAATGGTTGATGGAGCTGTAGGTTTAGGTTATGGAATTACATGTTCTACAAGTATGATGCTTTTTGGAGTTAATCTACCATCAATTAGTGGAAGTATTCATACAGCTGAAATGTTTTCGAGTGGAATTAGTGGTTTTTCTCATTATAAATTTGGTAACGTAAATAAGAAGTTATTGTTAGCTTTAGCAATTCCTGGCTCTATAGGAGCAGTATCAGGGTCATTGCTATTAATTTATTTAGGTAATCAATATGAAACAATAACTTATGGTGTTTTAGCAACTTATACTTTGATTATAGGTATTCGTCTTATTATTCTTGCATTTAGAAAAAAAATTGAACGTAAAAAAGTAAAAAGAGTAGGTTTTTTAGGTTTTTCTGGAGGCTTTCTTGATGCTTTTGGAGGTGGAGGTTGGGGGCCAGTTGTAACTTCTACGTTATTATCTAAAGGTAAAAAATCAAATATTGTTGTCGGAACGGTTAGTTTGGCCGAATTTTTTGTTACATTATCTGCATCACTTACATTTTTTGCTGCATTAGGAGTAAGTCATGGTTATATTGTAGCAGGTTTGATATTAGGAGGAGTTATAGCAGCTCCGTTAGCAGCAAAATTAGCAGGAAAAATACCTCAAAAAATAGCAACATTAGCTGTAGCTTTATTAGTAATTACATTTAGTATAAGAATACTTTTTAAATTTTTATAGTATTAATAATCAGTATATAAATATAGAAACACTCATTGTTATTTTTTGAGTGTTTTTTTATTGACTATATTTAGATTTATGCAAATTTTACTTATGGATAATAAAAGAGAATATAAACTGATTATTTTTTTATTTTTTTTAAATTTAATTAGTGTGAAAGCACAAGAGTTTAATAAAAAATATTTTACTTCAATAATTACTACTCTTTCTTCTAAAAAATATGCAGGTAGAGGTTATGTAGATGAAGGTATGAATAATGCAGCAGTTTATTTGTCGAAACAATATGCTAAGAATAATTTAAAATACTTTGAACAAGATTATTATCAATCATTTAATTATCCTATTAATGTTATAAATAGCGCTGAATTAAAAATTAATGGTAAAAAATTAAAATATGGAATTGATTTTCTTGTTAAACCAAGTTCAAAGTCTGTATCTAGTAGTGTTGAATTACCATTTTATATTTTTAATGTAGCGAAGTATAAACAATCTTTTTTATCTAAGTGGTATTTAAGAAAATTTATAGAGGAAGATGAAGTTCTTCAAAAAAATAAAAATATAATTCTTCCTCCATTAAAATCTAAAATTGATTCTATTCAACAATATTATAAAGGTTGGGCAAATATTTATGAAAAAGATGATAATAATGACAGGGCTATTTTCAGATTTACATCAGATAAACTAATTGCGAGTTTAAGCCAGAGACAATCATCGATTTCTGAATTTATTATTAATGATAAATTTTATACAACCTCAGGAATAGACTCTTATTCAATAAATGCTGATTTTAATAGAACGTTTAATGCTAAAAATATTATTGGTTATATAGATGGAAATAATAACGACAGTACAGTTGTTATAACAGCTCATTATGACCATTTAGGAAAAGTAGGGAAAACTATTTTTCCTGGAGCAAGTGATAATGCTAGTGGAGTTGCAATGATGTTAAGTTTAATGGATTACTATCATAAAATAAAACCAAAATATAGAATGGTTTTTATAGCATTCGCTGGAGAAGAAGCAGGGTTGCTAGGTGCAGATTATTATGTTAATCACCCACTATTTCCTATGAAACAAATAAAATTTTTAGTTAATTTAGATATTATGGGAGCTGGTGATAAAGGTATTCAAATTGTTAATGGTAAAGTCTATCGTGATCAATTTCAAAAAATAGTCGAAATTAATCAAAACAAAAATTATTTAGCAGAAATTAAAATAAGAGGAGAATCTTGTAATTCCGACCATTGTCCATTTTATAAGAAATCAGTACCATCTTTTTTTATTTATACGTTAGGAGGAAAAGGGTATTATCATGATCCTAAGGATAAAATGAAAAATTTGAATCTTGATAATTCAGTAAACGTATTTCATCTTTTGAAAGATTTTGTCAATAGTTTATAAAAAAAAATAATCCGTTCTGAGAACGGATTACTAACCAACCTAAACTACTATAAAAAACTCTAAAAAGTAAACTAAGGTCCGAGTAATATCAACATCATAAATCAATTTCATTTAACTCGTATGTCACCTTTCGTATTACTATCTATGAATAAATTATTTTGACACTGCAAATGTCTAATATTTTTTGAATTGAGTAAAGTATTATACATAGAAAATAATTATAAAAATAATAAAATTTATTTATAATATGTATTTAATTTCGTTTAATTAATTGGTAAGTAATATGTTATTTAATTGTTTTTAATAGCTTAAATTTAATAAATAAATCATTGTTTAACAAAACGTTAACTGATTTAAATTTTAAATAATATTTTATTAAAACTTTTTATCATAAATTTGATTTTAATTAATTACCATATATCAAGTATTATACCAAAATAATTAGTTATGAAGTTTTATTTCTATATTTCTATACTTTTTTTATCTTTTTTGCTGAAAGCTCAGGAAATTGATCCTGATCAAATTCGTCTAAATATTTATAAAGTTATTGTTGATGATATAAAAACAAATAATAATAGTAAAATAAATAAAGAAATCCTTATCGATCCAATGATTAATAAATTTGAAAATTTTGAAATCAATGAGTTTGGAATAAAGTTAGATATGGTAAAATATGATGATAATTTAGATTTTTGTGAAAAAACAAATTTTTATAAATGTGCTCCTAAATTGGATATCGATAAATACAAGTTAGTTGATGTTTATAAAAACGGACAAAATGAAATATTTCCAGATTTCTATGGAATCTATTCACCAATAGATAGTTGGTATAATTTAATATATTATTCAGCTGTAAAACATTTTGAAAAAGATAGTCATTTTAAATTTTATATCGTTTTACCTGTTAAAAATATTTTTATGGAAAAAGGAACTAGTAAAACAAAAATGAGTTTTTATACGTTTACTCTTGATGATAATTTTATTATTTTAAAATTTGATAAAGTTACATCTGATTTATAAAAATAAAAGGATCNNGATCCTTTTATTTTTATAAATTATTCTAAAATTTAATTCTTTTTTAATTTACTGTGCTTGTAACCATAAGAGAAATAAATTATAAGTCCAATAGCCAACCAAATTAAGAATATAAGCCAATTTTTTAATCCTAATTGAGCCATCATATAAAAACAGCATAGCATACCAGCTAAAGGAATTATAGATGTTCTTTTAAAGAAACAACGAAAAAACATTGATATATAAATAGCTATGAAAATATACATAGGTATTTTATGTTTAAATACGTTCCATCCTTGTTCTGTTTTCTTTCCTTCGTATACAGGTAATTTTTTAATTGTATTTTCGTAAGTCTCAGGATTTAAATTAGATAAATAATCATCTATATGCTCTATTTCATTTCCTGATATATTATTTATTGTATTATAAGAATCTTTTAATTCTTTATCACTTAAAGAACTTACAAATTTTTCTACAGGTGTAACTTGGGATTCATTTGTAAAGAAGCTTTTTGATTCTTTTTGAAAAGTTGTAGAACAAATAAAAATAATTAAAAGTGTTACAAATGGCATTATATATTTAGCATTAATAAAAGGAGTTTTAAAATTACCTCTTGTAGCATTTGGATTGGCATCCATTCTAATTACAGCAGCACAAACTAATACAAAAGCGAATAATGTACCAATAGAGCAGGCATCAACAACCAATTCTAAATCTGTAAATAAAATAGGAATACCTACTACGAAACCTGTGAAAATTGTTGCATAGGATGGAGTTTTAAATTTAGGATGAATTTTAGAAAATTTCTTAGGTAATAATCCATCTCTAGACATAGTCATCCAAATACGAGGTTGTCCAATTTGAAAAACAATAAATACACTTGCCATAGCTACAACAGCAGATAAAGCTATAATTCCTGCAAGCCATTTTAAATCATTTATTTTATCAAAAACATAAGCTAAAGGATCTCCAACATTCAATTCAGAATAATGAACCATTCCTGTGATTACTAATGCAATTATAACATATAGTATTGTACATATAATAATAGAAGCAAAAATACCTCTTGGTAAATCACGTTTAGGATCTTTACATTCTTCTGCAGTTGTACTAATTGCATCAAAACCAATGTAAGCATAAAATACAGATGAAACTCCAGCTAAAACTCCTCCAATTCCATTAGGAGCAAAAGGATTCCAATTATCTGGATTTACATAAAATGCTCCAACTATAATAACTAAAAATACAACTGCGAGTTTTAATACGACCATTGCATTACTAGCTTTTCTAGATTCATTAATTCCTCTGTAAACTAAAGCAGTAATTAAGAATGTAATTACTAAAGCTGGAATATCAACAACAAGATTGAATCCAATGTTAGGTGCATTTTTAAATGCTAAATACTTTGGTATTTCTTGTGCGTAGTTCGAATTTGCTAAAGATTCTAAAGTTTTACCTTTTGCTAGTTCATTTGTTATGAATTCAAATCCTTCTTTCGCTGTAAAATAATCCATAGTCATCCATTCAGGAATATGTAATCCCATGCCGGAGAGTAGAGTAGTAAAATAGTCACTCCAAGATATTGCTAAAACTATATTTCCTATTGCATATTCCATAATAAGTGCCCAACCAATTACCCAAGCGAATAATTCTCCAAAAGCAACATAACTATATGTATATGCACTTCCAGAAACAGGAACTAATGAAGCAAATTCTGCATATGCAAAAGCAGTGAATCCACATGCAATTGCTGTAAAAATAAATAAAAAGATTACTGCTGGACCACCTTCGAAACTAGCACGACCAATCGTACTAAAAATTCCTGCTCCAACAATAGCTGCAATTCCAAAACCTGTTAAATCTCGAACTCCTAAAGTCCTTTTCATTGAGGCTGAATTTTTATCTGACTCAGCTAGAATGGATGCGACAGATTTTTTTCTGAATAATTGTGACATAATTAATTTAAAAACGGGCAAATATAAAAAAAGACTACCCAAAAAAATGATAAAATAGTATAAATATTCGTTTTTTATACAAAAGTCTTTTTTTAATGATTTTATTAGTTTATTTTTAAATTTAAGTTAAAAAATTAACATGAAACAAATTTTATTAGGAATTACTCTCACAATTACTTTATTAAGTTGTAACTCTACTAAATTACCATCTCAAGAAAAATATGATAAATATCTTTATAAATATTCTGAAAATATTTCCGAAGAAAAACTGAAAAAGAATCTTTATATAATTGCTGGAGAAGAAATGCAAGGAAGAAATGCAGGTTCTGAAGGAGAAATAAAAGCAGGAAATTATATAGCTAATTATTATAAAGATTTAGGAATTAGTGGACCAAATAATGATTATTTTCAAGTTATACCAGAAGGAACTTTTAGTAGAGTTAATGGCCAAATGAGAAATGTTATGGGATTTATAAAAGGATATGAAAAACCAGATGAAATTTTAGTTGTTTCTGCACATTATGACCATGAAGGTATAAAAAATGGAAAATTGTATGCAGGTGCAGATGATGATGGTTCTGGAACTGTAGGTGTAATGGAGGTTGCTAGAATATTCAGAGAAGCAGAAAAAAAAGGATTTTCTCCAAAACGTTCTATCTTATTTCTGCATGTATCTGGGGAAGAAAAAGGTCTTTTAGGATCTAAATATTATTCAGAGCATTCTATTTTTCCTTTAGATAATACAATTGCAGATATCAATATAGATATGATAGGTAGAATAGATTATGAACATGACGAGAAAACAAAAGATTATGTTTATGCTATTGGCTCTAATATGTTATCTACAGATTTGTATAATACTGTAATAAAAGCGAATGAAAATTTGGGTATAAATATAGATTACAGATACGATGATCCACAAGATAAAAATCGTTTTTATTATAGATCTGATCATTATAATTTTGCAAAACATAATATTCCATCTGTTTTCTTTTTTAATGGAGTGCATGATGATTACCACCAACCAGGAGATACACCAGATAAAATAAATTATGACTTATTAAAACGCAGGACTCAGTTAGCTTTTAACACAGCGTGGATTTTAGCAAATGCCGAAAATCGTCCAGTAGTGGATAAAAAATAAAAATAAGAGGAGAAAAATATATTTTTATTAATATGTTTTTTTTTGTGGGCAATCCCTTCGGGACGCGCTTTATCGCTCCCAATCTTTTATAATTGG
Source organism: Flavobacteriales bacterium UBA7612 (assembly GCA_002484335.1). Taxonomy (GTDB): domain Bacteria; phylum Bacteroidota; class Bacteroidia; order Flavobacteriales; family Weeksellaceae; genus Empedobacter. Next base: position 192,345 of record DLJQ01000008.1, read on the forward strand.
TTATTGAGCCGAAGCCGAAATGCATCCAATTATAAAAGGATTTCCGCTACAATCGCTATTGCAAATTAAGAGTTGAAATATTAGATTTTAGTAATGATATAAATTTTATTTTCTTTCTGTCAGATAGAGTGATTTTCCGAAATGGAAATGTAGAAAAATTGTGTCGAAATCTAAGACAGAAAACCTTCATTCATTTATTTTTTTCTATCATATTGATTTCTATGATAAAACCAATTTATTTTGATAAAAAGTTTGATTTTTAATTAATGCATAAATACGATGAATAATTTTGTTTCTCACAGCGTTTAAGACTAACATTTTGTTTTTTTCCTTGTTCGACTTTTCGTCGATAATAAATAGCCAAGTCATTATTTAATCTTATCGTACTTCAAGCAGCCAAATGTAAAACCTTTTCAATTGCTTATCTGCGAAAAATGAAACCCGATTCTTTCCGAAAATGGAAGATCCTGATTTATTTTTAAATGGAACAACACCAGCATAACAAGCCATTTTTCTAGGAGAATCGATTTCTGTAAAGCCTTTTGTTTTTATTAAAATTAATGTTGCTAAATACTTTTCCAAAACCTGAAATAGTTTGTATACACTCAAAATGTTCATTTAAGTCAGTATCAAGAGTGATAAAATATTCAATTTTATGATCTAATAATTTGATTTTCTAATAATTGAATCAGTTGTTTCTTGTAACGAATAAATTCTTTATCAAGACTATTTTTTATGATTTTATAGTCCTTTTGTTGTGTTAATAAACTGGCTTTTATTTTTGTTCTATACCTTCTTTCAGTATATAAGAACCTAATTTATCAATTGTTTTATTCGAAGGTTTCCATTGTTTAAAATCAGTATAATTCTTCTCTATAAACGAACAAATTCGTTGACTATCTATTTTATCATTTTTTCCACGATATAAGCCAATTGACTTCTTTAGATGAAGAGGGTTTGGAACATAAATTTTAAAATCTTTGGTTGACAGATATTCGAATAAATTAGAATTATACCTTCCTGTATTTTCCATAGCAATTACAACATTTTGATCTTTAACTACTTTTTTAATCAATTGACTAATCTCTTTTACATTATTTTTAATTTGAAAATACTTTTTCCATAAATTTAGATTTACAAGTTAATTTGAAAGAGAAAATTGTAAAATCTCGACTCCTTAATAATGGGTTTTTCCTGGATTTCTATCTGAGTATTTTACAAAAAAGTGTTTAAGTCTGAATCAACAAATGAGTTTTAAACTCGGAGTCTGTCTTAGTTTACTTAAGCACGTTCTCTTTCTTATAAATATAATCTTTTTTTTATTTTCAAATCTAAAGGAGTTTGTCGAAACATATAAATCTTGTTTAAAAAGGATTAAACGAGGTTAAAAATGTTATGTTTTATTTTAAAATTGGAGTTATACGACAGTTACTTATGTTAGGCGATGTTTTTATTTTTCAGCAGTTTCAATTTTTATTTTTTTTGGATATTTTTTCGTGATAAAAATCCTCAAAATTTATTGTCTGGTGTAATTGCTCGTAAGTTTATTTTATATAAGATCTTCCTCCATCATTTGAATGAAAATATTCAGAAAAATATTCAATTTTATTATTTGTTAATTACCGTTCCGTTAATATTTACATACATATAGTTATTGCTTTTTTATTTGATGCCATACTTAATGATATTTTAAAAACATAAAGGTTCCCCCACTTCTTGAATCATAAATTGCTCCAAATTTTCCTCATTTATATTTTCGTTTATTTCCGAATTCAGAAGTTAAAAAAAAATCGTATATATTTTTTTGTTCAAGTTCTTTTTCGGTTGTCCATTCGCTCCAAATTTGTTGCGTAGAATTAGAGAAACTGAAATGAATTTCAAAGATATTTTCATTTTTAAAGCATATACTAATGTTTAATTTTTTTTCATTAATATTTTCATTGTCAAAGTATATCCATCTATATCCATTTTTGATGTCCCAAATTTTATTATTAGGAAATTTTTCAAGTAATTCTGAAAAGTGTGTATTACGACTGATAATTAAAATATCTGAAATTTTAAAATTTCCATTGTCTAAATCCATAAATTTCATTTTGGTACTGTTTTTTCTAAAATGTTGGCTCACTTATTTAGCTCCGTAAATATAAAATACTTTTTTACTTAGTTATATATTATATGAATTGCAAAAACGATTGTAGAGGAAATCCTTTTTATGTAGCGTTTTAGCGAAGTAAAAAGATTGGGAGCGGAAAGCGTGTCCCGAAGGGTTTGCCTAAAACTAAATTATTTTTCAAAATAATTCTTAACCTTCTTTATTTCGTTCTAAAGCTTTACCTTTGTGTTATAAATTTTACGATAAATGTTTAGAACACATACTTGTGGTGAATTAACTCAAGCCAATATTAATGAACAAGTAACATTAAGCGGTTGGGTTTCAACACTACGTGACAAAGGTTTTATGATGTGGATTGATTTACGTGACCGATACGGAATCACGCAAATTATCTTAGATGAGGAACGTTCTTCTAAAGAATTATTTGAAACTGCACGTAATTTAGGACGTGAGTTTGTAATTCAGGTGAAAGGAACTGTTATAGAAAGAGCATCTAAGAATCCAAATATTCCAACAGGAGATATAGAAATATTAGCAGAAGATATTACAATTCTTAATGAGTCTGCTTTGCCACCTTTTACGATTGAAGATAATACAGATGGGGGAGAAGACATAAGAATGAAATACCGTTATTTGGATATTCGTCGTAACCCAGTTAAGGAAAAATTGATTTTCCGTTCTAAAGTTGCACAAGAAGTAAGAAAATATTTAGACGCACAAGAATTTGTTGAGGTAGAAACACCTGTTTTAATAAAATCTACACCAGAAGGTGCACGTGATTTTGTTGTTCCTTCTCGTATGAATCCAGGTGAGTTTTATGCTTTACCACAATCTCCACAAACTTTCAAACAATTGTTGATGGTAGGCGGTTTGGACCGTTATTTTCAAATCGTGAAATGTTTCCGTGATGAAGATTTACGTGCCGACCGTCAACCAGAGTTTACACAAATAGATTGTGAAATGTCTTTTGTTGAACAAGAAGATATTATGAATGTTTTTGAAGGTTTAGCGAAACATTTATTAAAAACATTTAAAGGTTTAGAATTTGATAATTTCCCAAGAATAACGTTTGCTGAAGCTATGCGTCGTTTTGGAAATGATAAACCAGATATTAGATTTGGGATGGAATTTGGTGAAATTACAGATTTAGCAAAAGGACATGATTTTAAGATTTTTGATGAACAAGAATTAATCGTTGGTATTGCTGCTGAAGGATGTAATTCTTACACACGTAAAGAAATTGATAAATTAATAGAATGGGTTCAGCGTCCACAAATTGGTGCAAGCGGATTGGTTTGGGTTCGTTGTAACGAAGATGGTACGTATAAATCATCTGTTGATAAATTCTACTCTCAAGAAGATTTAGCTGAATGGGCAAAACGTATGAATGCTAAGGCTGGAGATATTTTATTGGTGATGTCTGGTAATACGAATAAAGTTCGTGCACAATTATCAGCTTTAAGAATGGAAATTGCAGAGCGTTTAGGTTTAAGAAAACCAGAAGAATTTGCGCCACTTTGGGTTGTAGATTTTCCTTTATTAGAATGGGATGAAGAAACTGAGCGTTACCATGCAATGCACCATCCGTTTACTTCGCCAAAACCAGAAGATATGGAATTGATAACTTCTAACCCTGGAGAAGTTCGAGCTAATGCTTACGATTTAGTTTTAAATGGTAATGAAATTGGTGGAGGTTCTATTCGTATTTATGATAAAGCTATTCAGGCAAGAATGTTCGAATTGTTAGGATTTACTCCTGAGCAAGCAGAAGCACAGTTTGGATTCTTAATGAATGCATTTAAATATGGTGCGCCACCACATGGAGGTTTAGCATTTGGTTTTGATAGATTTGTTTCTATTTTGGATGGTTCTGAAACAATACGTGATTATATAGCTTTCCCTAAAAATAATTCAGGAAGAGATGTAATGATTGATGCACCTGCAACAATAGATCAAGCACAAAAAGATGAATTGTATATACAAACTACCTTTGTAGAAAAGTAATTTATAATAGATAATAAAAAAACGCCTAAAATATATTATTTTAGGCGTTTTTTATTTGAAAATGAAATAGATTTTAAATTAATTTAAATTAATAATTAATTTAGTCTTTAATTCTTCTGATTTTACAGTAGAAATAGATTTTGAAAACAATAATAATTTATCAATTGTTGATTGTTTTGGTTCTAATTTTTCTGAGTAAAATTCAATCATATAATCTTATTTATTACATAAACGTAATTATATGATAAATATTTTTTAATCAACTGTTAAAGTAATGTTATTATTTTCAATGACTTTCCTTAAATTAATGATAGCATATCTCATTCTACCTAGAGCTGTATTTATACTTACATTAGTTTCTTCAGCGATTTCTTTAAAACTAAGTTCTTTGAAAATTCTTAATTCTAAAACTTCTTTTTGATCATCTGGAAGTTGGTCGATCATTTTTATTAAATCTTGATTGATTTGTTTTTTGATTAAAATAGTTTCAGAACATTCGTCACAAATACCAATAAAATCAAAGATACTGTAATCACTGTCGCTGTTATTAGATTCTCTAACTGTAGGTGATTTTTTATTAAGACGAAAATAATCTATTGTTAAATTGTGAGCAATACGCATAACCCAAGGAAGGAATTTTCCTTCTTCATTATAGCCACCACTTTTAAGAGTAAGAATTACTTTTATAAAAGTGTCTTGGAAAATATCTTCAGTAATATCCTTTTCTAAAACCTTGGAATAAATAAAACTGAAAACTCTATTTTTATATTTTTTTATTAAAATTTCTAGTGATTTTTCATCACCGTCAATATAATTTTTGATAAGCACTGAGTCATTATCGTAATTCATAGCTGGGATATTATAGTTGTTTTTAAAGTATACGTTTTCTATAGGCTTTAGATTTGTAACAAATGTAATAAACTAAAAATTATTTCACACAACATTAACAGAATAATTCTTAATATATTCTTAAAATTTAAATTATAGTTAATAAAAAAGCCTTTCTTTTAAAGAAAGGCTTAAATAAAATAAACTAAATTATTAAAATATTATATTTTTGAAACGTATTCAACAAGATCTACTACTTTATTAGAGTAACCAATTTCGTTATCATACCATGTAACTAACTTTACAAAAGTAGGGTTCAACATAATACCAGCTTCAGCATCAAAAATAGAAGTTCTTGTATCTCCTACAAAGTCTTGAGAAACTAATGGATCTTCAGTGTATCCTAAAATTCCTTTTAATTCTCCTTCTGCAGCATCGTGAATAACTTTTTTGATTTCGTCATAATTAGTTTCTTTTTCTAATTTAACTGTTAAATCAACAACGGATACATCAGCAGTTGGTACACGGAAAGACATTCCTGTTAATTTTCCATTTAATTCAGGTATAACTTTTCCTACAGCTTTTGCAGCACCAGTAGAAGAAGGAATGATATTTACTAATGCACTTCTTCCTCCTCTCCAATCTTTAGCAGATGGTCCATCTACTGTTTTTTGTGTAGCTGTAGTTGCGTGAATAGTTGTCATTAAAGCTTCAACAATTCCAAAGTTTTCATGAATAACTTTAGCTAAAGGAGCTAATGCATTTGTAGTACAAGAAGCATTAGAAACGATAGTATCAGCAGCAGTTATTTTATCATTATTAACACCCATAACAAACATAGGGGTATCATCTTTAGAAGGTCCAGTTAAAACAACTTTTTTAGCACCAGCTTCAATATGTTTACCAGCAGTTTCTTTAGTTAAGAATAAACCTGTAGCTTCAACTACGATTTCAGCTCCAACTTCGTCCCATTTTAAGTTAGCTGGATCTTTTTCAGCAGTAACTCTAATTTTTTGACCGTCTACAATTAAGTGTCCGTTTTCTACTTTAACTTCACCTTCAAATTTACCATGAACAGAGTCATATTTTAACATGTAAGCTAAATAATCAACATCTACAAGGTCGTTAATTCCGACAATTTCGATATCTTTTCTTTTGATAGCAACTCCAAATACTAAGCTACCAATTCTTCCGAATCCATTGATTCCAATTTTAATTTTTGACATAATATATAATTTTTCCCTTTATATTTATTTTTTTTAGATTGCTAATATATTAGCAACTTTTATAAGTTCTGTATCTATTTCGTTGTGCTTTTTAATAGCTTCTTCGATTGGAGTAAAAACAATTTTACTAGAACGAATTCCAGCCATCAAATTTGTTTTACCTTCTAATAAACCTTCAACAGCAGCTATACCAAATCGGCTAGCAAGAACACGGTCATGACATGTAGGAGAACCACCACGTTGTATGTGTCCTAATACAGTTACACGAATATCGTATTCTTGATGTATTTCTTTTACTTGTTTTGCAATTTCATAAACACCACCAAGACTTTCTCCTTCAGCGATGATAACGATACTAGATTTTTTACCAGATTCTGCAGATCTTTCAAGTGATTTGCATAAATTTTCTACACTATCGCGTTGTTCAGGAATCAAAATATCTTGTGCACCAGAAGCTATACCACTATTAAGAGCAATAAAACCTGCATCTCTTCCCATAACCTCTACGAAGAAAACACGATCATGAGATGTAGCAGTGTCACGTAGCTTATCTACAGCTTCTACAACTGTGTTAAGAGCTGTATCATATCCTATAGTAAAATCAGTACCAAAAATATCATTATCAATAGTACCAGGAACTCCTATAAAAGGAACTCCATATTCTTTATGAAAAATATTTGCACCAGTAAAAGAACCATCTCCACCAATAACAACAAGAGCGTCAATGTTATTTTCTGTTAAGTGTTTGTAAGCCTTAGCTCTTCCTTCAGGAGTTCTAAATTCTTGTGAACGAGCAGTCTTTAAAATTGTCCCTCCTTGATTAATTATATTTTTTACGGAACGAGGACCAAGTTCAATCATATCATTGTTGATTAAACCTTCATATCCTTGACGAATTCCTATAGATTTTATATCATAAAATTTACATGCTCTAACTACTGCACGTAATGCAGCATTCATTCCAGGTGCGTCTCCCCCAGAGGTTAAAACACCAATTCTTTTTATATTTTTTTGCACTTTTTCCCTTTTATTAAAATCAAATATAATGAAAAATTATAATTTATAAAACTCAATTAAAATTCTTAATCATCTTCGTCAATGGGTTTGAGGATTCCATTAGCAAAATCTCTTTGTAAAATAACAATTATATATAGGTCTTCACGTGTTTTTTTTGGATCAAAAGTTTGTTTAAGGTTTATGTCAAATGCTCCACTTGCAGCTTGATATAAAAATGCATTAAACCCTCCACGTAACTCTTTTATGATTTCAAAAGTTGTTTTGTTTGTTTCTTTATAAATTAATTTGGTAATAATTTGGCCTCTAGAATTAGACATGTTTTTTAATTCTTTTTCAAATTTATCTGCTAATTCCTTTTGTCTACTTTTAATAAATTTTCTTTGCTCTCTTTTTTTATCCATTGATTGGATAGTATCTGATACATGATTGTATTCACGAACGGCAGTTCTTACATAAGGCCAAACATCACGAACACGTTTTCTTAGCCATAAATAATATTTTTTTTCTAAATCTGTTTTTAATTTTACTGTATAAAAATTAGATTCATTTAAATGTATAGTATCTTCAGGGTTAAATGTAAAATCATCTAAACTTGTAGAATCATTTTTTATTTGTTGAGTAGAGTTTTTTCCTCCAAGATCTAATCCAAATATTTGAGCATTTGAATTTGGAGAAAAATAAAAAATAAATAATATGATGATACAAAAATTGTAATATTTCATGTGTTCAAATTTGTTGAGAACTGTCCCTAAAATTAGTACATTTGTTATAAAATATAAGAAAAATGACTAAAAATAATTTATTTGATAATCAATCTTTAGATTTTTTAAAGGAATATTTAAATACAGCTTCACCAACAGGATTTGAAAGTGCTGGACAAAAAGTATGGATAGATTATATTAAGCCTTATGTAGATGAAGTAAAAACAGATAATTATGGTTCTGCATATGGAGTAATTAATCCAGAAGCTAAATATAAAGTTGTTATTGAGGCACATGCAGATGAAATTTCATGGTTTGTAAATTATATTTCAGATGATGGTTTAATTTATGTTATTAGAAATGGAGGTTCTGATCATATGATAGCTCCATCTAAAATAGTTAGTATTCATACTAAAAAAGGAATTGTAAAAGGTGTTTTTGGATGGCCTGCAATTCATTTACGTCAAGGAGCAAAAGAGGAAGCTCCAACGCCAGATAAAATTTGGATAGATACAGGATGTACAACAAAAGAAGAGGTTTTAGAATTGGGAATTCATGTAGGTTGTGTTATAACATATCCAGATGAATTTTTTACACTAAATGATCGTTATTTCGTTTGTCGAGCAATAGACAATAGAATGGGAGGTTTTATGATTGCTGAAGTTGCTCGTAAAATTGCTGAGAATAAAGATAAATTGGATTTTGGATTATATATTGTTAATGCTGTACAAGAAGAGGTAGGTTTACGTGGAGCAGAAATGATTACGCAAACAATAAAACCAAATGTAGCTATTGTTACAGATGTTACACATGATACCACAACTCCTATGATTACAAAGTCAAAAGAAGGAGAACAAAAATGTGGAGATGGCCCTGTTATTTATTATGCTCCAGCTGTACAGAATAATTTAAGAGAATTAATTATTGATTCGGCAGAAAAAAATAATATACCTTTTCAAAGAGCGGCTAGTTCTCGTGTAACAGGAACGGATACAGATGCTTTTGCTTACAGTAATGGAGGTGTGCCTTCAGCACTTATTTCTTTACCACTTAGATATATGCATACAACTGTAGAGATGGTTCATCAGGCAGATGTAAAAAATGTAATTGAATTGATTTACGAATCAGTTAAAACAATAAAAAATAATCACGATTTCAAATATCATTCAATCTAATTAATAGTATGATATAAGAAAAAAAGCAATTTATAACCAAGTTATAAATTGCTTTTATTTTTATGCTAAAATAAGTTCTTTAATCACGGAATTATCTTTATGAATAGATATTCTTTTATAACCTTTATAGTAATTATCCTTATCAATTACTATTATAGAACTTTTTAAAGTAATTCTTTTTAAAACATTCTGATTAGGAAATTGTTGAAACTTATTTTTGAATGTAATAAATACGTCATTTTCATTTAATTCTTGAATTTTATCTTCAGAGATAATTTCAATAAAATCATCTGCTAAAAAAAGTTGATCGAATATGTAGTCAAAGGTTTTTAATCTTTTTCCTTTTAATTCTTCACTTGTCATTAAAAAGTTTTTTAATCTTCTAACAATTGGATAAAAATTACCAACTAATGGAGGTTTGGGAATATTTTTTTCAAATAAGCAATCATCTATTAAATGAAGAGAATTTTTAATATCTAATTCATTTAACTGAAAGTTGTAAAGATGTCTGTATTCTAAATTTCTATTTTTAAACTCTTTTAAAAGAATCTCTTTTAAATCTTTGTTCGTAATAGGTAATTGGTAATTAATGAAATGAACTAGTTTTTCATTTGTAATTGATGTTAAATTTAATTCTGAAATGTTTTGTGACATACAATAAATATTTATTTTTATTAAACAATTATTGTATTTCGATGAATAAAGGAGAAACGTTTTATTTGGATTGATTCCCGTATTATTTTACCACCGTGGAGACTACTCTCGGTTGGTACCGCTTTTCGGTTCGAAATACATAGCAAATATACAATAAAAAGAATATTTACAGAAAATTTTACAAATTATTATCATTTTTTTTAGAAAAAGTAGATTTATTTTTTATAAATTTGGGGTATAAGCAATTAAAAAATGAAAAAAATGTATTTTAATATTTCAATTCGTCAACAGGTTTGTAAGTTCAGGCTAGGGAATGTTATACATTAATATAATAAATTATTTTTATTTTTTAATTGGTAAAGTTCCCTATCGAAGAAATCGATAGGGATTTTTTTTATAAACAATTTTAAATATTACCATCAACCAAAAATTACATAATTATGCAAAATTTACAACAGTTACAAGTGCCTGTATGGCCATTAGAGGATAACACAATTTTAAGTAAAGTATCAGTTACTTACCAAGTATTTGGTTTACCATTAGGAACAGCTCCAGTTGTATTAATTAATCATTCATTACAAGGAGATTCTGATAGCGCTTATCATTGGGATGGAGTTATGGGAAAAAATAAAGCAATTGATCTTAATGAATATACTGTTATTACTATAGATATACCTGGTAATGAAGTTTCAAAGTCAATAAACTATGATTATTTGCCTTTTGATCGTATTACTGCAAGAGATGTAGCTGTTTTATTTTGGTTGACTTTATTTGAATTAGAAATTAATGAAGTTTTTGCTATAATAGGAGCTGATTTAGGAGGTGGAATAGCATGGGAAATGGCTTGTTTATTTCCAAATAAAGTATTAAATATAATTCCTATAGCATCAAGCCCTAAAACTCAAGATTGGGTGATTGAAGAACCTAAAGCTAAGAATGATTATTTAAAATCAATATTTTATTCAATTGATATTTCTAGACATAGAACAGATATTTTAGAGATAACACAATATATAAAATCTAAAATACACGTTATTTATGTAAAAGAAGAACACATATTTAATAGAGCAAAGCTTAGAAAGTTTTACACTCAACTAAATAACTATAAAAATACAGTGAAATTTTATGAGATTGAGCAGATTAAGAATAATGAATTAGTTAAAGAACATATTGATGAAGTTGAAAAAATTGTAGATCAAATTTTGGAGGCTGAATATATAAATAATGTAGCATAAAAAAATAAGCTTCCTAACTAGGAAGCTTATTTTTTTCTATAGAACATCTTTTAATTTTACAACTGCATTTAATTGATCATTTTCTGATAAATTAAAAATTTTACCAAGTTTTTGAGATGCCTGTACAAATGCAATAAATGTACATAATTCGGATATTTCTTTATCCGTAAAATATTCTTTTAAAATGTCGAAATGTTTATCAGATATAGAAAAATGGTCTTTACAAAATAATTCTGCAAAAGCACAAGCTATAGATACTTTTATATTATTAGGATTATAATTCGGTCTACCTCCTTTAACCATACAATATTCACATTTATTTTCAAAAGCTAATGTTCTGCGAATTTGTTCTAATAAATTTTGATTTAATGAAGTTTTGTGCCATAAAGATTCATCTAAATTATTCCAACTTTCTAGAATAAACTTATTATGTCCAATTTGTTTTTCAAATGGAGTAAATCCATTTTCTGAAGGTTTTAGTCTTTTCATATTATATATTTTTTCAAATTTCTAAGAAAAAAAAATATATCTAAAGTTGATTTAATATAAAACAAGTGTATTTTTAATGATTATAACTGTATTTAAAACAAGAAACAATGAAAATAATTTTGGATCACTACGATTATAAAATTCTTAAAATTTTAAATGATAATTCGAGATTAAGTTATGCAGAAATTGGTAGGTTAATTGGTTTGTCGCAATCAGCTACAAAAGAACGAATAACGAAGTTAGTTGATGATGAAGTAATCAAAAAATTTAGTGTAGATATAGATTTTCAAAAAATAGGTTATAGCTTAAAAGTGATTATTTTTTTAAAATTTAAGAATGATGAATTTAAATTATTTATAAATGACTTGTATAAGTTTCCTGAGATTATTAGTTGTAAAAGAACTACTGGAGAATATTGTTTATTAGCAGAATGTATATTAAATGATAGTTCACAACTTGAAGGTTTAATAGATCGACTAATAATTTATGGAATACCAACAACATCTATTCAGCTTTCTGAAGTAAAAGTCGATAACTTCTTCAAATAAATTTTAGATATTTTTATCTAAAAGAAAACAAATATAAATAAGATTTCATTATAATCTTTATAAATTGTACTTTTGCAAACTATTATAAAAATAAAAAATATGCAATCAAATTTTGTTGACTACGTAAAAATAAATTGTAGAGCCGGACACGGAGGTGCGGGTTCAGCAAGTTTGCATCGCGAAAAATATATCGATAAAGGAGGTCCTGATGGAGGAGATGGAGGACGAGGAGGAAATATTACACTCTTAGGAAACTCAAATTTATGGACTTTATTAGAGTTTCGTTTTAAAAAACACTTCAGAGCTCAAAATGGTGGTCGTGGTGGTAAATCAAGATCTACTGGAGCTGATGGAGAAGATATAATTTTAGATGTTCCAATTGGAACAATCGCAAAAGATGAAGAAGGAAATGTTATTGGTGAAATAACAGAGAATGGACAAGAGTTAATTATTGCTCAAGGAGGTAAAGGAGGATTAGGAAACTGGCATTTTCGTTCTGCAACACGTCAAACACCTCGTTATGCTCAACCAGGATTAGATGGAGTTGAAGGTCAATTTACATTAGAGTTGAAGATACTAGCTGATGTAGGTCTTGTTGGGTTTCCCAATGCAGGAAAATCTACATTACTTTCTGCTGTTTCTGCTGCAAAACCAAAAATAGCAGATTATGCATTTACGACTTTAACACCGAATTTAGGAATTGTAGAATATCGTAATCACCAATCATTTATTATGGCAGATATTCCTGGAATAATAGAAGGAGCTGCAGAAGGTAAAGGACTTGGACATCGATTCCTTAGACATATAGAAAGAAATTCTAATTTATTATTCTTAATTCCAGCTGATGCTGAAGATTATGCAAAAGAATATAAAATTTTATTGAATGAACTTCAAAAATTTAATCCTGAATTATTAGATAAAGGAAGGATTTTGGCTATTTCTAAATCTGATATGTTAGATGATGAGTTAGAAGAAGAAATAAAAGCTCAATTACCTAAAGATATAGATACAATATTTATTTCATCTGTTTCAGGAAAAGGAATTAAAGAATTGAAAGATCTTATTTGGAAAAAATTACACGAATAAATTAATAATTAAAAATAAAATAATGTTTGGAAATTTTGGAGACATCATGGGAATGATGGGGAAAATTAATTCATTTAAAGAAAAATTCTCAGATTTAAAAAATGAATTAGATAGTGAAATTTTTACAACAACTTCAACAGATGGAAAAGTAAAAATAACAATGTCTAAATTGGCTACGATAAAAGATATTGAATTAGCTGATGGAATGGAAAAAGAAGAGATTGAGGATTTGTTGGTTATGACTTTAAATAAAGCATTAGAAGAAGTTAAAAACGATGCAATTGAAAAAGCAAAAAAGACAGCTCAAGATAATTTACCAAATATTCCAGGAATGCCTTTTTAATAAGATGAAATATAATAATATATAAAGCTCAGATTTTCTGAGCTTTTTTTATTAAATTATTTTTGGCAAAAAATTTGCTCTATATAATGTATTAACAATCTAAAAAATAAAAAATTATGGGATTTATTATTAATTTATTAGTTTCAGCACTAATTGTTTTCGGTTTAGCATCTATTTTACCAGGAGTTTCTATTAAAGGTTATGGTTCTGCAATTATAGTTGCAATTGTAATTGGTTTATTAAATGCTTTTATAAAACCAATATTAGAATTTCTAAGTTTTCCAATTACATTTTTAACTCTAGGGTTGTTTTCTTTTGTTATTACAGCTGTTATAATTCTTTTAGCAAGTGCTATAATGGGAGATAGTTTTCATGTAGATGGATTCTGGTATGCATTACTATTTGGAGTTGTTTTAGCATTTGTTAATTCTGCTTTAGGAGGTATGTTGGGAGATTAAAAATAATTTAAATATTTTTATAATAAGCATTATTGATTATTGTTAATAATGCTTATTATTTTTTATAAATAAAAGATTAACAGTAGACAAAAAAAAATATCTAACATATTAGAATTAAAATTAGTAATTTTGCAGTCTCAAAAAATAAACCTCTACTTATGTATATTTATACTATGAAACATATGACTCAATTCTCTGGATTGAGTTCTCAAATGATTATTCTTTGGAATAAGAAATTTAAAATATTTAGAGAAGAAAAAATAGATAGAGAAAGTGTATTTAATAAGTTTGAATTAAAAAAACTCATATTTACTTCTTTTTTAATAGAATCTAATACTAAATTCACAGTAGAAAAATTAGCAACAAAAACACCTTCAGAATTACAAGTTTTAGTTGAATTTGAATTACATAATTACTTAAAAAAGAATAAAAAGAAATATTTACCAGTAATTAGATTACTTACTTGTGTTTGTTTTTCTTATGATGAAAAATCTTTTGATACAATTATAAGTATTTGTTTTAAAATTATGGGAATAGAAGATTGTTGTCTTGAGATAGTATTCCCTTTTATTAAAGAACTTTCTAATATTTCTAAAACATATTCTGTAGAGGATGCAGTGATATCATATACAAGAAACTTGCTTAAGAATAATTTAAATTATTTTATGGTTACAGCAAGGCAAAATGTAAATTTAAGTGATAGAAAATGGCTATATTTTCTACCAAAAAATGAAGACGATGAAATAGAATTATTTTTTGCTTATTTACATTTAAAAATAAATGGTGAAGATGGTATCTTGTTAGGAGAGGATCAACCTCTTTCTTCTGTCGAACAATGTATGCAAAGTGTAAAATTCACACATATTTTTACATACGTAGAAGATAATTATGATATGAATATGTTGGCGGAATATTTAGAATTAATAAAAAAATTAGCTCCAGAAGCTACAATTTTTGTGGCGACATACTCTGATATGAGAAAAAAAATAACTACTGATGCTCCATTTATAAATGTAAATGATCCGAGGTTGTTTAAAAAATATCTTGATAAGATTAAAGAATTATAATTTAAATATTCCAATCGATTTCTTTAATATTTTTACTTTTTAAAAAAGTATTTGTTTTAGAAAATGGTTTACTTCCAAAGAAACCTCTGTAAGCAGCAAAAGGAGATGGATGGGCAGATTCAATCACATAGTGTTTAGATCTATCAATTTTAGCTCCTTTTTTTTGTGCATAAGCCCCCCATAAAATAAAAACAATATTATTTTTTTGTTCAGAAAGCAATTCGATAACAGTATCGGTGAATTCTTCCCAACCTTTATTTTGATGAGAACCTGCATTAGAAGCTTCAACAGTTAAAGTTGCATTTAATAATAAAACACCTTGTTTTGCCCATTTTTCTAAATTTCCAGAAGTAGCAATATCTATATTTAAATCATCATTTAATTCTTTATATATATTTCTTAAGCTTGGCGGAATTTTTATACCATCAGCAACAGAAAAAGATAAACCATTAGCTTGTCCTTTCCCATGATAAGGATCTTGACCAATAAGAACTATTTTTACATCTTCTAATGGTGTAGAATTAAAAGCATTGTAAACCTCCTTTTTTGGTGGATATATCTCTTTTGTTTCGTATTCATTATTTACGAATTTTATTAAATTTTTAAAATAATCTTTTTCAAATTCATTTTCTAAAAATTTATACCAAGAATTATCCTTTTCCATCATCATCTTTAACTTTTTTGAAAACCAAAATTATGCTTAAATTTGCCTTAATGCAAATATCAGAACAAACTTTAAAAGATTTAGAATTTAACGCGATTCAAAAGGAAATCGCAGAATTTGCTCATACCGAAAAGGTTGTTGATTTTATTAATCAATTAAAACCTTATGAAAATCATCAAGATTTACTTGTAGATTTAAAAACAACAAACGAATATTTAACATCATTGGAAACAGGAAATCTAGTTCCTTTTTCTGAATATTATATTTTAGATGAAAATCTAAAACGATTGGAAATAGAAAATTACTATTTACCAGCAGAAGAATTTTTCAAAATAAAAGCAAATACATTGCAAGTCAAAGAGATATTTAAATATCTTACGACTTATGTAGAGTATGTTCCTATACTTTTTGAGAAAGCATCATCAATTACTTATGAAAAAAATATAGTAAAATTAATTGATCAAGTATTCAATAAATTTGGAGAAATAAAAGATGATGCAAGTCCAGAATTAAAAATTGTTCGTGATAGATTACGTCATTTAAACGGAAGAATTACAGAATTATTTAACAAATCAATGTCTTATCATGCAGATTATCTAGATGATATTAGAGAATCTGTAATAGGAAATAGAAGAGTACTTGCTGTAAAATCAGCCCTAAGAAAAAGAGTAAAAGGACAATTTTTAGGAACTTCTAAAACAGGCTCTATAACATTCATAGAACCAGAAAGTGTACAGAATCCTCGCAGAGAATGGGAGGAACTAAAGGAAGAAGAAAAACATTTAATTATTCAAATCCTTTTAGATCTTACAGCTGAAATCGCAGAATATAAACCACAATTAGAAGAATATCAAGCTTTTTTAGAATATATAGATTTTACACAAGCAAAGGCAAATTATGCTTATTTGATTAATGGAATTTTACCTAATTTATCTGAAAATAGAATAATAAAATTAGTAGATGCTTTTCATCCTGTTTTATTTTTAAATAATAAGAGAAAATCAGAAAAGACAATTCCTCAAAGTTTGGAAATTAATGAGGATTGCCGAATAATTATTATTTCTGGTCCAAATGCTGGAGGAAAATCAATTACCTTAAAAACAATTGGTTTACTTCAAATAATGATTCAAAGTGGAATTTTAGTTCCTGTAAAAGAAGGAAGTCAATTCGGTTTCTTTGATCAAATATTTACAGATATTGGAGATAATCAATCAATCGAGAATCATTTGTCAACTTATAGTTATAGACTAAAACAAATGTCTTATTTCTTGAAAAATGCAGATGATAAAACATTATTGTTAGTTGATGAATTTGGTACAGGTTCTGATCCTGAATTAGGAGGAGCTTTAGCTGAGGTATTTTTTGAAGAGTTTTACGAGCGTAATTCTTTCGGTGTTTTTACAACTCATTATACAAACATAAAACTTAGTGCAGAACAATTACCAGAGGCAATCAATGCTTGTATGCTGTTCGATAAAAAATCTTTAGATCCACTTTATCGTTTAGAAATTGGTCAAGCAGGAAGTTCTTTTACTTTTGAGGTTGCAGAGAAAAATAAAATTCCTTTTCGATTAATTAATCGTGCTAAAAAGAAAGTAGAAAGTGAGAAAGTTAGTTTAGATAAAACAATTCTTAAATTACAACAAGAAAAATTTGAGATTCAGAAGACAAAAGATCATGTAGAAGAATTGCGTGAAACT
This sequence comes from Flavobacteriales bacterium UBA7612, assembly GCA_002484335.1. Taxonomy (GTDB): domain Bacteria; phylum Bacteroidota; class Bacteroidia; order Flavobacteriales; family Weeksellaceae; genus Empedobacter. The sequence continues at coordinate 209,653 of DLJQ01000008.1, forward strand.
AATATCGAAAATAATGAGAAGTTAGAGCAGACGAATGAAAAAATTCAACAAAAGCTTTATGATTTTCAACAATTGTATGATAGGGAACAAAAGCGACTAAAGCTTGGGGAACGAATTTCTGATATGGCTGATTCTTATTTGAAGTCGAAAAATAAAAAACAAATGATTTCTAATTTCTTGAAGTTGATAGAAATGGAAAATTCGAAGAAAACGAAAGAAGTACAACAACTTAAGAAAATTGAAAAAATTGTTGAGAAGGAAGTCCAACGAGAATTGAAAGAAAATTCTGAAACAATATCTAAACAAAAAGAAGTTTTAGAGAAAAAAGAAAAAGTTGCAACACAGAAAAAAATTGATGCTTTAAAAGTTGGTGATCGTGTTAAAATTCATGGATCTTCTTCTGTTGGTACAATTGATAAAATAAAAAAAGATACAGTTTTTGTAAATTATGGATTATTTACAACTCAAATAAATGTTAATGAAGTTTATAAAATATAATTAAAAAATGCTCTAGGGAAACCTAGAGCATTTTTTATAGAATTAATAATTTTCTCTATTGATTTAGTAGGATTTACATTAATTTACAACAATATTTCAATATATTTTAATTGAATAATATATTCTTTTTCCTATAGATTTGTAACAATAGGAATTTATGGATATAATAGAATTTTTTGGTTTTGTAGGTGCATTTTTCATCGGGCTTATTATGGGAGTTCTTGGTGGAGGAGGTTCTATTATGGCTGTTCCTATTCTAGCTTATATATTTCATTTCGATGAAAGGATTGCAACGGCTTATTCATTATGTATTGTTGGTTCTACTGGTTTAATAGGAGGAATAAAACAAGCAATACAAAAAATGGTTGATTGGAAAGTTGTTATTCAATTTGGTATTCCAGCTGTAATTGGAATCACATTAGTAAGGGCATTTTTAATTCCAGCTTTACCTAGTGATATTTTTACAGTAAATGATTTTACTGTAACACGTAGAATGGCAATGTTTGGACTTTTTGCTTTTTTAATGGTTTTTGCTGCTATTTCTATGTTAAAAGGTAGAAAAGAAGATAGCTCTAATAATGTTACTTCTAAATCGAATATCACTTTACTTATACAAGGATTATTGATAGGAAGTTTAACTGGAATGGTAGGTGCTGGAGGAGGATTTCTTATTGTGCCAGCTCTTATTATGGTTGCTAAACTTGATATGAAAAAAGCTTCTGCAACTTCTTTAGTTATTATAGCAATCAATTCTTTGGTCGGATTTCTGATTGGAGATGCTTTACATATAAAAATAGATTGGAATTTTTTGAGTGTATTTATAGGAATTTCAATGTTAGGAATTATTGTAGGAACATATATTAATAAATATTTACCAATAAAATTTCTTAAAAAAACATTCGCATATTTTATTATTGTCATGGCTATATTTATGTTTATAGAAGAATTTATAATTCAATAAATATGAATTTAGACGAAAATTTTTGGAATTATAAATATCAAAATAATGATATAAAATGGGATTTAAAATCTCCTTCACGACCATTAAAGGAATATATTGATCAACTACAAAATAAAGATATTAAAATTTTAATTCCAGGTTGTGGTAATGCTTATGAAGCTGAATATTTGTTAGAAAAAGGTTTTAAAAATATTGTTTTGGTTGATATTTCTGAAGTTGTTACCCAACAATTAAAACAAAAATTTAAAAACAATAATCATATACAAATTTTTCATCAAGATTTTTTTACATTAAAAGGACAATTCGATTTAATTTTAGAACAAACATTTTTTTGTGCATTAAATCCAAATTTAAGAAGATCTTATGTTCATCAAATGCATCAACTTTTATCAATTAATGGAAAATTAATTGGTCTGCTTTTTAATCATAATTTTAATACCTTAAATCCTCCGTATGGAGGTAATAAAGATGAATATGAAAATTATTTTAAACATTATTTTAATATAGAAAGAATGGAAAAATGTTATAATTCAATTCAGCCAAGAAAAGATACAGAGTTATTTATTCATTTAATAAAAAAATAAATTTAATAAAAAATTGATGTTAAATAAAGTTGATTATCAATTTTTTATCACTTTAAATAAACGATTTATATGGATAAATAATATTCTGAATTTTATTATTTGTACTTTTATAACCTAAATTCATTTTATGAAAATTGAACAAATTTACACAGGATGTCTTGCACAAGGTGCATACTATATAGAAAGTAATGGCGAAGTTGCTATTATTGATCCGTTAAGAGAAACACAAACTTATATTGATCAAGCAACCAAAGATCAAGCAATAATAAAATATATATTTGAAACTCACTTTCATGCAGATTTTGTTTCTGGTCATGTAGATTTAGCAAATAAAACAGGAGCAATGATTGTTTATGGTCCAACTGCTGAACCAAATTTTAAAGCTCATATCGCTACAGATAATGAAGTTTTTCAATTAGGCGATGTAACAATAACAGCTTTACATACTCCTGGTCATACAATGGAAAGTACAACTTATTTATTGAAAGATGAAAATGGTAAACAATATGCTATTTTTTCTGGAGATACATTGTTCATTGGAGATGTAGGTCGCCCAGATTTAGCTCAAAAGTTAAATTCAGAATTAACTCAAGATAAATTAGCGGGGCTTATGTATGATTCTTTACATACAAAGATTATGCCTTTAGATAATGATGTTATAGTATATCCAGCTCATGGAGCTGGTTCGGCTTGTGGAAAAAATATGAGTAAGGAAACATCAGATACTTTAGGACATCAAAAAGAAGTTAATTACGCTTTAAATCCTTCTATGACTAAAGAAGAATTTATAAAAGAATTAACTTCAGGTCTATTACCTCCACCATTTTATTTTCCTGAAAATGTTATGATGAACAAAATGGGAGTAGAGTCTTTGGATGTGATTAAAGAACGTGCTGCTCATGCTTTTTCTCCAGATGAACTTATTCAAGTTGCTGAAGAAACAAGCGCTATTATATTAGATGTTAGAGATCCTCAAATTTATGCTCAAGGATTTATTCCTGGTTCTATAAACATAGGAATTAATGGAGGTTTTGCTCCTTGGGTTGGAACATTAATTACAGATATAAAACAACCAATTTTATTGATAGCAGAAACAGGAACGGAAGAAGAAACTATAATTCGTTTAGCTCGTGTTGGTTATGACAATGTAATAGGTTATTTAAATAATGGATTTCAGTCTTGGTTAGATGCAGAAAAAGATTTTGAAGAGATCGTATCAATATCTCCTGAAGAATTTGTAGAATTAGTTGATGAAACAGAATTGAAGGTTCTTGATGTTAGAAAACCAGGAGAATATTCAACTTCTCATGTAGAAAATGCAATATCAGCTCCTTTAGATTTTATAAATGAATCAATGAAATTAATTGATCCAGAAGAAACTTATTTAGTGCATTGTGCAGGAGGTTATCGTTCTATGATTTTTACTTCTATTTTACGAGCTCGTGGTTATGAAAATTTAATTGATGTTGCAGGAGGATTTGGTAAAATTAAAAATATTGATGGTGTAAAAATAGTTGAAGGACAAACACCTTGTGAATTAAAAAATAAATCTTGTTCTAATTAAACAATTTTAATAAAATAAATACGTTATAGCCTTGATATAATCAGGGCTTTTTTATTTGTATCTCAAATTAATTTAATGAAAAAAATATTATTTATATGCTATCTATTAGTTAGTATTACGATTTCTGCTCAGAAAAAAGTATATGGTTCAGAGACTTTCAGTCTTATAATGCCAGAAAATTTTAAACGAACTATAGGTATTAATGATTATGCTACAATTCAATTTGAGAGTACTGAGCCAAAGCCTAGTTCTTATGGTTTTTTAATTTTTGAACATAAGGATGAGCTAAAATTAGCAGATGTAAAATTAGATATTATTGATTATACTTTAAATTCTATTGAACCTTATACTCAACAGGAAGGATTTACATATATAAAAAAGCCATATATATCTTATGAACGAGGTTTTAATTATGCATACACAGAATTTGAAACAAATGTTGAAGATTCAGGCAGAATTTATTTTTTACAAACTGTGATTGAAACAAAAGATTATATTTATCAGATTTTACAATACTGTGAATATGAAAATAAAGATTTAATGAAAAATGATTTTATTGCTATTGTAAATAGTTTTAAAATTGATTAATCTAATTAAAATGTAAAAAATAAAACCAGTTTTAANNTTAAAACTGGTTTTATTTTTTTCCTCAATCCAAAGAGACATATATTTTGTACTTTGATTTATATTATATTGCAAAATTTGACCAATAAAATTTGAATTTCGATGTTCAACTAAATTTTCTTTTATTGAGTCAACTTTAGTTAAAAATTTAGATTCAAATAACTCTTTATTATAATTTTTATTCAGAATGTCAACTCCTGTTTTTTGTGATGATTGCCAAATTTCTTCGTTTTCATAAAGTAAAATAACTTTTTCTATAAAAGTAGAATCGTCATCAGCTATAAATCCATTCCATTCTCCATTTTCGGTCATAGATTCAGATCCAAGTGATGTTGTTACTGAAGGTGTTCCAGATAACATAGCATCTATAAATTTACCTTTTAAGCCTGCACCAAATTGAATAGGAGCTAATAAAATTTTATAATTACTCATTGTTTCTTTTGCATCAAGAGCTCTTTCTTTAATATAAAAATTTTCTTTAGGATTATTTAATTGTAAAACTTTTTGTGTGGCATAAGCTCCATAAATATGCATTTCAACATTAGGGAGCTTTTTACGTAATTTTGGCCAAATTTTAGTTTTTAAATATAAAACACAGTTGTAATTGGGCTCATGAATAAAATTACCAATAAATATTAAATTCTTTCGATCATTAAATTTTTTCCAATTATTTATATCATTTTCTTTAATTTTCTTTTCTAAAAAAGGAAGATAATATAATATATTTTCATTTATGTTAAATTTACTAATCAAAATTTCCATTTCCTTTTTAGAAATGATTAATGATAAATCACATCGAAGTATTGCAGAAATTTCTCTTTTTGCTAAATCAGAATATAATAGTTCATCTGTAAATTTAATATTTTTTTTAGATGCATTTTGGCGAGCATTTCTTAAAAAATGTAAATCTTCTGTATCTAGTATTTTTAATGCATTTGGACAATTTTCAATCACTCTCCAGCTATATTGTTCTTCTGTCATAAAGCGGTCAAAAATAACTATAGAAGGATTTAATTCTTTTATTAAAATATCAAAGCTTTTATCATTTAATTGAATAGATACTTCTTCAATATTTTTGGATTTCAAATCATAACTAAATTCTGATTTAGTTGCTGCACTTGCAAAATAAATTTTATAATTATTTATAGTAAAACAATCAATTAATTGAATCATTCTAATTCCTGCTGCGGATGATGTTGGTTCTGGCCAAACTTGACCAATAATTAAAAGTTTTTTCATTAAACAAAAATAATTCTTTATAATTTACTGTTACTATATAATAAGTATTACTTTTACTTTAAATTAATTTAGACTTATTAAAAATAATTAAAATTTATAAATATGATGAAAAAAATACTCTTTATAACCTTATTAATTGGTAATTTTTATTCTTATGGACAAAATTGGAAATTAGTTAATGAAGGTGAAGCTTATCCGATGGCTAAAAATGAATATAAGGAAAAACGAAATCAAAAAATTTTTAAATTACAACGTAGTTCTTTAGATGAAGTTTTGATTAATGTTAATTCAAGAAGTTCAAATCAAACAGGAACTGTTCTTGTATTACCAAATGCTGATGGTGAATTAGAACGTTTTGAAGTCTGGGAAGCTTCAAATTTATCAACAAAAGATCAAGCAAAATATCCTAATATTCGCTCTTATGTAGGGAAAAGTTTGAAGGATTCTTCATATTTAAGATTTAGTACAGGTCCATCAGGTATTAGTTCTACAATTTTTAGAGATCAAAATAAATCAGAATTTTTAGAAACTTATTCAAAAGGAGGAGAATATTTTGAAGTACACTCAAAAACAAATAAAGGAGATTTTAATTGTCTTACACCAGAGGTACATGAATCTTTAAAATCTATAGCAAATAAAAATAATAGTAAAGTTCAAATAGCTGAAAATACATTTAAAACATATCGTTTGGCACTTTCTGTAACAGGTGAGTATAGTAAGGTTTTTGGAGGTACTGTAGAAAAGTCTCTTGAAGCTATGAATAATACAATGACTCGTGTAAATGGTGTTTTTGAAAAAGAATTATCTGTTAATTTTATATTGACAGATGATATTGAAAAATTAATTTATTTAGACCCAAATACAGATCCTTACTCTAATGAAAAAGATGGAATGAAAAGAGATTCTGTTTATACTTATACAAATAGATGGAACGTGGAACTACAAAGAAACTTACGAGATAATTTTGGAGAAAATAATTACGATATAGGTCACTTGTTTGGTCATGCTGGTGGTGGTGGAAATGCAGGATGTATAGGTTGTATTTGTGAAACAGATTTTCCTATTGGAAAAGGTAGTGGTTTTACTTCTCCATATATTGGATTACCAAAAGGAGATGCATTTGATATTGATTTTGTTGCTCATGAAATAGGTCATCAAATTGGTGCAAATCATACTTTTTCGTTTTCTTATGAAGATACTGGAAAGCAAGTACAAGTAGAACCAGGGAGTGGTTCTACAATAATGAGTTATGCAGGGATCACTTATTATAATGTGCAAAGACATTCAGATGATTATTTTTCTCATGCTAGTTTGAAACAAATACAGGATAATTTAGAAAATAAAACATGTGGAATTACAAGACCAATTTTAAATACAGCTCCAAAAATTGAAATTGAGAATACAGTTTATAATATCCCTATAGGAACAGCATTTAAATTAAATTCTAAAGTTTCTGATAATGAAAATGATGATGTAGTTGTAGCTTGGGAACAAAATGATACAGGGACATTTTTTTCTATAGGAGTAAATAGTAGAGTAAGATCTATAAAAACATCTGGTCCTAATTTTAGATCATATAAACCTGTAAAAGAAACATATCGTTATTTTCCTAGTTTTCAAAAAATTCTAAATGATAGTTTGATTAGAGAAATTAGAACAGAACCAAATCTAAATGAATTTAACGAGCCAAATATTCAAGGAGAGTCTTTAACAACAGTTCCTAGAACATATAATTTTACAGTTACTGCAAGAGATTATAATGTAGAAGGACCACAAAATAGTTATGGAGAAGTAAAAGTTATAGTAGCTGACAATACTGAAGCTTTTAAAATTACAAAACCAAGTGTTGATGATAAATTAGGGATTAATAAAAATAACTTTGATGTAACATGGAATGTTGGGAATACTAATTTAGTACCTATTAACACTTCAAAAGTTAAAATTTCTATTTCTTGGGATGGAGGATCTACATTTAAGGAATTAGGTATTGTAGATAATACAGGATCTGCAAATTTTTCTTTGCCTACAGATGCTAAGGATGTAACAGATGGTTATATTATGATTGAAGCTGTGGATAATATTTTTTTAGCAGTTAAAAAATTTGAAACAGATTCATCTTTAGCTTCAAATGATATAGAAATAAAAAATACAAATCTTATTTATCCCAATCCATCTAATGGATCTTTTTACATAGAACAAAAATCAACAGGAAATGTAAATTTAGAAATAGTTGATTTTAATGGGAGAATAGTTTATTCAAATAACTATAATTCTTCAGGAAATTTTAAGAAACAAATCAATACAAATTTACCAAAAGGAATTTATATTATAAAAATAGGAACTAATGATGGAGTAACAACTTCAAAATTGATAATAAACTAAAGAAATTGTTCAAATAATTCAATAAAAAAAACTCNNGAGTTTTTTTTATTGAATTATATTTTATAATTGTTCAAATAAATATTTCATATTAACTTCTTTATCTATAATAGAAGCTAATTCATCTATATGAACTCGCTTTTGTTCCATTGTGTCACGGAATCGTAATGTAACTGAATTATCATTTAATGAATCATGATCTACTGTAATACAAAATGGTGTACCAATAGCATCCATTCTACGGTATCGTTTACCAATAGAATCTTTTTCTTCGTACATAACATTATAATCTAAACGTAATTTTTTAACGATTTGCTCAGCAAATTCTGGTAAACCATCTTTTTTAACTAATGGTAAAATTGCAACTTTTATTGGAGCTAAAGCAGCTGGTAAAGCTAAAACTACACGTTCTGATCCATCTTCTAAAACTTCTTCTTTTAAAGAGTTTGAGAATACAGCTAAAAACATACGATCTAATCCAACAGATGTTTCTACAACATAAGGAACATAAGATTCATTTGTTTCATTATCAAAATACTGTAATTTTTTACCAGAAAATTTCTCATGGCTACTTAAATCAAAGTTTGTACGAGAGTGAATTCCTTCTAACTCTTTGAATCCAAAAGGGAATTTAAACTCAATATCAGCAGCAGCATTAGCATAATGAGCTAATTTTTCGTGATCATGAAAACGATAATTATCTTTTCCTAATCCTAAAGTTTGGTGCCAACGCATACGTGTCTGTTTCCATTTTTCGTACCATTCTAATTCAGTTCCTGGTTTCACGAAAAATTGCATCTCCATTTGTTCAAACTCACGTTGACGGAAAATAAATTGACGAGCAACAATTTCATTACGGAATGCTTTTCCTATTTGTGCAATTCCAAATGGTAATTTCATACGTCCTGTTTTTTGAACATTCAAGTAATTTAAGAAAATACCTTGTGCTGTTTCTGGACGTAGATATAAATCCATTGCTTGATCCGCTGTTGCACCTAATTTTGTTCCAAACATTAAATTGAATTGACGTACTTCTGTCCAATTTTTAGAACCAGTTACTGGATCAGCAATTTCTAATTCTTCTATTAAAGCTTTTACATCTTCTAAATCTTCATTTTCTAAAGATTTTCCTAAACGATGTAAAATTGAATCAATTTGTTCTTTATATCCAATTACTTTTGGATTTGTTGCTAAAAATTGTTCTTTATCAAAAGATTCACCAAAACGTTTTGCTGCTTTTGCAACTTCTTTATCAATTTTAACTTCAATTTTACCACAGAAATCTTCAACTAAAACATCAGCACGATATCTTTTTTTGGAATCTTTATTATCGATTAATGGATCATTAAAAGCGTCTACATGGCCAGAAGCTTTCCAAGTTGTAGGGTGCATAAATATTGCAGAGTCAATGCCGACAATGTTTTCATGCATTTGTACCATTGCTTTCCACCAATATTGTTTGATGTTATTTTTTAACTCAGCTCCGTTTTGTCCATAGTCATAAACGGCTGATAATCCATCATAAATTTCACTCGATTGAAAAATGAATCCATATTCTTTCGCGTGTGAAATTACTTTCTTGAAAATATCTTCTGACATAATTAAAATGTGTATTCTTATTTTAATGCAATTTTAATGATTTTTGATGATAATTTAGGCATGTTTTTGTAAAATTCTAATATGTATATTTTATAACAAATTCTGAAAATCATATAAATAATAGAACTTTAATCTTTTCAATATTTTTATTATTTTTGTTTTTAATGAAAGTGCAACAATACATAAAGTTTGTTTTGTCGATGGTTTTGATTTTTTCTAATCTTAACTTAGCATTTTCGACGCATTATTGCCAAGATGAAATAAAAAAAATAAAATTAAATCATTTAGGTAATACTAGTTGTAAAATAGATAAAGTAAAATCTTGTTGTTCAACTCTAAAACAGAAAAATCATTGTGAATCTCCTAAAGGGGAATCTAAACAAAAAGATGATTGTTGTAAAGACATATCTTATTCAGATAAGAATAATCATAAACAAGTAGTTTCTATACAAAAACTTGTTCCTATTTATACAGTAATTACAGAAGTTTTACAAATAGAAATACCTATAGTAAATTCAACTGTAATTAGTAAGAAACATTTTCTAGAGTTTTTTGTAGATTCAAATGCTCCTCCAAATTATATAAAAAATTCTCAATTAACTTTTTACGAAGGATAATAAACTATTTTATTTTGATTGAAATCAATCAGAAATCAATAAGCTATTATTCAAATATTTAAGTACTTGATTAAATTATAATCAAAAAGTACGCAATAATAAATAGGCATTATGCCTTAAATCGTGAAAATGAAAAAAATATTCACTTCAGTATTTATACTAAGTGCAGCTATTACATACGCACAAACCTCTTTAAAAGGGAAAATAACAGATCAAAATAATCAACCAGTTGTTGGAGCAGAAGTGTTCTGGCAATCAACAGATGTTTCTGTTTTAACTGATGAAAATGGAAATTTCGAATTAGAAGATTATCAACCGACATCTACTTTAGGAGTTTATTATGAAAATCAGACAACTACTTTCAAGGAATTGAAAAATGAATTTCAAAATATAACTATTCAGCTTGATACTAATTATAGTGATACTAATCTAAAAGAAGTTGTGGTTAGAGATACGAGTAGCTCTTTAAAAAAATCTAAATTTGCTACTAATATGACAACAATGTCTGGTAAAGAATTACTGAAAGCAGCTTGTTGTAATTTAGCTGAATCTTTTGAAACAAATCCTTCTATTGATGTTAATTTCTCGGATGCTGTAACAGGTAATAAACAAATTAAAATGTTAGGATTAACTTCTCCTTATATTTTAATAGCAGAGGAAAATATTCCAAATGTTCGTGGTGCTTCGCAAGCTTATGGTCTTAGTTTTACTCCTGGTACATGGGTAGAAAGTATTCAGGTAACCAAAGGAGCTGGTACTGTTGTTAATGGGTTCGAAAGTATTTCAGGACAAATTAATACAGAATTGATAAAACCATATAATGATGTACCTTTATTTGTTAATGTTTATGGTTCTACAGATGCTCGTTTCGAAGGGAATGTTCATCTTAATAAAAAATTGAATGATAAATGGAGTTCTACTTTATTTTTACACGGAAATACTCGTGTTGCAAAAAACGATATGAATCACGATGGATTTTTAGATAATCCATTAGGACATCAAATAAATGTAATGAATCGTTGGCAGTACCAAAATTTAGAAAAAGGTTGGGTTGGTTTTTTGTCTGCTCGTTATTTAACTGATCAAAAACAATCTGGTCAGTTAGATTTTGATAAACATAGAGATAAATTAACAACAAATTATTGGGGTTCAGAAATAAATACAAATAGAGTAGATTTATCTTCTAAAATTGGATATGTATTTCCAGAAATGCCTTTTCAAAGTATGGGATTACAAACTGCATTCAGTTATCATAAACAAGATTCTTATTTTGGATTGAATCAATATAATATAGAACAACAAAGTTTCTATTCTAACTATATCTTTAGTTCTATTATAAATAATACAAAAAATAAGTTTTCTACAGGAGCTAGCTTTACGTATGATAGATTCAAAGAATTTGTTGCTTTACCAACTGATAAAAATTATGATAGAATAGATAATTCTGTAGGTACATTTTTTGAATATACATATAATAATCTGAAAAATTTCAATATGATAGCTGGTCTTCGAGCTGATTATCATAATCGAATGGGATTTTTCTTAACTCCTCGTTTACACACTCGTTATACACCTGTAAAAGGAACAACGATAAAAGCATCTATTGGTCGAGGTAAACGAATTAATAATATTTTTGCAGAAAATCAGAATTTATTTGCCTCTTCAAGACAATTTCACATTTTAGGAGATGGAGGCAAAGCATATGGTTTAGATCCAGAGATTGCATGGAATTATGGAATTAGTGTAACATAAGAATTTAAATTATTTGGCAAAAATGCAGATGTTACAGCAGATTTCTATCGAACAAGTTTTCAAAATCAAATTGTTACAGATATAGATTACTCTGCTCATCAAGTTAGATTCTATAACTTAGAAGGAAATTCATACGCAAATTCTTTCCAGCTCGATTTTAATTATAATCCGTTCAAAAATTTTAAAATAAGAACATCTTATAAATACTATGATTTGTCTACAGATTATGAAACAGGAAAAATGCAAAGACCTTTACAAGCAAAACATCGTTTTTTTACAAATTTGGAATATGAAACAAATCAAAGAAATGGTAAAAATTGGCGTTTCGATTTTACTTATAATTGGTTAGGTAAACAACGTTTACCAAATACATTAGGTAATGCTCCAGAAAACCGATTACCTGAATATTCAAACCCATTCGGTACAATTAATGCACAAATAACACGAGTTTTTTCAAAAAGATTTGAAGTTTATATAGGAGGAGAGAATATTTCAAATTATAGACAACATCGTGTTATTTTGGGAGGGGATAATCCATTCGGTTCTAACTTTGATAGTTCTATTGTTTATGCTCCAATTTTCGGACAGATGTATTATGCAGGACTAAGATTTAGTTTAAAATAATTAAGAAAAATATTTAAATAACAATATCAAAAAAAATGAAAAAATTAATAGCCTTTGCTCTAGTAGCAATAGTAGGAATAAATGCACAAGCACAAAACAAGAATGCTAAGCATGACATTCAAGTAAATGGTAATTGTGGACAATGTAAAGAACGTATAGAAAAGGCAGCTTATGGTGTAAAAGGAGTAAAAGTTGCAACATGGGATGTAGATACACATAATTTACATATCGTTCTTAACGAAACTAAAAATAATGTAGATGCTGTAGAAGATGCAATTGTTGCGGTTGGTCATGATACTCAAAATAAAAAAGCAGATGACAAAGTGTATGAAAAACTACACTCATGTTGTTTATACGACAGAGATACAGATGCTGTAGATACAGAACAAGATCATTCAACACATCAACATTAATCTTTTATTTTATAATGTAGAAAGTCAGCATTTATGCTGACTTTATTATTTTCGAATGGAATTTAAAATAGCTATAGCTTCATTTATAAAAATCTGAGTTGCTTTGCTTATAAATGTTCCTTTTTTTACTAAAATCATTCCTTGTACAGAGTTTATTTTTTCTTTCAATGGAATTAAAACTAAATCTTTTCTCGAATAAGTAGCTGTATCAGTCATTATTGTTGCAAATTTATCTTCCTCAACCAAATCAAATAGTAAGTGAGCATCACTTATTTCGGTATTCACAAACGGATAAAATTTATGTTTATCAAAAAGTTTGTTCAAACTACTTCGTATAATATTTTCTTCAGTAGGCAATGCTAATAGTGTATCATTTAGCTCTCTTATACTAATAGTTTCTTTTTTTGCAAAAGGATGATTTTTACTGACTATAACTCTAGGAAAAGCTTCAAATTTTGCAAGAATTTCAAACTGATTGTCAATCTCATTTTCACCAAAAGTCAATGCTAAATTCAACTGAGAATTCATCAGTTTTGTTTTGTTATCTTCATCATTTCCATAATGTAAACTCAACGAAACATTAGGATATTTACTACAAAACTTAGGAAGTAAGTCAACTAATGGAGCGAAATAGGAATACATAATCCCAATTTTTATAGTTCCACTCACTTCATTTTTCAAGTCACTCATGGCTTTCTTTCCTTCTTTTACAACATTTAAAGCCTGTCTAGCATAATCCAAAAATATTTCTCCTGCTTGTGTTAGCTGAATATTTCGTCCTTTTCTATAAAATAGTGGAACTTTTAGCTCATCTTCCAATTGCTTCATTTGCTGTGAAAGAGCAGGCTGAGAAATATATAATTCTTCGGATGCTTTAGTAAAATGCAATATTTCTGCAACTTTTATAAAATATTTTAATTGGTGTAATTCCATAATTTTAAAAATTGAATATAACATATCTAATACTTCTATTTTTTTATTTTGGGTGTTCCCTTCGGTCGGGTTTTCCGTTTAAATCTTTTCTAATTGTTTATTGAGCGAAAGTCGAAATGCATCAAATTAGAAAAGGATTTCCACTTCAACCCCTAACGCGAAATTTTTGATAAAATAAATAATGCTTCAGTATTTAATATGAATGTATTGTTATATAAAAATAGTTATAATAATTATATTATTCATAAGTATAGCCTATCAATTGTATTAGTAATTACGATTGTTAAAACTTTAATTTCAGATTAACTTAGTATTGTTAAATAAAAGCACAATTATTTGACAATAATATTATTTACGGAGTTATTAATTATTTAGTTAATATCATGAAAAATATAGAAACAGGAGCTTCTTTAGTTGTAAAAACACTTAAAGAACAAAATGTAAAACAAGTTTTTGGAATACCAGGAGCTAAAATAGATCCAGTTTTCGATGAATTAGTAGAACAAAATATACCTTTAATCGTTTGTCGTCACGAACAAAATGCAGCTTTCATGGCAGCTGCAATTGGTAGGTTAACAGGGAAACCTGGTGTTTGTATGGTTACTTCTGGTCCAGGAGCTACCAATCTAACAACAGGATTAGCAACAGCAACGACAGAAGGAGACCCAATTGTAGCGATAGCAGGAGCTGTAAAAAGAAGTGATTCTTTTAAGAGAACGCATCAATCTTTGGATGCAGTAAGTATCATGAAGCCTGTAACAAAAATGAGTTTAGAGGTTACTGATTCCAATGCAATACCAGAAGTTTTAACGAATGCTTTTCGAATTGCAGAACAACCAAGAAAAGGGGCAACATTTATTAGTTTACCAAATGATGTTGTAACAGGAGATGCAACAACAAATGTGATAAAAGCAACAACAAATATACAATCTGGCTCTGCTCCAAAAGAGTATATTAAATTAGCAGCAGAATTATTATTAAATGCAAAAAATCCTGTAATTATTGCTGGAGAATCATCAAATGCTGATGATGTTGTCGCTGCAGCAAGAGCCTTATTCTATAAAAGACCTTTTCCAGTTGTAGGAACTTTTCAAGGAGCTGGTTTATTACCAAGAGATTTAGAAGAATACCATGTTGGTCGAATAGGATTATTCCGAAACCAGCCAGGAGATATATTGCTTAGTAAAGCAGATGTTATTTTAGCAATTGGGTATGATCCTGTAGAATACGATCCTCACTTTTGGAATACATCCAAGGATGCAACAATTATCCATTTAGATTATAATCAAGCTGATATTGATAATTTTTATCAACCTCAACTAGAATTAATAGGGGATATCAGTGCAACATTAAATGAATTGAAAGATTTAATTCCTGAAAAAAAAGATGTTGTTTATCCATTATTAGATAAGTATCATGCACAGTTTATTGAGGATAAACAAAAAATTCCAACAGTAAAAGAGGGAGAAAAAGTTCATCCATTACAGTTCATAAAGTTATTAAGAGATAATATTGGAGATAATGTCACAGTAACATGTGATATAGGTTCTCATTATATTTGGATGGCAAGATATTTCCAAGTATTTGAACCAAAAAGACTTTTATTTAGTAATGGGCAACAAACACTTGGTGTTGCATTACCTTGGGCAATAGCAGCATCGCTGGTTCACCCAAATGAAAAAGTAGTTTCTATTTCTGGTGATGGAGGATTTTTATTTTCTGCAATGGAATTAGAAACAGCAGTTAGACTAAAATCTAATATAACTCATTTTGTATGGACAGATGGAACGTATGATATGGTTGCTTTTCAAGAGGAAATGAAATATGGTAGAACTTCTGGAATAGAATTTGGACCTATAGATGTCGTAAAATATGCAGAAAGTTTTGGAGCAAAAGGTTTCAGAGTAAATGATGCAACAGATATGGAAGATATTCTAAAAAAGGCATTAGCAACAGAAGGCCCTGTTATTGTTGATATTCCTATTGATTATAGAGATAATATAAAATTAGGAAAAGCGCTGCATGCAGAAGCTTTAGTCTAGAGAAATAAATAATTTTTAAGAATTATGAAAAGAGCAAAATTATTTCAATTTTCTATTATGAATGGATTGTTGGAGGGATTATATGAAAGTGAAAAAACAATTGGAGAAATTGCAGAACATGGCGATTTTGGTTTAGGAACTTTTAATGGAATGGATGGAGAAATGGTAGCATATAATGGAGAATTTTATCAAATAAAAGCAGATGGAACTTCATCTAAAGCAAATATGTCTCAAAAAACACCATTTGCATCAGTTACTAATTTTAAAGCTGATATAGTACACGAAATTACAGAATCAATAAATAAAGAAGGTCTAGATCAATTGATGAAGCAGTTAACTCCTGGTCCAAATTTGTTTTATGCAATTCATTTGGAAGGATATTTTTCAACTGTACGTACAAGAACTGTTTCTAAACAGCATAAACCATATAAAAAATTTATGTTGGCAGTAAATGACCAAAAAGAATTTGTTTTTCATGATAAACAAGGGTTGTTAGCAGGTTTTTATTCACCAGATTATATGCAAGGAATTACTGTAGCAGGTTATCATTTACATTTTATTACAGAATTAAGAAATGGAGGTGGTCATACATTAGATTTTATGATGGAAAAAGGTAAAGTAGAAATTCAAATTTTAGAAGATTATGAAATTGAACTTCCTTCTAATGAAAAATTTATAAATGCAAATTTAGGAGGAGATAGAAGCAAAGAAATTGAGTTTACCGAAGGGTAAATTTATTACTTATATTTTTTTTAATTTAAATGAAAGGAAGTTAATCTTAATTGATTAGCTTCTTTTTAATTTTTCTTATGCGTTAGTGATTGCAATGAAAATCCTTTTATAAAAAATTGAATGACTAAAGTCTTATTTATATCTTTTTTATAAAAGATTGTAATGGAAAGCCCGACCTGAAAGGAACGCCCAAAAAATTTGTTTAATTTATTTTTATTTTGCAATCAAATTGCAGAATAATACATGTAGATTTGTGAAATAGAACTTATCAATTTTATATAGAATTTAAAAAAGTGAAATTAATTATATTCATATTAAGTATTTACATGTTGGCTTTATCTTTATCGCCATGCAATGATGCTTATAAAGAATTTAATAGAAATAGTACAAAAGAACAATCGAAAGTAGATGAAATAAAAAGTCAAGATATACATGAAGATTTTTGTAGTCCTTTTTGTTCATGTTCTTGTTGTGGTACAGTTGCTAGAACAGACTTTAACTTTAATTCTATAGAAATAAAAGAACCTAAATTTCAAATAACCGATAAGTTAAAGTTTCCATTAATAGATACTGATTTATATTCTCATTTCTACGGGAATATATGGCAACCGCCTAAAATATAATATTTTAAAATAGCTGTTATTATATATGTTTATGCCTTTGGATTCTCCTTAGGTAAACATATTCGTATGCTTCATTTATTAATGATTTGCTTACGGTTTTTATAGTAAACATTCATAAAATTTTAAAATGTTAGATAATATTATAAAGTTTAGTATCAAGAACAAGTTTGTTATTGGTATTTTAACTGTTGTTTGGATAATTTGGGGTGTGTGGAGTGCTCAGAAATTACCTATTGATGCAATACCTGACATCACTAATAATCAGGTTCAAATTATTACTTCAAGCCCAACTCTTGCAGGACAAGAAGTTGAACAATTTGTTACTTTTCCAATAGAGCAAAGTATTGCAAATGTGCCAGATATTGAAGAAATAAGAAGTATTTCAAGATTTGGTTTATCAGTTATTACTGTTGTTTTTAAAGAAAATGTAGATATTTATTTTGCTCGTCAGTTAATTGGTGAACGACTAAAACAAGCACAAGAAGAAATTCCACAAGGTGTCGGAATTCCAGAGCTTGCCCCTGTTAGTACTGGTTTAGGTGAAGTATACCAATATATTCTTCATCCGAAAAAAGGAAGTGAAAAGAAATATACTGCAAAAGATTTACGTACAATGCAAGATTGGATTGTAAGAAGACAGTTAAATGGAACACCTGGTGTAGCTGAAATAAATAGTTTTGGTGGTGAGTTGAAACAATACGAAGTTGCAATTAATCCCGATAAATTAAAAGCAATGGGAGTGAGTATTTTAGATGTTTTTACTGCACTAGAGAATAATAACCAAAATACTGGTGGTGCTTATATTGATAAAAAGCCTAATGCTTATTTTATAAGAGGTATCGGTCTTGTGACTTCTTTAAAAGATGTAGAAAATATTGCAGTAAAAAATGATGATGGAGGAAGTGTTCCAATTTTTGTAAAAGATGTGGCTAATGTTCGTTTTGGAAGTGCGATACGTTATGGGGCAATGACCTACAATGGACAAGTAGATGCTGTTGGTGGAGTTGTGATGATGCTGAAAGGAGAAAATTCTAATGAAGTTGTTAATAGGGTTAAGGATAAACTTCCAACAATTCAGAAATCTCTACCTGCAGATGTTGTTATAGAACCTTATTTGGATAGAACTGATCTTGTAGGAAGAGCAATAAAAACGATTGAAAAGAATTTAATTGAAGGTGCATTGATTGTAATTTTTGTTCTTGTTTTGTTTTTAGGAAATTTCCGTGCAGGTTTAATTGTTGCTTCAGCCATTCCGTTATCATTATTATTTGCACTTGGAATGATGAATGTATTTGGTGTAAGTGCCAATTTGATGAGTTTAGGTGCTATTGATTTTGGATTGATTGTCGATGGTTCTGTCATTATTGTAGAGGCTACTTTACATCATTTGGGATTAAATAAAAAAATACGAAGACTTACACAAAAAGAAATGGATGAAGAAGTTTTTCTTTCTGCTTCTAAAATTCGTAGTAGTGCAGCTTTCGGAGAAATAATAATTCTTATTGTTTATATTCCTATTTTAACGTTGGTTGGTGTTGAAGGCAAAATGTTTTCGCCTATGGCAAAAACAGTAGCTTTTGCAATTATAGGAGCGTTAATTCTTTCAATGACTTATATTCCGATGATGAGTGCTTTGTTTTTATCTAAAAACATAAATCCAAAACCTACATTCTCAGATAGAATAATGGATAAACTTTATAGTATATATAATCCTCTTTTAAGAAAAGCTATAAAAGTAAAATATATAATAGTAACAATTACGGTTACTACGTTTGTAATTTGTGCATTTATTTTTAGTCGTATGGGAGGTGAGTTTATTCCACAATTACAAGAAGGAGATTTTGCATATCATTGTATTTTACCACAAGGTAGTTCATTAAGTCAGAGTTTAGAAACATCTATGCAAGCATCTAGAATTATAAAAGAATTTGATGAGGTAAAAATGGTAATTGGTAAAACAGGATCTGCTGAAGTTCCTACAGATCCTATGCCACCCGAAGCAACGGACATGATGGTTATTCTAAAACCTCAAAATGAATGGAAAACAAAAAAAACTTATGATGAATTGGCGAATGAAATTTCAGAGAAATTAGAGGTTATTCCTGGTGTTTTCTTTGAAAAAAATCAACCAATACAAATGAGATTTAATGAGTTGATGACAGGGATTCGTCAGGATGTTGCGGTTAAAATATTTGGAGAAAATTTGGATTCGTTATCTATTTATGCAGATAAAGTTGGTAAAATTATTCAATCTATTGATGGGGCAACAGATCCACAAATTGAGCGTATAAGTGGTTTACCGCAAATAAATGTAGAATATGATAGAACACGTTTAGCAAATTATGGTTTAAGTGTTTTAGATGTAAATGATGCTTTAAGTACTGCTTTTGCAGGAAAGTCTGCAGGGCAAGTTTTCGAAAATGAACGTCGTTTTGATTTGGTTGTTCGTTTAGATAGTATAAATCGTACTAATATTAATGATGTTAATAACTTGATGTTGGCAACGAATAGTGGAAACCAAATTCCTCTTTCACAAGTTGCTAATATAAGTTACAAATTAGGACCAGCACAAATAAGTCGTGAAGAAGGTAAAAGAAGAATTGTTATTGGATTTAATGTAAAAAATAGGGACATAGCAAGTGTGGTTAAAGATATTCAATCTAAGTTAGACAAAGAGATAGTATTACCTCCAGGATATTATTTTACATATGGAGGGCAATTTGAAAATTTACAAGCAGCAAGTAAGCGTTTAATGATAGCAGTACCTATTTCGTTATTTTTAATTTTTATGTTATTGTATTTGACATTTAGATCAATGAAACAAGCTTTTCTAATTTTTACAGCTATTCCAATGAGTGCTATAGGAGGAGTTTTAGCTCTTTTAATTAGAGATATGCCTTTTAGTATTAGTGCCGGAATCGGTTTTATTGCTTTGTTTGGTGTTGCTGTTTTAAATGGGATTGTATTAATAGGAACATTTAATACTCTAGAAAAAGAAGGTATGACGGATGTTTATACTCGAGTATTTGAAGGAACAAAATCACGTCTTCGCCCTGTTTTGATGACAGCAGCAGTTGCTTCTTTTGGTTTTTTACCTATGGCGATAAGTACAAGTGCTGGCGCAGAAGTTCAAAAACCTTTAGCTACTGTTGTAATAGGAGGTTTAGTTACTGCTACATTTTTGACATTATTTGTTTTACCAATGTTATATATTATTTTTTGTACAACTAACTTCAATTTCAAACATAGAAGATTAAAACCTATAACATTTTTTATTGTAATTGGATTTTTGTTTTTAACAAGCACTACGAATGCTCAAACATCAAAACTATTAACATTAGATCAAGCCTTGGATATAGCCTTGAATAATAATGAGAGAATAAAATCAAAAAAATTAGATATTAGTTCGACTGAAGTATTAAAGAAAACAGCTAATGAATTACCAAAACTTGGATTTGAAGCACAACTAGGGCAATATAATAGCCCAAAGTTTGATCAATCTTATTCTATCTCTCAGAATATTCCATTTCCTACTTTGTTTAAAGCAAGAAAGGAACTTATACAGCAAGAAGTAAAAAGTAAAGAAATAGAGAAAGAAGTTTCTATTAATGAGATGGTGAAGCAAATACGTACGTTATATCAACAAATTGAATATTTAAATAATAACGAAACTAAATTAAATGAACTTGATCAATTATATCAGGATTTTATAAGAATAGCAACTGTAAGATATAATGCAGGTGATATTAAAAAAATCGAAATTAATACTGCTGAAACTCAGAAAGGAGAAATAAATCTTTTAATACAACAAAATGAAGTATTTCTTCAAAATGCCTATAAAAGCCTTAAAGTATTATTAAATACAGAGGAATCATTTGAAATTGTTGCTGATAAAAATTATGAACCATTAAAACTAGAAAATATTCTTGATAATTCTTTAATAGCAAATCACCCTTTAATTAGATCTTTATATCAAGAAATGGAGGTTTTAGAAAAATCTAAAAGTGTTGAAAAAGCAGAAGGTTTACCCGATTTTACTTTAGGCTATTCCAATCAGTCGCTAATTGGTATGCAGGATTTTAAATCTGGAGAAAGATATGCAAATTCAGGAAATAGATTCAGTTATGTAAATGTTGGAGTTTCTATTCCTTTAACTTTTGGAGCAACGAAAGCACGTATAAAATCTATTGATTATCAAAAACAAATGATAGAAAGTACAGTGAAATTTCAACAACAACAAATGTCTACAATTTTAAGTAATACAATTAGTCAATACCAACAAGATGTTAAACAGTTTTATTATTATAAAAATCAAGCATTACCTAATGCTGAAAAAATAGTAAAAGCCGCACAACTTGGTTATAAAACAGGAGAAATTTCATACGTAGAGTATCTTTTTGCTTTACAAACAGCAACGAATATTCAACTTAAATACTTAGAATCTATTCAAAAAGTAAATGAATCTGTCATTCAAATTAATTCTTTAATCAATCAATAAAATGAAAAATATAAAATATATAACTTTTGTTTCAATAATCACTTTGCTGTTATTTACGAATTGTAGACAAAAAGAAGTGAAGGAGGTTGAACCTAAAATAGAGGTTAAAAAAGATAATCATGAAGAAGAGCCAATAACAATTACAACGCTTATAGAAGAACAGATGAAAGCGGTAGGAGTAACGTTAGGAACGATAGAAAATAGAGATTTGATGGCAACGATAAAAGCTAACGGAAATCTTCGGGTTCCTAATAATAGTAAAGCTTCTGTAACATCTATTTATGGAGGTGTTATTAAATCTTTGCCTGTAGAAATTGGTGATTATATAAAGAAAGGTCAAATTGTTGCTACAATTTCGAATCCAGAATTTATTCAAATTCAGGAACAATATTTAACAGTTAGTAGTAAGATTACTTATGCAGAGCAAGAATATAATAGACAAACAGAATTATTTAATAATGATGCAGGAGCTAAAAAAAATCTTCAGAGTTCTACAACAGAATTAAAATCTTTGAAATCTCAACTTGCTTCATTAAAACGTCAATTACAATTAATGGGGATTAATCCAGCAAAAGTAAGTAATAAGAATTTTCAATCGGGATTAGTTATTACTTCTCCAATAAGTGGTTATGTAAGTAATGTTATTGCTCAGATTGGTAGTTATGTAGATATTTCTTCACCAATTGTAGAACTAATTGATAATAATTCTATTCATCTTGATTTACAGGTTTTTGAAAAAGATTTACCTAGAATGAGAGTTGGTCAAATTGTTCAATTTAGATTAACTAATAATCCTGAAATTGATTATAGAGCAAAAGTTTATAGTATAGGTTCATCATTTTCAAGTGATAGTAAAACTATTTCTGTGCATTGCGATGTTATAGGAAGTAAGCAAGGTCTTATTGATAATATGAATATCACAGGAATTGTAGGAATTGATAGATCAGCAACGCCTGCAGTTCCTAATGATGCTATTGTGGAAGCAGATGGTAAATTTTATATTTTTGTTCAAACCAATAAAAAAAATGAAGAACATAAAACTAAAGATAATGAGCATGATGAAGGAATAGAAGATCATGGACATGAATCTGAAAAAAATACTAATAAGAATGTAAAGAAACAATTGAAAAGTATAAATTTTGAAAAGATAGAAATAGTAAAAGGAACTTCAGAATTTGGATTTACTGGTATAACTCCTATAAATGATATTGGTAAAGATGTAAAAGTGGTGATTAAAGGAGCTTTTTTTATTAATGCAAAAATGAGTGATTCAGGAGGAGAACATGCTCATTAATTATTGAACATTTTAATTAAAATAGCTAAATTATTTAGTGTTATTTGAATCCGAAGGAGTAAAATTCTTCGGATTTTTTTACATATTATTTTATATCTAGGTTCATTTATAATGAGTTTTCTTATCTATTTTATTTATAAAACTATAAAAGTAATTATTTTATACAAAATACTTTGTTATACAAAATACTTTGTTATATTTGAATTATGAATGAGAATTTTAAAAATAAATGGATATCCCAATTAAAAAAAGGGACACTCTCTTATATTGTTTTAAATATACTTTCAGATGGAAAAGAATATTATGGATATGAATTAATTACCGGGATAAAAGAGTTAACAAGTATAGATATTGCCGAAGGAACTTTATATCCTTTACTTGTTAGGTTAAAAAACGAAGAACTTGTAGATTTTTCATGGAAAGAGCAAAAATCAGGTATTCCTCGAAAATATTATACAATTACCGAAGAAGGTAAATCTACTTTTCTTACGATGAAAGATTATTGGATTGATCTTAATAACACTATAAATAAATTATAATTATGAAATTTAAAGAAGTAAATTTTAATGATGAATCTGCCCAAAGAATATACATACAATATTTTGATAGAGTAAGAAATGTAATAAAAAGTCTTAGTAAAGAGAGCCAAAATGATATATTACTTGAAATTAATAGTCATATTTACGAATCATTATTGAATTCAAATAAAAGTGAGGTTGAAAATATTTTAGATGTCACAGAAAAACTTGGAAATCCAGAAGTATTCTTGAAAGAATTAGTTGGAGAAAAAAGATTATATGAAGCAACCAAATCTTTTAATCCTATAAAAATATTTAATGCTTTACTAATGAATATCACAAATGGAGTCTCTTATATTATTTTTTTAATACTTTATTTATCATTATTCTTTTTTATTTTTCTGAGTATTAAAAAGATATTAGATCCTAAGAATATAGGTTTTTATTATTTAAAAAATAAATTCTTTGTACTAGGTAAGCTAAAAAGTACTTCTTTCAATTATTATCAATACGAACAGCTTGGAAATTGGTTTATTCCTGTAATGATTATCTGTTCTATTACATTGTTTTTTATAATTACTCTCCTCCTTAGATTAAAGAAACAATTTCAAAAAACAATAATATGAATTATCTAAAATTTTTTGTTCTATCTGTAATTTTTAGTTTACCAAACAATACATCTTTTGGTCAAATTCAAACTATAGATACACTATCTCTTTCAAACTATTTTGAAGAGTTATCTTCCAATGATAAATTTATGGGAAGTGTGAGTTTATTAGCGAATGATAAAATTATTTATAGTAAATCATTTGGATATAGTGATATAGAATCAAAAATAAAAGCAAACAATACAACTGATTATAAAATAGGTTCTATTTCTAAGCTTTTTACTTCTGTACTGATTTTAAAAGCAATTGAAGATAAAAAATTGAATTTAGAAACTAAATTGAGTGATTTTTATCCCAAAATAATAAATGCTAATAAAATAACAATTAAAAGTTTATTGAACCATTCTAGTGGTATTTATAGCATAACTGATGATGAAGATTACTTAGATTGGAATACAAATAAAATATCAGAACAAGATGTTTTAAATAAAATAATGATTCATCAATCTTTGTTTGAGCCAAATTCGAAAAATGAATACAGTAATTCTAATTATATACTTTTATCATTTATATTACAAAAAATATATAAAACAGACTATGCTCATATTTTAGAAAAAAATATCATCAAGCCTCTAAAGTTAAAAAACACTTATTTTGGAATTTATAAAAAATCAAAATACACAACTAATTCTTATAGTTTTGGAAACGGTTGGGTAAAACAAAATGAAACACATTATTCTGTTCCATTAGGAGCAGGAGCAATAATAAGTAATTCGACAGATTTAGTTTTTTTTATAAATGATTTATTTAATCTGAAAATAATCAATAGAAAAAGTTTAGACACGATGCTAACATTCTCTAATAAATACGGATTAGGTATATTTGATATGTCTTTCGAAAATCATTTTGGAGTAGGGCATGATGGAGCAATTGATGGATACAAATCAATTGTGTCGATTTTTCCAAAAGAAAAAGTTTCTTATGCAGTAGTATCTAATGCATTAAACTATAATATAAATCTTATTTCAAGTACAATTTTAAATGCTATTTTTAATCATACTATTGAAATACCAAGTTTTGATGAAATTGTATTTACAGAAAAAGAATTAGATAAATTTCTAGGTGTTTTTTCAGGAAAAGGATTGCCTTTCAAAATTACTATTTCAAAAGAGAATTTAAAGCTTGTAGCCCAAGCAACAGGACAGGCTTCTTTACCATTAGATGCTATTCAAAAAAACGTTTTTACATTTGATAAAGCAGGTATAAAACTAACATTTAGTGAAAATGGAAAAAAAGTAGTTCTTACACAAGCTGGACATGAAATAGAATTAGAAAAAGAATAAGAATAAGTAAAATATAACTTTATTTTCAATACAAAATTTTTGAAAATAAAAAAACCAGCATTATATGCTGGTTTTTTATACTTTATATTTATTGAAACATATCTTTTACACGTTCAAAAAATGATTTTTCATTTTTCGAAGGCTCAGGAGAAAAATGATCATCATCTCTCATTTTCTCAAAGAAAGCTTCTTGTTCTTTAGAAAGATGAGTAGGAGTCCAAATGTTTACATGTACAAATAAATCTCCTTTACCATAACCATTTAAATCTGGTAAACCTTGACTTTTTAAACGTAAAACTTTTCCTGATTGAGTACCTTTTTCAATCTTGATCTTTACTTTTCCATTTACTGTAGGAATTTCTTTAGAAGAACCTAAAATAGCATCAGGAACAGAAACATATAAATCAAAATGAAGGTTGTTACCGTCACGTTTTAGTGTGTCGTGTTCTTCTTCTTCAATCAAAACAAGTAAATCTCCAGGAACACCATCAAAAGGAGCATCATTACCTTTTCCACGAACTTGTAATTGAATACCTTCTCTTGCTCCAGCAGGAATTTTAATATCTATTGTTTCTTCAACTTTTATTAAACCTTGGTTATTAGCACCAGATGGAATTTTATCAGCAACCTTACCAACACCTTGACATGTAGAACAAGTTGTAGCAGTTTGCATTTGTCCTAAGAAAGTATTTGTAACACGAACTTGTTGACCAGAACCACCACATGTAGGACACGTTTTAGAAGTAACTCCGTCGGCTTGTTTAAAACGTTTAACTTTCACTTTCTTTTCGCAACCGTTAACCATTTCTTCAAGATTCAGTTTTACACGAATACGTAAATCGGAACCTTTCATTCTACGAGGACCACGAGATTGACCTCCGCCAAATCCGCCGAAACCTCCGCCTCCGCCAAAAATATCACCGAAATGAGAGAAGATATCTTCCATATTCATTCCGCCTCCAGCACCGCCAAAACCTCCAGCGCCACCGCCCATTCCAGCATGACCAAATTGATCGTAACGGCTACGTTTTTGTTCGTCGCTTAATACTTCGTAAGCTTCAGCAGCTTCTTTAAATTTTTCTTCTGCCTCTTTGTCACCAGGATTTTTGTCAGGGTGATATTTTATAGCAAGTTTACGATAAGCTTTCTTGATGTGTTCTGAAGTTGCAGATTTTTCAACTTCTAATATTTCGTAATAATCTCTTTTAGATGACATTTTTTTTAATTCTTAATTTTATAGTCCAACAACAACTTTTGCATAACGTACAACTACGTCATTCAATAAATAACCTGTTTCTACAACATCAACAATTTTACCTTTTAAATCCTCTGTTGGAGCAGGGATTTGAGTAATTGCTTCGTGGAAATCAGTATTAAAATCGTCGCCAGCCTTTACTTCCATTTCTTTTAGACCTTTAGCACGTAAAGTCTCAGTTAATTTATTACTAATCAACTCAACTCCTTGGTATAAAGTATCATCTTCAGATTTCTGAATTTGATTTAATGCACGTCCAAAATCATCTAAAACAGGTAATAAAGATGTAATCACCTCTTTGTTAGCTGTCTTAAAAGTATCGATACGCTCGCGAGAAGTACGCTTCTTGAAGTTATCAAACTCAGCAAATAAACGTAAGTATTGATCTTTTTCTTTTGCTAATTGCTCTTTTACAATTTCTAATTCTGACTTTCCGACAGTCTCATTCTCTTTTTGATCTGAATTATTTTCAGTATCTTGAACGTTATCTTGTAGATTTTCGTTCTCTAATTCTTCATTTATATTTTGTTCAGACATATTCTTAGTTGTTTTGTTTCTGATAGAATCAAATAGTTTGCCAATGCGCATAGTGTGTCTTTTTGTCAGAATTCTATTTCTGAAAGCAGTTGCGAAATTAAGAAAATTATAATTAATGTAACCTTCATAATTATTTTTACAATTTGGGCAATCCCTTCGGGCCGCGCTTTTCGTTTCAATCTTTTTTTGATTGGTCATTGCATTGAGCGAATGTCGAAATGTATCCAATCAAAAAAGGATTTCCTCTTCAATCGCTATTGCAAATTAAGATTTGGGATGTTAGATTTTAGGAATAGATTATTTTTAATAAATTTTCTATTTTGTTAAGTTTTTATAAATAACTGTTTTATGTCAAATGGAGTGATTTTTTTCGAAAAGAAAAAGCAGAAAAATTCTATCGAAATCTAAGACAGAAAAAACTTTATTTATTATGTTTTATTGAGTTTTTAGAAATATTATTCTTCATTATTTTCTTACAAATATCTGTCTGTAATATTTGTTTAGCAAACCGTTTTCAGAATTTTGTTCAAGTATTAATTTTTCAACTCTCGGTTTTAATGTTTCATATTCGTTTTGTTGAATTTTTGTTCGATTTTCAATACTTCCTAAAAATACCATTTTATAAAAAGGGTTTTCAGAATCTAATTCGCAAGCTCTGCATAATAATTCTTGGCCTAATTCTTCTAATTCATCATAATCACCAAACTCATAAGGGAAAATTGAAATGGTATATCCTGTTATAAAATTAAACTCAGCTAAATTTTTAAATTTTTCAATCCCTAATTTTAATTCTTTATTCAGTTCTATATTTAAATTTTCATTTTTAATAATTGTAAAATTACCATTCACATCTTCAATCATTGACCAGAGAAAAAAGAAATAATATTTCCAAATTTTAAAATTTGTGGGATTTAAGTTTAAAAGAGATTTATAACTTATAAATGCTTCATTATATTTTTCTTTAGATTCAAGAATAAATATTTTTTCAAGATTTTTTTCCATTATGTCTTCTAAGATAAATTTTGAATTAATATTTGCTAATATCATTTTGTATGGGGTTATTTTTCCCAAGGATTTTTCATTTTTTCGAAATCAACCCATTCTTTTAATTTTGAAATTAAGCTAATTCCTGCAAAAGTGATAGTGTCTTCGTGAGTAATATAAATTACCCAATCTCCATTTTTGTTTGTAATGAATTTATCTGAACCAGAAATTTTTTCAATTTCAATCTTCTCTAAGGTAAACTTTTCATTGAAGTCATTTAAAACAATTATTGTTTCATTTTTTGTTTGAATAAAATTTTCAATAATTTTAATGTCATAGTTTTCTTTTAGCTTAGTATAATTAAAATAACATATTTCATTGTTTAAATTGACATCAATCGGATCATCTAAAGGAATCCAAAAAAATGGAATATTAATTTTCCATTTTTCATATAATTTTTTTTCTATTGTCAAATAATTTATCATTTTTAGTTTTTTTGATTTCTAAAAATTATTTTATTAATAATTAAACTTAAAAATATTGAAAATTAATAAAATTTAAAAACTAGTGGATGTTCTTATTTATAATAAAGATAATCCTTCAAAAAATAGCTTTTAAAAAAATGTGATTTTGTATCAAAAAATATAGTTGTGCAATAGTTAGCGATATTAACGGGGGTTATTTATTAAGGATTCCTCTATTATTACTATCTAATAAAAATTGTTCAATTTTTTCATTTTCAAATCCACAATAATTCAATATACAGCAAATAAGTAAAATACGTAGTTCTTTTGTTATTAGATAAAGTTCATAACCATCTAAGGTTTTAGGCTTTTCACTTTTATTCATGAAATGTGAATAATAATTACGAGAGTCTACAACAACTTGAATATCGATTTTTAATTTATTAATAAATTGTATGTTGTTGAATTCTTTAATAAGAGATTGAAGTCGTTGCCTTAATATCATTTGTTTTTGAATTCTAAATCTTGTATGAAAACCTTCTAGAGCTTGTACTATTATTAAAAAGTCTAAACTATCAAAAGTATTAGTAAAACTAATACTTTTGATAAGATGTTTCTTGATTGGTATTATATTAAAGTTATCACTATACCATTTTTGAATTATTCTTGGGAAATCTGTATTAATTTGAGAGTAATTGAATAAGAAATAATCATTTTTTGATGTATTATTATTTATTTTTTCTTCTGATTTATAATATAATTTTATTGGATGAAAAATTTTGTTTGATTTAATCATCTGATATTGTGATTCATCAATTAGAATAATATTGGATGCTTTTACAGTAGTTAAAGTTGCCAATGATATGAAATTTTCAAATTCAAAGATGTCATGAATAAAATCCTTAAATGAGACTTCATTTTTCTTATTTATTTTAAAATATGTATATTGTTCTAAAATTTTCTTTTCTGAATAATGTGATTCATTATAATCAACATTTTTTTTAATTTCTAAAATTGTATTATCGTTTAATATTACTGATGTTATTGGTTTATCGTTTTCTTCATAGTCAATAGAGACATTAATCTTTTTAATTCCTACATTTTTTTTATTGAATTGAATAGATTTTTTTATAGCTCCAGGATAGCACCAAGTGGTTAATAATGGCATAAGAATTTTTGATGATTTGAATCTCTTATCGTCGATATTGTCTATATGAATACCTACTAGGCAATATTGAATATTATAAAATGATAATGAAAATTCACAACCTAAATTTTGTTTTCCTTGTGAAGGAAAACAATTAATTAGAGATATTTTTTTTGCATCAGATGTTATACCCCAAATTATATCAATAGTTTCCCTTTCTAGAAAATTTATTATTGGATTTTCTGATTTACTAAAACTATCAAATAATTCCAACCTAATAGAATTATTAGGTTGATAATTTAATATTCCAGCAATTTTATTGTTAGGATTTGATGATATATACCAATAACCTTTATACTCAAATGATTCATTCATTTTCTGAAAATAATTTCTACTAATGAGGTCAAAGCTGTAAGCCTTTAGTAAATTTAATAAAAAAAACAGTTTTTGATGGGTAAAATAGGGTAGAAGTTCAATTTTTTACTAACCTAAAACAATAGTTTTTTATTATTTTCTAAATTTAAGAAAAAGTCAATATAAAAAGCTTTTGTGGATTAAAATGTACAAACTTTTAATTTATTGTTTAATCCATTATTTTACTAAAAAGATTTTATCTGGAGTCTTTTTAATTTTTTATTATTGGGATTGAGAAAGGATTATTATCATTTTTTTCACGAAACAAATCAATTGTGTTAAATTTTGAATTTATTTTACCATACTTGAATTGGAATTTCCTTTTATCAAAATCCTTGAAATGAATAGTATCGTTCTTAATTTCATAAAAACCTTTTGTTTTCTCTATTCCGAAACAGATACTTTCGTAAGTGAATTTATTATTTTGTTTTAATTTTATTGTTGATGTACAATTTGCTGATCCTTTAACTTGTGCAAAGTACAAATTTTTACCTTCAAATTTTTCAAAGTTTATTATTCCTGTTGGTTTTATAATGATTAAAAGTAAACTTAATGTCATAAATAGGAGCAAAAAGTTTCGCTTTTTATTAGTGAATTTATCTCTGCTTGAAATGTAAACTTGCCTTATCAGTTCAATAGACAAAATGAAAAATATCATAAAAAGAACAATAAAAATTGGAGAAATTAAAATTCCAAATTCTCCTTCCCAAAAATAACTTGTATTAATTATTAAAAACAATATAAGAGTTAATGTAAATTGTAATGGATATTCTTTTATCACGGTGTTTTTCTAAGGTTGAAGTTAACTTATATATCTATGTAAATATAGGGTACTTTTTTTACTATCTAAATTACAAAAACGATTGAAGTGGAAATCCTTTTTACGAAGCCTTTTAGCGAAGTAAAAAGATTGGGAACGAAAAGCGTTTCCCGAAGGGTTTGCGCAAATAATTTTATTTTTTATAAATCTAAAAGAATATGAAATTGAATAACGTTTTTTATAGTTGTTTTGAATATATTTCATAAAAAAAACACTTTCTGAAATAGAAAGTGTTTTATAGAAAATAAATATTTTTTTGATGAATGTATTTTTAGAATTTGAAATTTATTTTAGCATTAAAAAATCGACCTGTTAAATAGTTTGGCATGGTATAAACTGCTGGAGAATTAACGTCTCTAATCCATGAGTTACTGATTTGGTTTTTGATATCAAAAACATTAAAAACATCAACACCAATAGATACTTCTTTGAAATTACTCCAGAATGTACCTTTAGATGGTTTTAGTTCTTTTTGATTGACCAATTCTTTTACAAAACCAATATCAACACGCTTGTAGGCAGATAATGTAGTTTGATAATCGTAAGGATCAGAAAATTGAGGAGCGCCGTTTGGTAATCCAGAAGCATAAACCATATTTACATTTACCTTAAAAGAAGGTAAGAAATCCATGTAATCTTGGAAAAATGCAGAAAACTTAAACCTAGGATCAGTTGGTAAAGGAATATTTCCTCTGTTATCAATATTTTGATATGCTCTGGCATAAGATGCCGAAAACCAAGAGTCAATTCCAGGTACAAATTGTCCGTATAAACGCATATCCAATCCATAAGCATAACCTTTGGAATTGTTATCTGCTGTATATCGAATACGAACGTTATCTACATAATAAGGATTTAAATCTTGTAGTATTTTATAATACAATTCTGTTGTTAATTTAAAAGGACGATCCATCCATTTGAATTCATAATCGTTACCTGCAATAAAATGAATTGATTTTTGAGATTTTACTTTATCATTCAATGAACCATCTAATCGTCTTATTTCGCGATAGAATGGAGGTTGATAATAAATTCCTGTTGAAAAACGGAATAACATATCGCTTTTCCAATCGGGTTTTACTGCAATTTGTGCTCTTGGAGAAATGTCTGTTTCGTTGTTGAAATCCCAATAGGTTGTACGTAAGCCAGCATTTAAAAATACTTTTGTATCATTCCACATATATTTTCCAGTGTATTGCGCATAACCAGAAATACGATTGGTTTTTATATTGTTTTTTGAATTAACATAATATTGCAAATTAAGTCCATTGCTAGGAGTTGGTGTTACAACATATCCAGCAGAGTCTATAACTTGCCACTCGTTCCAAAGATCCCGAATATCTTCTTGCTGATATTTTAATCCCCATTCAATATTATTATTTCCATTTATTTTGTATTTACCTTTATGTTGTATTCCAGTAACAAGTGCATCGAAATTATTTCGTGCATGATCTAGTTGTGTACCAACATCTGTAGTTGAGGTTGCATTTCCTTTTTCATCAACTTCAGAAATAAAATAAGAACCTTGAATATCAAAATATTCTTGTTCTTTTGAATGATAAGCAAAAACATCCAAAGCTAAATCTACTTTAGAATTTGGTTGATAAGTAAATGATAAATTACCTGTTTCTGTACCATATTTATCATCTTCTTTACCATTGTAATAAACTGTTAATAATAATGGATTATCTGATCGATTGATGTAAGTATCACGTTTTATAGGAAACATTTCGTAACGAGAACGGGAAACAGTTCCTAGAAATGCAATGTTCCATTTATCATTCAGTTTATAGTTGATGTTGGTTTGTACATCATAATACTGTGGGTTGAAATTAGTATCACCTTTTAAAGTATTTAAAACTAAATTTCTATTCTGATAACGAGCTCCAATAATAGCGGAAAGTTTTTTGTTTTTTGAAGCTCCACCAATAGTAGCGCTTCCTCCCATAAGACTAGCTTCTAATTGTCCTTCTAGTTTTTGAGGGCGTTTGTAGGTTACGTCAAGTACAGAAGACATTTTATCACCATATTTAGCCTCCCATCCACCTGCAGAAAAATTAATAAATTCTGTCATATTTGGGTTTACAAAACTTAATCCTTCTTGTTGACCAGAACGAATAAGTTGAGGTTTGTAAACTTCCATTCCATTTACATAAATCAAATTTTCGTCATAATTACCTCCACGAACCATGTATTGAGAACTTAATTCAGTATTAGAATTTACGAAAGGTAATGTTTTCAATAGATCAGTTACTCCACCAGTAAGGCTTGGTCCTTGCTGCATTTGAGCAGCACTAAGACTTGTGCTTTGTAAAGGTTTATTACTATTGGATTGAAATGTAATAATAGCTTCATCTAATTCAATCGCCTTATTTTTATCAGGAACTAATTGAATAAATAATTGTTTTTTATTTTTATCTCTTAAACTAACTGTTTGTGCATAAGATAAATAATTATTGTAGTTAAATGTTACTGTTACAGATTGATTGGATGGTATATCTATTTTAAAATCTCCATCCTGATTTGTGAAATAAGACTTATCTGCTACAATAATTTCTGCTTTATCAATAGGTTTTTTATTTTCATCAACAATTTTTCCTGAAATTTGGGCTGTCTGTGCAAATAAAACTCCACCTAAAAGAGATAAACTTATTGTACTAAGAAATCTTTTTGAATGGAGCAGAGTAGGTTGCTGTATTGTTTTTTTCATCTCTAACGTTTAGTTCTAATTGATGGTCTCCAACCGATATTTGTTCTTTATTTAAATTGATTGTTAATCGTTTAATTTTTTGATCATATTCGGCTAATACCCATTTACCATCTATATAAGCTTTATAATCTTTTATTCCTGAATGTTCATCGTTTATTGTAAACCGAATGATTGAATTAGCATTAGAAAATTGACTATTTGCTTTGATGTTTAACGGAGTAATTG
This sequence comes from Flavobacteriales bacterium UBA7612, assembly GCA_002484335.1. Classification (GTDB taxonomy): domain Bacteria; phylum Bacteroidota; class Bacteroidia; order Flavobacteriales; family Weeksellaceae; genus Empedobacter. Next base: position 243,654 of record DLJQ01000008.1, read on the forward strand.
TTGGTTTAGTATTATCTATCATAACAGAAAAAACGCCAAACTCTTTCACATGACTTACAAGCTTACCATTTTTTAATTCTGTTGCTTCATAACTTTTTTTCCAAATACCTCTTTTTTGATATTCTCTTACAATAACAGCTTTATCAAGTTGTGCTGTTGGTATTTCAGGATTAGGAGTAATTACAATAGTGTAAGCGTTATGAACAGGTATATTATAGTCGCCTACCCAATGTTTGCCATTTTTAAAAAAATAACTTAAATCAAAGTCTTCATAAAAACTATTTTTAGGAAAAAATAACTCAATACCATCAGTTTTAAAATAATTTTCTTTATTCCAAAACATAGGGTTAGTCTGTGGAAGTTTTACAGAATCTATATATTCTTTTCCATTTACAGTAAATTGTTGAGAAGTAATATTTCCTGCATAATCAGAAACTTCTATTCTAATTTTATATGTTTTACCATTTTCTATTGTTAAAACTCCATTATTATTTAAATTAGAAAAAATACGAAGTGGATTTCCATCTTTTACAAAAGCTTGATATACCCAGCTATTATTTTTCTGAATGTCACCATAATCACAAACACTATTAATAGCTCTTACTTCATCAAAAGAAAAACGATTAGCTGTAAATGTATAAATAGGTTGTTCGTCAACAAAAACATTTAATTGATAGATACCGTTATTGTTTTCTGCTCCATTTAGCTTATCATAGGCTTTAACTCCAAAACCAATAGCTCCTGCTGCCGAAATTGTTCCGTTGTTAGATACAAGAATTCGATTTGTTTTTTCATTTACATTACCATAAATTGGGTAAGCATATAAGCTTAATATTGAGGGTTTTCTATTATCAGGAATATCAAATCCAAAATAAAATGGATTGATAGGTTCTTCTGATTTTGTATCTCTAATTTCAAAGTGTAAATGTGGACCACCAGAGCCACCAGAATTTCCAGAAAGAGCTATTGTATCACCAGATTTTATGGGGAAATCTTCTGGTTTTGGATAGACATCTATTTTAAAAGTTTCATGAGCATATTGTTGTTTACGTATATATTCTTGTATTTCTGGTGAAAATTCACGTAAATGAGCATAAACAGATGTATATCCATTTGGATGATCAATATACAGAGCATTACCATAGCCAGTGGGAGATATATTAATCCTAGAAATATAACCATCTCCAATTGCTTTAACCTTTAAACCTTCTCTTTGTTGAGTTTTTATATCCAATCCTGAATGAAAATGATTTGTTCTTAATTCTCCAAAATTAGCTGCTAAATAATTATTTATTTCTAAAGGATTTTGAAATGCATTTTTTGGATAAGTAATTGGATTTGGCTGTTCGGCTCGTTGTCCAAAAACAATAGAAGTTAAAATTAAGTTTAGAAAAATAGGTTTTATCACAATGAAGATTTTTATTAAATTTTTGCTAAAAATAAACTAAATCTTTTAAACTTATTTTTTTTACAATAAAAATAAGTTTTTATCTAGTAGAAGAGTAATTTATTAAGTATTTGACTAAATATTAAATGTTAAAAATAATCTTAAAATATATAGTTGTCTTATTTTTTTGTTAAGATTAAATTTCTTTTATCCATAAGTGTTTTCAATTAATTGAGGATTATTGTTGTTTTTATTTTTATAATTATTTACTAAATAATTATAAATTATTTTAATTATTTATTTTTTTTATTGTGCTGTAAATCAATACATTTGATAGGACTAAAATAAATTTATGATAAAGCAAATTACAAGCTTAGTTGTTTTTGCCACCTCCTATTTAATAAATGCACAGGTTGGTATTAATACAGAAAATCCACAGAGAACTTTCCATGTAAATGGAGAATTTCAAGTAACAAATGAAATTAACGTAGGAGGCACAGAAAGTACCAAAGGAGATCCTGGAGAAAATGGACAAATATTATTTTCTCAAGGTGAAAATAAACCTCCATTATGGGGAAATCTTGATGATATTAATGTTCCTGTAGAAGCAGGTTTTATTAATAAAAGTTCTTCACAATCAATTACAGCAAATGTAGCAACCCTTATTACATTTAATACAACTCTTCTAAACTTACAAAATTATGCTATTCCTCAACCCACTAATAATTCTAATTCTTTTAAAATAGTAAAATCAGGTTATTATCAAGTAACTTCTTATATTCACTATAATATTAATCAGTCAGGGACTGCAACGACTACATTGATTAAAAATAATTCTACAATTGTAAGTAATGTTTCAGGGTATTCGTCTTTAAGTAATATAGATCATAATACTACAAATACAATATTTTTAAATAAAGATGATAGTATAACTTTAAATGGAAAGTTTACATCTAATGCATCTGTTAGTATAGCAAGTTTATCTCTTCAATTTTTAGGAAATTAAAATATATGAAAAAAAAATATTCATTTATATTTTTGGCAAGCCTTAATTATTTTTGTTTTGCTCAAGTTGGAATCAATACCTCTTCACCAAAATCAACTCTTCATTTAAATGGAAGTTTACAAATTACGAAAGATTTAAATGTAGGAGGGACAGATACAAGTAGTGGTTATTCTGGTAAAGAAGGAGAAATATTAACGTCTAATGGAGTAGGTAAATCTCCAGAATGGATAGAACCAAATAAAATAAATATACCACAGGTTATAAATATATCAAATAGAACTACAACTGGTACTCTTGTCAATGCAAATACAGCGTGGAATATACAGTTTAATCATGTTGATCACGATTTATCAAGTTATATAACATATAATACTTCTAATTATACATTCATCATTAATAAATCAGGTTATTATTTAGTTAATTCGAATGCTAAGGCTACTATAATATGTGGTGCAAATAATGCTTGTGGAGGTACATATAAATTATCTTTATCTAGAAATGGAGCAGATATTTCGGCTAATAGTACAGGATATGATAGTACTAATAAAGAAATGCAAGAAAATTTAAGTACAACTACTTTTTTTAATAAAGGAGATATTATTAGAGTTGCTATTTCTTACACAAGAAATATGTATACAAATGAAGCTTCAGTGAGTTTTACTTATTTATCTGAATAAAAAAAAGTACATTATGAAAAATTGCAATAATTTATTAATATTATTATTTATTTTAATATTTAATGATTCCTATGCTCAGATTGGAATTAATACAAATACACCTCAAGAAGATCTGCATGTTAATGGAAATTTACAAGTTACTAAAGATATAATTTTAGGAGGAGATGCATCTAATAAAGGAAGTTCAGGGAATCAAAATGATGTTTTATCTTCACAAGGAGTAGGAAAAGCATCAAAATGGACTAAAATTGACGAAGTTTCAGTAATACCATATGTTATAGGAATATTTAATTTTCAATCCAATATGACAAATACTAGTGGAAGTACGACTCAAGTTAATTTTAACACTTTTACACCTATAAAAGATGATTATATTAATTTTAATGAAAATACTCATGAAATAACAATATCTAAAAAAGGATTTTATAGGTTTTATTCAAGTTTAGCAATAGATACAAGTCAAAATACACAAGGATATACTGCTGGTGAAGCAAGGTCATCTCTATTTAGAAATGACGTGTTATTAGTAGCAAAGTCAACTACTCATGGAGAAAGAACTTTAGTAGTTAATCATAATATTTATGGTATAGGTTATTTTAATGTAGGAGATAAATTAATTTTAAAAGTATATCGTTTTCAAAATTATCGTATCACTAGAGCTTCTTTAACATTATTATATTCTGGAGATAATGTCTAGCTTTTAATAATAGAAATAGAAAGTGTATAAAAATTTTTAATTTTATACACTTTTTTTTAAAACACTCCTTTTCAGAGGAATACCAAAAATCGAATAATAATTATTTTTTTATGTCGAAAGATGTAAAAAAAATGTTATTTTTGCAATAGAAGCTAGAATAATTGAAATTCTCAGGAGATGGAAAAAATGGAAAAATTTAATGAACTTGAAAACAAAGTTTTAAACCTTTTAGACCAACTAGAGAATTATAAAAATATATTAAAAGGTGCTGAAAACTCTATTCAAGAAGTTGAAAAATTGCAAAAGGAAATTGACTCTTTGAAAGATGACAACACTAGATTAAAAAATAAATTGAGAGATTCGCAAGCGAATAACTTACATTTAAATGAAGAGGTAAAACGATTAAAAGTCGTTAATGCAATGAGCGGAAATCAGGAGTATAAGCAAATGATGAAGCAGAGAATGAACAAATTAATAAAAGAAGTCGATACGTGCATCGCTCAAATTAAAACAAATAATTAAAAATAAAGAATGTCAACTCAACGAATTGAGATAAAAATTGCTTCACGTCATTACCCAATGACGATTAATTCTGACGAGGAAGAAATGTTACTTGCTTGTGCAGAAGAAATAAATGCTATTTTGAAACAATTTGAACAGAAATACGCTGTTTCTGACAAACAAGATGCCCTTGCTATGGCAACAATTCAACTCGCATTACGTGAAGCTAAATTGAAAAAGCAAGTAAAAGATAACGAAGAAATAACAACAGAACGTATTTCTAAGTTATTAGAATTGATCGATCAGTCAATTCCAAAATAAAGAGAAGTTCTGACAGTTGCGAAACTGTCCATTTTACAATATTCCTACATTAGTTCTAGCTATTTTGGTTAACTCAACACTAGTTTTGTTACCGAGTGAACACCGTTCGGAAAGCGGGCCACAACCTTAGGGTTCAATTTTATATTGACAGTGGATACTTGACTATCGGACTAACTCAAATCCTGTTTTCAGGAGTTAACTCAAAACATACTCGACTAATGTAGGTTTTTTTATATAAAAACATTACATAATCTATGGAACCAATGACAATAATTATTGCGATTGTTACATTAATCATAGGAGCTACGGTAGGATATTTTTTATCAAAAAAATCGGTTGATAAACAAAACCAAGAATTGATAAATGAGGCTACTCGTAAAGCTCAATCTTTGATTAATGATGCTGAAAAGGATGGCGAAGCCATTAAAAAAGAAAAGATTTTTCAGGCGAAAGAAAAATTTTTAGAATTAAAATCTAAGCACGAAGAAGTTGTAAATCAGAGAGAAAGAAAGGTGTCTGATGCAGAGCTTAGAGTAAAAGAAAGAGAAGAAAGAATAAAATCAGATTTAGCTGAAATACATAAACAAAAAGATCAAATAAAATCTGAAAAAGGTAATATACAAGCACGCACTGAAAAACTAAATATCAAGCAGAAAGAAATTGATGCTATGCATAATAAACAAGTAGAGATACTTGAAAGAATTTCAAATTATTCTGCTGAAGAAGCTCGTGCTGAGTTGATTGAAGTTTTAAAAGACGAAGCTAAAACTAAAGCTCAAGCTCATATCCAAGAAATTATGGAAGAGGCTGAGTTAGATGCAAAAAATGAGGCTAGGAAAATTGTTATTTCATCAATACAAAGAATTGGTACAGAGCAAGCGATAGAAAATGCAGTTTCTGTTTTTAATATTGAATCTGATGAGATAAAAGGTAGAATTATTGGTCGTGAAGGACGTAATATTCGTGCAATAGAAGCTGCAACTGGTGTAGAGGTTATTGTTGATGATACACCTGAAGCTATTATTCTTTCTTGTTTTGATCCTGTAAGACGTGAAATAGCTCGTCTTTCATTGCATCGTTTAGTAACAGATGGACGTATACACCCTGCAAGAATTGAAGAGGTCGTAGCAAAAACAACTAAACAAATTGAGGATGAAATTATAGAAGTAGGTAAGAAAACTATTCTTGATTTAGGTATACATGGATTACATAAAGATTTGGTTCGTATTGTGGGACGTATGAAATATAGATCTTCTTATGGGCAAAATTTATTACAACACTCACGTGAAGTAGCTAATTTAGCAGGAACTTTAGCAGCTGAGTTAGGGTTAAATCCAAAATTAGCTAAAAGAGCAGGTTTATTACATGATATAGGTAAAGTTCCTGAGCAAGAATCAGAATTACCTCACGCTATTTTAGGTATGCAATGGGCAGAAAAGTATGGAGAACATCCAGACGTTATTAACGCAATTGGGGCTCACCATGACGAAATAGAGATGACATCTTTAATTTCACCAATTATTCAAGTTGCTGATGCTATTTCTGGAGCTCGTCCTGGAGCTCGTCGTCAAGTTGTAGAGTCATATATGCAACGTTTAAAAGATTTAGAAGCTACTGCTCTAAATTTTGATGGGGTAGAAAAAGCATATGCAATACAAGCAGGTCGTGAGTTACGTGTAATTGTAGAAAGTGATAAAGTTGATGATACAAAAGCAGCAGAATTATCATTTTTGATTTCTGATAAAATTCAGAATGAAATGACTTACCCAGGTCAAGTTCGTGTTACTGTAATTAGAGAAACAAGAGCTGTTAATATAGCGAGATAACAAAATAAAATTATAATCTAAAATGGGCAAATCTATTAAATAGATTTGCCCATTTTTTTACATTAAAAATATTTATCTATATTTAAATGTTGTTAAAAAAATATTTTCTTAATTAATATATTATATATTGTAAATTAATTAATTAACAACTTGTTGATAACCTTTTAAATTTTTAATATTTGAAAATTTTTAATTGTAAAATGTTATCTTAATTTTGGAAATAGAGTATTATAAAAATACAAAATTGTAAGTCTATTGACTCTCAATTATAAAAAAAAATATGTCAGATTTAATCTGATATTAAATTTTAAAAAAATGCATTTTTATACTATTTATTAATCCTAAAATTCTAAAAAACTATGTCAATTTTTGATAAAAGAGTAAATTATAAGCCATTTGAATATCCTGAGATTTTAACATTTACAGAAGCTATACAAAAAGCATATTGGGTACATGGAGAAGTAGATTTTACTTCAGATATACAAGATTATCATGCCAATTTGGATGAAGTAAAAAGAGAGATCCATAAACGCTCTATTTTATCAATTGCTCAAATAGAAGTTACAGTAAAAGGTTTTTGGGGAGATTTATATCATTATTTTCCAAAACCAGAATTAAATGGTTTAGGAGCAACATTCGCAGAATGTGAATTTAGACATAGTGAAGCTTATTCTAGAATATTAGAAGTGAATGGTTATTTAGATGAATTTAGTATAGCTTTAGAAAATCCAATTTTTAAAAGTTATAATACATTCGTTGGAGACATTATGCGTGATGAGAGTAAATCAATCGTAGAAAAATTATTATTTTTTGCATTAGTAATAGAAGACAGCTCTTTATTCTCAAAATTTGCAAATATATTAGCATTCACTCGTTTTGATGGTTTAATGAAGAATACAGCAAACATAATTGCTTGGACTTCTACTGATGAACAAATTCACGCGAATGCAGGAATTTATTTAATAAATAAAATTAGAGAAGAAGGTTTACTTCCTGCAGAATTAGATCAAAATTGGGTAGAGATAGCAGTTCGTGGTTATATAGATCAAGAAGAAATGATGTTAGATTGGATTTTTGAAAAAGGAGAATTTGGTTATTACTCAAAATCTGATTTATTAAACTATATGAAATATAGAATTGATGATGCTGTAGTAAAAATTGGATACAAAAAAATATATAACATTACACAAGAACAATATAAGCCAATGGCTTGGTTCGAGGAGGAAGTATTTGCAAATAGTTTAGATGATTTCTTTGCAAAACGTCCAGTAGATTATACAAAGCATGATAAAAGTATTTCTGCTGATGATCTATTCTAATAAATAAAAACAAGAAAAAAATTAATACATATAAATCTAAAACTATGGAGAACTCAATTTCAAACGAAGAAACTCAAAATGTATTTTTTGACGGTGAGACGCCAAAACTTTGGTGGAAGAATTCGGAATCTGAACAGATTCTAAACAGAGGTTATTTGTTGAAAGGAGAAACCGTAGAAGGAGCAATAGACAGAATAACAGCTGCAGCAGCTAAGCGTTTGTATAAGCCTGAATTACAAGAATCTTTCAAAGAAATGATAGAAAGAGGATGGATGAGTTTATCTTCTCCAATTTGGGCTAATATGGGGACGGAAAGAGGTTTACCTATTTCTTGTTTCAATGTGCATATTCCAGATAGTATAGAAGGAATTACACACAAGCTAGGTGAAGTAATTATGCAAACTAAAATAGGAGGAGGAACATCTGGTTATTTTGGAGAATTACGTGAACGTGGTGCAGCAATTACAGATAATGGTAAGAGTAGTGGAGCTGTATCATTTATGGAATTATTTAATTCAGCAATGAATGTTGTTTCTCAAGGATCTACACGCCGTGGAGCTTTTGCTGCATATTTAGATATTGACCATCAAGATATTGAAGAGTTCCTTAAGATTAAATCAATCGGTAGCCCAATTCAAAATCTATTTTATGGTGTTTGTGTACCAGATTATTGGATGCAAGAAATGATTGATGGAGATGCTGATAAAAGACAAATTTGGGCGAAAGTACTAGAATCTCGTCAAGAAAAGGGATTACCATATTTATTCTTTTCAGATAACGTAAATAAGAATAAACCACAAGTTTATAAAGACTTAGGGATGAGAATAAATGCATCAAACCTTTGTTCAGAAATAATGTTACCATCTAGTGAAGATGAATCATTTATTTGTTGTTTATCTTCTATGAATTTAGAATTGTACGACGAATGGAAAGATACAGAAGCAGTACGTTTAGCTATATTTTTCTTAGATGCTGTATTACAAGAATTCATAGAAAAAACAGAAGGAAACCATTACTTAGCTTCAGCTAATAAATTTGCAAAACGTCACCGTGCATTAGGATTAGGTGTATTAGGATGGCATTCTTACTTACAGCGTAATATGATTCCATTTGAAGGAATGGAAGCAAAATTACGTACAACGGAGATCTTTAAACATATACAAGGTAAAGCAGATAAAGCTTCAGAAGAATTGGCTCGTATATATGGAGAACCAGAAGTATTAAAAGGATATGGACGTCGTAACACAACAACATGTGCCATTGCTCCAACAACGTCTTCATCTGCTATTCTAGGACAAACATCACCAGGAATAGAGCCTTTTGCATCTAACTATTATAAAGCAGGATTGTCAAAAGGTAACTTTATGCGTAAAAATAAATACTTAACAAAGTTATTACAAGAAAAAGGATTAGATAACGAAGATGTTTGGAGAGGAATCATGTTAAATGGAGGTTCAGTACAGCATATTGCAGAATTATCTCAAGAAGAAAAAGATGTTTTCAAAACATTCAAAGAAATTTCTCAGTTAGAGATTGTACAACAAGCAGCTATCCGTCAAAAATATGTAGATCAATCACAATCATTGAACTTAAATATTCCACCAGATTTACCAGTAAAAGAGGTAAATAAATTAATGATAGAAGCGTGGCAATTAGGAGTTAAAACTCTATATTATCAACGTTCACAATCAGTATCGAAAGAATTAGTAGCTAATTTAGTGTCTTGTTCGTCTTGTGAATCATAAACGAGATTTTTAAATAAAAAAAAGCTGT
>DLJQ01000008.1:253198-289074 GCA_002484335.1 Flavobacteriales bacterium UBA7612
ACAGCTTTTTTTTATTTAAAATTGATTATTCTAATTGAAATTATAAAATTATACAGTAATCCATCCTAAAAATTTTTATTAAAATATTATATTTATTATCTAATCTATTAAACTAAAAATGACAAAAGAATTTAAAGAATTCGAAAAACAAATTAAGAAAACACATAAAATCGCTTATACACCACAATATAAATCTGAATTTCATACTCAACTTTCTGAAAAAGCTTTTTTTGCAATCACAAACCAAACGTTTGAAAAATTAGATTGGGATATAATTTACATAGATCAACACTCTATAGAGGCTAAACGGAAAGTTAAAAAATTTGGAATGTCTCAGTATACAGAATCTATAATTGTATCTTATAATTATGGAAATGTAATTGTAAAGAGTGAATCATTAGGTAATGAATTTTGGGATAATGGTAGAAATTCAAAAAGAGTACATTTATTTGTACATGTTTTTCAGCAAATAGAAAAAGAGTGTAATCGCGAAGATTTAAAAAAATTAGAGAAAGAGCAAGAAGCCAAAGATAATTGGGATAACTATATAATTCCCAATGAACTTCCAAAACCCAAAAAAATAAGAAAACCAAAGATTTTGTTTTCAATAATTATAGCAATTGCAACATCTATTTTATTAGCATTTGTAATTGCGAAAATTTCTATAACTGCAAAATATGTGATTTTTTTATTTGAATTTTTAGTAGGATTAGCTTTGGCATTTTCATTAAAATTAGGAATTCAATTAGGTAATTATACAAATTTTATTCAGTTAAAAAATATACTTATAGCTTCTATTATTATTGTTTTTATTGGTAATCAAGTATTTCAATATATTATTATAATAAATGAGAATAATATTAACGGGATTGGTTTTTTTGAATTTTTGAAGTATAGAATTCAATTAGGTTTAAAATTAAAAAAAATAAACGTCGGAACTATAGGTCTTATTATTAGTTGGATTATTCAATTAGGTTTATCTTTTATTTTCGGTTATATATTTTTGATGAGGTTTTTAATTAATTATGTAATAAAAAGAGTACCTTCTGAAGTCGTTGAATTTGCGCTTTATCATTTTATAAAAGGTAAAGATGAGTATCAAGTAAGAAATGAATTATCTACTTTAGGATGGGACAAAGAACAAAATCAGAATGAAGTTTTTGAGGCTATAGATGGAGTTCAAGGACAAAATCAAATGAATAGAACAACTTGATTTTTGTCAATTATAAGCTGCTTGATTATTAAATGTTATTTAAAATGAAATCAATACTTTTTATATTTTCATATTTTTTTTCACTAAATCTTTTTGGTCAGATAAATAATAATTTTGAATTAACAAAATACAGTGATACAGCTAATTACTTCGAATATGTAAAACCAATTATAGAGAAGTTAAATCTAATAAAACCAATAAATAATAAAATTTTTTTTCGATTAAGTTCACCTAAATATTATTTAGAATTATCAAAGGAGTCAAATAAATATTTGATTTATGCAAATGAAATCTGGAAAGGAGAAAAAACAGGAGAGATCTTTATAAAACAGATAGACTTATCAAAAAAACAAGTAAGTGAAATAAACAGTCTAATTGATTCTTTAAATATAAATGATATTCCAAGTGGTAATCAAATTAAAAACTGGACTTCAGGATTTGATGGGATAACATATATTTTTGAACTGAAAAATAAAAATAAATATTCATTTAAAAATTATTGGTCGCCATCTTCTCAAGAAAAATTTGAAGAATCAAATAAGATTAATTTCTTTTTACAAAAATTAGATGATATAATTAATTACCAAAAGAATAATGAGGAATTTGAGAGAGAAGTTCCTTATTTCAATTGGAAAAGAGATGGTACTTCTTGGAATGTCGTAAAAGCTATAACTAAAGAGAATAAGGCTGAATACAAAAAGTATAAAAAAAAGAAAAATAGTAAATTATGAATATAAATAATTATTTAAAATTTCTTTGGGCAATACCTTCGGTCCACGCTTTTTGCTCCCAATCTTTTTAGATTAGATATCTAACAAATATTAAAATGAATCCAATCTAAAAAGGATTTCTGCTTCAATCGCTATTGCAAATTATTGATTAATAAATATGATTTTAGACAATTCAAAAAAGTTGCTTCTGAAATATTAGTATTTTTTGAATAGAATTAAAAAGTAGTAAATATTATTGTTTTCTAAACAATAAAAGCGTTAGGGATTGTAATGAAAGATTGTAAGGGAAAGCCCGCCGGAACGGAACGCCCAAATCATTAATTTGTTACTATAATTAATTAACTGCTTTTGTTTTATTTGAGATCAAAGACCAAATGATTGTTAGGAATAAAACACCTCCAATAATTGAAAGAGAAATTGTCGACTCGAAATGGTAGAATGGCATAATAATCATTTTTATTCCTATAAAGCTTAAAATGATTGCTAAACCATAGTGTAATTTGTTGAATTTATCCATAGAATTAGCTAACAAAAAATACATAGAACGTAAACCTAAAATAGCAAATATGTTGGATGAATAAAGGATAAATGGATCGTTTGGTGCAACAGCAAATATGGCAGGAATACTGTCTACAGCAAATACTAAATCTGTAACTTCTATAACCATTAATGCAACAAAAAGAGGAGTAGCCATTTTTATTCCGTTTTGTACAGTGAAAAATTTTCCTTGTGCAAAATTAGGCGTTACTTTAAAAAATTTGTGAACTAATTTTACTCCAATATTTTCAGATAAATCTTGGTCTTCATCTTCTTCAGATTTCCAAGATTTTATTCCAGCATAAAGTAGGAAGAATCCAAAAAGCGTCAAAATTATATTTGGTCGGAAAAATTCTTTAGTTACGTAATTAGCATGTGGATCAGAATCACTTAATGTAAAATTCCAATCACCTATAGAAAATGCAGGTAAATAAGTCATTTTAATTAATTCTACACCAGCAAAAATAAATATTGCTCTAAAAATTAAAGCACCAATTATTCCCCAAAATAAGACTTTATGTTGATATTCTTTTGGAATTTTAAAGAAACCAAAAACAAGTATGAATACAAATAAATTGTCGATAGAAAGAGCTTTTTCTATCCAATAAGCAGCTTGAAACTGAGAGAATTTGTTGATAGCAAATGCATGTCCATCAGCATTCTTGAAAACAAAATAAATAACTCCACTGAAAATCATTGCTAACGAAATCCATACAACAGTCCATGTTAATGCCTCTTTATTAGAAACAGCATGTGGATTTTTATTAAAAATACCTAAATCTAGCAATAACATAATAATTACTGCGATTCCAAACACAGTTATTAGACCAGGATGATTTAACATATTATCCTGAACAACACTGAAAATACTCATATAAGTTTACTTTTATCTAACAATTTGCTATAAATTTACCAATTATAATTAAATGGCTCTTCATAATTGCCTTTAATAAGACAGAACTAGCAAAGTTAATTTATTTTAGAATGAAAAAAATATTCATATACTTTTTATTGATAATTATTTTACCAATAACATTGAAAGCACAACAAGATTCACCATTGTACAAAGATTCTATTCAGATGAAATGGGTAAATGAGAAATATGATTCGATGTCGTTGGAAGAAAAAGTTGGTCAATTATTTATTGTTGCTGCCTATAGTAACAGAGATATAGTCCATGAAAATGAAATACAAGCTTTAATAGAAAAAGAGCATATTGGAGGTTTGATTTTTATGCAAGATCAGGCTGTACATCAAATAGAATTAACGAATAAATTTCAATCGGTGTCTAAAATTCCTTTATTGATTGGAATGGATGCTGAATGGGGATTAGCCATGCGTTTGAAAGATGTTGAGCGTTTTCCTTGGAATATGACATTAGGAGCATTACGAAATAATGATTTAGTTTATCAAGTAGGTAAACAAATAGGTGTACAAGCGAATAGAGTAGGAGTACAATTTAATTTTGCTCCGTCTATAGATGTTAATGTGAATCCTAATAATCCAATAATTGGTAGCCGTTCTTTTGGATCTAATCCAGATCGTGTGGCAGAAAAAGGAATTGCTTATATGGAAGGAATGAAAGCACAAAATGTATTATCTTCTGCAAAACATTTCCCAGGACATGGAAATACAGATAAAGATTCTCATAAAACATTACCTTTAATTCCAGATAATAAAGAAGATTTAGAAAAATACCATGTCGCACCATTTAAAAAATTAATTGATGCAGGAGTACAATCTATTATGGTTGCACATTTAAATGTTCCAGCTTTGGAATCTGATCCAAAAATTCCTTCAACACTATCTAAAAAAATTATTACAGATTATTTAAAGGGAGAATTACATTTTAAAGGAATTATTATTACAGATGCCTTGAATATGGATGGTGTTGCTAAAATGTATGCGCCAGGAGATGTAGATTATAGAGCATTTATTGCAGGGAATGATGTTTTATTATTTTCACAGAATGTGCGTATAGGAAAACAAAAAATTATTGAAGCAATAAACAAAGGTGAAATTTCTGAACAACGTTTAGAAGAAAGTGTAAAGAAAATTTTGATGGCAAAATACATTACAGGGTTAAATGAGTTGAAACCTTCTGACCCAATAAATGTGATTCAAGATTTAAATTCTGCTGAGAATTTAGCTTTAACAACTAAGATATTTGAGAAAGCATCTACAATTGTTAAAAATGAAAACAAAGTATTACCTATAAAAAAGTTAAACAAAAAGATAGCTTTTGTTCCATTAGAACAAACGGATTATGATACTTTTTTAACTCATTTACAAAAATATGCGAATGTTAAATTAGTACAAGTAAATAATCTTACAGAAGTTAATTTATTGAATGATTTTGATGAGATTATTGTTGGTGCATTTTTATCAAATGAAACGGTATATAAACCTTATAAATTATCTTCAAATTCAATTGAAATTTTAAATGCATTGCCAAAAGGGAAAAAGAAAATATTTTCCTTATTCACAAGTCCTTATGGATTAAAAGATTTGGATTTATCGAATTTAGATGCTGTAACTGTTCAATATCAAAATACAAAAGAAGCACAAGCTGCTGCTGCACAAATTATATTTGGAGCGAATGGAGCAGATGGAATTCTTCCTGTAGATGTAAACGATAATTTGAAAGCTGGACAAGGAATTGTTACAAAATCAATAAAACGTTTAGGATTTACAGCTCCTGAAAATGTTGGTCTTTCAAAAAAAAACTTTTAGAAATAGATCAACTAGCAAATAATGCGATTATAAATCATTATACACCAGGAATGCAAATTTTAGTTGCTAAAGATGGTAAAGTGATTTATGATAAAAGTTTTGGAACACAAGATAAAAATTCTTCTGTAAAAGTAAAATGGACGGATTTATATGATTTAGCCTCTGTAACTAAAGTAACTGCAACTCTTCCGTTGTTAATGCTAGAAGTTGGTGAGAACAAACTTCGTTTAGATCAAACATTAGGAGAAATAGATGAACAAGCTAAAAATACAAATAAATCAAACTTATCAGTAAGAGAAGTTTTAGCACATCAGGCTGGTTTGAAACCTTGGATTGGATTTTATAACGAAACAGTAAACGTAAAAAATGCTCGCTTGTATTTAGATTTTTATTCACGTAAAAAAGATGAGGAGCATCAAATAAAAGTTACGGATAATATTTTTATTATTAATTCGATAAAAGATACTATTTACGAAGATATTTATAAATCGCCATTAGGTAAAAAAACATATCAATATTCAGATTTAGGATATTATATCTTCAAAAAAAAATTAGAAAAAGATTTTCAAGAAGGTTTAAATCAAATTGTACAAGAAAAATTTTATCAAGATTTGGGAATGTATCGAACAACATTTAATCCAAAAGAAAAATTTTCTTTGAATAATATTGTTCCAACAGAATATGATAAAACCTACAGAAATCAATTAATACATGGTTTTGTACATGACCAAGGAGCTGCAATGATGGGAGGAATAGCTGGACATGCAGGATTATTCTCTAATTCTATCGACTTAGCCAAACTAATGCAAATGTATTTGAATGGAGGAGAATATGGCGACCAGAAATATTTAGATTCTTCAGTTATACAAGAATTTACAAAGCAACAATTTAAGGGAAATCATAGAGGAGCAGGTTTCGATAAAATGACTAATCCATTACAAACAGGACCTTCAGCAGAAAGTTTTGGACATACAGGTTTCACAGGAACAATGGTTTGGGTTGACCCGAAATATAAAATAGTATATATTTTTCTTTCTAACAGAGTCAATGAAACAGTAGAACCAAATTATCTTTCTATTAAAAAAGTAAGAGAAAATATAAGACAAGTAATTTATGATGCAATTTTGCCTTAAATTTGTCTAAATAAAAAAACGCAAAATGAAAATAGGAATTGTGTGCTATCCTACTTACGGAGGAAGTGGAATTGTAGCAACAGAACTGGGAATGGATTTAGCGGAGAAAGGGCACGAAGTACACTTTTTTAGTACCAATGTACCTGCAAGATTAAATATCAAATTACCAAATATATACTTTCATCGTATTCATGTAGAAACATATCCATTGTTTCAATATCAACCATATGATTTAGCTTTAAGTACAATTTTGTACGACAAAGTATTGCATTACCAATTAGAGTTAGTTCATGTGCATTATGCAATCCCACATGCTTATGCAGCATACTTTACAAAACAAATGTTACAACGTAAAGGTTATCATTTACCGATTGTAACTACTTTACATGGGACAGATATTACTTTGGTAGGTAAACATCCTGTTTATAAAACAGCAGTAGAGTTTTCTATTAATGAGTCGGATGTTGTAACTTCAGTTTCAGAAAGTTTGAAACAAGATACTTTAAAGGCTTTTGATATTACAAATCATATAGATGTTGTACCGAATTTTATAGATAACGAACAATATTTACCAGAGAAATGTGTATGTTGTAGAGCAAATTTTGCTTTACCTAATGAAAAAGTGATCTTACATACATCTAATCTTAGAAAGGTAAAACGTATAGAAGATGTTATAAAAACGTTTAACATTATACAAAAGCAAATTCCATCAAAATTGATTATTGCTGGAGAAGGTCCTGAATGGGAGCTAGCAGATCAGTTAATACAAGATTTTGGGTTACAAGATAAAGTAAAAAGTCTTGGAATGGTAAGCGATTTGAATGATGTTTTAAAAGCATCAGACTTATTTCTGTTACCATCCGAGCAAGAAAGTTTTGGTTTAGCTGCTCTAGAAGCAATGGCAGCAAATGTGCCTGTTGTATCTTCTAATGCAGGTGGAATTCCAGAAGTTAATATAGATGGTGTTACAGGATTTGTTTGTCCAGTAGGAGATGTAGAAATGATGGCACAAAAAGCTATTTATATTCTAGAGGATGACAAGCGTTTGTACGATTTTAGCCTTAGAGCAAAAGAACAAGCTATCCGATTCGATAAAAAGAATATTCTTCCTCTTTACGAAGATTTATATCGAGCAGCAATAGAAAATGTAAAAGTAAATTAAGATAGAAAACTAACCTTTTTGGGTTAGTTTTTTTATTTTATACTATCTGTTTTTTTTAACCTCTAACTTTATTTATGGCAATCACTTCGTACCGCGCTTTTTGTTTCAATCTTTGCTAATTGATCATTCAGTTTAAGTTGAAATGCATTAATTAGCAAAGGATTTCCACTTCAATCTCTATTGCAATCATTTAATTTTTAATCGAATAATTATTTTTAATAGTAATCTTTTTATATTTAAAATATATTGTAATTAGAATTATATTAAATAAAACTTTAATGTTTTTTTAACTATTATTGTTTTTTTTATATTAAATTAGCCAAATATTTTAACATAAAAATGATAAATCCTTTTAAATTATCAGATTATTTTATACCTATTTATAATTTTTTTAAAATTATAGTTAAAATTAATTTTAGAAATTTCAACTATAGATTTAAGAACAAAACATACCTAGATAAAAAATATATTAAACATAATTATATAAATAATAAAGGAATTATAAAAATTGATTATGATTTCGATAATTTAATTTATTTGAAATTTGAAAAAACATATTATTTCAATCAATCAAGTTCTCTTATAATTAATCTCTATAACTACAATAAAGATGAAATTACACTAAAATTTAGAGGTTTAAAAGATGAAATTATACATATAATAAAAATTAATGATTCAATATTTACAAACTTCTCAGAATTTTCTGTTGATATTAAAGAAAAGAAGATAAAAATTAGTAAGAAAATTTCTTCATTAATAAATATAACTCCGAATTATAATTTAACATTGAATGATTTCAAAATAAGCAACAATCAATACAAGGTAAAAAGAATAAAATATAACAAATCAAACTATGTTAGATAACAAATATCAAGTTCCAGAAGCAAGCAAAGTAATGAAAGCATTATGGACAGCGGCAGGTGGAGATCCGTATTTATTACAACGCACTACATATAGCGATCAAGTAAAATATTCATGCTTAGGTGGAATTGTATTCGCTACGGGATTAATGGCAGGTTTATCAGGTGGTTATGCATTTTATACAATTTTTGAACCTAGAGGGAGTGCATTAGATAACCCTATTCACATAAGTACTGTATTTATGGCTATTATATTTGGTATTTTTTGGGGGCTAATGATTTTTAATTTAGACCGATTTATTGTTGCCGCAACAGGAAAAGGTGATGGTACAGAAAAAATTACTTGGGATGAATTAAAAGGTGCTATTCCTAGAATTATCATGGGATGTATTATTGCTATTAGTATTTCTAAACCTATTGAAATTAGAATGTTTAAAACTGAAATTGACAATAGATTATATGAAAAACAATTAGAAGTACAAAAAGAATTTGAAAAGAAAACAACTGCGAACTTTGAAGAAAGACTAAAAGTCGTTGAAAATGATTTAGGTAACTTAGAAGTAAAGCGAAAAGATATCATTGATAGAATAAAAAAAGCTGAACAAGCTTATGAAGATAATTTAATGGGAAAAGCTAATGGTGTTATAGCTGGAAATGGTCCATTAAGTAAAGCTCTTAATGGACAAATAGCTTCACTTAAAAATGAATTATCTAGATTTGAAGAATTAAATAAACAAAAATTTGAACAAGCAGATAAAAAGAAAAAAGAAATCCTTATAGAAAAAGATAAAGCATTATCATCAAATGAAAAAGTAGCTAAAGGATTAGATGGTTTATTAGAACGTATTAAAATTGCACACGAAGTAGCTGGATTTTGGATAACTACTTTTGTAACATTATTATTTTTAGCTATAGAGTTAACTCCTATATTTTTTAAATTAATGTTAACCAAAACTCCTTATGATTATTTAGCTGAAAATAGAGATGATTTAATAAGAGCATATAATGGTATTGAAGTTAAATACGATTTTTATGAAGATAAAAAAGGAATTGAAAGACATTTAGTAATAAATCATGAAGCAGATTTAAAAATTTTTGAAAAAATTAAAGAATCAGAAATACAAAAAGAATTAACGGATTATGCAATCAATAAATTTAAAGAACACGAAAAAATTAAAATTAATGAAAATCCAAGTGACTATATTCAAAATGTAAAAACTGATGAAAGAGAAGTTTAAAAAATTTAAAAACTTCTTTTTATTTTTCTCATCAGAAGATTATTACCTTATAAAAGAATATAGAAAAAGTATAGGCAATTCTAAGAAAGATAAAAAAAAGAAGATAAAATTGGATCTTTATTTTACAATAATTGGTCTACTTGTTTTTTTGCTTTTTATTGGAACTACTTTTAGTTTCATGATATTTGTTTTTAATACTTTAAAAGGGTATTCTAAATTATTAAGTATACCTATTGGTATATTTTTAGGATTACTTATTGCTAATATTTATTACTTTTTATTATATACTATTAGTCCAGTAATTTTACCAAAAGCAGACAAAAAAAAGAAAAAAAAGAAAAAAATTCTGGATTTGGATAATAAAGATGAGTTTAATTCTATATTTTCATTTTCATTTATTTTTAGATTTTTATTTATTGCTTTTATTGCAATTATAATTTCGCAACCTTTATCTGAATTTGTAATTTTTAATGTTTATCCAGAAAAATATGCTAAAACTGAAAACTTAGAAATTGAAAGGTATAAAGCAAAAACAATTACTTCTGCTTATATTTTGAAAGATGATTTATTAGTTCAAAAAGAGAAAAAAAATGTTGAAGAATTCAACTCAAAAATTGAACAAATAATTAATCTTTCAGATTCGGATAAATTGAAGCTTAGTGCTGTAACTTATTTATTCAATCAAAAATATTTAGCTGATAATGAATTTATTAATCAATTAAAAATTATAAACAAAGAATTATCAGAACAAGGTAAAATCCCACTGCAATCTAGAAATTCAAAAAAATTATCTTTTATCATACAGAATTCAAAAAATATTATTAATAATGAGATTATAGAAGATAAAGAAAATTTACTATACAATACTAAAATTATATTTGATTCTCCTGAAATAAATAAAGCATACAAAAAAGTCCTAAACAATTGGAAATTAATTACCGAAGAAAAATTAATGGCTAATCAAGAAATTCTTAATGTACTTAAAAATAATGCATTTTATACTCTAAAATTAAAATTACTATCAAGTGGTAACTTTTTAAGTCAATTGATTAGTATAATTTTCATTGCTATTTTTAGCTCTCCTATCATATTTAAATATATGATACGCAAAAGGTTTGATTATTATGCTTACAAAGCTAATTTAGAAAAGGAAATAATATCAAATGCTTATAATTTATACATAAAACAACACAATGAAATACTAAATTATAAAATTGAAGAAAGTATAACAGATAGTAAATCTAATCTTAAAAATTCACTCGAAATTTTAAAAAAACACAATAAAGAAGCTTATTATAAAATTAAAGAAGATATAACATACTACACTTTAAAAAAGCTTCCTATAAATAAATACGAACATTGGGCTGATCCACCATTTAGAACAAAACGTAAATCTGAAAAAGTATACAAATCTGAAAAAGATTTATTAAATAAAATTTATCAAGAATGGGAATAATTATAGGAATAATAGTTATCGTTTTATTCTTGATTTATAAGAATAAAACAGATAAAACTAAATCTTCAAACAATACTATTTATAAAAAAAATGAAATATTAGATAATTTAGAAGAAGAATATGATAAGTATGATACTACACTTGGTAAAGCCTATAAAGAAATTACAGTTAAAAGAAAATACAATAGAAATACTTTTATAGAAGGTTATTTTACAAGTAAATATAGAGGTGGAATTTGTAATAAAAAAGATGATAAAAAAGACTTTCGTATAAAGCTTTATATTGTTGAAATTACCCTAACTAATTCTAAAATTTGTAATTGTATAATAGGTAATAAATCTATTTGTAATGGTATACATTTAGATAAAGAAAAAAACTTTATAACAGATAAAAGTAATTTATTTAACATTGATGAGATTCAATTACCTGAAGAATATACATTAAATGGTTTTGACAATGAAATTTATAAAATTAAATTAAAAGATCCTAAAATTTTTAATTTTGAGAGTTTAAGACAATTTCATCAATCTGAAGATGATGAAGTTTTTGGCGTAATTAATGGGCAAATTA
The DNA here is from genome assembly GCA_002484335.1 of Flavobacteriales bacterium UBA7612. Lineage (GTDB taxonomy): Bacteria > Bacteroidota > Bacteroidia > Flavobacteriales > Weeksellaceae > Empedobacter. The sequence continues at coordinate 264,832 of DLJQ01000008.1, forward strand.
ATGGGCATTTATTAGATTATACTTACCAAGATGAAATAATTAGAAAGTATGAGCCTTCTATATATGAAAGAAGTGAATATACAACTCCTTATACCAGTATTTCTGGAACAAAATTTATTGATTTAAAAGATAATATTATAGAAAATGAATTTGATATTCCTAATCAAAAAATATTAAAGAATAATAAAGAACAGCTTAAAATAAATACAGGTAAAACATCTATTAAGAAAACAATAAGAAAATCTTATAATAATAAATATTTAAATGGAGAACTTGGATGTTCCTCAATCTTACTTTGGTTATTAATACTAATTATATCTACTATAATAACTTTTTCATTAATACCTCAACTTAGTTTTATTGTTATAATATTTGCTATAATATTTGGATTATACTTATTACCTACTAAGTTCGGTAATTGGTTATTATCGGCTTTATATATTTTTTATGCTTTTTTTATTATAGCGGCACTCACATTTCCTGTATGGAAAAAAGGAATTAATATAAACTGGGATTGGATTAGATTTCCTAAATATACTATTCAAGATGAAGTTATAAAAGAAAATCCTATACCAATTATAGAAACAGTTATAGAAAATCAAAAAATTAAAGATCATATTATTGTAAATCATAAAACTTGGGAGGATTATAATGGAAATGTTTATGACGGTACTTATAATGTTAAATTATCTGATTTAAGACAATCAAGATCTTATAAATATAATTTACATTTAAGAAATATAACTTCTTATAATCAAGCTATTCATCTTTTAAAAGAAAATGATCAAAATAGATTAAATGGTGTTTATGAAATGTTCGATTCTATAAGAAATCATAAGAATCTTAATCAAATAGATTTTGCTAATATGATTATCAGCTTTATTCAAGATTTTAAATATAATTTAATTTTACCAAAAGCTTGTGATCCTAAAATTTACAATGATGATTTTATTTCAAACTACTTAAATAATAATGAAGGCCCATGTTATCCTAATCAACCCTTTGGAATAAATACTCCAGTAGAGTTTATAGCTAATTCAATCGCTGATTGCGATACAAGAACACTTGCTATTTATACCATATTATCTCATTACAATTATGATGTTGTCATATTATCAAGTGATTACTATGGACATTCATTATTTGGAATTAATTTACCATACATTGCAAAATACAAATATCCCTATCATGAAAAACAATATACAATTTTTGAAACTACCGTAGCAAAATCTGTTCCTGGTGCAATATCTAACGAGATATCAAACTTAAATCACTGGAAAATTACATTAATGTCTAAATAAAAAAATATGAACATAACAACAATTATAATTTTATCATTATCAATAGTCTTTGGATTAATTACAACACTTTTCATTTCTAAAATAATATTAAGTAGAATTGACTTCAAAGAAAATGAAAAAGTAGGTATGTATTTTAAATATTCATCATTTTTAATTGGATCAACAATTTTATTAAAAATATGTTTAGAAAATATTGTATACACTTCAGATATTCTAGTTTCTAAAAATTTTAATTTTAAAAATTTAGAATTTTATAAATTAACTCTAATTTATTTTATAATCTATTATTTCTTAATTATTATTATAAATTTTATATCAAATAAACTACGCTTAATAATTATATCAAATGACCATGAGAATGGAAATCTAAAACATATAATAGCGAGTATTCTTTTTATTGCAATATGTTTTTTAAATATTTCATTACTTGAAATGATACTAAATTATTACAAACCAACTGTTGAAACACAATTTTATAGATAATGTATAAATTTTTTTCTTTAATTCTTCTAATTATACTTTCAAGTTGTGGAGAATCAAATTCAAATGTAAAATATAGCTCAAATACTGATTACGTAACTCCGAATAATGGTGATTTATCTTTTGATAATTCATATGTTGATTCTTCTACAATAACTAAAGAAATTGTACCTGAAAAAAATCCTAAAGAGATTTTAGAAGAGCAGGGATGGAAATCAACTGAGATTAATAATGGACAAATGTCTTCATGCTATAATTTTAAGCAGAAAAAAGGTAAAGTAGACAACAGTTTGAAAATTACTGTTGGCAATGGTACTGACGTTGTTATTAAATTAATGGATGTAAATACTAATAAATGTATAAGATACGTATTTATTAATAGAAATACTACTTACTCTATTCGTAACATTCCAGAAGGACAATATTATTTAAAAATAGCTTATGGTAAAAATTGGTATTCTAAAACAGAAAATGGAAAATGTATAGGTAAATTTATCGAGAATGCTATCTACGAAAAAGGTAAAGATAAAATCGACTTTAATATAATACATTCTTATGATGGTTATCAAATTCCAAGCTATGAATTAGAATTAGATGTTATTTCTTCTGATATTGTTAATTCTTTTAATTCTACTACTATTTCTGAAGAAAGCTTTAATAACTAAATATCAAAACATTTTTTTGCGATTAAATAAAAATAATCTAACATAAGTCTTAATACCATTCTTATTTTTCAATTTATAAAATAGTTTATCCTAAAGATAAAAACGATTGATATTCTTTTATTTTAAGCTTATTTTAAAGATTTTTAAATTTTGTTAAAGGTCATAAAAACTGATTTCCACTTCAATCGCTATTGCAATGTAAAATTTAAAAAATGCGTTAAGGATTGTAATGAAAATCCTTTTTCTTCAGAAAAAAATTGTAATGGAAATCTTGTGCCGTAGATAACGCCCAAATCTAAAATTATTACAGTATAAACTAAGAACTTATTCTTTAAGAATAAGTTCTTGTTAATATTCATTATTTATATCTAAAAAGGAGCCATAAAGCTTATGACATAACTATCAATTTCTTTTCCATTTTTATCTTTTATTTCCAAATCAATAGGAACTTTATAAGATGTTAAATCTTTTCTAGGGATTTTAATTTTTATTAATCCTTGTTTTAATTTTCCTTTATCTAGAGAAATAAATTGATGATCTTCATTCAAAATTTCAGCTTTCCCATCTCGAAACGTTTTTACATCAACTGTCAATTTATAGGTATGATTAGTTTTATTCATTAAGTTATATTGAAGTGTATTTGTAATATATTCACCTTCTACAGAAAAATCTTTTCCTGGAACCTGTAAAAATTTAACCTCTACATCACTTCTATTCACCATAAATGAAGTCATGGCAACAAGCATTAGAATTAGAGCTGCAGAAAAAGCAACTAATCTTGCATTAATTTTAAATGGAGTACCTTGAGATATGTTTTCTTCTGATGCAAATTTTACTAACCCTGTAGGGAAACCTACTTTAGACATCACATCATCGCAGGCATCCATACAAGCTGTACAATTGACACATTCTAATTGAGAACCATTTCTTATATCTATACCAGTTGGACAAACAGCAACACATTGTCCACAATCAATACAATCTCCTTTTCCAAGTTCTTTTCTATCTTCATTTTTTCTAAATTTAGAACGCCCAATTTTTCCTTCTCCACGAACATAATCATAAGAAACTTGCATAGTTTTTTTATCGACTAAAACACCTTGAAAACGTCCATAAGGACAAACCAAAGTACATGCTTGTTCTCTGAACCATGCAAAAACAAAGTAGAATAAACCACTGAAGATAATCATACCTAAAAACATCGTAAAATGTTCAAAAGGTCCATCTAAGATATATTGAATTAAAACATCTGCACCTAACATATAAGCCAAGAATACATTGGTAAAAAATAAAGAAATAATTGCGAAAATTAACCATTTACTTCCTCGTTTAATAATTTTTTCTTCATTCCATTCTTGTTTATCAAGTCGCATTTGTTTGTTTCTATCACCTTCTATTAAAAATTCTATTTTACGGAAGATAAATTCTAGAAAAATAGTTTGTGGACAGAGCCAGCCACAAAATAATCTTCCATATACAGTTGTGAATATGATAATAAATACAACACTTACAATCATACCGATAGCTAATAGAAAGAAATCTGTTGTAAAAAAAGGATATCCGAAAAGTATAAAAATAGTATTAAATACATCAAACTTAAAAATAGGATTACCATTTGGTAATTTTATAAACGGAAGTACAACAAGAGATAATAAAAGTATTGTTGATACTATTTGACGATAGTTTGTGTATTTACCTGAAGGTTTTTTTGCATATATCCATTTTCTAGTACCTTGTTTGTCCATTGTGGCAACTTCGGTTCTGAATTTTTCATTCTCCTCTGTAACTAGAGTTTCATTCCAATCATTCATAATATCCATTATATATGGACAAAGTTACTTGTTATAGGTAGCTTTAGTTTGGTACTATTTCTAGATATTGTGGTACTAATTATGGGTATTGTTATAAACGACCATAGTTCTATCAAATTCTTCAAATGAAATTCGAAAAATTAATAGAACTATGATCTAAAATAAGATATAATTGAGGTAAACTATAACATAATTATTAATAGCTTACAGTGAATCCAAGTGTATAATATCTACCATTTCCTCTAGCATATTCTGCATCTCTTGCCATAATCATAGAAGAACTTGTGTAATAAGTTTTATTGAATAAGTTTTCTATTCCTAAACTAAATCTTGTATTTTTTAATCTATAGTTTGCAGATAAATTAAATAAATCAATTGGAGAAACTTTTCCTTCTCCTTCGTTATATACATTATTTACTGGTGTAAATCTATCTCTACTTGATGTATGAGTATACATTACATTAATTCCAAAATCTTTTAAAGGAGTTAATGTTGTATATAATGTAAGTTTTGGAGCAGGAATATTTAGTCCAGACATGTATTGGTCATAACTAGAAGAACCATCAGATTTTAATTTTCCTTCTAATTGTGAATATGAAGCACCTAAAAATACATATTTATTAATTTGAGAATCTGCTTGTAATTCAAACCCATGAATTAATTGTGGATTTCTAACAACTTTCCAGAAACCATCATCACCAGCAACTAAATCACTTCCTAATTTAGATTGTGACCAATAGTATGCACCTTTAAAATTAACTTTATTAAATAATCTACTTGTAAAACCAACTTCATAATTATTAGTAGCAACAGGATCTGTTTGTATTTTACTAACTACATCTTCATTAGCAGTTCTTAGAACTCGACCTAAATCATAAATAGCAAATCCTTGAGAAAAAGATATGTAAGGATTAAATTCTTTTGCTGCGTAATATTGTAAAGATGAATTAAATGTAGGTTTACTATAATTTAAATTTCCTCCTTTAACAAAAGGCCAAACTTGATCTTTTTTATTTGGTATAGTATGATAATCAGGAACTTTTACAAGAATATTATCATATCTAAATCCAGCTTTAAAATTTAATTTACCATAAATATTAGTTACAGTTTGTATAAATCCAGCTGTATTATATGCTTTTAATTTAGGAACCCATAATCTTCCATCTACAAGAGGTTGACTTGTTTCATCTAACATAAAATCTCCTCCATATAGAACAGTTGTTTTTATATCATTAGAAATGTCAATTGTAGAAATAAGATTTAATCTTCCTCCAAATTTTTGAGCTTTTATAGTAGCTTGTCCACCTGTTTCTTCCCAACGAGGGCTTTTAGCAGAATTAGCTCTATAATCAAAGATAGTATATAAACTTTGAGTATAGACAGAAGCATCAAGGTTTGTATTCTTATAAATATTTTTACTTGTTAATTTAAGGTATGCATTATGATTGTATTTTGTACCCTCATTTACAGCAGCAGGATCTTGAGCTCCTATAACCCCAACTCTTGGAGATTCTAGATATTTACCACCAGATGCAATTAAATCAGTATCTTGTTCTGTTGAATAATAATTATACATTGCTTCTAAACGTGTATTTTCAGAAAAATCATAACCAATTTTAGCTAAAATATTTTTTTGAGATACATCACTTAGACCGTAACGAGGAGAAATAATTTGTTCATTTCCATCAATACCTCTACCCGAAGTTACAATTCCAGCATTTACTAAATAATCAAACTTTTTGATTTTTCCATAAAATTGTTGATTAATTCTATATCCAGAGGCATGATCACCTTGTTTAAACCTGTGGTCAGATAAAGCAATGGAAGTTTCTCCATTAAATGCTTTGTCTGTGTGTGCTTTTTTAGTTACAAAATTTACAATTCCACCAACAGCTCCTGCACCATAAAGAGAACTAGCTCCTTCTATAACCTCAATTCTTTCGATTGCATATGGGCTTATAGAACGAATATCTCTATCTGTGCTTCTAAGAGGTGTAGATTGTGGAATACCATCAATCATAATCAACATCTGGCGACCACGCATTGTTTGCGATCGATTACTTGTTGTATTCGAACTTAAACCAATTGATGGTACAGCTAATCCAAGAATAACGGACATGTCCGGATTGGCAAGAGCTAAAGATTCGATTGTTTTTTTTGATACGATGATGACAGAGCTACTTGAATTTTTTTTGATTTCCGGAATTCTTGTAGTTTCAATTAATGTTTCGTTTAATTCTACATCATCTTTTTGCTGAGCATATGTATTTTGAAGAGCTGCATGAAGTAGACAAACTAAAATTATTTTCTTTTTCATTTGTAATGTTTGTATGGTCTAAAAACATTGCAAATGTAGTTTTTATTTGGATTTATTCTAATTAAAATTAAAAAAAAATTTAAGTTTTTTGTTTGTATTTAATCGTTTAATCTAAGTTTTTTATTTTAAATTATTTGTTATTAATAGAATAAATAGTTGATAAATATTTAATACTAAAGATAAAAATGTAAAAAAAATTAAGAGATTAAAAAAAGTGAATATCAAATATTCACTTTAATCTAATTTCATTATATAATTTTTAGAAATAAGAGAAACACCTTTTACATTTTTAAAGAATTTTTCTGCATCTTCTAATTTTTTATTTTCAGGGATTGTAATTGCAACAGAATTAAAATTTTCATATTTATAATCAATTTTAGCACCATATTTTTCAATTTGTTTTAATAACTCTTCATTACCAATTTCTGGATCATAATTTATTATTAAACTATTTTTTACATAATTCAAATCTTTGTTTTCAGTCAATTGTTTTTCTTTTGTTTTCTTGTTAGTAGAGCAAGAAAATAATCCAAATATTATAGCAGAAAGTATGAATATTTTTTTCATTTAATAATTTTTTATTTTATTCTCAGCAAAGTTACTTTTCTTTCATCTCAAAATCAAATTTCATGGCTTATATTAGAGTTTAATTAGAATACAAAAAATCAATTAATAATTTCTTTAAAAAGAAATATTTTTGTAAAAACATATCAAATGCAGATATTGGTTATAGAAGACGATAAAAGAATTAGTGATTTTTTAATCAAAGGATTAGAGGAAAATAATCATTTAGTTACTTTATGCAGAAATGCAGAGTCTGTTTTAGAAAATTTTTTAAATATTCAATTCGATTTAATTATTTGTGATATCATGTTACCAGAGATGGATGGTATACAGCTTGTACAAACACTTCGATATAAAAAAATATTTACACCAATACTAATGTTAAGTGCTCTTAATTCTACACAAGATAAGATTACAGCATTAGATTATGGAGCAGACGATTATATAACTAAGCCATTCCATTTTGATGAATTATTATCAAGAATAAGAGCTTTGACAAGGAGAAATCAATTTCGTCAACAAGAAAATAATTCGAATAAATTGATTTTTGGTGAATTAGAAATAGATTTGGATCAATATAAAGTTTCTATTAATGATGAAGAAATAGAATTATCTCCCAGAGAATTTAAACTACTTAATTATTTGATAGAAAATATAGATAAAACTGTAACAAGAATTCAAATTCTAAATGCAGTTTGGGGAATAACATTTGATAATCACACGAACGTTGTTGATGTATATATTTCTTATTTACGTAATAAAATAGAAAAAAGAAATAAATATATTTATACTGTAAAAGGTGTTGGATATATGTTTAAATCTTAATTTACATGAAATTAAAGCATCGATTATCTATCTATTATGTAGCAATTTTTAGTATTGTTATTTTTATTGTTTCAGTAGTCATTTATTTTCTTTTTTATAATCAAATGGTAAAAAAAGAATTTCAATCTTTGGAAAGTAAATCTCTTTTAGCAGCCCTTTATTATTTAGAAGAAGATGAAGTAACAAATTCAGAACATAATAGTATAAAAATTCAACTTCAGAGAAAAATTTCTAAAAAAAATATTTTAGTTATAGATTCTTTAAATAAACGATTTAATGGAAATATGACTTCTGATTCTAATATAACAGAGAAATTTGTTGAGGATATTCGTAGGGATAAAAGTGTTCAATTATTAACTGATGATTATTTTTATAATGGGATTTTTTATTTGGATAATCAAGGTGATTTTGTCGTTATAACTAGAGAATCTAAGGATGAACTTGATGAACAGATGAAATCGCTATTAAATATTCTAATTGTTGTTTCTGTATTAGGAACATTATTTATATATGTGTTTTCTAATTATTTATCCAACATAGCATATGAACCTATTATCAAAATTATTCAACAGATAAAGGAGAGAGATGCAAAGAATTTTAATAAACCATTAAAATTAGAAAAGTCATACGAAGAAATAGAAGATTTAGTAAAAAATTATAATCATTTTATTGATCGAATAACTCAAACATTTACAATTCAGAAAAATTTTATTGATTATGTTTCTCATGAATTGAGAACACCAATAACAGCTTTATTAGGAACTTTAGAAGTTACAAATACAAAAAAACGTACATCAGAAGAGTATGAAGATGTTATTATTCAGCTGAAGCAGTATACAAATGATTTGCAAGAAACACTAGATCAAATGATGCTACTATCTGGTGTAAAAACAAATTTTGAATTTAAACAAATACGTATTGATGAGGTTATTTGGCAAGTTATAGAAAATGCCATTTTATATCATCAGGCACATATTAATGTAGATATAAAAGTAGAAAATAATCATTTATTATCTATTCATGGAAATGAAAAATTATTAGAATTAGCATTTAATAATATAGTAGGAAATGCTATAAAATATTCTGATAATAAACCAATACAAATACAATTTCTTGAAATTGATAATAAGTTACAAATTCATATTAGTGATCAGGGTATTGGAATTGTAGAAGAAGATTTGAAACAAATAAAACAAAACTTCTATAGAGGTAAAAATGCAACAAGTTATCAAGGTAAAGGAATAGGGCTATCAATGGCTAACGTTATTTTTACTTTACATCATTTTAATTTAGAAATATCAAATAATAAACCTAAAGGAACAGTTGTGAAAATAATTTGTTGATTTTTAATTATATAAATTTTAATAATTCAAAAATCTAATCTAATTTTAATGTACATTAAAACTAAAGTTAATGTATGAATTCTATTTTTGTCTTATTAAAATAATTTGAAGTGAAAGCAATTTATTTAGGAGCTGTTTTAATTACAGTATGTGCCCAAACACAAGCACAAAAAGTTACACTGGAAAATCTGGAAGCAGCATTTTTACAAAAAAATTATGAATTAATTGCAAGCAAATACAATATTGATAAGGTTGATGCAGAGATAATTCAAGAAAAATTATGGAGTAATCCTACATTGAGTATTTCTGAAGTAAATCTTTGGAAAACGTATAATGTAGAACAACAACCTTATTTAATAGGTAAATATGGGAGAAATCAGCAAGTAGCGGTTGAATTAGAACAATTAATAGAGACAGCAGGTAAACGTAAAAAAAGAGTAGCAATAAAGCAATTAGAAAAAAATAGTGCACTTTTTGATTATGAAGAGTTGATGAGAGAACTAAAAAAAGAACTTCGTCAAGCTTATTTTTCTCTAGCAAAAATTAATGAAGAAAAAAATCAATTACAAAATAGTATAGATTTATTTTCTCAGATGAATATTCAATATAAAAGACAAGCTGATTTGAAAAATGTTCCAAAAGCTGATTTTTATAGACTTCAAACAGAATTAATTTCATTACAAAAAGATAAAGTTTCTTTAGATAAGGATGAACTAGAATTATTAATAAAACTTCGTCTTTTAACACAAAATCCTGAATTAAAAACAGAAGATATAGATTTTTCAATATTTAATACTATTTCTAAACCAATACCATTAAATGTTAAAGAATTAGCTAAAGAACAAAATATAGGATTAAAACGCCAAGCGAATGAAATAAGCTTAGCAGAAAAACAATTGGTGTTGGAAAAAGCTCAACGAGTTCCAGATTTAACTTTTCAAGTGAATTATGATCGTGGTGGTAATATTATGCGTGATTTTGTAGGAGTAGGAGTTAGTATGGATTTACCTATTCTAAATACAAATAAAGGAAATATAAAATCAGCACAATTATCCGTAGATCAACAAAAAATATCTAAAGATGGATTGACTTATGAATTGGATAATTCAATAGATGGAATTCAAAATCAATTATCTCAATTAGAAAACATGTTGAATCAGTGGAAAGATTTAGATAAAGATGAACAATTAAAAATGATTGAAAATTATAAAAAACATCTACAAAATAAGCAAGTTACTTTGTTAGAGTTTATTGATTTCAGTCAAGCTTATAGAGAGTCTCAAGAATCTTATTTAGAAATACTAGAAGAATACCAAAATACATTTGAAGAATTAAATTATATCGTTGGACAAGACTTATAAAACAATGAAGAAAATACTATATTTTTTAGCTGCTTGCATAATCACTTTTGTTACAAGTTGTAAAACAAAAAAAGTAGAAACTGAAGAAGCACAATCAGAAAAAAAATTCTGTATGAATGAACAGCTACAGAAATCAACAAAAATAGTTCCTATAACAGAACAACCAGTTCATGAACAATTAACATTGTCAGGAAAAGTAGAATACAACGAAAATAATTTAGTTGCTTACAAAAGTTTACTACAAGGTACTGTTGATAAAGTTAATTTCCAATTAGGTGATTTTGTTAAGAATGGTCAAGTTTTAGCAATTGTGAAATCAAATGAAGTTTTAGATTTATCACAGCAAAGAAGAAATTTTGAGAATCAGATTGCATTAATTCAAAAACAAATCAAAACAAAGAAAGAGTTACTGAATGATGGTTTAGCTTCTCAACCAGAAGTAACAGAATTAGAATATGAATTAAAGTCAGCCAGAATAGATTTAGAAAATGTTAATGCAACTTTACGAATGTATCGTGCGGTTGGAAATGGTCAATTCCAAATTTTAGCACCAAAAGATGGTTACATTGTTCAAAAAAATATTAGTGCTGGACAAACAATTAATGCAGATTCTGAAGAAAATTTATTTTCAATATCAAACTTAAAACAAGTTTGGGTAATGGTAAATATATATGCTAATAATTTAAAATATGTTCATGTAAATGATTTGGTTAAAGTGAGAACAATGGCATATCCAGACAGAATTTATACTGGAAAAATAGATCGTATAGATAATGTTTTTGATAATGATGAACATGTTTTAAAAGCGAGAGTTGTTTTAGAAAATCAAGATCTTAATCTAATTCCTGGTTTAAGTGCTGATATTATTATTGATAAAGAGACAATCCTTAGAAATGCATTTGCTGTACCAAATAATGCAAAAGTATTTGATAATAACAAAGAATATGTAGTTGTATATAAAGACAAATGCAATATGGAAGTGAAACGTATTCACTCAGTTGGTCAAAATGAAGAATATACTTTTGTAGATGAAAAATTTGCTCCAAATGATAAGGTTATAACAAGTAATGCATTACTTATTTACGAAGAATTAAATAAATAAATTCATGAAAAAATTAGTTCAAGCCGTCGTAACTTTTTCGTTGCGCAATACAACCTTTGTATTATTTGGAATTCTTGTTTTACTTTTTGGAGGGATTTATGCATTAAAACATACACCAATAGAGGCATTTCCAGATGTAACAAACACAAGAGCTCGTATTATTACTCAATGGCCAGGAAGAAGTGCAGAAGAAATGGAAAAGTTAGTTACTTTACCTATTTCTAAAGTAATGAATAGTATTCCTCATAAGTCTAATATTCGATCTATTTCTCTTTTTGGTTTATCTGTAGTAACTGTTCAATTTGAAGATGGAGTTGATGATTTTTATGCACAACAATATGTTTCTAATAAATTGAATGGAGTTGATTTACCAGATGGAGCAGAATCTGAAATTGAACCACCTTCTGGTGCTACAGGTGAAATTTTTAGATATATTATAAAAAGTGATTTACCTATTAAAGAAACAACAGCAATCCAAGATTGGGTTATTGAAAGAGAATTGCTTTCTGTTCCAGGTGTTGCAGATGTTGTCAGTTTTGGTGGTGAAGAAAAAACATATGAAATAAAGATTAATCCAACTGAATTAAAAAATTATGATTTATCTCCATTAGATGTTTATGAAGCGGTTTCTAAATCAAATATTAACGTTGGTGGTGATGTAATTCAACAAGGAGATCAAGCTTATGTTGTTCGTGGCGTTGGATTATTAGATAAGATAGAAGATATAGGAAATATTACTATAAAACTGAATGGTTCAACTCCTATCCTTATAAAAAATGTTGCAGATGTAGCTATTTCTAATAAACCTCGTTTAGGACAAGTTGGTTATAATAAACAAGATGATGTTGTAGAAGGAATTGTAATTATGCTTCGTGGAGAAAATCCTTCTGAAGTAATCAGTAGTTTAAAAACAAAAATAGAGGAATTAAATACAAGAACTTTACCTAGCAATGTTAAAATTGAAACAGTTGTTGATCGTACTAAATTGGTTGATAATACAGTACATACAGTTTCTAAAAATATTGTAGAAGGTATTTTATTAGTTTCTTTAATTGTATTTGTATTTTTATACAATTGGAAATCAACAGTTATTGTAGCTTCGGTAATCCCTCTATCTTTCTTGTTTGCTATTATTATGCTAAAAATACAAGGTTTACCTGCTAATCTAATTTCAATGGGATCATTAGATTTTGGATTGTTGTTAGAAGGAACTTTAGTTATTGTAGAAACTGTTTTTGTTGCTTTAGGAACAATGCAACATAAGGTAGGAGCAGAACGTTTTGCCAAAATGAGTAAAATGGGAGTAATTAAAAGAAGTGCAGGTAGTGTTGCTTCATATATTTTCTTTGCTCTTATTATATTAATTGTTGCATTATTACCAATATTCTCTTTCCAAAAAGTAGAAGGTAAAATGTTTACACCACTAGCATTTACACTTGGTTATGCTCTTTTAGGATCATTAATTTTGAGTTTAACGTATGTTCCTGCAATGTGTAAATTATTGTTTACAAAGAATATAGAAGAAAAAGAGAATTTTATTACTCGTTTTTTTCAGAAAACAATCTTTGGATTATATTCAGTAGCATTTCGTAACAAGAAACTTACTTTAGGTTTATTCATAGGACTATTAAGTGTTTGTGTATTCAGATTTTCGAATTATGGTTCAGAATTCTTACCCAAATTAAATGAAGGCGCAATTTATATTAGAGCAACATTACCCAATAGTGTAAATCTACAAGAATCAACTCGTCTTACAAAAGAAATGAAAGACTTGATGCTGAAAAATAATGATGAAATAGATTTTATATTAACACAGACAGGTCGTCCAAATGATGGAACAGATCCTACAGGATTTTTTAATATTGAGTTTAACATTCAGTTGAAAGACGAAAAAGATTGGAAAAGAAAAGTATCCAAAGAAGATATTATTCAAGAAATGAGAAAAAAACTAGAACATTATCCAGGAATAACATTCGGTTTCTCTCAACCAATTCAAGATAATGTAGAAGAATATGTCGCTGGTGTAAAAAGTTCGTTGGTTATAAAAATATTTGGAGATGATTTATATGATTTAGAAAAGTATGCCAATAAAGTAGCCAATTCTATTAAAAAAGTTGATGGAATAACTGATTTAAATGTTTTTAAAAATATAGGTTTACCAGAATTGCGTATTGTTTTAAGTGATTCTCAAATGGCAAAATATGGTATAAATACTGCCGATGTACAAGCTGTTATTGAAATGACAATTGGAGGACAAGCAGCAACTAAATTTTATGAAGACGATCGTCAATTCGATGTCATTCTTCGTTTCCAAAAAACATACAGAGATACTCCAGAAAAAATTGGAAATATACTTATTCCAACAAGTAACGGACATAGTGTGCCATTACAAGAAGTAGCAACTATTGGTTACCAAACAGGTCCGGCATTTATTTACCGCGAAGGAAATAGTCGATATATAGGAATAGGTTTCAGTATAGAAGGAAGAGATTTAGGTAGTACAATAGAAGAAGCGAAAAAAGTAGTTGCAAAAGAAGTTAAATTACCAAAAGAGAATCATATGGAATGGGCTGGAGAATTCGAAAGTAAAGAACGTGCAGCAAAACAATTAACAATGGTTGTTCCTATTTCATTGGTATTAATTTTACTATTACTTTATACAAACTTTGGTAATGCAAAAGATACTGCAATAGCTGCATTAACATTGCCATTTGCCTTCATCGGAGGATTTATTTCTCTTTGGGTAACAGGTACTATTTTTGGAATTTCTGCTGGGATAGGATTTATTATTCTATTCGGTGTCGCAACAATTGACGGAATTGTATTAATAGGGATTATTAGAGATAATATAAAACATAAAATGAACCTAAAAGAAGCAATAATTCATGGTGTAAAAAGTAGAATTAGACCTGTTGTTATGATTGCTTTGATGGGGTCTATGGGATTATTACCAGCAGCTTTATCAACAGGAATGGGATCAGAAATTCAAAAACCATTAGCAATTATGATTGTTGGGGGATTAATAATCTGTCTTATCCTTTCATTTACAATATTACCGATAGTATTTTATTATGCATATCGAAAAAAGATTGATTAATTAATGTGTTTCAAGTTTATTAGTATTTTTTGTAACAATAGCGAGCGTAAAGCTCGCTATTGTTGTTTATTACAAGTAATTATTTAAATGTTTTTTGGGCAATCCTTTCAGGTCGCGCTTTCCGTTCCAATCTTTTTACTTCGCTAGAACGCTCCGCAAAAAGGATATCCACTACAATCGCTATTGCAAATTTTTTCTGTCAGATAGAGAGTGATTTTTTTGAAATGAGAATGTAGAAAAATAGTATCGAAATCTAGATAGAAAAGCTTTAAACAAGGTTGTGTATTTTAATTTTTGTTTACAATAATCAATGATGTTAATGAAAGTTTTTTATACTATCCAATTTTTGTATTAGTTCACGACTTTCTCCACCTCCACAAGAAGAATGTATTACTTTTCCATTTGAATTTATAAGAATTTTAGCAGGATTACAAAATATATTATAGTCTAATACTTGAGGTTTATTTTGTGATTTAGTATTATCTATTTGTTCAAATATAATTCCGGAATTTTTTAAGTATTCATCTAGTTCGTTTTGATTCTCAACATACCCTTCAATTATACCAATAAATTTTATTTTATTTTTGTACGAATTATATATATCATTTAGTTCTTTAGTCATATCATATGATTCACTTTTTCTTAAATATGATTTATCATAAATTAATATTACTAAATTTTTATTTTTATAATCTTGAGAATTGAATAATTTTCCATTTAAGGTCTTAGCAGTGAAATATTTTGGTGTTGCATTTATGAAAAAATCTATCTGGTTTTTCCTTAGTTCTAAAGCTTGTTTCTGAAGTTCTTTCAAGCTATTTTCTTGTTGATTCTTCTTATCTTTACAAGAAGATATAAATAGTAAAATTACAACTAATAGTAATAGTTTCTTCATTGTTTGTTTTTTTATAATCTTATTATATAATTTATCCCCAAAAAATAAAATAGGCGGGTTAGAAATTTTAAAATAACCCAAGTAATAGCTTATTATTGTTTACTAAAATATGGAAAAATTAATTAGTTAATAATAAGTACTTTAAAAATAATAATTCTTTTTAAAAGAGTTTTTATTATTATTTTGTGTTTTTGTTTCGAAAATTAGAGTTGTACAGCAGTTACTGTTTTTAACTATAGTTTTTTATTTAATTTGTTCTATAAATTGAAATCCTATTTCGTTTAACAAACCATCTAATCTGAAATTTCCACTTTTATTTGTAAGGACAGTTATAGCAAGTGATTCTTTTGGAAATATTCTATATTCAGTTGTTGTTTCCAGATAACCACCATTATGCCCAAATAAATAATTAGTCATTGTTAGACTTTGTTATTGGAAATGAGATTACAAATTCCTTTTTGCCATTTATTTGTTTATAAAAAAGGTAACCTTTGTGTGCTTCTATAATTGTTTTAGAAAGTGTGAGACCTATTCCAGCACCATTTTTTCGGGTTGTATAAAAAGGTAAAAATATTTTCGAAAGAATAGTTTCATCAATTAAATTTCCTGAGTCGTGTACGATAATTTGTAAACGATTGTCTGTTTGTTTACAATAAACTTCAATTCGTTTTTGGTCTATATGTTCAATAGCGTGAATAGCATTTTTTATTAGGTTAATTACTACTTGTTCGAATTGTATTCTATCTACATCAATTGTAATAGAATCTGGTATAGAGAGTACAAAATCTACTTTTTTTTCTTCCAATTCGTGTTTAAAAGATTGTTGAACTTCTTGTATAATTTCTTTTAAATTGTGATTTGATTTGATAGGATGAGGTATTGTTGTGAGTTGTCTGTATTGTTCGACAAAGGTTTGTAAATGTTGACTTCTATTCATGATAGTATCTAAACTTAATCGAATATCATCATAATCTTCATTGGTTAATTCATCACTTTCAAAATATGTTTTTGTTGTGCTAGCTAATGAATAAATAGGAGTAAGAGAGTTTATAATTTCGTGTGCAATGATTTTCATAACATTTACCCAAGCCTCTTTTTCAGTAGAATCTATAACTCTTTGTACCGAGTCTAGAAAGATAATGTCATATTCTTCACCTTCTATAATAGTTTTAGAATTTTGGATAATATACGTTTGTTGTTGTTCTTCATCAATCTGAATGTCTAAGAGTGATTTTATTTCTTGAAAATTATTGTTTTCTAATACATCTGAAAATTGAGGAATAATTTTTTTTAATTTATTCCAAGAGTTTGATTTTGGTATATCGAATAGTTTTTGAAAATAGTTGTTTATAAAAATAATTTTACGGTCATTTTCAACTTTTTTTAAAATCAAGAATCCTGAAGAAATAGAGTTTAATAATTGCTGATAAAGGATTTCTTTGGAAAAACTAGTTTGTTTTTCGGCTTTTATTTTTTGATATAATTTGATAATTTGTTGGTCTTTTAGTGTATTTATTTCTGGAATGTTTAGACTATAATCATCATATAAAAGTGCTGAGATAATTTTTTGATTATAAGAAAAATATTTTTTTGAAAAATAAATTAATTCAACAAGAGATAGGGTGGATAATAAGATGAAAAAAAATCCCGAAAACCAAAATTTATGAATAATGAAATAGGAAGTTGTAAATAGAAAAAAAACAAATAAGGAAATACGAATAGCTATGGATAATTGAGTAGATAATTTTTTCATGAAGCAGTATTTGATATAGTATATTTTTCCATTTTACGATATAGTGCAGCACGAGATATTCCTAAATCTTCGGCTGTTTTGGATATATTCCATTGATGAAAATGTAAACGTTCTACAATTTTTTGTTTCTCTATGTCGGACAACGTTCGGATAGTTTCTTCTTTTTTGAGTGGAATTAACGTATCAAATCCTAAATTATCTAATGTAATTTGATTATTTTCAGCTAAAATAACAGCTCTTTCGATTCTATTTTGTACTTCACGAATATTGCCATTCCATTCGTAATGTTCTAATTGATTGAGTAATTCATCATCAATATAAGGAATATCTAAATCGTATTTGTTAGAAAATATATCAATGAAATAGTGTATTAATGGGATAATATCTTCTTTTCTTGCCGAGAGATTTGGCATGTTAAGAGAAATGGTATTAATACGATAGAATAAATCTTCACGAAAAGCACCTTTTTTTACATCTTCTTCTAGGTTAGAATTTGTTGCTGTAATAATTCTGACATCTATTTTACGAGGTTTGCTTTCACCAAGTCGTGTGATTTCTTTGTTTTGTATAACTTGTAATAGTTTGGCTTGTAAATGTAATGGTAGATTACCTATTTCATCTAAAAAAATAGTTCCATTATTGGCACTTTCAAAACGACCTATAGTATCATTTTTAGCATCGGTAAAAGCTCCTTTTGTGTAACCAAAAAGTTCACTTTCGAATAAATTTTCATTGAGAGAGCCTAAATCTACATGAACAAAAATGTCATCTTTTCGTTTAGATTTTAGATGAATATCTTTTGCTAATACTGTTTTTCCCGTACCATTTTCGCCTAAAATAAGAACCGTTGCATCTGTTAAAGCAATTTTATTGGCGATTTTATATATTTTTTGAACAGCAATTGATTCTCCTAAAAATAAATCTTTTTTTGGTTGTTTTGTTGTTTGTTTGGATTTTCTTTCTTGTTTTACAGCATCTTTTATTAAATCGACTAGTTTTTCATTGTTCCAGGGTTTTAATAAATAATCCACAGCACCAAGTTTTAGACCTTCAACAGCAGTTTCTACATGACCAAAAGAGGTCATTAAGATTATTTTTACAGAAGGTTGTATTCTATTGATTTCTTTTAGCCAAAATATACCTTCTTTTCCATCTTCATAACCTGTTCTATAATTCATATCCATTAAAACAACATTAATTTCTTGTTCAATAAATAATTGTGGGATTTTTTTAGGGTCTGAACAAGTTAAAATGGTTTCGAATTGCTTCTTTAATAATAATTTACTAGCGATTAAAATTTCTTCTTGGTCGTCAATAATAAGAATAGTAGCCTGTGTTTTTTTCATTTCATTTTTTTATGTTGTCCTATTTCGAACAAATCAGTGTTCGTTTCCGAACAGTTAATTTGTAGTGTTATTTTATAAAATGACTGTTTTCAATCATCTAGCAAATTATAAAATTTAGGCACATTTATTACTTATTGAAATATAGTAGGATAACAATAAATACTTTCCTGTTTTTGTAAATTTAAGAAATAATGGATACGAAAATCAATCAAAAAAATAAAAATTTAAAACGAATTATATTATTAGCTTTTGTCGTTGCTTTTTTTGGAGTAAGTAGTTTTTATTTGATTAAACGTCCAAGAAGTTTAAGTATTAATTCCAGTGAAATAATAATAAAGGATGTTGCTGTTGAAAATTTTGAAGATTTTGTGATTTTTCAAGGACAACTAGAACCAATTAATTCAATTTTAATAAATGTAGTAGAAGGTGGTTCTGTACAGGAAGTATTTGTAGAAAATGGAGAAATGGTAACGAAAGGAATGCCAATTGCTCGTTTATATAATCCAAATACAGAATTGAATTATTTGACGCAAGAAACAGCGATAATAGAACAAATGAATCAGTTGAATGTTGCTAAACTTTCTATTCGCAATCAAGAGTTAGATATGTCTAAGGATTTTGTAGCAATAGAACATGATTACAATCAGTCGAAATTAGATTATGATTTAAGTAAAAAATTATATGACCGTGAAGTTTTATCTAAAAACGAATGGGAAAACACACAAGAGAAATTGCGTTTTCAGAATGAACGTAAAGGAATTATCCAGAAAACTTTAGTAAAAGAAAGAGAATCGAATACAATACAGTTAAAACAAATAGATGAAGCTCTGGCTATTATGCGAAAAAGTTTAATAACGTTGAGACAAAATAAAAAGAATTTCTTAGTTATTGCTCCAGAAACTGGAAGATTAAGTTCTTTTGAAGCAACTTTAGGACAGTCTATAGAAGCAGCTAAAAGCATTGGAAAAATAGATATTTTAAGTGGGTATAAACTTGTTGCTATGGTAGATGAATATTATTTGGATAGAATTCAAGAAAACCAATATGGGCAAATTGAAATGAAAGGAAAAATAATAAAAGTGAAAGTGACTAAAATTTCTCCTGAAATAAAAGGAGGGAAATTTAAAACTGAATTAGAATTTATAGATAAAATTCCATCTAATTTACAAGAAGGATTATCTGTTGGAGTAAAACTTATTTTATCAGAAAAAGAAAAAAGAACTGTTATACCAAAAGGCTCTTTTTATGCAACAACACAAGGGAAATGGATTTTCGTTGTAAATGGTGATAAAGCAGTAAGAAGAAAAATTGAATTAGGACGAGAAAATCCAAACTATTATGAACTTGTTTCAGGATTAAAAGTTGGTGAAAAAATTATCGTTTCAAATTATGAAGATTATAAAGAAATACAAGAATTAACTATAAAAAACTAACTATAATGATAACAATAAACAAATTATCAAAAGTATTTATTACAGAAGATATTCAAACAAGAGCATTAAATGAAATTAATTTAACTATTCGTTCGGGGGAATTTGTATCAATAATGGGACCTTCTGGTTGTGGAAAATCAACATTACTTAATATTATAGGATTATTAGATTCCTTTGATGACGGAAGTTATACAATTTCAAATAACGAAATGGCAAAAGCAAATGAGACGAAACGAGCTAAGGTTCGTAAAGAAAATATAGGTTTCATTTTTCAAAACTTTAATTTAATTGATGAACTTTCTGTTTATGATAATATTGAACTACCATTGATTTATGCTAAAATAGCTAGTTCTGAAAGAAAAAAAAGAGTGAAAGAAATTGCAGAAAAACTGAATATTTCTCATCGCTTACAACATTTTCCTCAACAACTTTCAGGAGGTCAACAACAACGTGTAGCAGTTGCAAGAGCATTGGTGATGAACCCTAAAATTATTCTGGCTGATGAGCCAACAGGAAATTTAGATAGTACAAATGGAAATGAAGTAATGGAATTATTAACAGATTTACATATACAAGGTTCAACAATTCTTATGGTAACACACTCTTCACATGACGCCGCATTTTCTGAACGAATAATTACGATGAAAGATGGTGAAATACTTTCTGAAAAAATAAATCAAAAAAATGTTAATGTTTTTGCAAATACAGAATTATAAAAATTAATCAATATACATATACTATGAAAAAATATATCACATTCGTACTAATCTTTATTGCATTAATTATTAATGCTCAAATACAAGAAACAAGAAATATTTCATCTTTTGACAAAATTTCAGGAAGCACAGGGGTTAATATTTCTTATCATCTTTCTAACTCTCCTAAGATAATTGTAGATACTGATAAAAAAGAAAATTTAAATTATATTATTACTGAAGTTAAGAATAATGTATTACAGTTATATATTGATAATAAAGAAAAAAGAAATATCAATATTTCAAAGGTTAATATAGCTGTTTATGGATCTTCGATTAATTCGATTAAAATGAGTTCGGGAGCTCAAATAAAATTTAATGATAAAATGAATTCTAATGGTTTAGAGATCCATTCTTCTTCGGGTTCTATTATTAATTTAGGTGAATTGTTTAATTCTAAAAATATTAATATTCATTTATCATCTGGTTCACAATTAAAAGGAAATCTTTCTTCTGATAATATAAAAGCATCAATTAGTTCTGGAGCAAATTGGAATACAAACTTAAAATCTAAACAATTAGAAATAAATAGCTCTAGCGGATCTAGTACAACTTTAAGTGGAAAAACAAACTTAATTACTGTAAAATCTTCAAGTGGATCTAAATGTAATTTATATGATTTAGAAGTATTGGAAGCAAATTTTAAAGCAAGTAGTTCCGCTACAATTAATAGTTGGGTTGTAGATAAATTTTCTGCTTCTGTAAGTTCTTCTTCTAAGATTACAATAAAAGGAGACCCAAAAGTTACTTCTATAAAAAAAGATAAATCAGGAAAAGTAAAAAATAAATCGGGTAACGACTATTAACTCTAAATGATATCTAGATGCTAAAAAACTGGTTCAAAATATATATTCATAATGCTATAAAAAATAAGTGGTTTACTTTATTAACCATTCTAGGTTTAGCAATAGGAATTACAGGAGTTATTTTTTCAACATTGTATTGGAAAGATGAAACAAGTTATGACCAATGGAATACAGATAAAGATCTCATTTACGAAACGTTATCTGTGTTTCCTATTGCTGGAGAAGAATGGCCGACCAGTGTTGAGCCTTTACCTCGTTATTTGAAAGAAAAGTCAGATAAAGTTGAAAATTATTGTTGGTTTGAGGGGTGGTATGGAAGAGAAACTTTTTATGTCGATAAAAAAAAAGTTTACATAGAAGGAATTGTTAGTACAGATCAAAATTTCTTTGATTTTATTCCATTCAAATTTGTAAAAGGAAATGTAGAAGACTTTCGTAAAAATAAATATGGTATTGCGTTAGAAGAAAATGAAGCAATTAAACTATTTGGTAATCAAAATCCTGTCGGAAAAATCTTAACAAACTATGACGGACGAAAGATGCCTATTTACGGAGTTTTTAAGGGAAATAAATTTAGTGGATTTCAGCCTAAAATGGTTGTTTCTAATATTTATACTCGTTTAGATGATGTTAAAGATAATTGGGGAAGTTATGGTCCTGGATTATTAATAAAGTTAAAAGACCTTAAGTATAAATCGGAAATAGAAAAATTAGGGACAGATTTGTTTTATGTAAATAATACCATAAAAAATGCCAAAAATGAAGGTATGTCTATTGAGGAATTTTCAAAAATTTATGAACCAGTAAAAGTAAAGTTTCAATCCTTAAAAGATTCTAGATTAAATGCTAAGGTATCAAAACTTCCAGAAGGAATGGGGAATATGTTGTTTATACAAATTAACTTAGGGTTATCGTATTTGATTCTAATTTTATCTATAATTAACTATATTAATCTATCTACTGCACAAGCAATAAGAAGAGCAAAAGAAGTAGGAATAAGAAAAATTGCTGGTGCATCTAAACGTAATATTATTTTACAATTTATCATAGAAACAACTATTACAACTGTTATTGCATTTTTTGTTGCATTAGCTTTAGTAGAAGTAGGTTTATCGAGTTATAATCAATTAATCAATAAAAATTTAGAAATTGATTTTATAAGTTTTATTCCAAATCTATTACTGATTTTTAGTATTGTTGTTGTTCTTGCTGGAATTTTTCCTGCGATTTATGTTTCCAATTTTAAAGAATTAAACGTTTTAAAAGGAAATTTCTCAAGGAGTAAAAATGGAATTTGGTTACGAAATTCAATGCTAGTTTTACAGTTTTCTATTGCAACATTCTTTATAGTGGGAGGTACATTTGTTATTCAGCAAATGAATTATTTAGCGAATAAAGATTTGGGTTTTTCTGGAGACCAAATTATTAGTATACGATTTAGAAGACAAGATTTAGGAGAGCGAAAGTTTGATTTTTATAAAAGTTTTCAGCAAGATTTATTAAAAATAAAAGGCGTACAAGCTGTTAATGCAACAGTATTCACATTTGGTTCTAATAGCGCTGGCTCAAATACAAGTTTTAGAGTAAAAGATAAACAATTAGTAACAGAAAATATGGCAATAGATTTTGGTTTTCTTGATATGATGAAAATAAAAGTTATCCAAGGAAGAGATCTAAACCCTACCATTTCATCTGACACGATATCAAATGTTTTGATTAACGAAACAGCTAAAAATTATTTTGGAGAATCATTAAAAATAAATGATGAATTTTATTGGAACGATCAAAAACTAAAATTAGTTGGTGTAACAAAAGATTTCAATTTAGGACAACCACAATTGAAAATAAAACCTATGATGTTTTTCAATTTCAAAGTTGTAAAATGGTTGAATGCTAATGTGGACAATATAATTATTAAAGTAGATACAAAAGACACTAAACAAACAATTGATAATATTGAGAAATTTTGGAAAGTAAAAGTAGATCAAGATTATCCTTTTGAATATGATTTTGTAGATAAACAATTTGCACGTTCATACGAAAATTATACAAAACAAGAAAAGATGTTCAAAATACTAAACGTAGTTGTGATAACGATTGCTTTGTTCGGATTATTTGCTCTTTCATCATTTACCATCGAGCGTAAATACAAAGAAATAGCAATTAGGAAAGTATTGGGGGCAGAAACAGGATCTTTATTAAAAATTCTTTCTAAACAATATATTTATTTATCAGTAATTGGTTTTGCTATTGCTATTGTCCCAAGTTATTTTTTAATGCAAATGTGGTTAGAAAATTTTGCATATAGAATTAGTATCTCTATTTGGGTTTATGTTTTTGCATTTGTGCTATTACTTTCACTTACGTTGTTAGTTGTACTATTAAAAGC
>DLJQ01000001.1 GCA_002484335.1 Flavobacteriales bacterium UBA7612
ACTAGTCTGAACTATATTTTTGAAAGTTTTTTAATTTTTCATCATTTTTATAGGAAAATAGTGGGTTTTTCAGTTATCAGTTCTTAGTTATGAGTTATGAGTCTTAAGTTGTAAGTGATATGCCTAACTTAATAACATAAATACTGAAACACTAAAGAACTAAAAAAATGGTTGTTCTCCGTACTAACGATGTTAAACCATGACATGATTAGCGAGTAAAAGCAATCTTGAAAAGTTGCTATTTCTAGCTACTTTGAGATATCGATTCGTGTGAAAGTAAACTGAAAGGTTACGATTCAATCCAAAAATATTATAAAAAGATGTATATAAGTAAAGTATTCATTACCTTTATAGAATAACCAATAAAATTATGATATGATTAAAAATTTAAGAACTATAGCATTTACTTTGGCTACAATTATTCTTGGTAATACTATTGCTGATGCTTGTACTAGAGTTGTATATAAAGGTCCTGAAAATAATATTATAACTGCTAGATCTATGGATTGGAAAGATGAAATAGATGCTAATCTTTGGATTTTTCCTAGAGGGCTTGAGAAAGATGGTGCTGTAGGAAAAAATTCTATTAAATGGGCTTCTAAATATGGTAGTGTAATTACTAGTGCTTGGGATATTGCAACAACCGATGGGATAAATGAAAAGGGATTAGTAACGAATATACTTTGGTTGGTAGAAAGTCAATATCCGAAATTTAATCCTGAAGGAAATAAAAAAGGATTGAGTATTGCTGCTTGGGCACAATATGCATTAGATAATTTTGCAACGGTAAAAGAAGCTGTTGATGAATTAAGTAAAGAAAAATTTACAATTGTTTCTGAATATGTTCCTGGAACAACAAAATTTACTACTTTACACTTATCCATTTCTGATGCAACAGGTGATAATGCTATCTTTGAATATATTGATGGTAAATTAAAAATACATCATAATCCATCATATACCGTTATGACTAATTCTCCTGTGTTTGATCAGCAATTAGCAATTAATACTTATTGGCAAGGAATACCTGGTACAATTATGCTACCTGGTACAAACAGAGCTGCTGATAGATTTGTAAGAGCATCTTATTATATAAATGCAATACCACAAACAACAGATACTAGAACTGCTATAGCAAGTGTTTTTAGTGTAATTAGAAATTGTTCTGTCCCTTTTGGAATTTCTTCTGAGGAGGAACCAAATATATCTTCTACACGCTGGCGTTCTGTTTCTGATCAGAAAAACTTAGTTTACTTTTTTGAAACTGTAAAAACTCCGAATACATTTTGGGTTGACTTAAAAAAAGTTGATTTTGCTAAAGGTGCTGATGTTAAAAGACTAAGTGCAAGTAAAAATGAAACTTATTCTGGAGAAACTTCAAAATCTTTTACTAAAACAACTCCATTTAAATTTGCTGGAATTTAATCATAATATATATAGAACAAAAAAGCGATTCAAAATTTGAATCGCTTTTTTATTATTTTTTATATCACTTCTGCAACAACAAAAGTACTACCTCCTATATATATAAGATCATTTTCTTTTGCATTATTCTTTGCAGCAGTTAATGCTTTTTCTACAGTATCAAAAAAATGTTTATCTTTTATATCTTCTGGGATAATTTTATATAATTCATCTATCTCGTATTTACGAGGAACATCTGGTTCACAGAAATAATAAGTTGCCTTTTTAGGAAAGAAATTAAGAATTGATGTAACATCCTTATCATTTACAAAACCTAAAACTAAATGTAATTGATTATATGGTTGTTGATTAATCTGTTTTGCAACCTCAACAAGACCATGAGGATTATGCGCTGTATCTGCAACTATTAAAGGGTTATGTCCTAAAATATCCCAACGACCTCTAAGATTTGTATTTTTTACAACATTTAATAATCCATTTTTTATATTGTCTTCAGAAATCTCCCAACCTTGCTTTTTTAACTGAATAATTGCGTTGATAACTGTTCTTCTATTTTTTACTTGGTAGGTACCTTGTAAATCTGATGGTAAGTCTTGGTAGAAATTATCTTCAGCAAATATTATTTCAGAATTTCTCTCTTTTGCAATACCCACAAAAACAGGTTTTGTTTCTTGTGTTGTTTCTCCTATTACAACTGGAACGCCTTCCTTTATAATACCTCCTTTTTCTGAAGCAATTTTATCTAGAGTATTTCCAAGAAATTGAGTATGATCTAATCCTATATTTGTTATAATAGATAATTCTGGAATTATAATATTTGTTGAGTCTAATCTTCCTCCAAGTCCAGTTTCTATAATAGCAATATCTACTTGTTTTTGTGCAAAATATTCGAATGCCATTGCTATTGCGATCTCAAAAAATGATGCTTTTTGTTCTAAAATTTTTTGTTCATGTTTTTCTACGAAATCAATAACAAAATCTTGATCTGCAATAACTCCATTCACTCGAATTCTTTCTCGAAAATCTTTTAAATGTGGGGATGTTGTTAATCCTGTTTTATATCCTGCTTCTTGAAAAACTGATGCTAACATATGAGATGTACTACCTTTACCATTTGTTCCTGCTATATGAATAGATTTAAATTTTTCTTGTGGATTACCTAAATATTCACATAAAGCTGTAATATTTGTTAAATCAGCTTTCATTGCAGATGCTCCTACTCTTTGAAACATTGGTAAGTTTGTAAACAACCAATCGATTGTTTGTTGATATGTTCTCATTTTGTTTAGAAAATTTATACGAAGATACAATTCATCTTCAAAAAAAAATCGAATTTTTCTAAAGAAAAACTCGATTTATAAATATGATTTTAAAACAGATTATTAATCTAAATAATCTTGCTTTATTGTTAATAGAATTTTTAATATAAAGAAGCCTAGAGTCGCTGCAACTAATGAAGCAATAAGTATCATTAATTTTGCTTCATTAATGTAATTTTCATCACTAAAAGCTAGCATTGATACAAAAATTGACATTGTAAATCCTATACCAGCTAAAATTCCAACACCAAATACACGTTTGAAATTTACTGCTGTTGGCAATTCACATAGTCCTAATTTGACTGCAATAAATGAAAAAAGTGTTATACCAATAGGTTTACCAATTACTAATCCTAAAAAAATACCTGAAGCCAAAGGAATGCTAAAATGATTTAAACTTCCTCCGTCTATAGTTATTGCAGTATTAGCTAAAGCGAATAAAGGCAAAATAACAAAAGCTACTGGTAGATGTAGTATATGCTCCATTTTTGCTGATAAAGATTTTGAATTATCTTTATCAAAAGGAATTGTAAAAGCAACTAAAACTCCAGCAATAGTAGCATGAATACCAGAATGCAACATGAACCACCAAACTGCTATTCCTCCTATTATGTAAGGAATAATATTTTTGACTTTTACTTTATTCAATACAAAAAGTCCTAACAAAATAGCTAATGCAATTCCGAACTGTGTAAAATCTAATGGTAATTCTGGATTAGGATAAAACAACGCAATTACTACAATAGCTCCTAAATCATCAATAACAGCTAAGGCAGTAAGAAAAACTTTTAAAGACAAAGGAACTCTTTTACCTAACATTGTTATAATAGCAACAGCAAATGCTATATCAGTAGCCATTGGAATACCAAACCCATTTACAGTTTCTGATCCTTTATTTATCATAAAAAATATAAATGCAGGAACTAACATTCCTCCTAATGCTGCAAAAATTGGTAAAATTGCTTTTTTGATATTTGATAATTCTCCTACAAATATTTCTCGTTTTAATTCTAAACCAATCAGCAAAAAGAAAATTGCCATCAAACCATCATTAATCCAGTGAGCAAAAGAATGATTAAATACATTTGTTAACCAAATTGAATCATATATTTCTCCTAATGCTGAATTAGCTAAAAGTAAAGACAGAATTGTGCATATGATAAGAATAATTCCTCCTGCTGACTGATTTTTTAGAAAATTTTTGAAAAACTTTGTGATGACCATAATTATTAAAATTAAGGCAATCTACTGAAAAATTTTCAAAACTTTCTTTTTATACCATTTACTAAAATTAAATACTCTTTCTATAATTAATACATATAGAAAAGGCAATATTATTAAATAGTAATATCCCGATTCATATATAATATATGTACTAAAGATTAAAAATCTGATATGTTCTAAATAAGGAACCCAGCGCTTCTGTTCTAATTGTGCACCAATATTAATTAACGTAATTAATATAAAAGCTGTACCTACAAATAATGTTAAAGAATCTAATTTACTATAATAATATGTCATTGCTAACATTAAACTAAAGGCTACAAAAAGCTGAATATTAAGATAATTTTTAAATTCAAAATTGTAATCATCTTTTTTATTTTTTGATAACCATTTCTTTTCTATAATTGGTCGAATATCTTGATCCAATACTGCAGGACTACCAAAATATATTCTTAGCTTTCCTTTTATCGTATTTTCTCTTTTTGCTGCTTCATACAACTCTAAATAATAATGAAAATGTTGCCAAAGAAAACTATAACTTTTTATAGGATGTGTAAGTCCATAATGAGGTTTTTCTTCTTCTTCTTGAAAAGTACCAAAAATCTTATCCCAGAAAACAAATACATCTCCATAGTTTTTATCAAGATATTTTTCATCAGAAGCATGATGAACACCATGTAAAGAAGGAGTTATAAAAATATACTCTAACCAACCTAATTTACCAATAACTTGTGTATGTGTAAAAAATGAATAAACACCATGAACCACTAAAATAGTCATTACTAGATTAGGATGAAAACCTACAAAGGGTAGAACACACCAAAATACATTTCTTACAATAGCTTGCAAAGTTGTAATACGGGCTGCAACTGTATAATTAAATTCTTCTGATTGATGATGAACTATATGAGCTCCCCAAAAAATATTAATTTCATGTCCCAATCGATGGTACCAATACCAAACAAAATCAGTTGCCAAGAGCATAATAATCCAAATCCACCATGTATTTGGTAATGTCATCAACCTATAATTTTCATAGATATAAACAAATAACTGATAAAAACTTCCTGTTATAAATAAATTTAATAATCTTTCTGCTATTCCAATAGATATGTTAGAAATTGAGCTCTCGTATTTAAATACATTTTTCATTTTCTTTCGTTCTGCAATCTTATATTCTATCCAAACAAAGAGAAAAAATGCAGGAATTGCGAAAGCCAAATAAGCTGTATTTTCCATAAATTGAGTTTTTATATTGCTAAAAATTGATTTAAATATTGATTGAATAATTTGGGTTGTTCCATCATTGGTACATGACCGCAATTATCAATAAACTCTAATTTTGCATTTGGTAAGTGAAAGTAAAATTCCTCAGCAACCTCTGGAGGAGTAACTATATCTTGTTTTCCCCAAACTAATAATACAGGTTGATTAATTTTATGAAGATCTTCTTTTAGATTTTGTCTTTTAGCATCACGTGCTATAGCAATTAACGATAAAGCTTTTAAAGGATTATTTGCTGTAGAGTATACATCATCAATCAATTCTTTTGTAATTACTTCTTTTGTTTGAAAAACTTCCTCAACTTTAGATTTTATGTAATTATAATCTTTTACACGAACAAAAGAAGCATTTAAAGTATTCTCGAATAAACCAGAACTACCTGCTAAAACTAGTTTTTCAAATCTATGTGGATTCTTTAATGCATATAATATAGCAATATGTCCTCCTAGAGAATTTCCTATTAAAATAGGTTTTATAATTTTATTTTCTTCGATATAATTTTCTAAATATTTTACAAGTTGTGTAAGGGAATTTCGACGCATTGTACGACTAAACAAAGGTAATTTCGGCGCAAAAACGTTATAATTAATACTAAATTGATTGATTACTGTTGACCAATTACTCAAACTCCCAAACAAACCATGAAGAAGAATAACATCTTTTTTATGAATTGCACTCATAGTTAATTTAATTACTTATTAAGTGACAAATGTAAAAAAGATTTTTAAACCCTACTAACTTTATAGAGTTTATATATTATAAATTACACCGCTACTATGATCTTTAGATGCGCCAGTAACAGAACTTAAACAATTAATTTGATCATTATTTCTTCTATAACCTAGAAAAGCAAATATCAATGCTTCTTTAAAATCAATTAAATTAGCTTCAGGTATCAATATTTCGGTAGATGTATTTTTTAGTAATAAGTTGATTAATAGTTTATTTTTTGCTCCACCACCAGTTATCAACACATTGTTAATATCATAGTTTTTAAAACAATTGGTTAATTGTTCAACCATATGTTTTAAACAGCTATTCAATTTATCTTCTGTAGAAATATTATATTTTTCAACAATTGTTAAAAACTGATTTTCAACCCATTCAAAACCTAAAGATTTTGGAATGTTTTCCTTATAAAAAGATAATTGATTTAATTCATCAATTAAATCTTGGTTAAATTTTCCCTTTGCTGCTAATTCACCATCTTTATCAAAATCAAATCCTAATTGATTTGCATAAAAATTTAAAACGATATTGACTGGGCAAACATCAAATGCTATTCTTTTTCCATTTCTATTCATTGATATATTAGAAAATCCTCCTAAATTAAGACAAGCATCAAATTGATTAAATAAAAACTCATCTCCAATAGGTACTAATGGAGCTCCTTGTCCACCTAAAACAACATCTTGTGTTCTAAAATCACAAATTATTTTTTGGTTGCAACGAGAAGCTACTGCAGCTCCATTTCCTATTTGTAATGTAAATTTTTTATAAGGTTGGTGAAAAATTGTTTGCCCATGAGAAGCTACAAAATCTAATTGATTGATTTTATATTTTTGTACAAAAGATTTGACTTGTTCTCCTAAATAATAGCCAAATTGTATATCTAGTTCGCATAATTCCATTGAAGAAATTGAATAAGCATTCTTTAATTGATTTTTTAATTCTAACGAATAATCAATTGTTTCTGCTTGAAGTATTTCAAACGAGTTATTTGAATCAAAACGCACATAACAAATATCTAAACCATCTAAAGACGTTCCTGACATTAAACCTATACAAAAGGTTGATTTTTTCATAGAGTAAAGGTAAACATTTAGCTAATCACGAAATACTAAATACTTAGCTTTATTTCAAAAAAATATTTACTTATAGCATTAATAATATATATTTAAAACTATATCATTTCTTTTATAAAGATGAATTTAATGTAAAATAAAATATCTAAAACAAAAAAAACAATATTATATTTAAGTAAAAAGTGTTTTCAATTTATTGATTCTTAATTAAAAAATATTAACTTCATTATTATCAAGAACGAAAACTGAAATAAGTAAAAAAACTTTATGTATTTTTGTATTAATGTTAGAAAAAAAAGAAGCAAATTACGAAAAAGTCGTTTTAGTTGGATTAGTTACTAGAGAACAACCAGAGGATAAACTGACTGAATATATGGATGAACTGGAGTTCTTAGCTTATACAGCTGGAGCTACGGTAGGAGAGCGCTTTATCCAAAAAATGGATCGTCCAGATTCTAAATTTTTTGTAGGAAGTGGAAAATTAGATGAAATTGCTGCATTTGTAGAAGAATATGATATAGATACTGTTATTTTTGATGATGAATTAACACCTTCTCAATTGAAGAACATTGAGAAAGTTGTGAATAAAAAAATCATTGACAGAACACAATTGATATTAGATATTTTTGCGCAACGTGCACAAACATCTTATGCAAGAACACAAGTTGAGTTAGCTCAATATCAATATTTATTACCTCGATTAACACGTATGTGGACACACCTAGAGCGTCAAAGAGGAGGAATTGGTATGCGTGGGCCTGGTGAAACAGAAATTGAAACAGATAGACGTATTATTAGAGATAGAATAACTTTATTAAAGGAAAAACTAAAAGGAATAGATAAACAAATGGCTACACAACGTAAAAATCGTGGAGCATTGGTTCGTGTTGCTTTAGTTGGTTATACAAATGTTGGTAAATCGACATTAATGAATGTTTTATCTAAATCTGAAGTTTTTGCTGAAAATAAATTATTTGCAACTTTAGATACAACTGTGCGTAAAGTAGTTATTGGTAATCTTCCATTTTTATTAACTGATACCGTTGGTTTTATTCGTAAGTTACCTACACAGCTTGTAGAATCTTTTAAATCAACACTTGATGAAGTTCGTGAAGCTGATTTATTAGTTCATGTTGTAGATATCTCACATTCTAGTTTTGAAGATCATGTAAATTCAGTTAATCAAATTCTATCTGAAATTGAAGCTAAAGAAAAACCTACAATTATGGTTTTTAATAAAATTGATAATTTTTCTTATATTAAACAAGATGATGATGATTTATCTGAAAAGAAATTTGAAAATTATTCTTTAGATGATTGGAAACGAACTTGGATGGCAAAAACTGATTATCCTACATTATTTATTTCAGCTACAGAAAAAGATAATTTAGATGATTTAAGAAAAACTGTTTATGAAGAAGTAAAAGAAATTCATACAAAACGCTTTCCTTATAATAATTTCTTGTTCCAATACTATGAAGAAGATGAGGAAATTGAAGAATAATAAATTACATTATTAATTTCATTTGACACAAAACAACCTATTATTATTTATATGGAAATTAATCATGTACAAATCGCTTTAGATTTTCATGCTTGCTCTACTCAACAAAAAAAAATATTTTTCTATCATTTAGATTCCCTTAATTGGGAAGCTGTTAATCCTGAGACGTTATGGATCACAAACCTCTGTAATGAAGAAGGCGTAATTCAGATAATAGAAAATGAATTATTATTTGCTAAAAACATATCATGCATTGAGGAATTAGATTATGTTATAATAACCGATGATGAAATATATTTTAGTAATTAAAAATAAACCGTTTTAAAATTTTAAAACGGTTTATTTTTTTATATAATAGTTAAAATCTTGCTTGTACTTGAACACTTCCTATATGTATAGGTTTACTAACTTCTGTTTTTCTTCCATCATACGATATATTTAATTGTAAAAAACGGGTTAACTGTCGTTGTAATTGTAATTGCCAAACAAAATTATTTCCAGCTCTTAATCCTTCCATCATTTGATTACCTACAACTGATTCTTGATTTCCTATAAAACTATTATGTATATAACTAAAATTTCCCGTAAAACTCATTTTATCCGAACTATTCCATTGGATTTCTGTTCCTAAATCTGATTGATTCAATTTTTCTGAGCCTGAAATATTTTTTTTATTTTGAAAATTATAATACAAAGAAGCTATCAAAGATTTTTCTGTTTGATAAGTTAGCTTAGGCGAAAATCTGATATTATTTAATTTATAACGTCTAGTCGCAAATAAATCCGAATTACTGTTTACCTCCATGTATTCTGAGTCTAAACTTGCTATAAAGTTTTGTACAACTCTATAACGAGTTTGTAATAAATAACTATCACTATCTCTGTATTCGGATCCTGTATAAATATAAGTTTGAGATTGTTGTTGATTATAAATAAAATTTGTTGACCACTTGTATTGTGTACCTTGGTTGAAAAATATAGAAGATCTTATACTTCTTGTTTTACTCAATATTTTCGAAGACTTGGTAAAAGGATTCCATTCCATAACCATTCCATCTTTACGAAGAGAATTTGTTGCAGAAATATTTTGTAAAAACATCCAACGACCTAAAAATTTATTCTCTGAATTGAATACTTGACTTGGTCTAAAACGTAATGTAAAATTGAACTGATTTTTATTCGTCTTTAAATACTCAATTGTATTTGTATATACACGTATATAATTTGCTTGATCAATAAATTCTGCAACCTCAAATTCATCTATCTGCTCTATTCCGTCACCATTATAATCTGTCCATTTATAAATCCCCATTCCATCAGCAACTTTTACATATTGAAACTCTCTTTGTGGTTCTACTCCACTACCTATTTCATAATCAATATTTAATTGTACTCCTTGATTAAAAAAAGATTTATACCATTTTATATTTCCTGTCATAAAATCTTCATTAGAACTATCAATAAATTGATAATTTACTTTTCTATAATGAAAATTTGTGGTTAACTGATGATTCTGTTTTTGAATTAATATTGAATTAAAAATAACTCCTCTACTCTGTTGAATATTTTGCCAATTACCTAAACGTACAGAATCATCTTGCCTTTGGTAAATAGTTAAATCAACTTTATGTCCTAAAGAATCTGCAAAACCTGTTTTTAATTGAAATTCATTCCATCTAAAACTTAAATTTGATTTAGTTGTAGTAGCAAAAATATCTTTATCATCAATTTCATTACTTTCTCCCCAAACACGAGCACCAATCCAAAATTTAGTCCCTAAATTTCTTCTTTCATCTAATAAATAGCGTGAAAATAGTGTATTTTGTAAAGTTGCATTTGTTGATAAAATATTTGCACGTGCAATAATTTCATCTTTTTTAGATATAAATTTTGTTTCTATTTGATTTCTAATCCCTTTATAAGTTCCTGAATTCTCTAAATAATCAAGTTTATATTGGGCAGTAAGCTTATCTTGCCAATTTGCTGTTAACTTAGCTGTTATATAATTTTGATTTGCATTAGATAACTCATCTTCTAAATTAAAATCTCTAGCAAATTCTACAGCACGTAACCTATTTGCACTTTTATAATTTTTATTTACATAGTTCCATTCTATAAATGGTGTAATTTTCCAATCTTTATACTTAAATTCTTGTTCACCATAAATTCTTGTTGCTAATCCAGCATTATTATTATCATCAATAGAAGAAAATAAATTTTGATCATAATTACTTAATCCAAGATTAAAACCTACATTTCCATTGTTTCTTAGTTGATATTGACCATTTAATGTATATATTTCTAATTTAGTTGGTGCTACCAATCTTTTTATTGGTTCATAATCTCCTTGAGAAACTCCTGCTATTGGTTCTACATATTGAAATACTTTACCATTTTGATTTGCATTAATTTGATGATAATTCCCTTGATTTGCTCCTACATAAGTAAATGCAACTTGATATAATTCATCATTAGAGTCTGTAGAATATTCAAATATATCAACTGAATTCAAATTTGTTTTTCGATATAATATTTTATTAGAATCGTAACTAGATTTTTCGGCTGCAACAGCATACAT
The DNA here is from genome assembly GCA_002484335.1 of Flavobacteriales bacterium UBA7612. Lineage (GTDB taxonomy): Bacteria > Bacteroidota > Bacteroidia > Flavobacteriales > Weeksellaceae > Empedobacter. The sequence continues at coordinate 11,140 of DLJQ01000001.1, forward strand.
TTTGTCTGTATCATTTCCTGCATGTGCTAAAATCTCTTTTTCATCGTTCGTCAAATCATTTCCTAAAGAATTATTTTTAGAATCAGCTTGAGAATAAAAATAACCTGATAGTTTTAATTTTTTAGACTGATATTCTGCTCCTCCATATAAAAGTGTTTGAGAATAATTTCTAGAATTATATAAATACTCGACATGAATTCTTGTATTTGCAGTTATTAAACGATTAGATGTAAATGTAATTTCTCCTGTATTGTAATTAATAACATAATCATTCTGTTCTCCTCTATCTAGCTGAATTCCATCTATAAATACTTTTTCACTTCCTGAAATAATAATTACATAAATTTCACCATTTTTCCCTGCTAAACGATAAGGACCTTGATTCCCATCTTGTCCAATAAAATTCATACGCATGAATTCTCCTCTTGTTAAACTTCCTGTAGCAAAAATATTTGTTGTAGAATTTTCTTTTTTTAATAATGTAGAGAGTTGAATCCCTGTTACTTTTTGACTAAATGGATTAAAAAAATCTTGATTTTGATCAGTATTTAAATCTATATGTCCTGCTCTTATTTTAGAACTTTTTGTAGCTAATTCAATATAAACTTTATCAAATTCTTGAAGATTTTGAGTATAACCATCAGATTCTATAGGAACATTATTATCTGCAATTGCAGCATTTACAGTAATATCATCTGATAGCTTTCCTGAAAGTTCTAAATCCAAAGATGATTGTACAGAAGCACTTTGATTATTACCAAATCGAATTCCTCTTACCATTGTTCCTTTACTATTTAATCCTTCAAAAACATCTCTATCATCTTTTTTCGAATTTGGTTCTATTTGATGATATATATCTATAGGTTTTTCTTCTCCTACAATTATAGATGGATTTTTTGCATAATAAATAGACTCAGCCAGTTTTGGATTAATAAAATAATTAATCTTTATCATTTGCTTTGCTAAAGAAGGCTGAAAATATATCTCATTTTTTTCAAAATTAATAGTATATAATTCTGATGAAATAGGATTTCCTAAAGAATCTAGGATTTTAAATTTTTCTTGTAATATTCCTTTTGAGTTAAGTTTTATTGTATCGGCTATTAATACAGAATCTTGCCTAAAATTTGGATTTTTCCATCCAAAATTCTGAGCCTTTAAAAAACTGCTTAATAGAAAAATAAATAAAAGGAATAAAAATCGAAACGACAAAAGTTTTTTAGTGATAACGAAATTTTATATATAAAATTTTATAAGAGTATATTTATATAAAATAATTATTTTTTTATCTATTTTAATTGAACTAAAAAGTAATCTTTTTGTATTCTATCATTATAATTTTTTTGTTCTTTTAAAGAATGATTAAGATTTACCTCTCCTATTTTCTTAATTGAGTATTTATTAAGATTTTTAGATATAAAAACAGAATCATTTTTATTTGCTAATAAACCAAATTGACTTGCCTTTGGTAAAGAAACATTTCCATTTTCACTTAATGTTGGAATTGGTTGACCATAATCTAGGACAATTTCTGGTATAAAACCATCTGTTTCATATGTTTTTATGTTATACTTTTTTTCAAGTTTTTTTATTGATGAAGTAGATGAGTAATACTTCTCGGAAAAAGTAACTTTAGAAAGAGGAAAACCAAAAATAACAAAAGTAGACATTAAAAGAATTGATGAATAAAAAATTTGATCAAAAGATTTTGTTTTTAATCCTTTGATTATTAATAAACCTAAAAAGAACGTGATAATTGAAAAAGGAATTGTCAAAATTGCATAATTTGCAAATTCGTTTTTTGTATAAATAAAAACCCCTATAGATATAGCAAAAGCGATAATACCATATAATCCAAAAATAATATTCGTTATAGATTTCTCTGTTTTACTATTTAAATTTTTAAATTCTAATCTTAAATATTCTATATAAAAACTTGTGTTTAAGGCTAAGGGAATCAATACCGGTAATAAATATCTGGATTTTTTTTCTGGAATTAATGATAATAACACAACAGAAAATATTGTCCATAACCATACAAATTTATATGCTTTTTTATTTGATACCTTGTTTTTTAGATAAGGATAAATCAAACTTACTAAAGCTGGTATTGTCCATAAACCACTTTGGGTAAAAAAACTCCAGTAATAATAAAAAGGTCTTGTATTATGATTTTGCCAGCTATTCATTTCTTTTTTAGATGCTGCTAGAAAATGTTCTGCATCAAAATATCTAACATATAAAATCCAAGCAAAACCTACAATACAACCTGCTATTAATACTAATACAGTTATTGATATATTATGTTTTAATCTATTAGTATAAACACAAAAATAAGCAAGAAGAAAAGGTAGAAATAATGCATATAAAGATACTGGACCTTTACTCATTATAGAGCAACCTAAAAAAAAGAATGCTACTGTAAAATTTAAAAAATTAAACTTTTTAGATTGAAATTCTTTTAATAAAAAGAATATAGATACTAACATAAAACTATGTGTATACATATCCCAATTATTATCTCTCCCAGCAAAAAACACATAAAAAGATGTGATTAAAATTAAAGACGAATTAACAATTTGCTCTTTTGATAAATCTAATTGAATAGCAATTTTATAAAAAGAATAGACTAATAGTAAAGTAACTAAAACAACAGGAATACGTAACCAAAAGAAATTTTCAAAACCAAATACACTTCCAAAAAAGGCTGTTATCCATGTTGGCAGAGGTGGTTTTTCATATCTTGGTAAACCATTTAATGTTGTAAATATCCAATTTCCTTGATTCACCATTTCTCTAGCAGAAATAATATTTCTTGCTTCCATTATATTTGTTTGTAAAATACCTAGGTTTACAAATAACATAATGATTGTAATGATAATAAGAAATAAAACCTTATTATTTTTTATCCAATGAATCATGATCTTCCTTTCTTTTAATTAAAATATTTCTGGCATATACAATGAATCCCATAAAATGACCAACAAATAATACTGGATCAATACGAATTATAGCATAAGTTAATATTAATAAAGATCCACATAAACTTATAACCCAAAATCCCATTGGTAACTGAGATTCGTGCTTCCTTTCTGAGTAAATCCATTGATAAACAAACCTAAAAGTAAATAATACTTGAGAAAAGACACCTAAAGATAATAACCACAGCGGTATTTTTTCATTTTTAAATAATAAATCTACATCTAGAATACCATTATTAAACCCATAAAAAACTATAAATACAGGAAAAAAATAGAGAAAAAACCTTACATACTTTGGTAATTCTTTCCAATGATTTTGAAGCTGTATATTTCTAATATAAATATAATATGTTAATGTTTGGCCTAACATTATAGAAAAATCATGACGTAAATAACCATAAAAAAATAATAGTACAGAAGCAAAAAGACTTATTTCCCAAAATAATTTAGGTGTAAGAATTTTTTTATTTTTTTCTGAAATTATCCATTGTAAAATCAAGCGACTCGAAAATAACGCTTGTGCTATAAATCCTATACTAGCTACAATCCAACTTGGCATTATAATTAAGCTTTTTCGTGTATATTATAATTGATATATTTCTTTTTCATCCATACAAAAGCAAAACAATCCATTAGTGGCCCTAATAATCTATTCCATAAATTAAATTTTGACTGCCCTGCAATACGAGGAAAATGTTGTACAGCAACTTGTTTTACAGTTCCATTTTGTAATAAAATCATTGCAGGTAAAAAGCGATGTAAACCTTTAAACATTGGTATTTTTTTTGCTTTTTCTGTATTAATAACTTTAAGAGGACAACCTGTATCATCCATTCCATCATTAGTAAATGATCGACGAATAGAATTTGCTATTTTCGAAGACATATTCTTTACAAAAGAATCTTTTCTATCAGCTCTTACTCCTGTTACCAAATCATATTTATCTGATAAAGCTAATAATTTATTAAAATCTTCAGGAGCAGTTTGTAAATCTGCGTCTATATAGCCAACCAATTTAGAACTTACAGTATCAAAACCTGCTTTTATTGCAGCAGATAATCCATAATTTTTATCAAAAGAAATATAATGAAATGCCTCATTACGTTCACAAATTTCTTTTATTATAGATAAACTTTTATCTTTTGAACCGTCATCAATCAATAATATTTCTGTTTTTTTTATAGAAATATTTAAAAATTGATTCATTTCTTTTTCCAATCTTAATAAGTTATCTTCCTCATTATAAATTGGAATTATTATTGTGAACTCTGCTAACATTATTTTAATGAAATAAATTGTTTTAAAGTTGCTAAGCTAAGAAATATTAAAGTTATTGTAAAATATTTTTAGAAAAGCTCATCTGTTTGATAATTAATATTATCAAAAAAAATCAATCATTAAAAAAAACTTAATCAACTTATTAACAGTATTCTATATTTAACAAAGTAATTTTTTCATTTCAGAAATAATTCCATCCTTTCTATTATCTGTTACAAGAACAACCGAATTTCCTTTCCCATATGGTTTATATCTCTTCAGAAAGTTTTCATCTTTAAATAAACCTATTGTTTTTGTTAATGCAGCTACACTTAAATGCATCATTCCCGAATCTGCAGCTATTACAACTTCACAATTATGCATTAATGCAGCTATTTCCCTTACATCTTTACTATAAAACTCAGGAAGTTTCCTCTCTAACATAGATATATTCTCAACTGGAAGAATTTCTATTAAATTATAATCCTTGCTATATTGAGGGTAAAATTCATTATAAAAATCTGACCACCAATTATTATTATAACATTTACATCCTGTTGCAAAAGTAAAAAATGCTATTGTCTTCTTTGAAGTATCACTAACAATTTTTTCTAGATTTTCTTTACCTTTTGATATTTCACTCTCACTTAATTGTATGTTTAATGAAGGTATTTCTTTAATATTTGAAATTCCATCAAATAATTCGAAAAACTTTCTTAACTGATAAACAGGATATTGAGCTTGATGAAGTTGCTCTTCTTGATTCATATCACATAAAAATTCATCACCAAATAATTTATATTTAGAATTCGAAAAAGAAGTTGATAATCGCCCTGATGAAGATTTTTTTTCTACATTTATAACTAGATCATATTTCTTTTTCTTGATTTTCAACCACACATTAGCATAACTAACTAATTCTTTAAATGGTTTTTTAGGTAATTCTATAATTTGATCTACTTGCGGATAATTTTCAAAAATAATAGGAGCTACTTTTCCTTTAACAAATAAATCAATTTTTACATTTGGCGAATGTTCTATGATTTCTTGAATCAATGGGGTAATTAACAAAGTATTCCCTAAACGTTGATTAGGTCTATTTATTAATACTCTTTCAATAATTAAAGATTCATTTTTATTAATGTTTTTTAATGCCCCCTTTCCTATTCCTCCTGTCAACGTTTGCATCGCCACACGACGATAATTGTTAACTCTAATCTTAAAACTCATAATAAATAATGATGAATGTGATAATAAATATTTATTAATTAATTATTGTATAAAACAAAAAAGCGTCAATAATATTGTATATCATTTAAATAATATAAAAAAAAGATCTCTTAATGAGATCTTTTTTAACTTGTTTTTGTAGGACGAATTTCAATTTTACTTGGTAAAACATTAGAATTCATTCTAAATAAATCTACTATCATTTGTCCCATATCTTCAGGTTGTATCTTCCAAGTATCATTTTCATTTGGTTCGTGATCATTAAAATTAGATGTCACAGAACCAGGTAAAATAGTTGTACATTTTACATCATAATTACGTAAATCTAACATCGCAGCTTGTGTAAAACCAACTACACCAAATTTTGATGCGTTATAACCTGAACCATTTGCAAAGAAATTAATTCCTGCCAAAGACGCTATTGATATATAATAACCTTTAGTCTTTTTCAATTCAGATACAGACGCTTTAAGTGTATGGAAAACTCCTGTTAAATTTGTATCTATCATTGCGTTCCAATCCTCAAGAGAAATTTCATCAATTGGAGCAAACTTTCCTAATCCTGCATTAGCTATTACAAAATCCAATTGTCCAAATACAGAAATAATTTCATTTATAGCTTTTTCTTCATCTTCGTAATTTCTGACATCAGATTGAATTGCTAAAACATTTTTATCACCTAATAACTCTTTTGCTTTTTCTACGTCAGCCAAATTTCTACCAGATATTGCAACCTTAACTCCATTTTCTACCAAAGATTTTGCAATTCCAAAACCTATTCCTTTTGTTCCTCCTGTAATGTAAGCAACTTTATTATCGATATTTTGCATTTTATTTCTAATTAATTAATATTCTCCAAAGTTATAATATCATTTATAATAATATCTTACATCAGATATAATTTAATATTTAAGAAAAGTTAAAATTATTAATTACCAAATCTTTTTATATTAACTTCTCTATTCTTTATTTTTAATAAAATAACTTGAAGTTCAATATTTTTTTCTTGTTGAATTGTAATTTTATTTTGATAAGTTTCTACATAAACATGTTGTGGCAAGCTATCTTGATCTATATTTATGATGTAATTTCCAACAGGTAAAAATGCCGTATATTCTCCTCTATCATTAGTTTTTACAGAATAAATCTTTCCTTTCTCATTTGTGAAAGAAAGTTGAAATCCATATAGATTAGATGATACTTGGTAGGATAATTTTGTAGGATTATCAAATTTTATTTTCCCTCTTACAACTCCTGTCAACTGCATCGGTATATTAAGTATTGTATTTAGTTGATTAATTGAAGGGGATAAATCTTGAGTGAACCATTTTTGACCTGGTAAATTAATCAAATAATTTCCATAAGGTATTTTCTTATATTTTACATTACCTTCTAAATCTGTAATAAAACTAATATCATTAATCTTTACAATTCTATTATCAGCTACTTTATCTCCTTCATCAAAGATTCCATTAGCATTATAATCATAGAAGACAAATAAATTAAGTGTCCCAAACTTTACATCGGTTGGTTTATTTTTTGATGGTAAATTATACTGTATTCCGGCTTGCATATAAACTTGCTTTGTATACATCATATTTGCATCAAAAATGCTATAGTTTACTTGTGTATTTATTAATAAATTATCGATAGGATGATACTCTATTGTTGATCCAAATGTAAAAATATTTCCAAATGTTCTATCAAAGCTATAATAGCTACTTAATGATAAATTTAAATGATTATTGAAATAGGACTTTCTATAATTTATAGATGAATTAAAACGCTCAATTTGTTGGTTTAAATTTGATCTAGAGTATAATTCAGCTATCATCATACTTCCACGTTGATAGGATGAGTTTAGTTGAAAACTTTTGAACCCCCAAGTCAGCTGACTATAAAATAATGGTTTTGACTTACCATTTTCATCTATTTTAGAAAAACCTGCTATTGTATTTAAAACTATTTGATGACTTCTTGAATTTGATAACCATGAAAATGAATTACTCAAATAACTAGATTTAAAATGAATTGGAAAATATTTAAAAGTATTAATATCCAAAACATTCGACTTTTCTATATTTATTTTAGGAGAAAATGAAAAATTAAACTGTTTTGCAATTTTAAATGAAATTCCAGCTTCAGCTCTTAAAGCATGAGATTGATTAGCATCAGTATAATTTTTTAAATAAGGATCTACAGATTTTGGGTTATTATTAGTTGTCGTAAATGAAGCCCAAAGAGAGAATTTACTAAATGCTCTTTGTAATCTTTGATTAAGATATAAGGCGCCTCTTCTTGTTCCTGGATAATAACCTGAACTAAAATAATTGGAACTATATAGATCATATTTTCCTAATTTTCCAGATACATTAGCTGCTATGGACATTGAATTTTCTATGTTATTATTTTCATTAAATTTAGAAAAACCATAGCCTAATTTTAAATAATGATTCCATTTATTAGATGTTATCCATCTATAACCATTGGTTACAATAAAATTTGTTGTGGATATATTTTGATCTAATAATAAAGTTGATTCTAATTCATTTAAACCTTTAATTAAAAACTTAGAATTAGCAAATGAAATTTTATTATTTTTTAATCCGTTATACAAATTGTCATCTAATAAATTATAACTTTTTTCAGCAGTTCCTACTATAATTCTTTTATCAGTTTTATCATAATTATTAAAAAGCATTATTCCTCGCCCATTTATTGGAATATCATAATCATTATTATTAATAGATCCAATTTGTAATCCTTTATTGTTACGTTGATATTTAATCCATGAATCTGTCAATGTCATATCTTGATTTCCTTGCCAAGAAGTTGCATTAATATTATATGCAAATTCATTTAAACCAACAGAAAAATCTTGATGGGCCATTAAATTATAATTCATATTATTTGTACCAATATCTCTAGAAGTTATTCTTACGTAATTAGATGATTGATTAATCCATGCTTGATTAATATAAGAAGGATCTACATATACTCTATTCGAACTAGCATTCTCTATTGTATAAAAAACATTTGAAGCAAAATTTCCATTTTCATAATAAGCAGAGACATTAGCTTGAAAAGATTGGATTTTCATCATTTCATGATTTACATATTTAGAAAAAGTTATAATTTTTTCTTCAAATGCATTTATTTCCAATCTTTTATTTGTTGTAAAAAATGCTCCTTTAAAATCTGGAATAACATTCGTTATTAATACTTTTTCTGTTTGATTTCCTTTGTTTACAACTTTTAGTTGATAATGTATAGAATCTCCTTCTTGTCGATAAAGTATATTAGATTGTATAGGAAAAATTTTTAAATCTTTTTTATAATCAACTTTAATTTTTGTTGATGAAGTTGCTAAATTTTGATTCGTTTTATTATCAATAATCTGAAATCTTAAATTAAGATTTCCAGCTGCTTGTTGCTTGTTTATTGAAAATTTTAATGGAATAAAAGCCTTTTTTAATGGATTAAGTTTTATTATAAGATTATCTTGAGAATAAGATCTTATTGTTCCTGGTTTTTCTAAAACTAACCTTGCATTTATAGTATCTTTTGATATATTCTCTAATTGCATTACTACAGTAAAAAAATTATCATCACCAATTTCTATATCTTCCAAGGTTTTAAAAACAATCTTTTTTTCAGATTCTTGAGCATGAGAATTTATTCCACACAGTATAAAGAGCAGAATAAAAAATATGTTCTTAGAATAACCTTGAAATAATTTCATTGAAATTATAATGGTATAATTGTATATTGTAATGATGTAGAGTAATCTCCTGGTTTACTATTCAATATTTTTTCATCTGCAGGGGAAGTAGAATAAATTATATTATACTTTTTTGCATTTGACTTTGTTGAACTTGAATATAACGTTTGATTATAATCTGATAATTTAATTTCATTTGAAAGTTTACCTGTCTCTGTATCCTTTATCTGAACTCGAATTGAATTTAATTCTAAATTATCTGATGAATTAGATTTTAAATATTGATTTACTGAAGATACTTGTATTTCATAAGGTGTATCAGAACTAACATTCAGACCATCTTGATATTCTTTTCGCACACCATTCTTATAATCTTGAATAGTATTAAAAATTAATTCACCATTTATAGCAGAACTATTTACAGAAATAGAAAATGTAGGAGTTACATCGTAATTTCCATTTGGACTTATTTGCATATCTATTGAAAATGGACTTGTTGCTATTACAGTTCCAAATTCATTAACAATCGTAAATTCTAATCTTATTGGATAATTATTCCAAGATTTTAAACTATTTAAATAATTACCTCCTTCTATAATTATATCATAACTTAATTGGATACCTCCATATTTCCCAGTTGGTATTGTAATTGGCAAAGGTGAATTTCTGATAAAATATACAGGACTGAAACTCATTGGTATATTATTCTGTATGACTCCCAATTGTGTTATTGTTGGATAATTTTCAGCATAATATTGTTGTGTAGTATAGCTACTATATTTAAAATTTAATTTTTCTGCAGGAAATTCTTTGTTGTCTGAATTAATAATTGGAGAGGTTACTCTTGCTACAATAGACCAATTTTTATAATTTAATGCACCATTTAAATGTAATTGTATAGTCCCAACATTTTTTACTGTTACTCCACTACTACCATTTACTAATATCCAACCATTATTATAGGCATTAATCGTAAATTGGGGATAGCTATATATTGACAATAAAAAAAATACTATTAATACAATATTTTTTATTAATCTATTATTTTTCATTAGAAAAATTAAGTTCAGCTATTTTTATATTATCATTATCACCTAAACTAAGAGTAGATGTAGCTATATAGTATCCTTTTTCTAAATCTTTAGGTAATTCTATATTGACTATTCTTTTATCTTTAGGTAAACTATAAAAAACTACATCTGGTAATTTTAATGTTTTACCATTGTCTTGATTAATTAATTCACTTTTAATAGTTCCTTCACTCCAAACATTCCCTTCATTAACTATGTTTAATACTAAATTTCCTGAAAATTTATCAAAAACAAAATTCGTAAATTCAACATTCATATTTCTATTAACATTCAACCTCTGATATATTTTGACTCCTGTTCTTACAGATATTTTGATATTTTCTCCAGTTTTATTCTTACCTATTATGGGATTTGTTTGTGAAATATACATCATCGCTGTGTGTACATCCTCTTGATTTATCTTTTCAGGTACCTGCATTAAAACTTCTATTTCTTTGGATTCCTTTGGAAGAAGTGTAAATGTATTTCCTGATAAAACAGTAATCCAATCAGCACATGTGGTTAACAATGAATTAGGATCTGAGACAATATTTGTTCCATAATCATCATATTTCCAATCATTAAAAGAAATAGCTAATTCTAATGTATTTACATCACTAATATTAGTTACCAATATTTTCTTTCTATCTGATTCAGTAGGATTCAAATTGAAATATGTTCTTGGAGGACTTACTGACACACCAGATTGGGCATTACTATTAATTGATAATAAAAATGCAAAAATGATTATAATATAGTCTTGATATCTCATAAAAAAAAGTAGAGTAATACTAATTTTTTAGTGTTACTCCATTTTTAATTTATTATTGTGCTTCAATAGTATAAGTTACTGTTGTATTGTATACATTTGGAGTTTCAACATTGTAATACTTGTTCACATAATCGTTATTACCTTTACCGTTATATGCAACATTAAATTTTAATTCAGTACCACCAACATTACTAGAAATTAAATTTTTATTCTCGTTAGATAAAACAACATTATTCATAGTTGAACTATTTAACTGGTTTCCTGTACCTAAAGTAGCTTGTAAATTAATTGTATTAGCAGCAATCTTACTTGTTAATGCATCTTTAGTATAAACCAAATCCTCATTTTCAGATTTTACTTTTACTGCAAATCCTCCTGTACTATAAACAACTAAATGATCATTCATTTTACTAGTAACACCATTCAAGTAATCTTCTTTAGTTTTATATTCCAAGTTAACAGTGTTGTCACCTCCAATTAAAATTGTTTGAATTGGATATAATTTAACATTCAGATTTGCTTGAGCTGTTTGAGCAACGCTTAATACAGAAGTTAATAAACAAATTACTGTTAAAATAAATGCAGTTTTTTTCATAATGTAGAACATTGTTAAAGTTTTAGTAAATATTTTTTTTTTCAATTTTTAATTACTATATTTATTGTAATTAAAATTCCTAATTGCGGTTGCAAATATAAAATGAGTAAATTTTATATTAGTGACTAAAAAAGACAAATAAATGACTAAAACATGCATTTATAATAAGTTAACTAGGAGTTTTTTGTCTGAATTGAGAAGGAGATACACCTAAATTCTTTTTAAAAAAAGCTGTAAAATTAGTCTCTTGAGGAAAATTTAACTCTATTGAAATCTCTTTTATAGTCTTCTTAGAATTAATTAAAAGTATTTTAGAATTTTTAATTAATTGATCAATTATCATTTCTTTTGCTGTTTTATCAAAAATAATTAAAGTCGCTTTATCTAGTCTTCTTTTAGTGACAAAAAGTAAATCTGTATAAAACGAAACATGTCTATTTTGATTAACATTTCTCTGTAATAAATCTTTAAACTTAGATGCTATTTCTATATCATAATTATTTTTAACAATTTTTTTTTGTATTCCAACTGTTTCAAATTGCCCATTCAAAATAATCCTCTCTAATAAATTATGAAAAAGCTTAGTGTCTAACTCATTTTTAATTTCTTGATAAAATGAATTAATAAAATATTTTTCAAAAATTGGAGCTGAGCAAATTTTATTTTCAATTAAGTTAATTGTTTCCTTTAAAAAAAGTTGATCATTTTCTAGTTTTAAATTTTCCTCAATAGATTTAGAATAAAATTCTTGCTTGAATAATATATAATAAGCATCTGATTGTTCTTTATTTATAAAACTCTGCTTAGAATTTGGAGGTATAAAAAGGAAATAATTTTTAGGAATAATGATTTCATTTTTATTTAATTGATGAGTAAAATTTTTATTTCCAGACCATATTATTCCAAAATAATTATTAGAAGATATTCGATTAATCCATTCAATATCTAGCATGTAATTATTTATTTTATAAACTGCTAGTCCCCGCTCAATAGACATAACTCTATAAGAGTTGTTATTAATAATCATGAAGTAAAAAATTTGATTTTCAACTATGTAAAAGTAGAATTTCTACTAACTAAATTAATTGATATGAATCAATTTAGATAAAAAAAATGAAGCACAAACATAAGGTAAATAATGTATAATCAAAACTAATATGATTAATCTCGTTTATTTTTAATGATTAAAAAAAGGCTTTATAACAATTTTTGTTATAAAGCCTTTTATATAGATATAATTAATTTATTTTTGATTCAACCAATTCCATTTTCCATCTTTTCGAAAAATAAAACCTCCTTCTTTTTTATTTTCTTGATGAACATAAATTGCATCATAATCTAGTGTTACTATTTCATTTTTCGAAATACCATTCAAATTTCTCTTAATACCTTTGTCCGAATTTGACCAAAGAGGAGTTCCTTTTGGTATCATCATAAGAATAGGAAAATCATAATTTTTGATTTTGAAAGGGTCTTTTTCTCCTCCTAAACCATAAATCTGACTACCTTTCTTTTGATTATCTATTATGTAAAATCTTATATTTCCATTTGTATCAATCATTCTATATAAATAATCAATTACTCCATCTCCAAAAAAATCTCCTTTAATTGCAAAACACTGATAAGATTTATCTAAATAAAAATCTTTTAAAGCTGAATGAGTAGAAATTTCTTTTTCAAATTGATTTATAAAATCTTTTTGTGTAATTAGATAACCACTGAAACCATAAAAATTTTCTTTTAAAATAGAGTCATTAATTCCTTCATCTAAAATAACTTTAGTTGATGTATTGTCAATTTTAACCCAATTACCAGTTTTAGCTTTTCCATTATCTTTTATACTAAAAGGTTCTCCTTTTTCTAGAATATTTACAGGATAACCATATGGAATTTTTCCTATTCTCTTACCATTAGGAGCTAAACGGACAGTTAATCCTTCCTGAGCAATCACTTGAAAAACTTCTTGAGAAAAAACAAAAGTGTTTAAGACAAGAAAGATTAATAAAATTATTTTTTTCATTCTACAAAATTAACCTCAATTCAATAAAAAACTATTTAAAATTTGGTTTTCTTTTTTCTATAAATGCAGTTGTTCCTTCTTTAAAATCAGTTTCATCAAATAAATTTCCAAAACTCTTAATTTCAATATCAAATCCATTTTCTGTATCATAAGCATTTATTGCTTCAATAGCATATTTAATGGCTGTAGAAGAATTTTGAGATATTTTTGTGGCAATTTCTTTTGCTCTAAAAATCAATTCACTTTGTTCTACAATTTCATTTACTAATCCTATCTTAAAAGCTCTTTCTGCCGTAAACATTTCAGCAGTCATAATCGCTTGCATAGCTCTTCCTTTTCCTATTAATTTTGGCAAACGTTGTGTTCCTCCATAACCAGGAATTAAACCAAGAGTAACTTCTGGTAAACCTAATCTTGCATTAGAAGATGCAATACGAAAATGAGATGCCATTGCTAATTCTAAACCTCCTCCTAATGCAAATCCATTTACTGCTGCAATTACAGGTTTAGTAAAGTTTTCTATTTTATTAAACACATTCTCTTGTCCTTTTGCAGCTAATTGCTCTCCTTGTTTCCCATCGAAATTAGAAAATTCTTTAATATCTGCCCCTGCAACAAAAGATTTTTCTCCTGCTCCTGTTAAAATAATTACTCGAATTGTTTCATCTGATTTTGCCTCATCAAAAAAATTAGATAAATCTTCTAACAAACTTTTATTCAAAGCATTTAAGGCTTGTGGACGATTAAGCGTTACAGTAGCTATTTTATTTTCAATCTCTATAATTAAATTTTCGTAAGAATAGTTCATTTTTCTGTGTTTTATATTTTTATAAAAATAGTAATTGTTAAACGAACAAAAAATTTATCAAAAAATAATTTGTACAAATAAAAATCATTTATACATTTGTCGTAATGAAAACATTTATTACAAATAATTGGTGGTGGTTTATCGGACAGCAAAACGTTGGTTCGTAAGACCTCTATGTAGTTATATGTAGAAAAGGCTTGTCGGAACCGACAAGCCTTTTTTTGTGCTCAAAAATTAAAAAATGAAGAAATGAACTTACAATTTAACATACAAAAAGAAACTGTTTTAGCAGATTTAATAACTCCTGTACAGCTTTACTTAAAGCTGAGAGATATTTATCCGAATGCTTTATTATTAGAGAGTTCTGATTATCATTCTAAGACTGATGCGAATTCATTTATCTGCCTAAATCCTATTGCTACATTTAAAGTAACAAACGGTTTAGTAAATGAAATTTATGCTAATGGAGAAAACAAAGAATATGCTTTGAATGGACAAGATTTAACTGAAAAATTCAAGGCATTTACTAATCAATTCAAAATAGAAAATGCAGATGACTTAGTCATTAACGGATTATTTGGTTACGTTGCTTGGGATGCAATCCCACATTTCGAAACAGTACAGTTTTCTGCAAAAGGAAATGAAGCTACAATTCCAGAATTTTGTTATTCTTTTTATCAAAACATTATTGTATTCAATCATTTTCATAATGAAATTCAATTCATCGAATACCAAAATAATGAAACATCTTCTCAATTTTCTGAGATAAAAAATATTGTACATAACAAGGCAATTGTTGAATATCCTTTTAATGTAGAAAGCGAAATAGAATCTAACTTAACAGATGAGGAATTCAAAGAAATTGTATATAAATGTAAACAATCTTGTTTCCGTGGAGATGTTTTCCAAATTGTACCATCGAGACAATTCAAACAAAAATTTTCTGGCGATGAGTTTAATGTATATCGTATTCTACGTTCTGTAAATCCATCTCCTTATTTATTTTATTTTGATTACGGTAATTACAAAATATTTGGTTCTTCACCAGAAGCACAGATAATCATTAATAACAACCATGCAGAAATTCATCCAATTGCTGGAACAGTTCGCAGAACTGGAAGTCCAAAATTAGATAAAGAATTAACTGAACAGTTAATTGCTGACCCAAAAGAAAATGAAGAACATGTGATGTTGGTTGATTTAGCTCGAAATGACTTAAGTCGAAATTCAGATGATGTTACTGTAGACCAATACAAAGAGATACAATATTTTTCTCATGTAATCCACATGGTTTCTAAAGTAACAGCGCAATTGGATTCAAAAATAAACACAATGAAAGTTTTTGCTGATTCTTTTCCTGCTGGAACGCTTTCTGGAGCTCCAAAATTTAAAGCAATGGAACTTTTAGATTCTTATGAAAACCAAAATCGAGGTGTTTACGGGGGAGGAATAGGATATATTGGTTTTAATGGTGATATAAATATGGCAATTGCGATAAGAACATTTGTAAGTAAACAAAATACATTATTCTTTCAGGCTGGTGCTGGTGTTGTATCAAAATCTGTAGAAGAAAACGAATTACAAGAAGTTAATCACAAATTAGGAGCGTTACGTCGTTCAATAGAAATTGCTCAAAATCTATAAAAACATGAAAATTTTAGTTATCGATAATTATGATTCTTTTACCTATAATTTGGTTCATAGTATAAAGAAATTTGCAGATGATATTACGGTTGTTCGTAATGATGGAATAAGTTTAGAAGATGTTGAACAATATGACAAGATATTACTTTCTCCTGGACCTGGAATTCCTGATGAAGCTAATTTATTGAAACCAATCATAGAAAAATATGCTCCAACAAAATCTATTTTTGGAGTTTGCCTTGGACAACAAGCAATTGGAGAAGTTTTTGGTGGAAAATTGTTAAATACACAAGAAGTATTTCATGGTGTAAAATCGGATATAAATGTAATAAAAGAAGATATTTTATTTAAAAATCTTCCGAATGAATTAGAAGTTGGTCGTTACCATTCTTGGGTTGTTTCGAATGATAATTTTCCTGAAGAATTAGAAATAACTGCTGTCGGTCCAAAAGGTGAAATTATGGCTTTACGTCACAAAACGTATGATGTTCGTGGAGTACAGTTTCATCCAGAATCTATATTAACTCCAGAAGGAGATGAAATGATTAAAAATTGGTTGTCTTATTAATAACAACTTGAATAAATACTTATTGCTTTTAAGTTGCGACAGGGATTGCAGTAGAAATCCTTTTCTAATTAGGAATTGAGTCGAAGTCGAAATACCTAATTAGAAAAGATTGGAACGGAAAGCCCGCCCGGTCGCCCAAAAAATAGTAAACAGTACTTTTTAACCTAAAATGAAGATTATAAAATCTTTTGATGATGAGAAAATTATTAAATTTATTATTCGAAAATTATACACTTACAGAAGAAGAAGCATATAAAATAATGGTAGAAATTTCTGAAGAAAAATACTCGCAAGTTGAGTTAGCTTCTTTTCTTACTATTTTTAATATGCGTAATATAACACTTGATGAATTGAAAGGTTATCGACGTGCTTTATTGGATTTGTGTATAAAAATTGATTTACCCAAAAATGCAATTGACATTGTTGGAACTGGAGGAGATGGTAAAGACACGTTTAATATTTCTACATTGAGTAGCTTTGTCTTGGCTGGAGCTGGAGAAAAAGTTATAAAGCAAGGAAATTACGGTGCTTCTTCTGTTAGCGGTTCATCTAACATGCTAGATAATTTTGGTTATAAGTTTAGTACAGATATAGATGTATTGAAAAAGGAATATGATGAGGTTGGAATTACATTTTTACATGCTCCACTTTTTCATCCTGCACTTGCCAAAGTTGCACCAATAAGAAAAGGTTTGGCTGTAAAAACTTTTTTTAATTTAATGGGACCATTAGTTAATCCTGTTCAACCCGATTACCAAAACTTAGGTACATTTGATGTAAAAACAGCTCGTTTGTACCATTATGTAATGCAAAATTCAGATATACAGTATTCAATTTCTACAGCATTGGATGGATATGATGAAATATCATTGACTTCGCCAACAAAAGTTTACAATAAGTCTGGAGAATATATTTTAGAAAGTAAAGATTTTGGATTAGAAACACTTTCTGCAAATGATATAAAAGGAGGTAAAACAATAGAAGATAATTCTAAAATATTCTTGAATGTTTTAGAAGGAACATCTACTCTAGCACAGAAAAATGTTGTTTTAGCAAATGCTGCTTTAGCCTTACAAACAATTTATTCTACTAAAGATTTGATAGAATGTGTCGCAATAGCAAATGAAAGTTTAGAAAGTAAAAAAGCATTGAATGTTTTTAAAAAATTAATTGAATCATGAAAACTATATTAGATGAAATCGTCGCTAAAAAGCGAATAGAGATTATAGAAAAACAGAAAACAAAATCAATTGAAGATTTTAAACAAACTGAAAATTTCATTGTACCTATTCTTTCTGCAAAAGCATCTATTTTAGATGAATCAAAATCTGGAATTATTGCAGAATTTAAACGTAAATCGCCATCGAAAGGATTTATTAATAAAGATGCTAGTGTTAAAGAAATTGTTTCTGGTTATGAAAAATACGGAGCATCTGTTGTTTCTGTATTGACAGATGAAGATTTTTTTGGTGGAAGTTTTGATGATTTACAGCAAGCAAAAGAAATACTAAACATTCCTGTTCTTCGTAAAGATTTTATTGTAGATGAATATCAAGTTTATGAAACAAAAGCTATTGGTGCTGATTTGATGCTATTAATCGCTGAATGTTTAACTAAAGATGAAGTTTTACACCTTGCCAAAACGGCAAAAGAAATTGGTTTGGAAGTTCTGCTAGAATTACATTCAGAAGACCAACTAGAAAAAGTGAATAATTATATCGATTTAATAGGTATAAATAATCGTAATTTAAAAACATTTGATGTTGATGTTGAAAAATCTAAACAGATTTTAAAACAGTTACCCAAAGATTTAATTAAAGTTGCTGAAAGTGGAATTTCTAACCCAGAAACAGTAAAAGATTTAAGAGAAGCTGGTTTTCATGCTTTTTTGATTGGAGAAAATTTTATGAAAGAGGATAATCCAGCTTTCGCTTTTGAAAAATTTGTAAAATTATCAAAATGAAACGCTTTCAGATAAAAGTTTGTGGAAATAATAATAAAGAAAACTTTCAATCACTAGTCGATTTAGAGCCCGATTATGTTGGTTTTATTTTTTATAATAAATCAAAACGATTTGTAGATGATGAATCACTACTCTCAATTTTTCCTAATGCTGAAAAAGTTGGTGTTTTTGTGAATGAATCCATTTCTACGATTATTCAGAAAGTTATCGATTATAAATTAGATGTTGTACAATTACATGGCGATGAAACAGCTGAATTTTGTGAACAATTAATTTCGACAAAACATCAATATTTGTTGACTGATGAAAGTTTTCTTGATTTTAAAATATGGAAAGCCGTTGGAATTAAAACCAAAGAGGATTTTAAACAATTAACAGCTTATCAACAAGTTGTTGATAGCTTTGTATTCGACACAAAATCTGACAATTATGGAGGAACTGGAAGAAAGTTTGATTGGCAATTGTTAACAAATTATCAGTTATCAACACCATTTTTATTAAGTGGAGGAATTAAGTTAGAAGATGCTTTATTACTAAAAAATTTTCAACATCCTAGATGTATTGGCTTCGATATAAATAGTGGATTTGAAACTGAACCAGGAATAAAAAAAATAGAGGAAATAAAAGAGTTTATCGATGTGATTGATGGACGAATTGAACAAAATTAAAATCAAATGAAATACGAAGTTAACGAAAAAGGATTTTATGGTGATTTTGGAGGAGCATTTATTCCAGAATTATTACATCATAATTGTGAAGAATTAGCAGATGCATTAGATAAATATGTAGAAACAGAAGAATTCAAAAATGAATTTAATCTGTTATTAAAAGATTACGTAGGAAGACCCAGTCCTTTATATTATGCACCAAATTTATCAAAAAGATATAATACAAATATCTTATTAAAAAGAGAAGATTTAAACCATACAGGAGCACATAAAATAAACAATGCAATTGGGCAAGCTTTATTAGCAAAACGAATGGGAAAAACTAAAATTATAGCAGAAACAGGAGCTGGACAACATGGTGTTGCAACAGCTACAGTCTGTGCTTTATTAGGATTAGAATGTACTGTTTTTATGGGTGAAATTGACATTAAACGTCAAGCACCAAATGTGGCTAGAATGAAAATGCTAGGAGCAGAAGTTATTCCTGCCACTTCTGGAAGTAAAACATTAAAAGATGCTACAAACGAAGCTATACGTTATTGGATTAATAATCCTGAAACGTTTTATATTATTGGTTCTGTAGTAGGTCCACATCCATACCCTGCAATGGTAACAAAATTTCAAGCAATTATATCAGAAGAAATTAAGTTCCAAATGAAAGAAAAATATGGAAAAGAAAATCCTGATTACATCATTGCTTGTGTTGGTGGAGGAAGTAATGCTGCTGGAGCGTTCTATCATTTTTTAGATCATGGTGATGTAAAACTTATTGCTGTAGAAGCGGCGGGATTAGGAGTTGAATCTGGAGAAACAGCTGCAACTACAGTAAAAGGAACTGAAGGTATAATTCATGGAAGCCGTACATTATTGATGCAAGATAAAGATGGACAAATTGTAGAACCTTATTCAATTTCTGCTGGATTAGATTACCCTGGAGTTGGACCATTACATGCACATTTATTTAAAACTGGTCGTGCAGAATTTCTAAATGCAACCGATGAAGAAGCTTTAAAAGCTGCATTTTTGCTTACAAAAGAGGAAGGAATTATTCCAGCATTAGAATCTTCACATGCTTTAGCAGCTTTAGAAAAAATTAATTTTAAACCGCAAGACATTGTAATTCTGAACCTTTCGGGAAGGGGCGACAAAGATTTAGAAACTTATATGAAAGTTTCTGAAAAATATTCGTGAAAATATTTGGATATCTCCTAAAAGTAACGTTAAATTTGCACCCACGATAGTAGAAATCTATCGGGGTGTAGCGTAGCCCGGTCATCGCGCCTGCTTTGGGAGCAGGAGGTCGCAGGTTCGAATCCTGCCACCCCGACATAATTTTCTAACAAAGAAAATTAATTGATATTATTGTAAAGAATGACCGAATCGGGGTGTAGCGTAGCCCGGTCATCGCGCCTGCTTTGGGAGCAGGAGGTCGCAGGTTCGAATCCTGCCACCCCGACAGTTTTTAGTAGTAAAATTTTGTATTGGTCCAGTAGCTCAGCTGGATAGAGCAACTGCCTTCTAAGCAGTAGGTCTCAGGTTCGAATCCTGACTGGATCACAAAATTTATTTGAAATAAATAAAAGAGGAGAGGTGCCGGAGTGGTAACGGAGCAGATTGCTAATCTGTCATCGGGTAACCGATGCCAGGGTTCGAGTCCCTGTCTCTCCGCTTATATTTTATTATGACCGAATCGGGGTGTAGCGTAGCCCGGTCATCGCGCCTGCTTTGGGAGCAGGAGGTCGCAGGTTCGAATCCTGCCACCCCGACAAAAGCCTTTGTAAGATTTACAAAGGCTTTTTTTATTTTTATAATTATGGATTACTCAATACTTGGTAAAAAGGAATCAGTACAATCATATATTTTTGGATTTTCATTCATATTAATCATGGTTATTTCTTCTCTCTATTTTGATGATAAAGAAATTATTCTTCCAGAAATTGCCGCATTGTCAATAGGAATTTTTACTTTCAGAGAAAATAAATGGTTACAGCAACCATTTCATATATTTTTACTCCCCTCAATTACAGCAATACTAGGTTTTGGAATAAATTTTCTTGCTATTCCATTTTTATTGAAACTTATAATTATTTTAATTGCTATGTTATTAATTCTTCGAATTTTTAAAAGTCAATTAGCACCTTCTTTAGCCACTGGCTTACTACCAATAGTAACAAATGCACATTCATTTTTATTTTTATTTGCTATTTTTATGTTCGTGTTCTTATTATTTATATTTATTAAATTATTTAAAATAAAACCAACAGAACAAACCTCTCCCGTAATATATGAAAGTCACAATAGATTATTAATTTGTCTATTTTTAATTTGGAGTGTGATTTGCCACTTTTCTGGTTATAATTACTATGCAGCAATTCCTCCAGTAATTGTTGTTGCTTTTGAATCATTAAATAATCCAGCACTAAAATTAAAAGTTCGATTAAAACGTATTTTAGCACTTTTTATATCTAGCATAATTGGCTGTTTAACTATAAAATATCTTAATAATTTTTTATTAGCTAGTTTTATAGATTTAATGATTGTTTCATCATTATTGTTTTTTTTAAACTTAAGATTACCTCCAGCTTTTGCAATGGTAATTTTACCTATGATTATGCCAGAAAAAACTATAGAACATTTACCATTAGCAACGTTTATAATGAGTACATTTTTTATAATGGGAATATTTATGATACAAAAACAATTATATCCTGATCCTATTGATTTTTAAATCATACAAGCAAGCTTTTATAAATACATATTTTATATATTTAAACTTTAATTTATTATAAGTGAATACAAAAGAAAATTCTAATCAAAAAGAATTAAAACGAGGACTTACAAATCGACATATCCAATTAATAGCTCTTGGAGGAGCAATTGGAACTGGTTTATTTTTAGGTATAGGTCCAGCTGCGGTTCTCGCAGGACCTTCTGTAATTTTAGGTTATGCTATTGCTGGAATCATAGCATTCTTTATCATGAGACAATTAGGAGAAATGGTAGTTAATGAACCTGTTTCTGGAAGTTTTAGCCATTTTGCTTATAAATATTGGGGACCTTTTGCTGGTTATGCTTCTGGATGGAATTATTGGATTCTTTATATATTAGTAAGCATGTCTGAACTTACTGCAATTGGCATCTACGTTCAGTTTTGGTGGCCAGAAATTCCTTTATGGTCTTCTAGCTTGTTCTTTTTTATTATAATAAACCTATTAAATCTAGCTTCTGTAAAAGTTTATGGAGAAGCTGAATTTTGGTTTTCTATTATAAAAGTCGTTGCTATTCTAGCAATGATAGCATTTGGTACATATTTACTATTTAGTGGTAATGGAGGAGAACAAGCTACTATCAAAAATTTATGGAACAATGGTGGATTTTTTCCTAAAGGTTTTTTATCAGGAAATAACAAAGATGGTTTTCAAGGATTATTTTCTGCCATGGCATTAATAATGTTTTCTTTTGGAGGGTTAGAATTAATTGGAATTACTGCTGCAGAAGCAGAAAATCCAGAAAAAAATATTCCTAAAGCAACAAATCAAGTCATCTATAGAATTCTTATTTTTTATGTAGGAGCTTTGATTATTTTATTTTCTTTATCTCCTTGGGAAAATATAACAGACAAAAGTAGTCCATTTGTAATGGTTTTTAATAATCTAAATTCAATTGACATCAATTTATTTGGACACACAATTGCTTTTTCTAAAATCATTGCAAACGCATTAAACTTGATTGTTCTAACTGCTGCTTTATCTGTTTATAATAGTTCTGTCTATAGTAATAGTAGAATGCTTTATGGATTAGCAGAACAAGGAAATGCACCTAGTTTTCTTAAAAAACTAAATAAAAATCATGTTCCAATCATGGCTATATTAGTTTCATCCTTATTTGCAGCAGCTTGCATTGTTATTAACAAACTTATACCTGAAAGTGCATTCGAAATATTAATGTCCTTAGTTGTTTCTTGCTTAGTAATAAATTGGGTAATGATCTCCTTTACTCACTTAAAATATAGAAGACAAAAAAGTATAGAGAATAACAAAACTCTCTTTCCTTCATTCTTATATCCAATAAGCAATTATATTTCCATTCTTTTTTTACTGGGTATATTAATTATTATGTGGTTTACAGGACTTAAAATTTCTGTAGAATTAATCCCTATTTGGATGATTTTACTTTATATTTCATATATATTCGTAAAAGCTAAAAAGAAATAATAAAAAAGAGAGACTATTTAAATGGTCTCTCTTTTTTATTAAATATATTTTTTTATTTGATCCACCAATTGTTCTTTTGGTCGAGCTCCACTTTCTTTCCATAATAATTCACCATTTTTAAATATAGCAAAAGTAGGAACACCTTTTACTTGATATCTAGCAGCCAAATCCTGATATTTATCTATATCTACCTTTAATATTTTAACCTCATCTCCCAATTCTTCTTTTACTTGCTGTAAGATAGGCCCCATCATTTGACAAGGTCCACACCAAGTAGCAAAAAAATCCAATAAAACAGGTTTATCTGAACTTATAATTTCTTCGAAAGTCATTGTTCTATTATTTTGTGTTATTGATTTATCTTTTTTATTGAAAAAGTTTTTAAACATATTTTTTGTTCTTCTATCAAATTTACAAAAAAGCACTTCCGAAGAAGCGCTTTTTCATAATTAGCTTTCACTAATTACTAACCTAACCTATGAAAAATTTATTCTATCGTTAGTGCTACTAACAATTTCTATTATTAGAATAATCAAATAAAATACCAATATTAAAATACTGACACACTGAACATTACATTTAACACAAATTAAGTTTTAATAAGTTCTAATGTTAAAAAAAACATTATAATTCACAAATAAATTTAGGATTTTCTGACTTTATTTCATCCAATACTGACTTTATTTCTTCTTTTGTCGAATTTTCTTCTAATCTTTTTAATTGTTGGGAATTCAATCCAACTAATTGTAAAAACATAACTTTACCATGAGGTGTTTCAATCTCATCTAAATCACCATCTTTAATAAAAGCTAATCCTACTATATCAGTATCCGAATCGGAGCGTATAGGACCTCCTAGAGGTAAAAATTGATATTCATCAAACCAAACTTTTGTCTCATTAACAAATCGTGCTAAATTGTTCATCAATTGCACAACCCAAAATGGATCTTCATCTTTATCTTCTTTTACTTTTTTTACACGAAAAGAAAATTCAAATCCCCATTTACTAAATTCTTCACCAACACTTTCTTCCGAATAGTATAAATGAGACATACCATAACTTACTAAATGTCTATAATCATCAACATCAAACACAGCTACTCCATCAATAGGATCTTCACCTCCCTGAAAAGACATAACTTTAGGAGAATAAAATCTAGGCTCTAAGTCTCCGTATATTTTTTTTAATCGATTCTCTATAAATAAAGCACCTACGGCTTGATCTTTTTTATATTGTTTTTTGTATTCTTCTAAATTCATAGTACAAAAATAAATGATAAATAATTATTAGACATAAAAAAAGAGAGCTTCTTATTAGAAACTCTCTTGCTAGTAGCGAGGACCGGACTCGAACCGATGACCTTCGGGTTATGAGCCCGACGAGCTACCTACTGCTCCACCTCGCGATCTTAGTAGCGAGAACAGGACTCGAACCTGTGACCTTCGGGTTATGAGCCCGACGAGCTACCTACTGCTCCATCTCGCGTTATTGGATTGCAAATATACAAACTAATTTTAAAACACCAAATAAATATGAAATTATTTTTATAATTTTATTTAGTTAATCATTTTACTATTGATTAAAAAAAATTAACACTATACATATCAAACACATACAATCTTGTTTATTAAATGTTTTTTTTAGAAATAATTTTTATTTATAATACCGATTGACATTAAAATCCTATTATAAAGTTTTTTTTAAGTTTATAAAACTTTACCGTTTTTAAGATATTGTAATAAAATTACCCAAATACATTGAATACTAACTTTTATTTATTTTGTAATACTGGAATAGGTGGATTATTAATAATAAAATCAACAACAGCTTCTGACCTATCTGTCAAATAAAGTAAATTTTTATATTCTTGGTCTTTTGCTAGTTGATGCAATACAGAATAAATTGCTGTATCTTCTACATATCTTTTCTTGCTTAAAAATATCATTGGACTATAATAACCTGAAGTTCCATAATGATTTTGGGCAGCTTCTTGAAAAATTTCTTGTGTTGTACCTGCACTTCCTGGAGCATAAACTAAACCAAATAAACTAATAGTTAGCAACATATCTTCTCGAATACTGTTTGAAAAATATTTTGCTATATATGTTGCAAATAAATTACTAGGTTCATGTCCATAAAACCATGTAGGAATTGCTAGATTTTCTGTTCCATCTGGATAAAGTTCTAGTACTTTTTGCGCATTTGTAATATATTTTTTTGCTAGATATTCTTTTTGTTCTTCATCTACCAAATCTAAATCTGCTAAAATAGAGATTGCATTTTTTAAGTCTCCATCCGAATATTTTGCCATATAAGCACCTAAATTTGCTGCTTCCATAATCCCTGGCCCACCTCCTGAGACTATAAAATAACCTTTTTCTGTTGCCCATTTTGCTGCAAAAGCTACTTTATTATAAAATTCTGAGTTTCTAGCAGTAGAATGTCCTCCCATAAAACCTATAACTTTCTTTTTTGTCATTCCATTATTATCATAATGTAAAATTCGACGTAAACCATCATCAATTGATAAATCATGTATCCTTTGGGAAAGAGCTTCGGACAAGGATAAATTATATTTATTTTTAACAAAATGTTTATAAATTTCTAAATCTTTACTTTTATCATCTTCTGGATTAAAACCTTCCATCAGTTCTTGCCATGTATACAATTTTCCTCTATATGGATTGTATGGTATTTTATCAAATTTAGGATATACAAAAGCTCCTCGTTCAATAAGACTTATTGCTTCATCCTTTTTAAATTTGCACCCTAAAAAAGATGTATTATTTAAAATATAGTCATCCCAATGAATACTTTGTTTTATAAAACTGACATCTTGAATAACTATATTAGTTAAATCATTTGTTTGTTCTATAAGATCTTTCCACTCATGTAGATTATGTACTAGGTTTTTAATTGGTTTTATTTTCATTATATTGTTATATTAATCATAATTTATTGAAAATTGAAGTTACATTATTTAATTAAAAACTTAATATTCATATCTAATAAATTGTTAATCTAAATTATCTTTGTATGATTTTCAGAATTATAATTCGAAATCATATAATTTAAAATGTTTATTTAAATAAATAGTAATGCATATTGATCAAAATAATAGAGAACAATTAATTGAACAACGTATTAATGATTCTGTAACTAGTGTTTTTAAAGTTGTTTTTCCTGGTGATACAAATCATCACCATACAATGTTTGGAGGAGGAGTTATGTCCTTAATGGATGAAACTTCTTTTATTGCAGGAACTAGATTTTGTCGTAAACCTTTGGTAACTGTAAGTAGCGGTAAAATAGATTTCAATTTACCAATTCCTGGAGGAACATTAGTTGAATTGATAGGAAAAGTAGTTCGTGTAGGGCGTACAAGTTTAGATGTACAAGTTGAAGTATTTATTGAAAGTATGTATAGTGACGATAGTAGACAAAAAGCTATTTCTGGTGTATTTACTTTTGTTGCTTTGGATGAAAATAAAAATCCTGTTCAAGTAATTGATTAATTACTTTTGAGCAACTGAATAAAAAAACGCTTTATGTTATATCATAAGCGTTTTTTTACTTTTTAAATTTTAAGTAAATTAGAAATTTACCTTATCTTTTATATAGTTTCCATTTTGACAAAAAGCTTTTAATTCTTTTTCTATAAATATTTCTATTTCTAATGCATCTGAGGCAGGATACAATAAATGAATATTTGCACCAGCATCTAATGTAAAAAACAATTGTTTATCTGTTTCTCTACGGTATTCCCATAATTTTTCTAAAGCTGCAACTGTATTTGGTTTCATTAAAATAAATGCAGGATTAGACATCATCATCATTGCATGCAATGTTAATGCTTCGTGTTCTACTAATTCTCCAAAAGCTTTTACATCTCCATTTTTTAAAATTGGAATTAATTTTTCTAAATTTTCATTTGCTTCTACAAAACGATGTTCTGCGTAGGGATGATTATTCATTAAATTATGACCAACAGTAGATGAAACAGATTTTTGTCCTTCATGAATCAATAATATTGTATCATGAAAAGTTTTAAAAACTTCATGAATTTCAGTATCTGGATATTTTGTTCCATAAAGATCAGAACTACCTTTTATAAAATTATTTTCACCCCATTCTACTAAACCTTTAAAAACAGATCGACAAGCGCTACCAGAACCTAAACGAGCAAGAAAAGAAGCTTTTTTCAATGATTCTTCTTCAGAAAGATTTGCTCCTAAATTATTTTCTATTTGTACCAAACATAATGCTAAAGCAGACATTCCTGATGCCGAAGATGCAATACCAGAACTATGAGGAAAAGAATTGTGTGTATGAACTGTAAATTTATATCCTTTTAAAAAAGGAACATAATCAATTATACGTTCAAAAAATGTAATAATTTTCGGTGAAAAACTATTTTTCTTTTCTCCTTCTAAATAAACTTCAACTTCAAAATTATCAGATTGTTTTTTCTTAAATTTTAATTCAGTTTCAGTATAACTATTAGTTAATGTATAACTTATTGAACTATTTGTTGGAATTTGATTTTTCTTTTTTCCCCAATATTTTATTAAAGCAATATTAGAAGGACTTTTGGCATTAACACTTCCTTCTTCTATCGAAAAAGAAGTTGTAGAAAGGTTTGATATGAATTGTTGTTCCATAAAAACAAAAATAAGCTATTTTAAGGAATTGTATTTTTTATAATTTGAATAATGATAATCAAGTGCTTCGCTAACTGGAATAAAATTATAATTTAAAGTTTCCTTAATTTTAGTATTATCATACTGAATAAAAGTAATTAATGAATTATAATTTGCTTTAGAGATGAATACACCTCCAAAAAGTCTATTTATATTGGATAAAATTCTTAGAGCTTTTAAAACAAAATTTGATAATAGTTTTACTTGCTTATTACTTTTACTTGCAACAAAACCTAATACTTCTTTATAATGTTTATTTTCTGAAACAAGAATAAATTTTTGATTGTAAATTTTCTTATCAACTAAATCTAATAAAATAGAAATGACATCCCTTACATCCACAAAACCTGTTCCTCCAGTAGGTGCATATTTATTAATAAATGAATCCTGAGCAAACAATTTTTCACTTTCTCTTTTTCCATCTAATCCTCCAATAATAACACCTGGATTTACAATAATAACATTCAGACCTTCTTGGGATGCTCTCCAAACCTCCATTTCTGCTCTAAATTTAGAAATAGCATATGCAGAATGTTCTATAGCATTATTCCATGGTGAGAGCTCATTAATCATTTTAGTTACAGGATTTAAATCATCCATTGTAGCAATAGAACTTATAAAAAAGAACTCTTTAACTTTTGAATCTATTGCTTCATTAACTAATGCTTCTGTTCCAGATATATTAGTACTAAATATTTCATTTTCATCTTTTTTATCAAAAGAAACAAAAGCTGCTGTATGATAAATTGAAGATACGTTTCTAAGTAACTTAGGAAGTTCAGTAACATCTAATAAGTCTCCATCAACCCACTCTATTTTTTTGTAAAGATTTAAGAGATTTCTATCAGAAAAAAGTTTTTCAACAGATTTTGTATTAGATTTTTTTCGTTTTAATGCACGAATAGGCTGATCTCTTTTTGCTAATTCAACTAATAAATGACTACCAACCAGTCCTGTTCCTCCTGTTACGAAAATCATACTAAAATTTATAAATATCTTTTTTTCTTAAACCAAATGTAAATAAAAAATACCACTAATAGCATTACAAATAAACAAATAGGGTAACTCCATTTATATTTTAATTCAGGCATAAATTCAAAATTCATCCCATAAATCCCAGCGATAAAAGTTAGCGGTAAGAAAAAAGCAGAAAAAACAGTTAAAGTCTGCATTATTTCATTTGATTTTTGACCATTCATAGAAAGATATGTTGATAGTAAACTTTGTGCATCATCAACAATTTGCGTATGTAAATGCAGCATTTTTATATTTTCTTCATATAAATCTTGTGCAGAACTTGTTCTCTTATTATCTAATCTATATTCATTAATTACTTCTAATGTATAATCAAGAATTTTTTTACAGGCTGTAGCTTCTCTTTTTAATTTATAAAGATTAGGAATCTGTATTTTTCTAAGGTCATCTGTAAAAATTAGATGCTCTAGTTGATTAATTTCTTCATCCATTTCAAAAGCTGGCGCTTCGTAAGATTTTAGTGTTGCAAAAATTATTCTGTATAAAATATTTTTAATTGTTATTTTACCAACATCTGTATTCTTCAAGTATTTATTTACAATATTCTCAAATATTTTTGTTTCCTGTTGATGAACTGTAATAATATAATCAGGACCTATAAATATACTTATTTTATGACTAAATTCCTTAATTGTGTTTTTTTGAAATGGAGATTCTTTTCCAAAAAAACGTATTAAAAGAAAAGAGGTTGAGTTTTCTCCAGATTCGTATTTTGGTAAATGCCCTGGTTCTAGACTATCTTCTATTGTTAATTTTTGAAATGAATATTTTACTGCTATTTCTTCTAATTCAGTTTTTGTTGGATTGTGTAAATTAATCCATTTGAATTTATCGTTTTCAAAAAGAGTTTGCATCTATCAAATATATTACAATATATTTTTTTATTAAAAATTTTATTTAAAGATACATTATGACAATAAAAAATATAAATAAATATATTTATTATAATTTTTAACATTATTATTAATAATAACTTAATAAAAATTACTTAAAAAATTAATTTTCATCAAAATTTAAAAATTAATTGTTAATTTATGTTACTAAATACATAATTAATTGTTAATATTGAATAATATATTTATTAACACATGAGAAAAAAATTAACTTCTTTAAGTCTGTTAGCTTTTTTAGGATTAAGTACAGCTGTATTTGCACAAACTAAGGGAACAGTAAATGATGAGAATGGTTTTCCTGAAGCAGATATCGAAATATCAGTAAAGGGAACAAGTAAAACTGTTTTCACTGATGAAAACGGAAACTTTGATATTGATGCAAAAGTTGGTGATATTTTAATTGTAAATGGAATCGAATATAATGTCACAAGCACTAATTTAGGAATTTTAAAACCTAAAAAAAATGAAACTGTTGATCTTGAAGAGACTGTAATTACCGCTTATGGTTCTCAAAGAAAAGAAACAGTAGTTGGGTCAAATGCTGAAATAAAATCAGAAAAAATTGAAGATAGACCAATATCAAATGTTGTAAAAGCATTAGATGGTGCAGCACCAGGTGTATTAGTTTCTACTGGATCTGGTCAACCAGGAAGTGGAATCAATGTACAAATTAGAGGTATGTCTTCTTATAATTTATCTAATTCACCTTTATATATTGTTGATGGTGCTATTTATGCTGGTAATCCAGCAGATTTAAATCCAAACGATATTGCATCACTTAACATATTAAAAGATGCAGCATCTACATCTTTATATGGTTCATCTGCAGCAAATGGTGTTGTTATGATCACAACTAAAAAAGGGTCTAAATTAAAAAAAGGAGCGTTTAATTTCACTAGTAATACTGGTGTAGTTACTAGAAGCATTCCTCAGTATGAAAGAATTGGTGCTGACGATTACTATGTAGCAACTTGGGAGTCTCTTAGAAATGGTAGATTAGTAACAAATCCTTCTGGAGGTTTATCTGGAGCAAACACATATGCTTCAAATAATTTAATCTCAGGTGTGTTAAAAAATAACATTTATAATGTTGCTGATAATCAAGTTGTAATTGATGGAGCTTTAAATCCTAATGCTCAGAAATTATATAATGATTTTAATTGGGATAAATATTTAAATAAAGTTGGAAGTACACAGAATTACAATTTAAATTTTAGTGATGCTACGGATCGCTCTACAATGTTTGCCTCTTTTGGCTATAACAAAGAAGAAGGTTATGTTATAAAATCAGATTTTGAAAGATATACTGCTCGTGTTTCTGGTGACAGCCAAGTTACAGATTGGTTAAAACTAGGTGTTAATTTAAGTGGCAATCTAACAAAATCAAATCAAGCAAATGACAGTGGAGGATCTTCTTATATCAATCCATTTTATTTTAGTAGAACGATGGGACCAATATATTCTCCTTTTTTATATGATGATAATGGAAA
The DNA here is from genome assembly GCA_002484335.1 of Flavobacteriales bacterium UBA7612. Lineage (GTDB taxonomy): Bacteria > Bacteroidota > Bacteroidia > Flavobacteriales > Weeksellaceae > Empedobacter. Next base: position 42,770 of record DLJQ01000001.1, read on the forward strand.
TAGAGTTTATGATGAAAATGGAAACGTTGTTTATGATGGAATTGAAACTAGAGGACGAGGTGCATCTGCTAGCGGTGGACGAAATGTTATTGAAGAAACTTTATTAAATAATGTAAGACAAAATACTAACACTGTTAATAGTCGTGCTTTTGCAGAATTCAAAATAACTAAAGGATTAACATTTTTAACAAATCTAAGTTATGATGTTCGAAATTATTCTTTAAGATCATACGGTAATAAATATATTGGAGATGCTGCAGGTCAAGGTTCATTAGAAGAAATAGCAAGAAAAACTCAATCTATCACTTTTAATCAATTATTAAATTATACGAAATCATTTGGACAACATAACTTTGATGTTTTAGCAGGTCATGAATCTTTCGATAGACAAATTGATTATTCTGAAAGATATAAAACAATTGAAGTTATTGAAGGTATTTATGAGTTTAATAATTTCTTACAAAATGGGACTAACACAAGCTATAATCTACCTTTAACAAAAGAGTCATATTTTGCTAGATTAAATTATGACTATTCTGGGAAATATATTCTATCTGGATCTATTCGACAAGATCAATCATCAAGATTTGCTCCTGGTAAAAATAAAGGAACTTTTTGGTCTGTAGGTGCAGGTTGGAATATTAGCAAAGAAAACTTCCTTAAAGATTCAAAAGTTGTTAATTATTTAAAATACAGAGGGTCTTATGGTGAAGTAGGTAACGATGGTGGTATTGATGAAAACCCAGGATACTTTGCAGATTTAACATTATATAATTTAGGAAATTATTTCAATGGAAGCGAGCCAGGTGTATATTTAGGTCAAACAGGAAATCCTGATTTAACATGGGAAACTAATGTTCAATTTGATCAAGCTATTGAATTTGGTTTATTTAATAATAGAATAACAGGATCTGTAGAATTTTTTAGAAGAGAAACTAAAAACATGATTTTCCCTGAACCACAGCCTGGTTCTGCAGGAGAACCAGAAAACCAAATATTTAAAAATATTGGTACAATGAGAAATACTGGTTGGGAATTTGGTTTAAATTTTGGTATAATTCGTTCAGATTCATTCTCATGGAACTTAGGTGTTACAGCAACTACATTTAAAAATGAAATTGTAAAAATGCCTGATGGACAAGATGCTTTAATTAATGGCACAAAAAGACTCTCTAAAGGACATTCTCTTTATGACTTTTGGCTTAGAGAATGGTACGGTGTAGACCCTTCAGATGGAGCTCCATTATTTGTTCAAGACCCAACAAAAGCTGATACATCAGCAACAAGAGTAATAGATGGCAAAAAATACACAACAAACCACAATAATGCAAACTTTGCTTATGTTGGTTCATCTATCCCTGATTTATATGGATCAATAAATAATGAGTTCAGATACAAAAATTTATCATTAACAACATTATTTACATATCAGATAGGAGGAAAAGTTTATGACAGTAATTATGCTACATTAATGTCTGGTTATCCTCAAGGACAAGCACTACATAAAGATATTTTAAAGGCTTGGAAAAATCCAGGTGATATAACAGATGTTCCTGTATTAAGCACTCAAAATTACACTGCTGCTGCTGCACAATCTTCTAGATTTTTGCAAGATGCTGATTATTTTATGCTAAAAAATGCAACTTTAGGTTATACATTTAACAAGAGAGATATTGAAAGCATAGGTTTGTCTAATTTAAAACTTTTCATTAGTGGTGAAAATTTATTCGCTATTACTGCAAAAAAAGGTTTAGAACCTGTTCAATCTTTTAACGGAACAACAACTTATCGTTACACTCCTTCAAGAATAGTTAGTTTCGGAATTAATCTATCATTTTAATTAAAATAATATGAAAAATATAAAAATATTAATAACATCATTAATAATTACATCTTCTATTTTCATTACTTCTTGTAGTGAAGACTTTTTAAACACTGAACCATCCCAATCTGTAGATGAATCTTTGGTTTTATCTACTGCTGATGGATTAATGTCAGCTATAAATGGAATGCATAGAAATATGTATTACAGACAAAATTCTTCTCAAGGACAAAATGGTTATACATCTCAGATGATTATCGCAGATGTTATGGCTGAGGATGTTGTTTTTCCTTCTACTGGTAATAGTTGGTTTGTCAGCCAATTACGTTGGTTAGATGCTGCAAATGTTAATGCTTCTTCTGTAGCTTATGCATGGGATTTTTGGTATTCTATGAACAAAAATGCAAACAAAATCATAGTAAAAGGAGCTAATGCTACTGGAGATAGCGATACAAAGGAAAGAGCATTTGGAGAAGCTTATGCATATAAAGCTTTTGGTTATTTTCAATTAGTACAATTATATGCAAAACGCTATGTTAAAGGAGGTGATAATTCTAATTTAGGAATTGTATTAAGAGATGATTCTGAAGATAATGCCCCTAAAGAAAGAGCTACAGTTGAAGAAGTTTACCAAGAAATATGGAAAAATCTAAATAAAGCAGAAGAATTATTAGAAGGAAAAAAAGTCATCAATAATTCTCACTTTTCTATAAACAACGTTTATGGATTAAAAGCTAGAGTAGCATTAGTACAACAAGATTATGAAAATGCTTCAAAATATGCTGTATTAGCCAGAGAAAATCATTCTTTAATGGACGAAAGAACTTATAAATCTGGATTCAATGATTATACAAACGATGAATGGATGTGGGGTATAAATATTGTGTCTGATCAATCAGATTATTTCGGAAACTTCATGGCTTATATGTCTCGTAATTACAATTCAACGAATATCCGTCAGAACCCTAAAGCTTTCAACTCAGCATTATATGCTAAATTAGCAGATACTGATGTTAGAAAACAATTAGTAGACCCAACTGGAAAACACACAGATTTAGATTTACCATCTAATTATTCTAAATTTCCTTATACTTCTCAAAAATTCTTATCTATTTCTACTGGAGATAGTCGTGGAGATGTTGTTTTCATGAGAGCAGCTGAGATGTATTTGATTGAAGCTGAAGCTAAATATTTATCTGGTGACGAAGCAGGATCTAAATCTATTTTAACTGAATTAGCTCAAAAAAGAGATAGTTCATTTACTGGATTCACAACTACTGGAAGTGCATACTTAGAAGATATATATATTCAACGTCGTGCTGAATTATGGGGAGAAGGATTCCGTTGGTTTGATTTAAAACGTTTAGGTAAAAAACTTGATAGAACAGGTGCTAACCATAATTCTACTGTTACCAATGGAGTAATGACAATTGAATCAACTGATAATAGATGGCAATGGTTAATCCCACAATCAGAAATTAACTCAAATCCATTGATTGTTCAAAACCCTTCATAATCATATTATAATTTATAAAATATCCTCATTTTTATTTTATAACATGAGCAAGGTTTCCTATTATGGAAACCTTGTTTTTTTATCTTATCATTTTAAAATTCATTATTCTATAGAAATATCTTAACTTTACACTTCGAAAAAATTAAAAAAAGATATACAAATAATATTATGAATCCATTGATTGAAGAATTGACTTGGAGAGGACTGGTACACAACATCATGCCAGGAACAGAAGAACAATTAAATAAAGAAATAACTTCTGGTTATGTAGGATTTGATCCTACAGCAGATTCTCTTCATGTAGGAAGTTTAGTTCCTATTTTCTTATTGGTTCATTTACAAAGACACGGTCATCGTCCTATCGCATTGGTTGGTGGAGCTACTGGTTTTATTGGTGATCCAACTGGAAAAGCTGCTGAAAGAAGTTTATTAGACGTTGAAACATTAAATAAATATGTTGCTGGTATAAAAGCACAATTATCTCGTTTTTTAGATTTTGATACTAACAATGGAAATTCTGCAGTTTTAGTTAACAACTATGATTGGATGAAAGATTTTTCATTCATTGACTTTGCTCGTAATGTAGGGAAACACATAACTGTAAACTATATGATGGCTAAAGATTCTGTAAAATCTAGACTTTCTTCTGAATCTAATGTAGGAATGTCTTTTACTGAATTTACTTACCAACTAATTCAAGGTTACGATTATTTACATTTATATAAAGAATTAGGCGCTAAATTACAAATGGGTGGTTCTGATCAGTGGGGAAATATAACAACAGGAACTGAACTTATTCGCCGTACAGCCCAAGGAGAAGCTTTTGCTTTTACTTGTCCATTAACTACAAAAGCAGATGGAACTAAATTTGGTAAATCTGAAGGTGGAGAAAATATTTGGCTAGACAAAAAAAGAACTTCTCCTTACAAATTTTATCAATTTTGGTTGAATCAAGCCGATGCTGATGCTGAAAGATACATTAAGATATATACTTTCTTAGATAAAGAAACTATTGATGACTTAATAGAACGTCATCGTCAAGAACCTCATCTACGCGAATTACAACGTAAATTAGCTACTGAAATTACAATTTTAGTTCATGGTGTTGACGAATTACGCAAAGCTGAAAAAGCTTCTCAAGTTTTATTTGGAAAATCTACTTCTGAAGATTTAAAAGAATTAGATGGAGATACTTTTTTATCTGTTTTTGAAGGTGTTCCACAAGCAACTGTTGCAAAAGAAGAAATAGAAAACGGACTTGATATTGTTGCTACTTTAGCAGAAAAAACAGGTTTCTTAAAATCAAATTCTGAAGCTCGTCGTGAATTAAAAGCTAACTCTATTTCTGTTAATAAAGAGAAAATTGGAGAAGATTTTGTTTTGACAACTGACAATTTGATTGCTGACAAATATGTTTTATTACAAAAAGGGAAAAAGAATTATTTTATTTTAATAGTAGAATAAATTCATTCTGAATAATATATTCAAAAGCCTGTATTCTATAGAATACAGGCTTTTTTATAAAATTACTTTCTTGCAATAGCGATTGAAGTGAAAATCCTTTTTCCTTAGAAAAAGATTGTAACAAAAAGCGCGCACCGAAGGAATTGGCTAAAAAAAGCAAGCTAAAAAGCTTGCTTTAATCTATTTATAACCTGAGTTAAATTTTACTAAGGAATTGCTATTCCAGGATAATTTGCTGGATATACTTTTCTTAATGTTGAATTGTATTTTGTATTGATTGCATCTACAAACATATTTGCTACAATTGCATATCCATTACCTGTTAAGTGGATCCCATCTAAAGAAAAGGCACCTCCAGAAATATAGGTAGTTGTATATGTTTGTCCATAATACTTTATTCCAGTAGATGAACTTAATTTTTGCATTTCTGAATAAGTATCAACTAACGCTATATTATAAGCAGTAGCTAACTCAGCAATTGCTGCATTGTATTTTAAGACAGCTGCTTCTGCCTTTGCTGTTTCTTTTTGAGTTAGAACATATTTATCTACCATTGGATAACTAACTCCTACAACTGATAATTTAGCAGCTTGTTCTTGTGACAAACCTGCTGCGATTAAATTACTTAATCTCGTTTCATCAACTTTACCAATAACTGAAGAAGATGATAATACCAATAAGTCATTTTTTGTTGCTTGCCTTACTTGACCATAAGTCATACCATATAAAGTAGCCGTTGCTAAACCTAATTGAGGTGTAAGCGCTGCTGTAATTTGAGCAGAAAGATCTGTTAAATCTTTATCTTTTATCACAACTGCGCTTGCAGCTGTTTTAGAAAAAGATATTTTTCTATCAGAAGCCCCTAATGCATCAAATACTTTATTTAAACCTTCATAAGTTGAATTTAATTCATCGATTAAAGGTCCAAAACTCGGATTAGCTGGAGATAATGGTGCATATGGGACAGTAGTGAAATATGGAACAGAACTTACTGAAGGTATATTTGCGATTACACCTTTAGCACCTATTGCTGTTAAAGCTTTCAATTCTTCATTAATAGAAGCCTTTACTACATTAACATTAGAAATGTCAGAACTTCCATAAGTACTAGGAACCAAATTATTTGTTTCATTATGATCAACTCCAACTCCACCACTAGTAGCATAACCTAATACGTCATTATTCCCTATCCATAAAGAAAAGAAGGTTGGCTTTTGAGCAACTGCATCTTCTATAACAGACGTTGTAGCATTAGAAGCAAAACGAACAAAATAAGGATTTGCTGTAGCTGGACTTGTTAATAATCCTGCTTGATCTCCATAATTTGGAGCAATTAAATGATATGATTTAGCACCTGGAACACCCATATTTTGATATGGACCTTGAGAAGATACATTATCTAGAGCCACTAAAGCTTCTGTAGCAACTGGGCTTAATGATCCATTAACTATTTTTAATTCTAATTTACCTGGAAAGCCTGGCAGATTTGTAAACCCACCTACATTGTTTGGCATATAAGGAATTTTAAAATCTCCACCTCCAGCAGCTTTCATCAAGCCAGCTAATATATTAGGATAAGAATTTTCTTGACCTGATTGATACAATGCATTATCTCTATATCCTGAAGTTAATGAGTTTCCTAAGGCAATATATTTTGAAAAATCAGCTTCTCCTGCAGTAACTTGAATATCCTCTATTGGATGGTCAAAATCATCATTACAACTAAAGGTTGTTACCGTTAATGCTGCTAATAAAATTTTATTTAAATGTTTCATTTTTTTGTATTATTTAAGGTTATAAGATACTCCAACACCGAAATTAATTGCTCTTAACTTAACATCTCCTTGGAAATTTTGTTCAATGTTATTAATATGTCTTTCTTCTCCCTTAACATAAGAACTGAACAAATCAACATTAAACCCTGAATTAAATCTAAATCCTACCCCTGCTGAAAATGAATTTAGATTAGCACTAGGCGTTTCTGATGACCAATAAGCAGAAGGAACTGGTGATTGATCATGATAATAACCTAAACGTCCTACAATAAAATTACTAAATGTATATTCAGCACCGAAGCGAATTATCGTATTATCTTTCCAGCTTTTTTGCGATGAAGAAGTATAAAAAGTATTTGAAGCATCATTATATAAATTTATATCTAAACTTTTATAACGAGTCCAATTCTGCCATACTACATCACCAAATAATTCTAATTGTGGTAAAACTTTATAAGAAACTCCAAATGTGAATTCTGACGGTAGAGGTAATACAGTATTCCACTTATCAGTATTAAATGGAACATTAGAAGCTATCCCTGAAGGCAAATTACTCCAAGTTACATCTCCTTTATTTGCTTTCGCATCTACATTAGAACGGTAAGCTAAACCTATACCTAATTTATCTGTAGGCTTAAACATTGCTCCAAAATTAAATCCTAATCCATGTGCATTTTTATCCTCTAGTTTTAATTTTATATCATTACCCGCAACAGTTTGAACCTTCTCTAATTTAGCAGTTCCATGTGTGTATATAAAACCTACACCAATACTAAACCAATCTGTAAATTTATAAGCTACAGTCGGTTGAATATTAAATGCTTTTAAATCTATATGAGTAATATTAGATTTATTTTGCCAATCATCTGGCCATGTAACTGAACTTCCAAATGGAGTTGTAACACTAACACCAATAGCCAAATCATCTAAAGGTTTATAACTAACTGCAAGGTACATTGGTGTTCCTAATTTACTATCTGTTTTAGCTTTTTGCATTGTTGTTGCATCTTGCCATTTAACGTCTGTTTGCACACCAAAACCACCTACTGCAATACTCAGTTTACTTTTAACAAAAGCTAAACCAGCTGGATTATAAAATGCCACTGAAGCATCATGTGTTTGTGTAGCAGAAGTCCCTCCTAAAGCTGCTTGACGAACACCTTGTAAAGCTACTCGGTAACCTCCTGCAAAAGCCGAAGACGCAAGACCGAATAAAGCCATGGTTAAAATTATTTTTCTCATATTTTGGTACGTTTTAATTTTATCATTTAAACAAAAATAACATTATTTATTACAATGTTATGTTAACGTTTATATTTTTTTTAACTAACTATTATTGAATGCAAAAAATACAAAAAATATTAGTGTAAAAAAAACACTATAAATTTCATTTTTTTAATTCTTCTGCTATTATATATGCTTCAGACCAACATGCCTGAAAATTAAATCCTCCTGTAATAGCATCAATATTCAACACTTCACCTGCTAAATATAAATTTGGAGAATTTTTTGCAACCATTCTATTGAAGTCAATCTCCTTAAGATCAACACCTCCAGCTGTTACAAATTCGTCTTTAAATGTACTTTTCCCATTAATTTGAAATTTACCTTCTGTTAATTCACTAGAAATAAAATTGATTTGTTTTTTAGAAAGATCTGCATAAACCATTTTTTCAGTTATATTACAGTAATTAAGTATACTCAACCAAAATCTTTTAGGAAAACTAAATGGATTATTTTTATGAATATTCTTTTTTGCATCATCTATTTTTTTCTTAGTCAAGAAATCAATAGTTTCTTCTTTAGATTGGTTAATAAAATTAATTTCAGTTTCAAACTTATAATTACATTCATTCAATTTTAGTGCACCCCAAGCAGACAACCTAAGAATAGCTGGCCCACTAAATCCCCAGTGAGTAATAAGTAAAGGTCCTTCTGTATTTAATTTTTGTTGATTAATTTTTACTGTTACATCATCAAAAGAAATTCCCATTAACCCTTCTATTCTAGAATCTTTACAATTAAAAGTAAATAAAGATGGAACAGGATTTACTATTTTTAAACCTAAATTCTTTAAACTCTTCCAAAATTTAGGAGTACTACCAGTTGTAACAATTACTGATTCAAAAAAATGTTTTCCTGATTTTGTAACTAATTCGTATCCGCTCTCTATTTTATTAATCTCCTGTACACCGTCTGAAAAATTAAGTTGAACTTTATTTTTTTCTACAGCATCTGTCAAAGCATTTATTATAGAAAGTGAAGAATCACTTGTAGGAAAAATTCTATTATCATCTTCTATTTTTAGCTCTACTCCTCTTTCAGAAAACCAAGCCATTGTATCTCCAGGTTGAAAAGTATAGAAAACGCTTAACAACTCTTTTTTACCTCTTGGATAATATTCTACCAAGTCTAAAGGATCAAAACAAGCATGTGTTACATTACATCTTCCACCTCCAGAAATACGAACTTTTTGTAAAGGCAAATTAGCTTGTTCAAACAAAACTGTTTGTTCTCCTAACTTTTTACCTAGATTAGCAGCAACAAAATATCCTGCTGCTCCTCCTCCTACAATTGCTATTTTTTTCACAATGCAAAGTTAGAATTTTATTTTAACTTAATTTTTAGTTAATTTACAATAAGTTATATTAAAAAAGACATCTATAAATATAGATGTCTTTTCTAATGACTTTAAGTTTTTTTATTTTATAAATTCTACATCATCAATGTTAATTCTTATTCTGTTGTTTGTAGATCTCATATAAGATTCGTTAACTAACTTAACAACCACTTTATCATCTGGAGAAGAATTAATTGGTATTTCAAATAAATTCATTTTCCCTTTTTCACCTATTTTGTATCCAACAGATTTCCAAGAAGAACCAGAATTTGTAGAAATAAAAATTTCTATTTTAATTTCTTTTTCAGAATCTGACCCTTCATCAAAATCAGTTCCTCCAAAATAAAACTTCAAAGTCTTTAAACCCTTTATAAAAAATTTTGACTGAATATAACCTTCTGTACTAGATGATCCCCTAAGACGTACAGAACCAGAACCAGAACTCTTTAAGTCTTTTGTTTCTGTTGCTGCAAAAACACCTCCATCGCTTATTGTCCATACACCAGTAGATAAAGTAATATCATTCATTGCATAACTTGTTTTTCTTGCTGATTCAAAATTTTCTAAAGAACCAATAATCTCATCCAAATCTTCTTGATAACTATCAAATCGAGGATTATTAAAAATAACATCATTAGTATCTCGAATAAAGGCCTGAAAAGAAGTATTATACCTACCTAAAACAAAAGTAATAGCCCCACTTCCTGTAGGCAAAGTTTCTGTATACCATTTTGAATAACCTGAATTTCTTAAATCCAATACATTACCTAGTTTATCTTCTAAAACTCGATTAACTGTTGTATTAGCAACTCCATAAGTTTTATCAGTATCTGGATTTTTAAATTGAACATCATCAACTGTAATCAATGTATTAATCAATGCAGGATTTAATAAATCTTGTAAATTATAAATTTTCTTTGGTATAATCGTACGAATTGGATCACAAGATTTTATCAAATACTTTTTAACATCTGTAGATGCAATACGGGAAACACTTACCCCATCTGAATTTGGAGTACCAATTTTATAAACTCCTTTATCAAAATTGACAAATAATCCTTTTAAATTAACTTGAACTTTTGATCCTAAAGGATAACTTGTATATAAATCTGATTTATCTATTTCTATTTGAATACCAGCTGTTGGATTTTCAGGAGAATCTTGTAAAGAAATAGTTTTAAAAAAGTTTCCTGTTTCATCACTTGAAACTACATAAGCATGAACAAATAAATCTTCTGCGATTGTTTTATCATCATTTAATGCTATAGAGCCTTTATCTACCTTATCTATTAATTCAGATAGAATTATATTTGGTGTAGATAACTCTGAACAAGCTGCAGAAAATTCATTTATACGAGGTTGAGTAAAATTTACATCATCAGTATCTCGAATAAAAAGCTGATACTCTGAACTATTTCCCGAACTGTAGTATGAAACCAAAACTGTTATCTCTCCACTATTTGTTGGTAATTTATCATCCTTAAAGCTTGCATATTTACTAACCCTCAAATTTACCTGATCACCAGTCGCATCAACCAAAGCAACGTTACTAGTTGTTGATGTAGCTCCTGTAGGATAATATGTAATTGATGTTTCTGGAGATTTAAATTGTACATTCTTTATTTTTATTAAAGTATTTATGTTTTCTTGAGTTAAAGCCTCTTCAATATAATTAACTTCTTTTGGTTTTAATTCTACAATTGCATCACATGTCTTTATTAACTTTTTTTCTCGTACATCTTTCGGAATTCGATCTAAATCATAAGATGTAGCATCTACTCCCTCTAATTTAGTTCCTATTTTCACTACACCTCTATCTAAAGCAACTTTCAAATCTTTCAAATGAACTTGAATAGTACTTCCTATAGGATAAAACCCATATAATGGTCTTTCTCCCAACTCTATTTGTATTCCAGCTGTAGCTCCTTCAGATTTATCTTGAAAAGAAATACTGTTACTAATATTACCTGATTCATCACTTACATTAACAATACCTTCAACCACTAAATCTTCTGATACAAATCCTTTATCATCTGTTTTTAAAGATCCTGAATTCACAAGAGCTATTAACTCTTTTATTGTAGTTGTAGCTGTTACTTTTTGAGGACAAGCTAAAGAAGGAACAGAATAATCATCATCCTTAACACAAGATTGAATGACAAACAAACTAAAACTTAAAACAGTTGCTATTATTAATTTATGTATTGTATTCATAGTAATTATTATTGGTTATTAATTAAAATCTGAAATAAATATTAGCGAAATAAGTAGCTCCCATTCCATACCATAATTTAGGTCCAAAAGTTTTTTGATAATTAGAATCTATTGCATTTGAATATTTACCTGTTCTCATTTGCTCAAATCCACTTGTAACATATTTGCGGTTATTTAGTACATTATTTACACTACCAGATATTCCTGCAGAGTATTTACCAATACGAAAAGTTTTTCCTAAATTAAGATTCAACATAAATTGATCTTTTGTTTTACCTTGCTTTAGAATCTCTTTCAATCCTTCTTCAGTAACTCCTGCTAAAGGAAAGCCATTATCATCTTTTATAAATCTATCTGTTCTTCTATAAGCAGCTATATCTATGTAATTATTCATTAAATAATTTCCTGAAATACCAAACCACCAAAACTTAGGATCACGATATTCAGCACCAAGAGAAAATCCAGTTTGTGAACCTCCTCCTAGTTTATAATTTTTAATATAAGCTATACCAAGATTTTTATAGGCAATTCCTTCATTTTTTGCATATTCATCAGAATATAAATTATAATCAGCATTATCTTTATAAATATATTGTCCTATAGAAGCAACTGCTGATATTGTTAAAACTGGAATCACTTGAGTTTCTATAGCAAATTCTCCACCTATATATTCTTTACCAACTCCTGTTAAGATTTCTGAAACAAATATTTGATCATTTGTACCATCTATATATCCAAAAGATTTTTTTATTTCATCTTTTGTTCTAGTGTAAAAACCTGTTGCTCTTGCTTTAATCCTTGGAGCTCTGAGTACATAAGATAAATCACTAGAAAAAAGTTTCGCGCTTTTCACGCCATCTACAGTTACATCATTTACACGAGCATTTGGAAAAATTTCATCAGATGTAGGAGCATTTGTTTGATACATTATGTTGGCTTGAACAAAATTTCGTCCATCAATTTTTAGCAAAAAATTTGACTTTATTCCGAAATCTAAGAAATCATATGTTTTACTTCTACCATATGAATCATTTTCATAAATACCATTTTTGTACTTACCATTTCTATAAAATTTTGTCATAGCTGCTTTCATTCCTATCGTAACATCAAGCAACTTCCCTTTTATTTTCGATTCAGCATATAAATCAGCATAATCTCTATTAATCTCATAATTATAAGCATATCGGTCACCTTTATACGATTTCATATCAGGATTATTCAAATCTATTGAATGTCTATTAAAGGAATCTTCTCCTTTAACATAATCTCCACCTAACAAATCATCTACTCGACGAAATAATTCTGATTTAGTTTTTTGATACGAAGCTGCAAAAATCAGATCTATATAAGGATTTAACTCTGTACTAAAGTTTGTATAAGCCGAATACGTTTTATCTTTATTTACATCACTACCTATCCAAAATGCTGAATAACCATCTTTAACTCCTTTATTATAATCATATAATGAATTCCAATTTATTTGCGAAGCCGAACCATTCAACCATTCTTCTGTATTATTAGCTTGAGAAGGTAAATTTTTATAATATAATGGTGATGGGTTATAAGCATTATACCAATCTAATTTTGAACTACTATCTTTCCCAAATTGATAAGATAGGGTTGTTACTAATTTTGTCTTATTATTTATATTCCAATGATGAGTAAGCATATTCATTGGTTCAAATGTTTTTCTTATACGTTCATTACGCTTTTCTCCATCTTGCCATCCCCAATATGCATTGTAATAAATACCTTTTAAATCAACTATTTCTTGTGTATTTGCCGATCCCACTGCTCTACGAGTAGGAGCTCCAAAACTTGTAAAATTTAAAGTATGTTTTTCATTAATTTTTTTCTCTATTCCTATAAAATAAGAATACGCATCATAATATGTTCCTTTGATAATACTTTCATCAGCCCAACGTTTACTAGCTGAAAACATAAATGCCCAACCATTTTCCATTAAACCTGTATTATAAGTAAACATAATACGATTTTTATAAGAACGATTCGTACTTGAATAAGCTAAACTAGATCCTTTTCTCATTGTGGATGGTCTAGTATCAAAATTTGTAACTCCTCCCAAACTACCAAAAGCATAACTTGAAGGTTCAATTCCATAAGTCAATTCATCTGGACGTCTTGTAACATCATTTAAACCTCCCCAATTATTAAAAGTTGCACGTCCATTATCAATTTTATTCATTCTAACACCATTAAAATGAACATCTGTATACTTATTATCTAATCCTCTTTGTCTGAACCAATATGATCCTAATTCATAAGCTGATACTCTGGCAAAAACATCTCTAGAAGATTGTAAAATTCCAGAATTTGAAGCTGTAGAACTTTCATCATCTGATAATTCATCATCTGAGAGTGTTATAATTCCTATCTCTGCTGTATTTGGATTAAAAGTTAAACTAATATCTCCTAAATCAATTTCTTTTCCATTTGTGACTGTAATATCTTTTTCAAATAAATCATATCCAACTCCAAAAACTTGCAATTTATATTCTCCTTCAGGGATATCTACAAACTGAAAATAACCAATACGATCTGTTATTACAGCTTCATTTACAAGACCTCCATTAAGACGAACAGTTAGATTATAAATTTCTTCTCCAGTACTTCCATTTTTTACAACTCCGTTAATTTTTACCTGTGCATGAATAACTACTACAGTAGTTATAAATAATGAAAGACTTAACAACAATTTGTTCATTCAAAACGAATTTTTATTTATAAATTAGCTATCTCTTAAAACAAGAAATCAAAAATAACAAATTCATAATTAATAATATATGACAAATATTAATAAATTTTTAACTTATTTTATGATTTTATTCGTTTTTGTAAATTATAGTGCAAAAGCTCAGAATAAATATAAAAGCGCAACAATTGCCTTTTATAATGTTGAAAATTTATTTGACACCATAAAATCTGTTGGTTACATTAATGGAAATCTTCCATTTAACAATCCTAATTATCATATTCAAATAGCAGAAAAAGATATTGATAACTACGAACATCAAGAATTCAAACAAGCTTATACATATGAAAACATTAAGGGTAAAAAAATAATTAGACCATTAGTTTTACAAGAGGAGTTTCTTCCAAATGGAAATAAAAGATGGAATTCTGAAAAATATTTTCAAAAAGTTAATAATATATCAAATGTAATTAGTGAACTTGGTCGCGATATTACTGGTGATGCTCCTGCAATTGTTGGAATATGTGAAATAGAAACAAAAGAAGTATTAGAAGATATTGCAAATTCAAAAGCTTTAAAAAAATATGGATATGATGTAGTACATTTCAATTCATTCGATGCGAGAGGTGTAGACACAGGTTTATTATATCAAAAATCACGTTTTAAAGTTTTAAATGCTCTACCACATCCTATTTATATTTATGATACAAATGGGCAAAGAAAATACACAAGAGATATCTTACAGGTAACAGGATTACTAGATGGTGAAGAAATAACTTTTTTAGTTAACCACTGGCCTTCTAGAAGTGGAGGTGAAAAAACATCTCAACCTTTTCGACTAGAAGCAGCCAAAGTAATGTTAGGTATTTTTGAAGATATAAAAGCTAAAAACCCAGAAGCTAAAATAATTGCAATGGGAGATTTTAATGATGACCCTACATCTGCTAGTATAAAAAATACTTTTAACCCAATTGGAGAAATTAAAAATATAACAAAAAATAGTTATTACGATCCCATGATTCCTTTATTCAAAAAAGGTATAGGAACACTTTCTTACAGAGATGCATGGAATTTATTTGATCAATTTATTTCAACTTCATCATTAACAACGAAAGACAAAGATTACTCATCTTATAAAATTTATAAAACAGAAGTTTACAATAGAGATTATCTAAAAGCAACAGAAGGTGCTTACAAAGGAGCTCCTAATCGTATGTGGAGTGGAGATACATATAGAGCTAATGGGTATTCTGATCATTTCCCTGTTTATACAATTTTATTAAAAGATTTAAAATAACATGAATAAGTTACAAGAAGTATTAGATAAAAAGACAAATAATCTTATTACAATTTATACAACAGCAGGATTTCCTAATTTAGAGGATACCCCTATTATTTTAAGAGAATTAGATAAAAATAATGTAGATATTATTGAAGTTGGAATACCTTATTCCGATCCTTTGGCTGACGGTCCTACAATCCAAGAAACAAGTGAAAAGGCTTTAAAGAACGGAATGACACTTGATATTTTATTTGAACAATTAAACTCTATAAAAAATGAAATTTCCACTCCTGTTGTTTTAATGGGTTACTACAATCAAGTAATGACTTTTGGTTTAGAAAAATTTTTACAAAATTGTGAGTCAAATGGAATTTCAGGTCTTATTCTACCTGATATGCCTTATGATATTTACTTAGAAAAACATAAAGGTTTATTTGAAAAATACAATCAAAAAGTAACATTCCTAATCACTCCTTTAACAAGTGAAAAACGAATTAAAGAGATAAATGATGCTACAACAGGATTTATATATATAGTTTCTAGTTCTGCAACTACAGGATCTACAACATCTAATTTTAATGAGAATTTTTTAACAAAAATTAAAAACACAGGACTTACAAAACCTCATCAAATAGGATTTGGAATTTCTACTAAAAGTGATGTTGAAAAGGCTTGGAAATTTGCTAATGGGGCAATTATTGGAAGTGCTTTCTTAAGAATTTTAGAAAAAGCAGAAGGAGATTATTCAAATTATATAAAAAATTATATTGATTCTATTAACTAATCAGTAAATACCTACTCTTTTTTATAATGCCTCTAATTGAACAATGATTAATTAGAGGCATTATCAATTTTTGATAGCTAATCTATTTATAATCATTTAAAATTTTTGGTTTAAAAATTGAAGTATATAAGGTTAGATTAACATTATTTATGAAAAATAGAATCATCTGCTTTTTAACACTTGCTCTTTCATCATTAATATCTGGAATATTAATTTCCAAGATGTCATTTGTTGGTAAAATTGGAATATCCATTATACATACAGAATATATACTTTTAAAAACTTGGTGGAAAACAGCTTTGTTATTTTTTATTATTCAAGCTTTTCTACATATTATTTTAAGTTTATGGCAATTTAGAAATTCTGAAACCAAAGCTAGATTTATTTTACCTACATTATTTTTTGCTCTAGGAATCTTAGGATTATATTATACTTACTATGATTTTACTGAAACATCTCACCGATTATTAAAAATAAGTTTTCATTCAGGATTTTATTTATTTTGGGCAACTTGGCTCCTTAATTGTGTATCTTTTTTTGTAATGTTTTGGAAAATAGATAAAACAGAAAATTTATAAATAAAAAAAGCTCATCATAATTGATGAGCTTTTTGTGACCGAGACAGGATTCAAACCTGTAACCTCTTGAGCCGTAATCAAGTGCGCTATTCAGTTGCGCCACTCGGCCATTTGAAATAAAAAACTATTGTTCTTATTTTGGATTGCAAATATATGAACTATTTTTAAATTTCAAAATAGTTTTTAAAAAATTTATAAATATTTTTTTACTTCGTCTAAATGCGTAATTGTAGCAATTCCTTCTTGTGAAAAATTATCATCTAAACGATCAAAGAAAATTGATGACATTCCAAATTCTTTTGCTCCAAGGGCATCAGCAATCCAATCGTCTCCAATATAAATAGACTCTTCTACATTTGCTTTTGCTTTTTGGATAGCTAATGTATAAATACGAGGATCTGGTTTTAATATTTTTATTTCATCAGCATAAGTTACGGTATCAAAATATCCATTCAAATCAGAAGTTTCTATCTTTCTTTTAGATACTTCTATAAATCCATTTGTAATAATATGTAATTTATATTTTGGTTTTAAATATTCTAATAACTCCATTGCCCCGTCTACAACCTCATTATAATTTGTGATTGTTTCCATGTACTCATCTTCAAAGATTGCCGCAAGCTCATCATTATTAATCCCTAAATTATCAAAAGCCTCTTTGAATCGACGAGCTCTTAATTCTTCTTTTGTAATTTTTTTATCACGAATTAATGCCCATAAACCTTCGTTACTATCATGATAATAAGGATGAAACTGATCGAATGTAAAGTTATACTTTTTCTCTACATCGTACTTTATATATAATTTTTCTAAAGCTAATTTTGCATTTTTTCTGAAATCCCAAAGTGTATTGTCTAAGTCGAAAAAAACGTGTTTTATTGTGTTCATAAATGCAAAGCTAAGGATTTTATGTAGATTTGCTAAGCAATAAAAAATCAATTGAAAACTAGATTAGAAAAATTTAAGACAAAGAATGCTAAAGGGGTTTTATCCTTATTAGCTGGTAATACTGTGGCACAAGTAATAATGGTTGCTGGTGGATTGGCATTAGCAAGATTATATGGTCCTGAGTCTTCTGGTACATACAATGCTTTTCTTAGTTTTATTGCTATTCTTTCTATTTTGACAACTTTCCGTTTAGAGAATATTTTTGTTATCTCTAAATCTTCTAAAGCTATTCGAAATCTATTTACTACATTACTTTTAGTAAGTGCTATTTCTACTGCTTTATTTTTTTTAGGATATGCTATTATTGAAAATATTTTCACACTGAAAACTTCTCTTTTTATTGTTTTTCTTAGTTGTATAGCCGGCTTATTCACTGCTTGGAATAATGTACAAACATCATTGTTTACAAAATATAAATTTTTCAAACATATTTCGCAAGGATTAGTTATTAACGCTATATTTTCTGTTATTTTTCAGGCAATATTTTATTATATGGGCTATAAAGAAACTGGTCTTATTTATGGCACTATATTCGGAACTGTTTTATCTTGTGCTTATTATTTTTCGATAACAAAAGGTCGATTTTCGACAATCGATTTTAGGCTTGCTAAAAAAACTATTTTAGAAAATAAAGAGATAATAAAATATACTTTACCATCCGAATCTTTAAATGCAATTGCTAATAACCTAATGACTATAATGCTTGCTTTTTATTTTTTAAAAGAAGATGTGGGGTTTTATGGAAATGCATCAAAGGTATTAGTAACTCCTTTGATTTTACTTTCTAATTCTATGTCGAAAGTATTTTTTCAGAAATCAGCAGGAATGATTGACCATCGTGCACATCAATTGTATGATTTATCAAAAAAAGTAATCTTATATAATGTTGGTGCTATTGCTGTATTTTTATTATTAATGAATTTTATTGGTGTTTTTATTTTAGAATGGATTCTTGGTCCTGCATGGAAAGGTTTACATATCATGACATGGATTTTATCTTTCTGGATTTTATGTCGTTCTGCACTAAATCCTATTCAGCAAATTGTGGTCGTTATTAAAAAGAATCATTATGCTTTTTATTTTAATATCTACTTGGTTCTAATTACTTTCTTAACTTGTTTAATTGGAGGACTAAATAAAAATTTACTTTTAACGTTATCTCTTTATTCTTTCTTTGCTGGAATTGGTTATTTGATACAATTATTTTTTGTGATGAAAGAATTGAAACGGTATAAAAATAAAGTTGACAACTAATAAAAAACATATTCTTGCTTTAGCTTCTTGGTATCCAAGTCGTATATTCCTAGATAACGGAGATTTTATTCAAAGGCATCTCCAAGCTATCTCTTTACTAAATAGCGTAACTCTTATTCATGCCGTTAAGGATAAAAATTTACAAAAGGATTATGAAATATTAGATTCAACAAATAAAGGAATACGAGAAATTATCATTTATTTTAAACCATCTGTTTTTCGTCCATTTAATCTTATCAAACAAATAAAAGCCTATTTAAAAGGAGTTTCATTAGTTAATAATTTTGATATTATTCATCTAAATGTTATTTATCCTGCTGGCTTAGTTGCATTATATCTGAAAAGTAAGTATAAAAAACCTATTCTTTTAACTGAACATTGGTCAGGATTACATGAAAATAATTTCAAAAAAATATCAGCATATAAACAATTCTTCATCAAAAATATATTTAGAAAAGTTGATTTTATTTCTCCAGTTTCAATGTATTTGATGAATGAAATCAATAAAATAATAAAAGAGAAGAAGTATGAAATAATTCCTAATGTTGTTAATTTTAATTTATTTAAAATCAGCAATAATAAAAATAATGAACCTAAAAAATTTTTACATTTATCTAATCTTGATGATAAAGTAAAAAATATTTCAGCAATGTTGAATACTTCTAAAAAGTTATATAATGAAGGTTATAAATTCGAATTTCATATCGGAGGGAATGGTAATTCTACTTACATATCAGATTTTATAAATAAAAATAATTTACAAAATTGTATAAAAGTTTTTAACCGATTAAAACATCAAGAAGTATGTAAAAAAATGAATTCTGTAGATTGTTTTGTTTTATTCAGTAATTACGAAAATCAACCTTGTGTGCAAATAGAAGCATTTGCATGTGGAATTCCTGTAATTGCTAAAAATGTTGGAGGAATTTCAGAATTTTTTCCTGACAATTTTGGCTTTCTAGTAAATAATGAAAATGAATTATACGATGCTATGAAAGAAGTAATTAATGGAAAAGAATTTGAAAATAGTATTAAACTAAATGAGTTTGCTATTAATCATTTTTCATCATCTATCATTTCAAAAAAATACAATGACATTTATAACAAAATGCTACAATGAAAGGATTTCAAATAAAAATAGAAAAGAATGTTGTTTCTTATACTATTCGCTTCAAAAATGAATATTTTGATAACTATCTTATAGATGATAATGAAATTGTAATTTGTTTAGAAGGTGTTATTTTAAACAAAACTTTTCTAGTCAATAATTACAATTTAAAAAACAATTACTTACATCAATTGTATCAATTGTTTGATACTGATTTTATCAGCAAATTAGAAGGTGAATTTGTTGGATTTATTTATGATAAACTTAAAAATAAATTATACACATTCACAAACTTTACAGCAACAAAAAAACTATTTTATTATAAACAAGAAAATATAATTGTAATTGATACAAGTTTAATTCTATTGACAAAAACTTTGAAAAAAGAAAAGTTATATTTTTCTTTAGACAATTCTACTATGTATCAATTATTAATTTGTGATAATACATTAGAAGATTATACTCCAATAAAAGAAATAAAAAAACTAAATGACGCACAATTATTAATAATTAATATTAAAGATTTAACCACAAACATTCAATCATATTATAATTATTATAATAAATTTATTGGATCTAAAAATGAAGCTTTAGAAGAGATTAATCGATTATTTAATGAAGCTGTTTGTTTAGAATTTAATAAAGATAAGGAACTAAAAAAAGATACTTTTGCTCTACTTAGTGGAGGTTTAGATTCTAGAATGACATTTTTAGTAGCCTTAAAAAATGGCTTTTGCATTAATGAAGCGTTTTGTTTTTCACAAAAGAATTATTGGGATGAATTAATAGCAAAAAAAATAGCAAAAGATTACAACGTTCCTTTTCATTTTATAGATCTAAATGGAGGAGAATATATTTCTGAAATTGATGAAATATTTAATATTTCTCATGGTTTAGGAATCTATTCAGGAGCTTTGCATACCAATTATGCTTATCAATTTATTGATAAAACCCGATTTGGATTAATTCATAGTGGACAATTGGGCGATGGAGTCTTTGGTATGTTCAATAAACATCGTTTTAAAACTCCTCCAACCAAAAATAAAATTGTTGTTCACAATGACCTTTTTCCTAAGCTTGAAAAAGATTTCAATCAAATTATTTCTAACTATGATAGCGAAGAAATATTTCTAACAAGAAACGTTGGTTATAACAGAACAGTGCTTGGCTCATACATGGCAGAAGAATTTTCTTACCAAGCTTCTCCTTTCATGAATTCTAATTTTCTGAAATTTCTTCATAGTTTACCCGAAAAATGGAAGTACAATCAAGAATTATATATTGATTGGATAAATGTATATCATAAAGATGCTACAAAATATATTTGGGAAAGGACTTTACTAAAACCTACTCATAAAAGAAATACTGTAATTGGTGATAAATTTGTAAAAAGATCGTATAATATATTATTAAATAGAATTCTAAAGAAAACAAACATTGGTAAAATGACTGCATATAGTTACTATTACCAAAAGGATAATAAACATAAAATAAAAATGGATTCTTATTTTGAAAATTCTATTCATTTAATAAAATCTGAAGAATTAAAACTTGATATTATTAACACTTACAATAATGGAGATTTTATCGAAAAAACAACTGCTTTAACTGTTTTATCAATTGTAAAAAATTATTTTAGTGAATGATTTTGTTTCATTTTTAAAGGATTTTTATAATAGAAAAGGTTTACTCATTTTTTCTTCTTTTCTACTCGAAAAAATCATTGGTCTTATCAATGTTATTTTTATTGTTCATATGATATCTGAAGATGATTATGGTTTAATTACAATCATTGCATCAATTTTTGGAGTTTTTATTACACTAAACGGATTTGGAACAATACAAGGCTTACTTCGGTTTGGTGCTTTAGAAAAAACTGAAGAAGCTAAAAATAAATTAGCTCAAACAATTTTTTTCCTTGGTCTTAAAAAACAAATTATTCTAATTGCTTTATTTTGTTTTATAGCATATTTTTATGAGATTAAATATAAAATGATTTGGGTGGTTATTTTGTTTTTTGCTATCAGAATGCTTGGAACATATTTTTACAGTTTTATACAATGTTACTATAGAATTCAAAATAGGAATGATAAATTTTCATCAATATCAATTATCATTAATTTGATTGGTTTATGTATTTTACTATTTCTTACTTTTCTATACGGAAAATATGGCTACTTAATAGCTCTGACTATAACTCCTTGGTTATCTCTATTTTTTTATAACAATAAGATTTTTTCATCTTTTAAAAGCAATATAAGTACAATAAATATGAAGGAATTTTGGAATTATTCCTTCAACTCATCAATAACTTATTTTTTTTCTGAAATATTATTTATGATTGATGTTTTTATTATAGGATTATTATTAAATGAAGCAGATGTTGCAAATTATAAAGTTGCTATTATTCTACCGATGAATTTAATGTTTCTTCCTATGATTTTTATGCAAACTGATTTACCGAAAATAATATCAAAATCAACCGACAAAAAATATCTTAATTACTATATTTCTAATTATTACAAATTATTTATCCCTCTTTCTCTAAGTATATTAATTTTAGGATTCTTTATAAAAGATTTTATTTTAAAATTTATTTTTGGAAGCAATTACGCAAACAATGGTTGGATTTTCTTTATAATACTTACAGCAATTTGTTTTAATATGTGTTTTAGGAATTTATATGGGAATTTATTATCTGCAGTAGGTTTAGCTAAAAAAAATTCGATAATATCTATCTCTTCTATTCTTCTTATGCTTGTTTTAGGATTATTATTAATTCCTAAATATGAAATTTTAGGGGCAGCAATTTCTCTTGCAATTACATTTATAACAATGGGATTTTGCTCTGCAATTATATTCTATAATTATTTAAAGAAAATATAATTATTTATCTCTATTCTTGAAACTAATCATATTTATAAAATAAAAACTTGTAAGTATTATAGCTAGAGCTATATAATCTATAATTTCTGTATTTTGATTAGGAAAAAAACTTTTATTAAAGAATATTATTGCTAATCCAAGCCAAAAACTTTTTTTTAATAATTTCATAAGTTTAATAGTATCTATCGCACATCTTCAAACTGTTTAAATAACTGAAAATGAATTTATATTTTTAAATTTAATATTTTTTTTCATAAAAAATTTTTATAACTACAATAATATCTTATTTCAGAATTATAACTTGCATAATAATCTTGTATTCCTTTGATATTTGAGCCTTCAAAATCAAAAATTAAAGATTGATTACAATTATCTTTTATAATATAATTTAACAAATAAGAAAAAGAACCTTTTGGCTCTATATCTTTATTTCTAACGGAACTAAGTAATATTATTCTCTCTGATGAATGTAGTACAAAAACAGAAGAAATAATTGTTTTATTTTCATCAAAGAGAAAGTATTGTATACAATTTTTTCGTTGTATATTTTTATTGATAATTTCTTTAAAAAGAGATAAATTAATTGTTTTTGAATAAGCATAATACTTTTCTAATGCTTCAAAATACCATTCTACATCAAAAAAAGATTGATCAATATTCAGTTTATTAAACGAATTATTTTTAATATTTCTCTTTCTATTCAAACTAAAATTATCGTATAATTCTTCGTAAGAATTTGAAATATCCAAAACTTGATTTACTTTCAATTCACCTTTCGGAGAAAACATTGCTGTATTTTCCTCATTAAAATTATAAGCACGAACTAATTTTCGATGTAATCTCTTTTCAAATTCTTTAAAAATACGTTCAGAAAAATTTTCTCGATGAAAAACACCTAATTGTTGACAATAAAGAGGCTGATTTATAAATTTTATTCCAAATTTTCTTACGAAAGGTAAAGGCATTACAGCTTCGTAATCATTATAAACCAAACAATCCCAATTTTCTCCTAACAACGTATCTAAATACCAAAATTCGGCATAAACACGATAATTTACAGATTTCTTTAAACAATCTGTATACTTATCTACTGCTAATTTTTGTCGAGAAACTTGTCTTATCATTCAAAAATACTTTCATATACTTTTCGCCATCCAATCCAATCTTCATTCAAGTTTGATTGATGAAATAAAGTTATAAACGTTCCGTTCACACTTTTAATTGTATCCTTCAATTCCTTTAGTTCATTTATAGCTTCATCAGTTGTTAATTTCATGTAATTTCTCAACGTAACATCCATTGCTACAAAAGGATATATTATTAACAATGTTTGTTCATTTCTTGATAAGTCAAACCATTTATAAGGTGTTGAAGTTCCTGCTC
Organism: Flavobacteriales bacterium UBA7612; assembly: GCA_002484335.1. Classification (GTDB taxonomy): domain Bacteria; phylum Bacteroidota; class Bacteroidia; order Flavobacteriales; family Weeksellaceae; genus Empedobacter. Next base: position 67,117 of record DLJQ01000001.1, read on the forward strand.
TAAACCCAATCCTATTTGCAAATCCCATTGTATAATCTTCCTCTATTCCACTTTTCAACAATTGTTGATATGTTTGTGGAAAATTAAGTTTTATAAAATGCTGACGAGATTTTTTTACTGATTTATTCGTCAACAGTTCCAAACGATTTATTTCAGTTTGCAATAAATTAACATTTTTATTGGACTCATATGAAGGATGGATTCCTATTGTTGCCCAACGAACAACATCATTTATTAACTCTTTCTGATTTTTGTTTTTCCAATCATGGTTTTTATCAAAAGTAGAATAATCTCCCAATAACCAAAAAAATACAGTTTTTACATCATATTTTCGAGCTAAATCTTTCAAATAATCAAATGTAGCATAGGGATCTTTTTCTTTTCCCAACCATACATTAATTTGTTTTTTGCCTTCTCTAAAATTAGCATTTAAGAGCTTTTTTGCAATAGAACCTATTTTTATTTTAGGCGAATGATGCAAATATTTCCAAGCATAATCAACATCATGCGTATTTATTTGCTCAAAAACTCTTTCTTTAAAAATAAGTTGAGAATATTTTATAGAAATCTGCTTTTGTATCTCCATACAAATTAAATCAACTATAGGTTTTGAATAATCTAAATCTGAACCTAAAAAACGTTGATGTTCATCGAACAAATAAGATTCTGCAATATATTCTTCATATCTAGAAAGCCAATAAAAACATTTTCCAACTTCACTTAAAGTCGAATAATTTGTTGTTGTCCTAATATCATTTTCCAATAAAATTTCATCAACATTAAAATTAATCTCATGCTCTAAAAACTGATTAGAGAAATTAATTTTTGGTCCATTGTATTCGTCAAAAATATTTTTAGAAATCACTATTTCATATTTAAGTCCTAGAAAGTCCGAAAATATAAAATCGAAAATGTACTCAATTCTATTTGTAATTTTTTCGGTAAATATGACAACTGTTTGGTTCAAAATAAACTATTCAATAAAGATTAAAGATAATTAAATTAATCCTTCATCAGCAAATGAATAATAATTCTTTTGCGAAACAATCACATGATCCAAAACCTGAATATCCAAAAGCAAAGCTCCTTCTTTTATTTTTTGTGTAATGGATTTATCTGCTGCACTAGGTACCAAATTCCCAGACGGATGATTGTGAGAAAGAATAATTCCTGTAGCCATCAATTCCAATGAACGTTTAAAAATCAACCGTACATCAACAGAAGTTTGTGTGATTCCTCCTCTCGAAATTTGTTCTGTTTTTATAATCCTATTTCCTTGGTTCAGATACATAATCCAAAATTCTTCGTTGGGTAAATCTCCTATTTGTTGTTGCAAAATAATTGCAGCATCATTACTCGAAGAAATTTTTTTTCGCTCCAAAACATCTTGCGTATTACGTCTTCGTCCTATTTCCAAAGCTGTAATTATTGAAATTGCTTTAGCTTCGCCTATTCCTTTAAAAAGGCACAAATCAGTAATAGAATATTTTGCCAATTCATTCCAATTATTATTTGCAGATTTCAAAATTCTCTTTGCCAACTCAACTGCAGATTCATTTCTACTTCCACTTCCCATAATAATAGCGAGCAATTCTGCATCCGACAAAGAACTTCGTCCCTTTGTTGCCAATTTTTCTCTTGGTCTATCGTCTTCATTCCAATTTTTTATAGAACTATTATTTTCTGAGTAGGTAGTCATAGCGTAATTATTTTGGTATCAGAAAGATAATAAAAAAAGCTCGAACATATTCTGTTCGAGCTTATTATATTTTATTAATTTTTATTTGGGCAATTGCTTCGCACCGTGCTTTTCATTACAATCTTTTTCTAAGGAAAAAGGATTTTCACTGCAATCACTATTGCATCAATCGTAAACAATTACTTATTTACTTTTGCCCAAGTATCTTTTAACGTAACTGTTCTGTTAAATACTAATTTTTCAGCTGTTGTATCTCTATCCAAAGCAAAATATCCAATACGTTGAAACTGAAATTTATCTTCAACTTTTGCTTCTTTTAAAGATGGTTCACCAAAACCTTGTTTCACTTCCAAAGAATCTGGATTCACAAATTGTAAAAAGTCAACATCTTTTTCAGCATCAGGAGATTCTACAGTAAACAATCTATCATATTGTCTTACCTCAATTGGTGTATTTTCTGTTCCAGAAACCCAATGTAAAGTACCTTTCACTTTACGTTTAGACGCTTCTGTTCCGCTTCCCGATTTTGTTTCAGGATCGTAAGTCGCAAAAATAGTTGTAATGTTTCCATCAGCATCTTTTTCCACTCTTTCTGCTTTTATGAAATAAGCACCTTTTAAACGAACTTCGTTTCCTAATGACAAACGAAAAAATTTCTTAGGAGCTTCCTCCATAAAATCTTCACGTTCTATATAGATTTCTCTTGTAAAAGGAACAATACGAGAACCTGCATTTTCATCTTCTGGATTGTTTTCTATTTCCAATTCTTCTATCTGTCCTTCTGGATAATTTTCTATCACTACTTTTACAGGATCAATTACTGCAAAAACACGAGGAGCTATTTTATTTAAATGATCACGAACCGAAAATTCTAATAAAGAAATATCCAATACATTATCACGTTTTGCTACACCAGCTGTGTTCCAGAAATTCTTGATAGATTCTGCTGTATAACCACGACGACGTAATCCAGAAATTGTAGGCATACGAGGATCATCCCATCCTGTAACCACATTTTCTTGTACCAATTTCATCAACTTACGTTTACTTGTTATCATGTACGAAACATTTCCACGAGCAAACTCACGCTGTTTTGGTTTTTGAGGCTGATTTGGTAACTCTACATTGTTTGCATACCATTCATATAAATCGCGGTGATTTTTAAACTCTAACGAACATAGTGAATGCGAAATACCTTCTATATAATCAGATTCTCCGTGTGTCCAATCGTACATTGGATACATTTTCCATGTATCTCCAGTACGGTGATGTGAACGTTTTAAAACGCGATACATCACTGGATCACGCATATTCATATTCGGAGAAGTCATATCTATTTTTGCACGCAAAACATGAGAACCTTCCTCAAACTCTCCTGCTTTCATTCTTTCGAATAACTCTAAGTTTTCTTCTACAGAACGATCTCTATAAGGAGAATTAACTCCTGGTTCGAAAGGAGTTTTACGTTGCTCATTAATCAATTCCGATGTTTGATCGTCGATGTAAGCTTTTCCTTCTTTGATTAATTGTACAGCCCAATCGTAAAGCTGCTGGAAATAATCAGAAGCATAACGTTCCTCTGCCCATTCAAAACCTAACCATTTTACATCTTCACGAATAGAATCTACAAACTCTTGTTCTTCTTTCTCAGGGTTTGTATCATCAAAACGTAAATTTACAGGTGCATTGTAACGCTGTCCTAAACCGAAGTTTAAGCAGATTGCTTTTGCATGTCCTATATGCAAATAACCATTTGGTTCTGGAGGGAAACGAAAACGTAAATTTTCTTTTGGCATCCCATTCGCTAAATCATCTTCAATGATTTGCTCAATAAAATTCAATGATTTTTTTTCTTCTTCCATTTCTTAATTACGATTGAGTGTGCAAAGGTACAAAAAATCACTAATTTAGATATGATTTTAAATACTTCTATTTTTAAGAAATATATATAAAATTGAAAGTTTGGTTTTCAGAACCAGAAAAGAATAAATTAACGATAATTAAATTTATTTTTCTATTTTAGAAATAATATAAATTAATTGGATATAAAACACTTAACAACACATTATCTTTCTTAAATTTTCAATATATTTACTTAAGGAACTTATTGTTAATAAACATTTACTATAAAATTCATCATTACTAACATCAGTTTTATTTTCTTCTATTTTTATTTCTAAACCTTTATCAGTTAAACTTGTTTTATAATATCCATTAAATGGATTTGTTCTATGAGTAAAACTATTCCTTATTTTTTCTCTAAATATTTTTGTTTCTTTTTCAAATTCATTTAAAGCTTCTAAAATTTTAGAACTTGTAGAATCTTCTTTTCCTTCAAGTTTATTTTTTAACCTTGGTAAAGTCACATTACGTTCCTCTATAAAAACACCTGTAAATGAATTTATTAGCTGTAAAATACAATCTCTAATAGAAATTATAAAATATGATATTACTTCAGCAAAGTATCGAAAATATTGTAAATCAGAAGAATTTTTTGAAGCATTATATCTATCTAAGTAAGTTGACATATAAATAAAAGTATTTTTTAAATGAATTACTTTTATTGTTATTTCGGAGTTCCATTTTATTAAATTATTTAATTTATGCCGCTCTATTAAACTAACATCAGAATTAGGATTAAATAAAATATCGGAAATATTTCCATGAAAATCAAATATATAACTTGAATTACCTTCATTATTATATAATAAATTAATTCCATTAAATTCTTTAATTCTAAAAGTAGATTTTTTTACCTCTTGCTCAGTTAAGTTTTCTATCATAATATTTTAGCTTATTTATACAAATATATTATGAAATCATTGTATAAATTTAAAACAAAAAATATCATAATTTCTGACCATCACTATAATCATGTACTAAAACTTTCAACCAAAAATTACTATTTGAAAGATGGTCATCTTTTTTCTTTTGAAAAATAAAAATGAGTTGATAAACTTGGGTTATATTAACAAGTTTTAACCGTAATGCTTGCGTTAGTGATTGTAGTGGAAATCCTTTTATAAAAAATAATATAACATCCAATAACTGCTATTGTTTTCTTTTTTTATAAAAGATTGCAACGGAAAGCACGCCCGATAGGGAACGCCCAAAAAATAATATTACCCTAAATAGATTTCTAGTAAACCGTCTGGGATTTGAACTAACATTGCTTTTTCTTCGCGATTTACTTCAAGAATCCAATCATTAATCATTGGAATAAGAATTTCTTTTCCTTGCGCATCCACTTCAAAGTAAGCTTGTGCAGCAGAATCGTTTACAGATTTTATTGTTCCGACCTCTGTATTAGATTGGTCATAGATGGTGAAACCTATAATTTCGTGGTAATAAAAATCTGTTCCTGTTAGTTTTGGTAAAGATTTTAAAGGTAGATATAATTCACGATTGATTAATTTATCAACTGTTTCGTCTTCTACATCTTCAAATTTCACTAATAATTTATTTCCTTGATAAGGTTGAGCAGTTTCGAAAAAAAATGGAACCAGTGCACCATCTTGTTCGATGTACACTGCTTCCAAAGTATCGTATAATTCTGGTTCGTCCGTATCCAAATAGATGATTACATTACCTTTGAAACCATGTCTCTTGGTAATTTTTCCTAAATAGTAGCAATCATTTTTTGTCATTGGAACGTTTCTGAACTTTAAAATTATTCTTCTGTAGCAACTTCTTCAGTTGTACCCTCTGCTTCTTCAGCAGGAGTTTCCTCTACTTGTGCAGCAACTTCAGCTTCTTGAGCAGCTTTTACACGAGCAGCATTAACAGCTTTTTCAGCTTCTAATGCAGCAGCTTTAGAAGCAGCAGCGTTTGAAGTTAAACCGTCTTTTTTAGCTTGAACTTTAGCATCTTTAGCTTCTAACCAAGCTGCGAAACGTTTTTCAGCTTCTTCTTCAGAGAATGCTCCTTTAGCAACACCACCTAATAAGTGTTTTTTCATATAAGCACCTTTGTAAGATAATAAAGCTTTAGCCGTATCTGTTGGTTCAGCACCTGTTTGTAACCATTTTACTGCTGCTTCAACGTTTAATTCAACTGTTGCAGGGTTAGTAATAGGGTTGTAAGTACCTAATTTTTCGATGAAACGACCATCACGTTTTGCTCTTGAATCAGCAACTACGATGTGAAAGAATGGTTTTCCTTTACGACCATGTCTTTGTAATCTAATTTTTGTAGCCATATTATAACTAATTATTTAGGGAACTCGTCCCGTTTTACAAATTTGAGGTGCAAAGATAAGGATTTATTTAAAATAATACTATAATTTAGTTATATTGTTCCTTAAAATTTAGTATTGTGGAAGAATAACTTTCTAAGTTTACTTTATTCAAAACAAAGTATAATTATTAACCTATTGTTCATTTTATTAAAAATGATTAATGAAAAAATATGAATAAAAAATTACTATCTATAGCACTATTTTCTATATTATGCAATATAAATTTTGCTCAAAATAAAGAACAATTATTGACTAAATTTAAATTAGAAAAACAGCAAAATGAAGCGATATTCAATAGAAAACAAAGTAAAAAAAGTAAACTTAATAAAAATGAAGAAATTTCATCTATTGCTGCAGCTACAGATGAGTTTATTGTTTATAATAAATTATTAGATAATAGAGCTAATATTGCCTCTAATATTGAAGATTTACAAAATGGGCAAATTGGCAATTTCTATCTAAATGGACAAAACATGGAAATCACTATTTTTGATGGTGGTGCTCCATTAACAACACATGTAGAATTTAGCGATAAAGAAAATTCTGGGAAAAGTCGTGTATCAGATTTAGAGAATGGAGCTGAAAGTATAAGTAATCATTCTACTGCTGTATCTGGTTTTATTGCTGCTGAAGGAGTTAATACTATTACTCAAACAGATAATGTAACAGGTACTGTTACTGCTACATTTCCTAATGGTGCGAAAGGTGTTTTACCTAATGCTAGAGTTACAACTGCTGGGTTTAAAACGGTAAATGATTTAACTATCTTCGAAAAATTATTAAATTTTGATAAATACATTTCTAATCATTCTTATGGAACAAATTTAGGATGGGAATTAATAGAGGATAATACAAATGCTTTAGGATATGCTTTAAAATATAATCTATCAACAACATCATTTACGTCTCCCCAACAGAGTGCTTATGGTGCATATTATTCAAATGACTATAATTATGATGCCATAGGATATAACTTTCCTAAATATACTATAGTAAAATCTGCTGGTAATGAATACGGAGATGGGCCAAATAGTTATGCTCGTTATAATTTCAATTTATATAAAAGTGATGACACTAAGTTTACAGATGGAGATTTAATCCCTGAAGATAATTGTCAATCTGGTGCATATTGTATCAGCTTTGGTTCACTAGCAAAAAATATAATTGTAGTTGGCTCTGTAGACATACCTACTTCTAGTAATTTCAAATTTACATCGCCATCTCAAATTATACATTCAAGCTATAGTAGCGCTGGACCAAGAAAAGATGGAGCTATAAAACCTGATTTAGTTGCTGTTGGTACAAGGGTCATATCCCCTACAAGTAGTTCAAACAATGCTTATGATATAGGTAGTGGTACATCATACTCTGCTCCAAAAGTAACTGGGGTTGTTGGTGCTATCACTCAACTAAAACGATTATTAACTGGCGATAACACTTATTACTTTAACTCAGATGAAGTAAGAGCTATACTATTACATACAACAGAAAAAGCTGGAGAGTTTGATGGACCTGACAACAAATTTGGATGGGGACTTTTAGATGGGAAAAAAGCGGCTGAAGTTGTTTTAGCAGCGCATAATAAAGAAATAATTTTTGAGAGAAATGAAAAAATTTCGGGAATTAATCAGGAAAAATTAATTTCCTCAAAAGTTGGGGAAGAATTAAAGGCTACAATTACATGGATAGACCCTCCTACTTCCAATTATAAAAAAATGATAACAGGATTGATTAATGACACTTCATCTAAACTTATTAATGATTTAGATATTCGACTAATTGACACAGAAACAAATGATGAATATTTACCATGGAAATTAGATTTATCTAATGTAACTGGTGCTGCTATAAAAGGAGATAATACTGTAGATAATATTGAGCAAATATTAATTAAAACCCCTATTTCAGGAAGAAAATATAAAATTATTATTTCAAACAAAAATACATTAGTTGATAATAACGGAACCAGTTCTAATCAAATTTACACACTATTAATTACTGGTGCACAAGAAGATAAATCAACTATTGTTTCAAAAAACGTTTTAACAATTTATCCTACTTTAGCAAAAGATGTTGTTAATATAAAAACTGAAGATAAAATTGAAACAGTTCAATTAATTGATATATCGGGAAAATTAATTTCGACAACAAATTCAGAAAAAATTAATGTATCATCACTATCATCCGGAGTTTATATTATTAAAATAAAAACTGATAAAGAGGTTATAACAAAAAAAATTATAAAACAATAGATTCGTTTTCAAAAATAAAAAAAGCATTTCTTAATAAGAAGAAATGCTTTTTTAACTTTATAAAGTTAAGAACTAAGTTAAATTTTAATTTATTTTACCTTCATAAAAAATTGGAGTTCCATCAATTTTAAATCCAATTACAGTTAATTTATAATCCTTAGGCTTATCATTATTGTAATATTCAATAGTTGCTCCATCATTATCAGTATCAATATTTGTATTCCAATATAGTACATCTCTCACATCATTATCAAGTTCAGAATAAAACATTTCGTAATCATCTAAATTAAAATATGGTAATGCTTTATTATAACCTTGTAATTGTATATAATTGGTTGTACTCATTAAATTATCCATAGGATCAGGTTTTCTATCAGAACCTCTTTTAGTATAAATTGCAATAGCATTTCCCAATAAACCAGATCCCTTAAAAACTTTTACCATTGCTATATTGTTAACATTAATAGAAGTAAGGTTATCAGGAGAAACATTAATTTCATCAACATATACAGCTGCTGCAGAATTTCTAATCATAGGTATACTTTCTCCAGACTGACCTTTAGAAGCTGTAAGACCTGGAACTCTACCTACTAAAAAATCAATTATATTGGAATAGGCTTGCACAGGTTGATCCTCATTAACAAAGTCTATAATTTTTTCATTTAAGCTTCTAAATCTTCCTGTTGATAATTCGTCATTTAACTTATTTGTTTTTGCTTTACTATCAGATCGAACAAGAACTTCTTTTAATTGAATCGTTTTTTTATTTATTCGTTTCGCATTATCAATTGTCGTTATTTGATCTTTTATATCTTTTGGTAAATCTGATGATTTAATTTCTTTTAATAAATAATTTGTTGGTGGTAATTCTGAACGATAATTAAAATTTCTAAAAGTTGGAAACATTGAGAAAACTAAACTTTTTCCACTTCCTAAACTTTTTTCATTTAAAAAATAATTCAAACCAATTGGTCCATAATAAAACAAGTTATCTAATGTAACATTACCTTCAGAATCTGTTTCTGAAACAAAAAATTCTTTTTCAGAATCTTGAGGTTTCAAAACTATACTTAATGAAGAATTTCTTAATTCTGTTCCATTTAAATATGTTTTTCCAACATATGACAAATAATGGTTATAATAATCTGTTATTGTAGGGGATTTGCCTTCAAGTAATTCATTCCAATTAAATCTTTTCCAATTCTCTGAAATTAATAAAGCATCTAATGCTTCATCACTTTCATTATTGATAAAATATTGAGCTGGATTTGATATTTTTGATGTAAAATCATTTGTTAACCACATTGATGACAATAAATTATCATTATCAGACTCTGTTCTAATTACAGAACTCAATTGTACTTGATCTTGATTATTTATTTTTATAGAATTAATTGAGCGAGGTGTTTTATTTATATCTAACTCTATATCAGGTTTCGTACTTAATTTATCTTTATTTATAAAAAGTAAACGATTTGCAACTACCTCATCATTTTCATTAAACACTGTAAAATTTATAACTCCATTAAATGTTTGCAATATATCTTTTGGAATTATGTTAGAAATTGACGCAACCTCTTTTACAATCTTAGCATCAAATACATGTTGATTATTAATTGTTCCAATAATTTTATAATTTAATAATTGGTGAGGTAAATTTACACCCTTTAACTGTAAAGCAATATCATCATTATTCTTAACAACCTTAAATAATAATCCACTTTTTTCTGCTTTTGGTAAATCTATAATTTGTTTATTATTTTTATCATCAACAATTTGCAATTGATATGCTTTATCAGAATCTGCTCTAAAGTGAAAAGATGATACATTTTCATCTAAATTCTTAAAAGAAACTAATTGATTAGATGGATTGTCTTTTTCAAAAACAAAACCTTCCCAATTTTTAGGCAAATCTCCATCTGATTTTAATCTTACAGCAAATTTAGTTGTTTGATTTTCAACAAAATTATGACCTTCTGAAATTACCTCGGCTTGCCATTTATTCGTATCATTTTTTACTAATTTTAATTTTGAGTTCGGATTATAAATTTTAACCTCTTTAATATACTGAAATTCTTCAGGAAAAAGAGTCATGTATGGTGTATATGAACGAATAAAATATACACCCTCAGAAATATCCTTTTTCATAGTTATTGTCCCTTCGCTTTGACCTTCAGTAATAGGAACTATTTTTCTATCTAATAAATTTTTATCTTTATCATATAATTCTACAAATAAATTTGTAGAAATTTGTGTGGGCTTATAGCCATTGAATACAAAAGCTTTAAACCAAATATTATCTCCTGCAGTATAGTTTTCATTATCAAATAAAAGGTAAACTTTTTCTTGTGTATATTTTTCTTCAAGAATCTTAATTGCGGAATCTAATCTTGATTGAGCATTAACAGATATAGATAAAATACAGAAGATGAAATACAAAATTCTAGAGTTCATTAATGTGTTTTTAAATAAAAAATAAATATAGTATTTTATTTTGCTCTGCATTATTTTATATTTCTTTTTCTACTCTATATTACAGAAAATAAAATATAATGATTAATTGATTAAACATTTCATAGAAAGTAATAAATATGCTTAATATTAATTTTATATCTTAGTATTAAATTAACATTTCATGAAAAAAACAATATACTCATTACTATTTTTAGCAATGACTTTCAGCTCTACCTTACAAGCACAGGAGAACATTACTTACCAAACTCCACCACAAGAAATACTACAATTAGCCGATGCAGAATTACCTCCAGTAATTTCGACAGATCGAAAAGCAGAAAACAGTTTTTTATCTTATAAAAGCCGTTACAAAACAATTCAAGAACTATCAGAACCTGAATTAAAATTAGCCGGTTTAAGAATTAATCCTATAACAAATATTAATTCTAGAGAGTTATTTAGTGAAAAAATAACGTTTTACGACTTAAAAACTTCTCAAGAAAAAACAATTAATGGTTTACCTACAATTGGACGTTTTTCTAATCAATCTTGGAATAAAAATCAAACTAAATACGCTGTTACTAATACAACGGATAAAGGTGTTGAATTATGGATAATTGATGTAAATACATTAGTTGCAAAAAAAGTTTATGAAGATAAATTAAATGCAAATTTAGGATCTCCATACAGTTGGACATCAGATAATGAAATCATCGTAAATGTAATCCCAGCTTCAAGAAAAGAATTAATCAATACAGCTGATGCTGTAGCAACAGGTCCTACTGTTTCTGTTTCCGATGGTAAAGAAGCGCAAAATAGAACATATCAAGATTTATTAAAAAATAAAAATGATGAATTTAATTTTGAACAATTAGCATTATCAGAATTAGTAAAAATAAATATTGAAACAGGAAGTAAAAGTAAATGGAAGGATCAAGGAATGTATACAAACATTTCTACTTCACCTGATGGAAAATATATATTAATTAACGAAATCAAAAAACCTTTCTCTTACATTGTAACTTACTATAGGTTTCCTTCTACAGAAACCGTTTATGATAGTAATGGAAAATTAATTAAAGAAGTTGATCAACAAGAATTACAAGAAGTCGTTCCAAAAGGCTTTGCATCTACAACAAAAGGAAAAAGAAACCTTTATTGGAGAGCTGATAAACCTTCTACTTTATATTGGGTACAAGCGCTAGATGAAGGTGATGCAAATAAACCAGCAGAATACAGAGATGCTGTTTATCAATTAAATGCTCCTTTTAATGGGAATAGTGAATTATTAGTAAAGGTAAAAGATAGATATCGTGGTATAATTTGGGGGAATAATGATATTGCATTAGTTCGTGATTCTTGGTATAATTCAAGAAGTGAGAGTTATTATTTATTTAATCCATCAAATAGCACACAACAACCTATTCGCTTTTTTGAACGTAATACCCAAGATGCTTATAATAATCCTGGTAATTTTGTTACAAATGAAAATGAATTTGGATATAATGTTCTATACATTAATAAAGATAAATTAATGTTAACTGGAGAAGGTATTTCTCCTGAAGGAATTTTACCATTTGTTGATGAATTTGATATAAAAACTCAAAAAACTAATCGATTATGGAGAGCAAAAAAATCAAATGATTTAGAAGCTATTGTTCGAGTTATTGATCCTAAAAAAGGAATTATTTTAGAACAAGTTCAATCAAAAACAAATTATCCTAATCTATATGTTAGAGATATTTATAAAAAGAAATCAGCACCAAAACAAGTAACTTTTAGAAAAAACCCTTTTGAAGCAATGAACAATGTTTCAAAAGAATTAATAACTTATAAACGAGCAGATGGTGTTGAATTATCTGGTACATTATATTTACCACCTAATTACGATAAAAAGAAAAAGGAAAAGTTACCTATGTTAATGTGGGCTTATCCAAGAGAATTTAAAGACGCTGCTACAGCTGGACAAGTTACTACATCAGAAAATCAATTTACATCCCCATCTTATGGAGGACCTGTTTTCTGGGCTTTAAGAGGATATGCTATTTTAGATAATGCTGCATTCCCTATTATTGGAGAAGGTAAAGAAGAACCAAATGATACATTTATTCCTCAATTAGTAGCCAATGCTAAAGCTGCAATTGACGCTGTTAATGCTTTAGGTTATATTGATACGAAAAGAGTTGCTGTAGGTGGACATTCTTATGGAGCTTTTATGACCGCTAATTTATTATCTCATTCAAATTTATTTGCTGCAGGTATAGCAAGATCTGGTGCATATAATAGAACATTAACTCCTTTTGGCTTTCAATCTGAACAAAGAAATTATTGGGAAGCACCAGAAGTTTATATTACAATGTCTCCTTTTATGAATGCTGACAAAATGAAAACGCCTTTATTACTAATTCACGGAGATGCTGATAATAATACAGGAACTTTCCCTATGCAATCTGAACGATATTTTAATGCTCTTAAAGGTTTAGGTGCTACAACTCGTTTTGTTTTATTACCAAAAGAATCTCATGGTTACTCTGCGAAAGAAAATGTATTACATGTTCTTTGGGAGCAAGATCAATGGTTAGAAAAATATGTAAAAAATAAAAAAGATTAAATCAAAAAAATAGTCAGTAGAGTTTCTACTGACTATTTTTTTTATGAATCAACTTACAATATCAAAATTTTATATATTATTTTCTACTTATTTGTGAAAGTATCGTTGGATCCTGTATTTGATTATCTTTTGCTAATAATAAAACTTTAGATAAGACCTCTGCAGATTTAGGATCATCATCAGCAAAAGGTAAAAATAATCTTCCTCTATGCTGTGAATGAACAGGAAGTATAGATAAATATTTTCCAGGAACTTGATGTACAACCGCACTTCCTAGATGCACACTATAATCTGCCATTTCACCTTTGATTAAAACATGCGAGCCTTCAATTTTTATGTTATCAATTTTAAATAATCTAGCTGTTTCCTTCATTAAGACAGAACGCATTTCAATAGATGAATGACTAGCTTCTGGATCTACATCTCCTACATGAGCAACTGAAACTACCAAATCTATATCTCGCATTACTTCAGAAAATATTCTTGGATTAATGTCCGTAAAAGGAATATTTTTATAATCTTTTAAAGAATGAAATTCAATTGTCTCAAGCGTTGGACTTTCTACATCTGCAGGAGAAAACCAATCTGCCATTGCATACAATTTTACTTGAAAACCTTCTTTATGATAAACTTTTTGTAGTCCTTCTTCGTAATCTACTTTCCAACCTCTTGTCTTTAATAATGCTAAAGTTTGTTTTGTTTGAATTTGATGTCCTGCATATCTACGAGATATTGATTTTTCTTGTAATTCATCAGGTGTAGGAACATATAACTCTCTAAAAACTTGTTTAAATGGTTGAATTAATTTTTCTTTAAAACAATAGTGTTGAAAATCACTCCAAACCGATTGATCATGTAAATCGACACAATGAGCTATTCTTACTGTATTATTTTCATCTAATTCATATATTTCACCATTTGCATCAACTAAATTTCCATTTCGAAAAAATCCTATTTTATTATTAGATATAAAGACTAATTTTTCTAAATGTTTTACAATAATTGGATGCTCAAAAAGATTCTTCATTTCAGCATAAAGAAACTCATCACCTCTTATCATTGCTTCTTCTAATCCTTTACGAGAACGAGTCCACTGCTCTCGCATTATTTTTCTAGTAGTAGTTAAATCAATAATACTTTTATCTTTTTTAATTTTTGGAGGAATAGATTTTAGTTGTTTATCATCTCGAAAAACTACTAATTCAGCCTTACCATTGTCATCTATAATTAAGCCTACAGTAACTCCATCAATTGTGATTTGAGTTTCCTTAGATAAAATATCCTGAATCTGTCTCGTTTCCATTGCCCAAGTTAATCGAATTGGATCTGGATAACCAGCATTCCTAGCTAAATTTTCTAAAGCAACACGAATTGCCAAAGCCTCGCTCGTTTGTTTCATTGAACCAAACTGTTTGCTTTCTTTCTTAAACTGCTGAATGTATTCATATCTATTCAAGACATCTTTTTGTGGATTAGCTTTACTTAGAGGTACTAATCCATAAACACGAAGATAATCCTGATCTCTTTTTTCTTTTACTCTTGTAGAAACTTCTTTTATTTTTAAATTTCCTGATAATGTATCTGAATATAATCTTGCTCTACGATGACCATTACCATCTGAAATATATTTAGCAGAATCATATAACATTTCCCATCGTGTTTTACCAAGCTCTTTATACGCTTTTGCAAACCAATCCTTATCTACAGCTCCATCCTGAAAATCTTGAATATCAACTGAAGAATACTTTGCTACTTCACTTTCTAATCCAGAATCTTTAACCTGATAAGAACTTGTTTTAGTATGTGCATGCATCCACCAAATAGCAGAATCTAAGCCTTTCCAACCTAAATAATCACTAATAAATTTTTGCCATTGTGGAGCATATACAGCAGCTTGAATAAGACGAAGTTCTGTTATTTTTTCTTTTTTAACAATCCTATTAAATTCTTCCTGAGTGTCTGTTTCTAGAGGATAACAATTGGATAATAGAAAAGAAAACAGTTTTTGTTTAGTCATATTATCTCCATTATAGCTATAAATATAATTGGCATATAACTTAACCTTGCCTAAGCCTTTTAAAATTTGTACAAATCGTTTAGTTCCGTATATAGATTGAAATTCTTGTACAAAATGAGAAACAGAAGTATTCGCATCACCACGTATTAATTCTATATCTAAAAATTTGTCTCTAATCTCATTAATTATTGGTCTAAGAAAAGAAAACGTATCGATATTTTTTTCATTATTATTATACGATTTAATTGTTGTTAACTCTCTTATATTTCCTTGCTTTGTTAAAATACCTTCATATAGTTCATCCTTTGTAATAATTTTTAATTCGTAAGCTCTAGAAAATAAATACAGATTAGGAACAGTGTGTTTTATATTTTCTTCTAATCCATTAAATTGCATCCATCTATACAAATTCCAAACTTTTATAAACTGCTCATCATTTAATTCTTTTAATGGAATTGCATTTAAAAAGACATTAAAAAATCCTTCTCTTTGCCAACCATTTCCTTCGTCTCGACTATAGTAATAATCTTCCTGTTTTCCTTTATAATTAATTATATCATTTGGAAGGTGGACAAATAAATTACTACAAGCATCAATTAAAAAATCGATATATTCTTCAAATACAAATTTATAGTTTAATGAAGTTAAAATTTTTCGAATAGGATTATTCCAATAATAACCATTTGTAATAGGATTAGGAATAAAACTTTTATTATAAAATACATAATCTTCTAAAACATCTCTAAACTTTTTACGATCACAACTATCTGCAAATGTCAATAAAAATAAATCTATCGATTGTAAGTTAGAATCCTTATACCATTTTTCCCAAATTTCATACAAAGGATAATTCTCAGCTAATTGTTGTCCTAAAAAACCTTCAGTATTTCTTTTAATCTGTGAAAAATCGTTCCCCAATAATACTTTTATCATAGATCCATTCCAGTCTTCTGCCTCATATTCGTGGTCTTTATTTTCTAAAAATAAATCATTTAACTTCGTTAATTCCTCTTTTATATGAGAGATAGGTTGAGTAAAACCGTACTTATCCTTCTTTGTAGATTTTTTATAAAATGAATCTGTATTAACTTCTGGTAATTTATATTCTGAAATAATAGTTGGCTTATAAAATCCAAATCCATTTTGTACAGAAAGAAGCTCTTTATCTTCAGAAGAATTTAACTGATCTAACAGAATTTGCTCTCTATCAGAAATCCTTGATCTCTCTGAATAGTTTTGAAGCCATTGATTTATTTGACTTGAAATTCTTTTTTCTTTTTCAAGTTGAATTATAATATCTAAAGAAGCTGTTCTTTGTTCTATATCTCCTTTTGTGATTAATTCATCAACCAATGATGTTAATACACTATCTTCTTGTTTTACTACTAACTCAATTAATTTTTTTCTAAGATTTCCATTTTTTCTCTTAAATAAATCATAGAAAGACATTACCTCCTCTTTATTTAATGGATCTTGTTGTAAAACATTAATTGCAGAAGTAACCAATGTTTCTCCTCTATCTTTAATAATTTTAAACGCAAATTCTTTTTGAAAAGGAGTTACATCTTTTTTATTTTTTTTAGGTGAGTATGAATAATGGTATAAATCTCCTAAAATATTTCTTGTTAAATTTTCTCTTAAAGTCAAATCAAATTGTTCAAAATAAGAAAGAACCAAATCTAATTTTTCAGTATTCTCACCAACTAACCAAAACATAGATGCATATAAATCACTCTTTTTAAAAATTGTGTCAAGCCAAGAGAAAACTTTTCCTTCAAATTTCTTTTCTTTAATATCAATTTTTTGAGTTAATTCATGAAGCCTTTCAAACAAATCAGGATAATCTTGATTATCTATGTAAAACTTTGATTTTGTGTTTGCATTTAGCAGATTTGATATAGCACTTCCTGTAAATGATAAAACTTGTATATCTCCATTAATTATTGCTTTATAATATAATGGCATTTGGATATAAGGATCTTGAGTTTCTATTGCAAATTTTATTGCAAGACATTTTTTTTCAATACTTCCTTTGTCAAGAAGCTGATGTAAATAAGGAACTGTTTTTTCTACATCTAAAACACCTTGAACCCAAAGAGCCATATAAACTTCGTTATTATTCTTACTTTTTACAGCTTTAGAAATTTCTTCGGGATTGGTAAAATATTCATTTGCTAATGAGACAATATTTTTGACTACAGCTTCTTTTTCTGCCAACCAACCGAGACCTGTCCATGTATCTACAGCGCGTAAAACAGATGAGAAACGAGTTAATTTATTCTCTATAATTACATTAATCATATATTGCAACGCCTCTACACTACTCTCGTCCAAAGATTCAAAAATAGTTTGTCTAAGACCTTCTTGACGTTGTGCTGCGAGTAAAAGTTTTTCTACAAGTTCCCAACAGTATTGCTGTTTACTATTAAGTAATGCTTTTATAATATTTCTTGATACTTTACCTTCTTGATGTTTATTATAAATTATGTCTTCTAATAATTGATAAATTTTTGTATTTCCTGTATCTATAGCCGCAGACCAAATATAAAATTGACTAGGATTATTTGATAGCTGAGTATCATATATAATTTGTTCTTCTAAAGAAAGATTATAGAAATAATTCCCCGAATTATAAGAATAATAACTAGATAGTTTAAGTAAATGCCTTATTAAATTTACTTGATTAAGAACTATAAAATTTTCGTTATTTGGAGCTCGAAAAGAACGACGTTCATATCCCGATTGATACATTTTATAAGGCATTTTTTCCCATGCATATTTTACTAAATGTGCATTATCTCCAAAACAGTATATTAATAAGTCGTAATAGTTTTTATCCTCCCAAATATTATTTTTTATATGTTCCTTGACTTTTTCAAATTCGGAAGATCCTAATGATATTTCATTATAATAATTATCAGGACCAAGTAATAATAAACCTAATTCAGCAACTTCTTTTTTTAGTTTAGGTTTTGAGAAAAGTTTTGCTACAAATCCTTTTTCAACAAATTCTTTTAAATCCTTTTTTAAATTTTTATAATAATCGACAACTATTTTCGATTTTAATTTTTCACTTATTTCCATTGTTTTTTTATTCTATCATAAATTAATATTACCAATAACTTCCTGCTAAAAAAGTAAGCCTAATAAAAGTAAAAGAATGTGCTGTATTTAAACTTATAATTTGTACAAGTTGCTCCAACTGTTCATCATCATAAAACACCGCAAAAATACCATCTTCAAAAGCTTGTATTGCATTTTTTTGTGCCTTATCTAAATCAGCTTTTTTTTCATTATAAATACTATTAAAACCTACTTTCCCTGTATCTGTTAGAATATTAAGGTAATTATTTTGAGGTTCTTTTTTATAATCCTCATCTTCCAATTCAAATGACTTATTATTAAATTTTTCTACTTGTTCTTTTACAAATAGCTTTAATAAAGTTTCGACTGAAATAGTATTTTCATGATAATCAATTTCTATTTTTTTTTCAGCAAGAATAGGGTATTTTTTTCCTAATTGTTTAACACTAACCTTTATTTCCATAATTATATTCTATCAAAAAAAACACATTTTAAATATAATCGATTTCAATTCATTCAAAAAAAATAGTCAGTAGAAATTCTACTGACTATTTTTTTTATGATAAATTAATTTTACTATTAACTTGTTTTATTTGCTTTTTCTCCTGTTTCTTTTAATAAAAATGTTAAAACAATTGCTATTATAATCCCTATAATCCAAAACCATATTGCGTTATGATAGTGACCTAATTTGTCAGTTATAGATGTTAAATCATTACCATACATTGATGCAAACAATGGAGCTGAAAGAGATGTAACTCCAAACGTAATAAAATTTTGAACTCCTGTAGAAGAGCCCTTTACATTGTCTGGATTTGCTTCTTTTATTACAGAATAAGGAATCATTGCTACACCAGAAAATATCCCAAATAAAAAGAAAGTAAGTTTTGCATTAAATAAATCAGGTAAATAAACTAATTGTAATAAAGAAATAATCATTCCCAAACAACCTAAAATAATAACAGGTTTTCTTAATCCTAATTTATCTGATAACATTCCCATTAGCGGGCAACCTACTACCCAACCTAATGCTGCCATAGATGCTGTTATTGCTGCTTCGTGAGCTTCGTAACCTAAATCCATTTTAAAGAATTTAACTGCCCAAGTCATTGCAAAAACTGTAGTTGGAGCAAATAAAAGTCCTGAAATTAACCCTGTTAACCAAGAATCCTTATTTTTAAATATAACTTTAAAAGGTTCAATATATGAAGCTTTTTCATTACCTAATGTTTCTTCACTTGTTGGTTTAGGAATCATTAATAACATTGCAATTGCAGGAATAATACATAAAATTCCAGATACAACCCAAAATGTTTTATAATCCATAAAGGAATCTAATAAAGGCGATACTAAAAATTGTCCTGCTGCCCCTCCAAGCATACCTACACATTGTGTAAAACCAATTGCTGTAGCTAAGAATTTTTTAGAAAATCCTTTTGAAGCTAAATACACACAACCTGGAAAAGCAAACGCACTACCTGCCCCTTGTAATAATCTACCTACTTCTCCAACAAATTGAGAAGAAACAACGAAAATAATACAACCAATACCTAGTATAAAACAACCTGCAAACATTGAATTTTTAGCACCAAACTTATCTAAACATACACCTGCGATAAGAGCACAAATTGCATATGTATAGTAATATGACCCTACTAATGACACTAAGTTTTCTTCAGAGATTGAATAATTATTAGCCAAATCCGTCAACATTAATGATGGCGCCGACCTGGTTACATAATCAATAAAATAAAAAATTAAGCCTAATACCCAGGCAATTATAAATAGATTTTTGCTGGTTTGAGTTACTGATACTGTTGAATTTTTCACTTATAAGTCTTTCAAATGTTTATAATTAGATTTTATTGTCTCCATAACTTCATCCATTTTACCTCCTAGCATCAATTTTGCCATTGATTTTGTCATTCCTACCATTTGGTCTAAACCAATTTTTGGTGGCATAGCTAATGCATTTGGATTTGTAAAAATATTTAGAAGATAAGGACCATTGTACGCAAATGCTCTACCTATTGCATCTGGCACTTGTTCAGGATTTCGAACTTCTTCACTTTCTATTCCCATTGCTTTTCCTACGAGAGCAAAATCTGGGTTCACCATATCTGTTTCGTTATCAGGTAAACCTGACACTTCCATTTCAAGTTTCACCATTCCTAAAGCTCTATTATTAAAAACAATTATTTTTATTGGTAAATTATATTGTTTTATTGTTGCTAAATCACCTAGTAACATAGATAAACCTCCATCACCACACATTGCTACAATCTGTCTTTCAGGATAAGTAAACTGAGCTCCTATTGCTTGAGGCATTGCATTCGCCATAGAACCATGATTAAAAGAACCTAACATTTTACGTTCTCCTGTCCCTGTAATATATCGAGCTCCCCAAACACAGCACATACCTGTATCAACAGTGAAAATAGCATCTTTATTCGCCAATTCATCTAAAATATATGCAACATATTCTGGTTGAATTGCATTTTCTTTTCCTTTATCAAGCACATAAGTCATTTTATTTTCAATGACTTTTTTATATAAATCTAATTGACTATCAAGAAAATCACGATTTTCTTTTATATTAACTAAAGGTATTAAAGCAGATAAAGTATCTTTAGCATTACCTATTAAACCTAAATCTATTTTTGCACGTCGACCTAATTTAGAACCTTCTGAGTCAATTTGAATTATTTTTTTATCAGTTGGAATAAAATCTTTATAAGGAAAATCAGTTCCTACCAAAATAATTAAATCTGATTTATGCATTGCATGATATGCTGAAGGTTGACCTAAAAGACCAGTCATACCAACTTCATTTGGATTATTAGGCTGAATACTCATCTTTCCTTTGAAGGAATAACCTACTGGAGCATTTATTTTTTTTGAAAACTCAACAACTTCTTTGTTTGCATCAGAAGCTCCAATTCCACAAAATAATGTCACTCGTTGAGCGTCATTAATTAATTTAACTGCTTCGTCTAATTCACCTTGATTTGGAGTAATTACAGGCTCATTAAAAAAGAAGCTATTGGTTAGTACATTATCTACAGCTTCCATCTCAGCTATATCACCAGGAAGACCAATAACTGCTACATCCTTTTTTGAAATAGCATGTTGAATGGCTGTTTGTACCATCCTTGAAACTTGTTCTGGACGAGTCACAACTTGATTAAAGCAACTACAGTCTTCAAATAATTTAATTGTATTAGTTTCTTGAAAATAATCAGTCCCAAATTCTGTTGTAGGTAATGTTGATGCTATAACTAAAAGAGGAGTTCTTGTTTTATGTGCTTCATAAACACCATTGATTAAATGAACATGACCAGGGCCAGAACTACCAGCACAACATGCTATACCTTCAAGTTCAGATTCTGCAGTTGCTGCAAATGCACCAACCTCTTCATGACGTACATGAACCCAATCAACTTTTTTGCTCTCTTTTACTGCAATATTAAAAAAGTTTAAACTATCACCAGTGACAGCATAAACCCTTTTTATACTTGCTTTTTCTAAAAGCTCTACAATTTGTTTTGAAACATTTTTTCCCATAACATAAGTTTTATATTGTTAGTACTACAATATAAAAAATAATTAAAAAACTGAGGGCAAAGTTATGTTAAATATTACATTATTGATGCTAATATTATCATAAAATAGAAGTAAGGAAATAAAAAAGCCTGTTCAAAGAAAACAGGCTTAAAATTAACACATGAGGACAAAATTTACTCTACTAAATTTTATACACTTTAATATAAACAATTTCTATGCCAAAAGATACTTTATATTTTTTAATCATTAATTTACTGAAAAACAAACAATAGTATTGTCAGTATAAAAATAGTTTATATATTTGCATCCCATTTTTGAGAATATATAAATATCTCAAAAATAAGCTAGAGAGATTAATGAGGAACGCTATTAAATATACATTTACATTTGTTGTTTTTTTTATGTACAACATTACTGTTTTTGGTAACAATAATGATTCTGTATATATAACTAATAATACTAAAATATTTATAGTAGAGGGTACAAAAACGAATTTTTTAGATAAAGCTGTAAAAAAAACTTCTACAGAAAAAGTAACTGAAAAGAAAAGTAATCATAAAAAAAACTTTTCTAAAATAAAGAAAAAAGTAGAAATTGTCAAGCAAATCCAAAAACAACTAAAACCATCTTTTAAAATCTTTATTTCTAAAAATAATTCATCTAGTTCAATCTCCGTTTTACAATCCAGAAATAATGTAGCTATAGAAATTACTTCTAGCAAAAAAATTAAATCTAATTTAAAAAAAATCGATATAATCGGATACAATGAATTATTTAAATTTATTGTTTACAAAGAATCAATACACTTTTTGTATCAAGAAAAATATATAGATAAATTTGATATTAAACATAATTTTTCTCGTCCGCCACCTTTTAATATCTAAATATACCTTACCACCAATTACTACTATATGACATTTTCAAAAATATAATATAGTAAAAATAACAATGAACAATTTTAAAACATTAGTAACCTTAGTCTTGACAACTTTGGTTATGACTGTAAACGCCCAAACTTCAAGGATATTATTTCAGGAAAATTTCGGAGTACCTCCTACAAGTTTAACTAAACCAACTGATAATTCAGCTGTTAGAAAAGTATTTCCTTTAATGGGGACTGATTATAATACCTTTATTTTTGCAGACCCAAACGCAAAAAATATTGGTAATCACAATTATTCTGAAGCAAAAGCTATTGAAAATAATTTTTATGCAGTAGTAGGACCTAAATATATTTACAAATCTATAGGTCTTGACTACCCTTTACCATCAGATTATTATGATGTATGGCCTAACATTATTAAATTAGGAGATGCAACTGTAGGACAAAGCGGTAACGGAGGTGCATTAATAATTAATGCAGGAACAACATTTGCAAATATTGTTGTGGGGAATTCAATACTTACTTCAGGAAAATATTATAAATTAACTTATAAATTATTTGTTGAAAACGGAACTGTAAAAATAAATCACAGAGTAATTTCACCCTCAGGAAATACAACTGTTGCCTTAAAGGAAAGTCCTTCTTTTGGCAATGGTTTTAATAATTGGCAAGAACAAACATACTGGTTTTATTTAGCTAGCAATTCATGTGATCAACAGAATTTTTCTTTTGCTATGCAAAGCGCTATTGCTGCAGATAGAGGTAATGATTTTGCTATAGATGATATATTAGTTGAAGAATATGATGCTCTACCATCTGGCGTAAACGTAAATACAGCAACTCAAATACAATGTAATATTGCTGAACCTACAGCAAATGACGATGAAAATTTAGAAAATACTAAAGGAAAATCTGTTACATTAAACATTTTTAATAATGATTTACTATCTGATGGAAAAACAAAACCAACATCTACTAATTCATCTTTCAAACCTCTAGTTCCAATTGGATCTTCAATTGGTTTAAGATACTATGATGCCGCCCCATACGTAATAACAGTTCCGAATGAAGGAACATGGACTATAAATATAGATTCAGGTAATTATGGTAGTACTACATTTGTACCTTTAAGTAGTTTTACAGGAAATCCTACACCTATATATTATAGACTAACTGATAACTCAAGTAATGGTAGTTCTAATGCAGGGAAAATATCTATTACATATAAAGGAAATCTTGTAGCAAATTCTGATAATGTTACAGGAATAAAAGGAAATCCATTAAAAATTGATGTATTAAAAAATGATTTAGGAACAGATGGTAAAGCAGAAAATGTAAATAATGTAAAATCAATTACATTAATAAATCCAACAAACCTTTTAGAAACAAGTGGACCATTAACAATAGAAGGAGAAGGTATTTGGACTATTGACTCAACAAATAAACAATTAATATTTACACCAAACTCTGATTTTACTGGTATAGCTACTTCTGTAGAGTACTTTTTTACTGATAATAGTGGAAATAAATCGAACAAAGAAAAAGTTTATGTAACTATAGATGAAAATTCTATTCCTGAAAATCCATGTACGGAAAACATTAACGGAAGTACATTTTCTATGAACTATCCAAACGGTTCAAAACCAAAAGGAACAATTGTTTCTCACACATTTAATATGCCTGCAGCAGATTATGGTTTTCAGTTTGACATATATGAATTAGATAATTCTTTCAATCTTCAGATTAACGGGACTAAGTTAGCTGAAAATGAAATACAATTTCAAGGAACTCAAGGTTTAGTTCAAAATATAAGATTTAAAAGCGATGGAGCTAAATGGGGAGATGGAAATGTCCCTGCAATCTATACTCTTTATAGCAACAAAACATCAGTTAGCACAACAAAAGCTACTAATGCAAGCTCTACTCCTATTATTCGTGTAATTATTGATGGAGATGGTAATATAAAAATATACGGAAAAAGAACATCTACATCAATAATTTTAGAAGAGCTAGAGATTTTTAATAACACATTCAACACAATTAGTTGGTATAGCGACAAAGAAAATGAAATTATAGCAACACAACTTGTTGATAGAGCAACTATTATGGATGGATACGGATCTGGATTAAAAGTTGTTCCATGTACATGTACAAAAGAACCTAATACAGAAATTGCTGATTCATTTACAAATATTGGAGTTTCTACAAAATCTAAAAAATTAAACAATTGGCCTACTACAATTCCTAATGGTTTTATTGCATTAGAATCATCTCAAAAGGGCTTTGTTATTACAAGAGTTACAAGTTCTTCTAAAATAACAGAACCTAAACCAGGAATGGTTATTTATGACAAGACTGACCTTTGTGTAAAATTATACAACGGAACTAACTGGAATTGTATCAAAAAAACTTGTAATAATTAAAAAGAAAATATGAAAAAAATAATATATAGCACTCTATTAATAAGTTCATTCTCTATCTCCTATGGTCAAGTATCAATAGGCAAAGAAAAATCAGAAGGAGCTAGTACTATTTTCGATTTCAATAATGTAAAAAATACAAATGGAATCATATTACCAGCTGTAACAACAACACCTGCTGATTTAGATGCTACAAATAATGGAGGTACATTTATTTTTGATCAAACAGATTCAAAAGTAAAAATGTATGAAAATGGTTCTTGGATTGATTTATCTGATTCTGGAGATAGTTCTTCTATTTCTAATATGAATTTAAACAACACTTCTAATGAAATTGGAACAGGAGTTATCATTGGTGCAGATTCTAGTAATGCTAAAGGCGTTTTAGTCTTAGAGTCAGAAGATAAAGCTATGGTTTTACCATATATTGATATGCCTGAAAAAAATGTAAAAAGTCCTTTTCCAGGAATGATATGTTATGATTCAACACGAAATTCAATTGCTATATTTGATGGAAAAGTTTGGAATTATTGGAAATAATTTTTTCTAATTAATACAATTTATAAAAGAGGTTTGAAATTAATTTTTAAACCTCTTTTTTATGATTTTTATTCTATTTTACCTTTATTCTTTAATCTTAATTATTTAAGATTTTTTACTTTATTAAAACTACCTTATATTAGTCGATAAAATTAATATCACCTTAGAACAATCAATTGTTATGAGTTCGTACGAATATTACAATTTTCCGATTCAATTAATAGAAGGTTTTTTAGACGATACTAAAAAAGTTTTAATTAATATATCACATTATTGTATTTATAGAGTTTTCATAGATAACTTCGAAAAATATTCTGGATCATTTACTGGATACCAGAAAGCATGTGAAGACTTTGGAATTGAATTTAAAAATGTTGCTGCTTCTTATCAAAGTGGGAAAGAATTATATGATTCTACTGTAAACAAAAGTCCAATGGTAGGAATGACTTCTGAAATGTATTGGGATTATATGAATAATGAAAAGACAGAATTTGAAAAAGTACTTTTATTAGGAGATTTAGCTTTTAAAAGTATTTTAGGAACTAAATCATATATTAAATTAGATAACAAATATTGGTTCAGTAGAATGGATGGTTCTATTAAATCAATAACTAAAGATGAATTATCTCCTAAAATACAACGATATTTGAATGAATATCAAACTAAAAAAATAAAAAATCAATTAATTGCTAATTGGGGATTATCATCGTATTCTAGATACAATAGAGGTTTTTATATTAGTTATAAAATGACATTAGATGATTTAGCCTATCATGCTGAAAAAATCCGAAAATCAACTCAAGATAAAAAAATTAAGAATGATGTAAAATCTGCTCATGAAAAAGCAATGGAAAGATTAGCAAAAGAAAACTCTTAATCACAAAAAATATGTAATAAATAAAAACCATTAGAAATTTAATCTAATGGTTTTTATTTATTAAAAATTAATTCCATAAGTATTCTTAATCTCTGCCATAACAAAAGAACTATGTGTACTTCCTATACTTTCTAAGCCTCCTAATTTATTAAATACAAAATCTTGATAATGTTTCATATCTAAAACTTGAACTTTCAAAATAAAATCATATTCTCCAGATATATTATAACATTCTACAACTTCATCAATCAACATAATATCTTCCACCAGTTTATTCCCTATATTTCTATCATGTTGTTTTAATTTTATATTACAAAAAACAATAAAACCTTTATTTAACTTTTCTGCATCAAGAACTGCTCTATAATTCTTTATATAACCTTGCTGTTCTAATCTTTTTATCCTTTCAAATACTGGAGATGGAGAAAGATTCACCATTTCAGCAATTTTTTTAACAGTTAATTTAGAATCCTTTTGTAAAACCCTCAGTAGTTCTAAATCTATATTATCTAATGTATCCATTTAAAAAATCTATTTTTTATACCTATCCAAAAGTAATAATATTTTTTTTTAACAAAAAAATGAATATTTAAAACACTATATAATAAATAGATATACTTTATTTTTATTTTTTTTAAAAAAAACAATAAAAAACATTTGGTAAAACAACAAACATTACCTTATATTTGCAATCCAAAATAGGCGGTGCCTTAGCTCAGTTGGTAGAGCAAAGGACTGAAAATCCTTGTGTCCCTGGTTCGATTCCTGGAGGCACCACTGCTAAAAAACCTCAAACAAAATGTTTGAGGTTTTTTTATTTAAAATAAAATCACAATTTATTAATTGAATATACGTTATCACAATAATGTAAATATTCAGTAATTTGCAATAAATATGGAAATAGGAAATAAACCTTGGGGTTCTTACTATGTATTAGAAGATACTGATATATATAAACTAAAGAGAATTGAAGTTAATGTTGGAGGAAGATTATCTTACCAATATCATGAACATCGTGCAGAAGTTTGGACAATAGTTCAAAGTGAAGCTCTAGTTACTCTTGAAGGAGAAGATATTAAATTTAAAGCTGGTGAGGTTGTTCAAATCCCTCTAAACGCAAAACATCGTATTCAAAATATAGGTACTGAAACATTAATTTTTATTGAAGTTCAATATGGTACGTATTTTGGAGAAGATGATATCATTCGAATTGAAGATGATTACAATCGTAATAGTAACGATTAAAAATCCTAAAATACTAAAAAAACTATACTATGAAAATTGGAATAACTTTTAGTGCATTTGATTTATTACATGCTGGTCATGTAAAAATGCTTGAAGACGCCAAAAAAAATTGCGACTATTTAATTGTTGGCCTACAAACTGACCCAACATTAGATAGACCGGAAAAAAATAAACCTACACAAACTGTTGTAGAAAGATACATACAGTTAAAAGGATGTAAATTTGTTGACGAAATTGTTCCATATGCAACAGAACAAGATTTGGAAGATGTTTTACGATCTTTTGATATAGATATTCGCATATTAGGAATCGAATATAAAGATCATAATTTTACTGGTCGAAAATACTGCGAAGAAAAAGGTATTGAACTTTATTACAATTCCAGAGATCATAGATTTTCTAGTTCTGGATTAAGAAAAGTTGTTGCAGAAAAAGAGTTATTAAAAATAGCTAAATAATAAAAAAAGAGATTAANNTTAATCTCTTTTTTTATTATTACAAAACTTTAACTATCAAAAAATTAATATAAAAATATTAATCAAATAGTTTACCTTTGCAAAATGTCAAATATAGTTGCAATTGTAGGAAGACCAAACGTTGGTAAATCTACTTTTTTCAATCGTTTAATACAAAAAAGACAAGCTATCGTAGATGACACTTCTGGTGTTACACGTGATCGTCATTACGGAAAATCTGATTGGAATGGAAGAGAGTTTACTGTTATCGATACCGGAGGGTATGTCGTTGGTTCTGATGATACCTTTGAAGAAGAAATTCGTAAACAAGTTGAGTTAGCTATCGACGAAGCAAATGTTATTTTGTTTATGGTTGATAACCAAATTGGTTTAACGGATATGGATAAGGAAGTTGGCAACCTTTTAAGACGCACTAAAAAGCCTACATTTTTAGTTGTTAATAAGGTCGATACCAACAAAAACATTGAAGATTCTTATGAGTTTTATAACTTAGGATTCGATAAAATGTACACAATCGCTGCCATGAGTGGTAGTGGAACTGGTGAATTACTGGATGATGTTGTTGATTCTTTCACTGAAGAAGATCATATTGATCCATTTGAAGGTTTACCTAAAATTACGATCGTAGGTCGTCCTAATGCTGGAAAATCTACTTTAATTAACGCTCTTTTAGGAGAAGAACGTAACATTGTTACTGATATAGCTGGTACAACAAGAGATTCAATCGAAACTTTATATAATAAGTTTGGACATGAGTTTGTTTTAGTTGATACAGCTGGAATGCGTAAGAAAGGTAAAGTTAGCGAAGATTTAGAATTCTATTCTGTTATGCGCTCTGTAAGAGCTATTGAAGAATGTGATGTCTGTGTATTAATGATTGATGCTGAGAGAGGAATTGAAGCTCAAGATTTAAATATACTTTATCTTGCTGAACGTAACAGAAAAGGGGTTGTTATCTTGATTAATAAATGGGATTTACTAGAAAAAGAAACAAATACTATGAAGGAATACAAAGACCAAATTCTTCGTCGTATTGCTCCATTTACTGATGTTCCTGTTTTATTTATCTCTGCTTTAACAAAACAACGTGTTTTAAAAGCTGTAGATACTTTCATTGAGGTATACGAGAATCGTAGTCGTCGTATTAAAACAAGTAAATTAAACGAAATTTTATTACCGATTATCGAAATCACTCCTCCACCTGCTGTAAAAGGTAAATACATAAAAATTAAGTACGTAACACAATTACCTACAAAAACTCCTCAGTTTGCATTTTTCTGTAACTTACCACAGTACATTAGAGATCCTTATAAACGATTTATAGAAAATCAATTAAGAAAGGAATTTAATTTTGAAGGTGTTCCTATTGAAGTTTATTTTAGAAAGAAATAATCAATAACCAAAAAGTCCATTTACAATATGTAGATGGACTTTTTTATTGAATAACTAACAATAGAATTTAATATTCATTAAAAAATGCTCAGCGTAAGACACTGAGCATTTTGTGACCGAGACAGGATTCAAACCTGTAACCTCTTGAGCCGTAATCAAGTGCGCTATTCAGTTGCGCCACTCGGCCATTTCAAAAAAGAAATATATTTCCTTATTTTCGAATGCAAATATAAAGCTATTTTTATTTATTTTCCTACTGTTTCTACGTATTTTTTCAGAATAAATTATAATACACAAACAATCAACAATTTAAAAACATTTTTATTGAAAAAAACAGAAAATGATTATCTTGTAATCATTAAATTTACTAGGTTTATGATAAAACAAATTCTCTATTTATTTATTTGCATCAGTTTATTGAATAGTTGTAAGAAAGAAAACAATGAAAAAAAAGTCATACGAAACGATGTTTTTCATTTTGCAAAAAATATCTCAATTAATGAAAGTGAAAAAATAATTTCAATTTCTACAAATGGGAACGAATTATCATTTGATAAAAAAGATTTACCCATTAAAAATGTAATGGTAGAAACGTCTTCAGCTGTCACATACCTAGATAAATTAGGTCTTCTTAAATTTATAAAAGGTGTTACAGATGCAAATTTTATATATAATCCTAAAATTCAGCAAGCAATTAATAACAAATCAATTTTAGAAATAGGAAATTCAAATGAATTAAATATAGAACTAATTCTTAAAAATAAGCCTCAACTAATTATAGCAAATTCTAATCCTGTTTTAGCTAAATACCATCAACAGTTAGAACAAAATGGAATAAAAATTTTATATTTAGACGAATACAAAGAACAAAAACCTATTGGTCAGGTTGAATATTTAAAAGTTTTTGGAAAATTATTTAATCAAAATGAAAGAGCTAATATAATTGTAGATTTAATTACGGAAAGATATGACTCTATCAAAAATATCATTCAAATTAATAGAAAAGGAAATGTATCAACACTTGTAAATACAATGTACGGAGATGTTTGGTATTTACCATCGAAAGATTTACTTCAAGCTAAATTAATTAATGATGCAAAAGGCAATTATATTTTTAATGATTATCAAGGTACAAATAGCTTTAGCTTAACATTTGAAGAAGTATATAAAAAAGCAAAAAATGCGGTGTATTGGATAAATGTTTCAAATGTAAACTCATTATCAGAAATGAAAGCTACAAATACTAATTATACTTGGTTTGATGCTTATCAAAAAGGAAATGTTTATGCATACAATAAACGCATAAATGCTAAAGGTTCGAACGATTATTTTGAACAAGGAATTATAAGACCGGATATTGTTTTAAATGATCTTGGGAAAATATTTTATCCAGAATTATTCCCTAATTATACTTTATATTTTTATCAACAATTAAAATAAGAATATAAAAATCATAGAATAATTTGTTATAAGCCTATTAACTGTTAAATTTGTAATCAAATTGATCGGAAATTATGATTGACCAAATCAAAAAATATATTGAGGAAGTAAAAAACTTTCATTCAACTAATGCGTCTGAAATTGAAGAATTCAGAATTAAATTTTTAGGAAAAAAAGGAATTTTAACTGATTTATTTACACAATTCAAATCAGTTCCAAACGAAGAAAAAAAAGAATTTGGTCAAGTTGTAAATGAATTAAAAACATTAGCAACAGAAAAATCTGCAACTCTTAAAAATGATATTTTAAATGAAGGTCATTCAGATTCTTCATTAGATTTAACTAAACCAGGTGAACCTTTTTCTTTAGGATCTCGTCATCCAATTAATATTACTAAAAATCGAATTATAGAAATATTTAATCGAATTGGTTTTAGTGTATCAGAAGGACCAGAAATTGAAGACGATTGGCATAATTTTACAGCATTAAACTTACCTACATATCACCCCGCACGTGATATGCAAGATACTTTTTTCATAGAAAAAGATCCAGATATTGTACTTAGAACTCATACTTCTTCTACACAAATACGACATATGGAAACTCATAAACCTCCTATGCGATTTTTAGCACCAGGAAGAGTTTATCGTAACGAAGCAATATCTTCACGTTCTCATATGATGTTTCATCAAATAGAAGGTCTTTACATTGACGAGGGTGTTTCTTTTGCTGATTTAAAACAAACATTAAGTTATTTTACAACCGAATTATTCGGAAAGTCTGAAATACGTTTACGTCCTTCTTATTTTCCATTCACTGAACCATCAGCAGAAGTTGATGTGTATTGGGGATTAGAAACCGAAACTGATTATCGTATGACAAAAGGAACTGGATGGTTAGAGATTATGGGGTGTGGAATGGTTGATCCTAATGTATTACGTAATGTTGATATAGATCCGGAGAAATACTCTGGTTATGCATTTGGTATGGGTATAGAGCGTATTGCGTTATTATTATATCAAATTGGAGATATCAGATTATATACGGAGAATGATAAACGTTTCTTAGAGCAATTCAAATCAAAATTATTTTAACAATCAATAATATATATAAAAAGAGGTTTACNNGTAAACCTCTTTTTATATATAAAAGTTTTTTAAATTTTATATTTCAATAATCTCAACAGTAAATAAAAACAATAAAGTAATTAATTCAAATAAGTCTTTACTCTTAAAAAAGCATCTAAAAATATAAATTAAAGATTTTTTTGAACTCAATACCATCTTACCATCAATACCAAAACTATTATTTAAATACCAAAACTATCATCTACGAATCTTTAGTATAGTATTATAACTAATTTTTCTTTGAAAAAAAATTTTGCTATAGAAGATTTACAAATAATAAAACGTAGTGAAAGAATTTATCTTATTCTATAAAATCAATTTTATAATAACAGGTTTTATTATTACAAAGAAAATACTTTTTAATCAACTTTCTTTACCATTTCATCAATTGATATTCTAACTTTTTTAGTCTTTGATAAATAATCCTTTTCTTCATCTCTATACCCTACAGAAAGAATAACAGATGTATGTAAATCCTGTTTATCAAGTTCTAATATATTATCAAAATTTTTTGAATCAAATCCTTCCATAGGTGTTGAATCTAAGCGTTGATTGGCAGCAGCAATGAGAGCTGTACCCAATGCAATGTAAGCTTGCTTATCTGCCCAATTTCTATTTTCTTCATCTGATTTACTTTTAAAATAAGAATCCATCATATCAAATAAACCTTTAAGCGAGTCATTAGAAATATTTCTCTCACTTGCCATCAAATTAATCATGTCTTTTACATGCTCTGTTGTTACTTTATTATAAGCTGCAAAAACAAGTAAGTGAGAGGATGTTGATATTTGTTCATTAAAAGAATTATTTCCAAGCTTCTCTTGTAACTCTTTATTACTAATTGAATAAATTCTATAAGGTTGCAGCCCACAAGATGATGCAGTTAAATTTATTGCTTCTAATATAAAATTTATTTTTTCATCTGAAACAATTTTATTTGTGTAAGATTTTGTTGCATATCTCCAATTAAGATCTTGTATTAAATCCATCATTTATTTATTTTGTTACAGCAAATTTAACTAGTTATTATATCCTTTTGTAACTTTGTGACAAAAAGTAATAG
Source organism: Flavobacteriales bacterium UBA7612 (assembly GCA_002484335.1). Lineage (GTDB taxonomy): Bacteria > Bacteroidota > Bacteroidia > Flavobacteriales > Weeksellaceae > Empedobacter. Next base: position 100,498 of record DLJQ01000001.1, read on the forward strand.
TGACATTTAGGTAACCAGCATGAATGAAGATAATCATATAATAAAAGAATGTGGACAGACAATACTTGCTATTCACGACACGATGGATGTTTTAAATGGAAAATGGAAAGTTTCTATAATAGCGTGTTTATGCTATAAGTCCATGAGATATTCAGAATTATTAAGAGAGGTAAAAGGGATTTCTGGAAAAGTTTTAAGTCGAGAATTAAAAGATTTAGAAATGAACCTTTTAATTGAAAGAAAAGTACTTCAATCTAAACCAATTTCAGTACAATATGAAATTACAGAATATGGAGCTTCTTTAAAAGAATTAACACAAGTTATTGCCAATTGGGGACTAAATCATCGTAAAAAAATTATTAATAAATAAAAAAGCCATCAAAATTCTAATTTTGATGGCTATAGTTTTGAAATTAAACTTTCTATTATCTTAAAGCTCTACCACGATTATCAACTACATCAGCAGCTTGAATCAGTGATTGTAATAATGTCTGTTGAAACTCACCTTGTAATTGACGGTTTAAGTTCTCTAATATCATTGTTCCTTTCTGATTTTTTTCAATTTGCTGAGCAACAGGAATAATATAGAAAATACCTGCATTACCAGCAATTGCTTTAGATGATTGGTTCACTTTTACTCCAAAAGCAGCCCCAACAACTTTAGGTTCTAAACCTACTCCATCTAAATTAGAATTAGAAAAATTAACTGTTGCATTACCTTTTTTAGCTCCATATTTAGATACGAAAGCGTTTAAACCTCCATTTGCAACTTGTTCATCAACCAATTTTGCTACTTTTTCATGCATCAATACTGGTTCTACATACTGGCGAACAACACTTGGATTTGCTAAACCTTTATCAAATTTTTCTACTAAATGAACTACAATATAATCACCTGTAGTAGATGTAAATAAGTTTGTTGCTCCAACTTCTGATTTTTTATCAAATGCCCATTTTAAAATATCTGCATCTTGATCATTAGGAATATCTTGTCCTATAGATGCATAGCGTTCTATTCCTTCTGTTGTATTATTTAAATAACCAGACTTTTTAGCTATATTTTTAAAATCATTCAATGATTTATTCTCAACATTTTGAACATAAGTTCTAGCATTTGTAAATGCTTTTTCTGTTGTTTCTTTAGATGGTTCTATTGTCTTAACAATGTTAGCAACTTGATAAGCAGTCTTATTTTTAGCATCTTCAACTTTTATAATATGGTATCCGAATTGAGATTCTACCATATCAACAGTACCTACTGGTTTTGAAAAAATAAATCCATTATAAGTTTGATCTAATTGATTGTTTTTACCAACCCAACCAATACTTCCATTTTTAACTGCTGAAGACTTATCATCAGATTTTGTTGATGCTAATTCACCAAATGAAGATGGATTTGACTTTACTTGTGCTAATATTTGCTCTGCTAATTTTTTAGCTTCTTCTTTCGTTCTTTTTATAGGATTAGAAGCATTACTTCCTTGGAAAGTAATCAATATATGACTCGATTTTACTGAATCTTTAACTTCTTTAGCTTTAGAAAGCTTATATAACTGATACGTATTTCCAATTTTAAATGGACCTCCTACTTGGCCAATAGCAGCTGTCTTTAAGAAATTTGTTGCTTCAGGACCTAATTGAGCTTGCTCTAATTCAGATTTAGTAAAATAATTAGATATAAATGGTTTTTCTGAATTTTGAGTTACATAAATTGAATCATTTTTCGTTGCTCCAAATGCCTGTATAGTATCAGTAACATTATTAACATCATCATGAATGATTTGTGTAGATAAATATTTTCTAATGTTAGCATCAGCAACAGCTTGATCAGCTGCAGATGCTCCTGCAGGAAAATATGTATAGCTTAATTTCACTAGACCTTCTGCTTTAAATAACTTTGGAAATTTAGCTTCATAGGCTGAAATTTCATCATCTGTAACTTTTACATTTAATTTTTTAGCTAAACTAGCATAATCTACAAAAGCATATTGAATATTTGCATTAGAAATATTAAATGCTTGTTGAATATCAGCTTCTTTATTCGTTACAGCTGTTCCTGCCATTACATAGCTAAAATACTTTTGAGACAATAACTGTAATTTTATTTGTTCTGAAGTTTGTAACCAACCTCTAAACTGTTGTTGAGCTTCAGGATTAGTAGCAGCACTCGCCTCTAATTGAGCTATCTGTTGTTGAGCTTCAGCACCAGAAGACATTCCAAAGTTTTGTGCAACATAATTCCAAAATTCATCATCAGCAACTTTTAAGCCTAATTTTTCAGCGTGTTGTTTTAATACTTTTTGGCTAACTAAGCTATTCCAAGTCTGTTGTGCAATCTGATTTGGAGTAGCAGACTGACCTTGATTTTCGTACATTTTTTGCGTAGCATCATATGCACTTTGATATTCAGCAATACCAATAGGCTCACCATTAACTTTACCTACTACAGACGGATCTCCTGTGAATAATTGTTTTATTCTTGAGTTTTCTCCGAATAAATCTCCTGCAACGAAAGCTAACATTGCAAGTCCGATTACAACAAAGACAAGCCAAGTTTTTTTACGAATTTCTCCTAAAACTGCCATTATTTTTTTTTAATGTTATTTCTATATTTAGGTGGCGAAAATACGACAATACATTGAAAAATAAAATAGAAGATGTAACAAGAATAACCTTTTTTTAATGATTTTTAAAATTTTTGATCCTTATCGTCAACATACATGTAACCTTGATTATTAAATAAAGTATAATTTTCTAAATCATCCGTCCCTTGCAAACCATTACTAGCTTTCAAAGAATCACCTTTATTACTTATTAAATAAACAACTTTTGATGTATAAACTGTTTTTCTTTTTTTATCCCAAAATATTTGTTCGCTTTTCAACGAATCACCTTTTTCATTTACTATTATTACATTTCCTCTCCCCTCATAAATACCCGTAGCATCACTTAATCTAGCCCAATTTGCCTGAAAATAACCTGGTTTTTCTTGTCCCTTTTGGTAAAAATTTAGATGAAGTCCCTTTCTAAAAACCGTATAAGGTGAATCAACCGTTGTGTATTCCTCAATTAACGGAGAATGTACATTAGCGGTTATTCGACCAGAGTCCTTAGTAATTATATTTGCATGAATCAATGTTCGGTTAGGAAATACAACTTTTTTCTTTAACGTATTTGGATTTCCCTTGTTACAAGAAAAAAGAAGAATAAAAATGCATAAAAAACCGAAAAACATATTCGATATTTTAAATACACTTTTATTCATTTTTTTTTTATTTTTTATATTCTCTTGATCCAAAATTAATCAATAACTCTTTTTCTAAACCAAATATCATTAATATCAAAACCTATCTTGATTCCGATATAATTTTCTTTTATCAAGTTATTTTTTGTTTTTCCTCTTTCGTTGTATTCTAATGAAATATTCATCATAGATGCATCATTTTGTTTACCAACAGGTAATCCTAATCCAATTGATGCTCCGTAAGAATCTATATCTGTACCATAAATAGAATATTGTGCAGATTGATAATATATTCCACCTCGATATGTTACACGATCTAAATAACTTTTATAACTATTGAAGTTTGGAACCCAATATCCTCCAAGAGCCAATCTTACATTATTTTTATACTTAGTGCTTAACGAAGTCGTATTATTACTTAAATAAGGTTGTTTAAAATCTGACCAAGTATTATACTTCGCTTCAAATGCAATAGACCAAGTATTATCTTTAGAATAAGATGTAGCTAAAGCAAAAGTTTGAGGCAGCTTTGTTTTTGCATTACTATTTCTAGCAATTGAAATAGTATCTAAAGAAGACTGAGTAGTTCCTACATATGTATATGTAGTAGTTAAATCAGTATAATCTGTTCTAAGATTAGTTCCTACTGTATAAGTTGCTCCAATATTAAGATTATGAACTTTACCTATTTTTTTTGCATACATAGAACCTAAAGTAAATTGAGCACCTCTATAATTAGATTTATTACTATAATCTACTGCTAAACTAGCTCCATCTATAGCTAATACCTCATGACGAGTCAACTCTCCAAATAAATAATTAACACGTAAACCTAAAGAAAAGCCTTTTGCTAAGTTTCTAGAGTAAAAAGCATGAATACTATTAAGACCTCCATTACCTTTTAATTGACTAGTTTGTGAAACATTATTTTTTTCACTTGTATTTTGAATATCATATCCTAAACCAGTGTAAGGCTGAAAACCTAAACCAAAACTACCTTTATTTCCTACAGGAAATGCTAATGATATATTAGAAACATTAAATCGACCAGCGCTTTGTTTATCTGATGTTGATTTAAAATTATAATTTGCTCCACTTGCACTAGCATTAAAATTTGTCATGCGTAAATTTTGATTCGCTGCTGGGTTAGAGAAATTAGCACTTTGACCAAAAGGATTTGTTGGAACTGTTGAGATTCCTCCCATTCCTCCTTGTTCAGTATTATTATCAAACATTTGATCTCCTAATCCGTAGGCCGAATAAGGGGATACTGATACGTTCTGGGCTTTAATTGTTACCACACTTAAAAGCGATAAACTGCAAATAATCCACTTCATTATGAATGTTATAATAGAATTCTAAGACGCAAATATGATGATTTGTTATGAATTGGAAAAATTTGATTACAAAAATGAGCTGTTAATTATCTATTAAAACATAAAAAACACTTTTTTTTAAAGAATTTTCAATTTTATTTCACGGTAAATGAATGAGATAACATTTTACTAAAAAAAATATTTAAAAAAAGGTTTGGAGATATGAATTTTCGTTCTATATTTGCATCACAATTAAGGCGGTGCCTTAGCTCAGTTGGTAGAGCAAAGGACTGAAAATCCTTGTGTCCCTGGTTCGATTCCTGGAGGCACCACTGCTAAAACCTCAAGCAATGCTTGAGGTTTTTTTTATTTATTCTTTTTTATTTTTCGAAATAAAAAAATCCGAAAATTCTTAAATTTTCGGATTATAAAATATTTTTTTTAGATACCTAATTAATTTTCATCTTCTTTAGCAAAATCTGAATCATCAAGTAAATTCTCAATTAATTCATCTTTTACCTTTAATTGTATTTGTTCAACAGAATTTCGATACATTTTTATTATTGTACCAGAATAATGCTCTAAATCTATTAAATCCCCTTCCATAAGCTCCTTATCAGGATAATATTCAGAAATTAATCCAGCTAAAGTATCATAATGTTCACTTTCTTCAAATTTAAAAGGCATAAGCCTATTAATATCACTAATAGCATTATGTGCATTAACATTATAAACCCCTTCTGATATTCTCGAAACAATAGGATCCTCATTATCATATTCATCTTGAATTTCCCCTACTAATTCTTCTAAAATATCTTCCATAGAAACTATCCCTGCAACTTCTCCAACTTCATTTGTAACAATAGCAATTTGCATATGTTTCTTCTGAAATTGCTTCATTACATTTTTAATAAGTGCATTTTCCGAAATAAAAATTGGTTCTCTTAATAACCCTGCTATATCTGTTTGGTTAGGATTTTCTAACAATTGCTTTATTAAATCCTTTGCATAAATAACTCCTTTAATATTATCAAACTCTTCTTCATAAACTGGATAACGAGAATAACCTTCGTTAATCGCAAAATCTAAAGCGTCTTTTACTTTTGTATTAATATTAATCGCAGAAACATTTTTTCGTAGCGTTTGAATATTCATTACTCGTCTATCATCAAATTCAAAAACATTCTGAATTAGATTTCTTTCTGACTCTCCAATAGCTCCACCTTCAGTACTTTCAGTAATAATCATCTTTAACTCTTCTTCTGTATGAATATCACCACCATGAATAGGATGAACTCCAAAAGCACGAAGAATTACAGTTGCCAAACCATTCATCAACATAATAAGAGGCTTAAAAATGAAATAAAAAATACGTAATGGCCAAGCTACTGTAAAAGTAGTTTTTGTAGGGTATTGAATTGCTAGCGATTTAGGTGCTAACTCTCCAAAAACAATATGTAAAATTGTTATAATTACAAATGCTGCAGGAAATGCAACATTATGGGCAATTGTCACCCAAGATGGAGAAGTTAAACCAATAACTTCAAAAAGCTTAACAATTACAGGAGTAAGAGAACTTTCTCCTACCCAACCTAATCCTAAAGAAGCTAATGTAATACCTAACTGTGTAGCTGCAAGATAAGAATCTAAATGCGTTACAATTAATTTTGCTGCATTTGATGTTCTTTCATTAATATCTTGGTTAACCTCAATTTGAGATGATCGGACTTTTACAATTGCAAACTCAGCTGCAACAAAAAAACCATTTAACAATACAAGAAATACTGTAAGCAAAAGTTTTGCTACAGATATCTCGTCGGCGACATTGTGATTAGCAACTAAAAACAATGTCGAAATCTGGGAGTATGTATCCATTCTTTGAATTTAATAACTGGCTTTGTTATAAGTTTTTTTATGACCAGTAAATCATTACATCTAAATTAATAAATAATTTTAAAAATACAATGCTTTGATTTAATGCAAAATTATAAAATTTATCAATATGAAATTTAAGAATTAACTGATTTTCAAAAAAGAATTGAAAATTTTAGTAAATTTCGAAACTATTTCAATCTTAGAAATTAAATGCAAAATTTAGATTATATCATACAAGTTAAGAACCTTTCTATTTCATTTGGTGAAAAAAAAGTTTTAAATTCTATCAATTTTAATGTTATAAAAGGGGAAACTTTAGGAATTGTTGGTGAATCTGGTTCGGGAAAATCTTTAACCTCTTTAGCTATAATGGGTTTATTAAATCCTTTAGCTAAAATACATAAAGAAAGTGAAATCTTATTTCGTCATAACAATAAAATGATTGATTTATTAAAACTATCTAAAACAGAATTAGAGGAAATAAGAGGAAATGAAATTGGAATGATTTTTCAAGAACCTATGACATCTCTAAATCCAAGTATTCGTTGTGGTGAACAAGTTGCTGAAGCTGTTCGTTTGCATTTAAAACTTTCGAAAAAAGATGCCGAAAAAAAAGTCATTTCTCTATTCAAGCAAGTTAAATTACCTAATCCGCAACGTATATATAATGCTTTTCCTCATGAATTATCTGGAGGTCAAAAACAACGTGTTATGATTGCTATGGCTATTTCTTGTGAGCCAAAATTACTAATTGCCGATGAACCTACAACAGCATTAGATGTTACAGTACAAAAGGCTACATTAGATTTACTAAAGGATTTACAAAAATCACACAACATGAGCGTTTTATTTATTTCTCATGATTTAGGTGTGATTGCAAATATTTGCGAAGAAGTTCTTGTTATGTTTAGAGGAAACGTTGTTGAACAAGGAAATGTTGATACAATTTTTAACCATCCTAAAGAAAACTATACCAAAGGACTAATTGCTTGTAGACCTCGTTTAGATGAAAGAACTATACGTTTACCAACTGTAAAAGATTATTTAGAAAATCCTGATTTTAAAACAAAAATTTATACAAGTGAAGCAAGAACTAAATTTCATGAAAAAATTTATTCTTCTGCTCCTATTTTAGAAGTCAAGAATTTAAAAAAATATTTTTATTCATCTGCTTTTTTTGGAGAATCATCAATGCCAAGTGTAAAAGCTGTTGATGATATTTCATTTAAAGTTTATCCAGGAGAAACAATGGGATTGGTTGGTGAATCTGGTTCAGGGAAAACAACTTTAAGCAGAACTGTTTTACTGTTAGAAAAACCCACAGAAGGAGAAATATATTTTAATGGTATAGATATCACAAAATTAAAAAAGGAAGAAATAAGAAAACTAAGACGAGAAATACAAATTATTTTTCAAGACCCTTATTCAAGTTTAAATCCAAGACAAACAGTTGCTCAAATAATCACAGAACCAATGGAGGTTCATAAAATTGGAAATTCAAAAAAAGAGCGATTAAATAAAGCTTCCGACTTATTAGAAAAAGTTGGATTATCTGCTCTTGATCTTAGAAAATATCCACATGAGTTTTCGGGCGGACAAAGACAACGTATAGGAATTGCAAGAGCTTTGGCATTGAACCCTAAATTTATTATTTGTGATGAATCTGTTTCTGCATTAGACGTTTCTGTACAGGCACAAGTTTTAAATCTATTGAATGATTTAAAATCTGAATTTGGATTCACTTACATTTTTATATCGCATGATTTGGCTGTTGTAAAATACATGAGTGATCAATTATTAGTAATGCAACATGGGGAAATGAAAGAATTAGATGATGCTGATGAAGTTTATTTACATCCAAAAACAAGCTATACCAAAGAACTTATTGAAGCTATTCCAAAAATATAAATGATAGAAATATTTTAGCTTTTTAAAATTATATTTATTTCTTTGGGCAATCCCTTTAGGCCGTGCTTTTTCGCTATATCTTTTTAAATTGGTTGTTACATTTTAAAGATTTGTCATTGTATTTCGACTTGTATATTAATCGAATTCAAATACAACCAATTAGATACAACCAATCTAAAAAGGATGTCGCTTCAATCACTATTGCAAATGAAGGATAAATAAATTACATACTAAAAACCATGAGTAGAGATTTTTTAAAATAGATAATACAAACAACTTCAATAAAAAAATGGATTGAATAAATATTCAATCCATTTTTTTATATTTAAAAGTCTATTACTTTCTTATTTTGCAGATGCAAATCTTTCAGCAACTTTATCCCAGTTAATTACACTGAAAAAAGCTTCAATATAATCTGGACGACGGTTTTGGTAGTTTAAGTAATAAGCATGTTCCCAAACATCTAATCCTAAAATAGGAAAACCTTGTACATCAGCAACTGGCATTAATGTAGAATCTTGGTTTGGAGTAGAAGTTACTACAACTTTACCATCTTTTACGATTAACCAAGCCCATCCTGAACCAAAACGAGTTGCAGCAGCTTTAGAAAATTCATCTTTAAAAGCTTCAAAAGATCCATAAGCAGCGTTAATAGCTTCTGCTACTTCTGCTGTAGGTTCTTTACTTCCTCCAGGAGTTAAAATTTCCCAGAATAAGTTGTGATTATAAAAACCACCTCCGTTGTTACGTACAGCTGGTTTATCTGTTCCTTTAGCTAAAATTTCTTCAATTGTAGCATTTTCTAAATCTGTTCCTTCAATTGCAGCATTTAAGTTATTTGTATAAGCAGCATGATGTTTATCATGATGAATTTCCATTGTTTTTGCGTCAATATAAGGTTCTAATGCATCAAATGCATAAGGTAATTTTGATAATTCAAAAGCCATAATATTTATTTTTTTAGATTTATTTATTTTTATAAATATACGGATATTTAAGCAAAAATAATTCCGAAGCTATAGATTTTTTAACAATATTTAATAGTAAAATCTTATTTTAGTAAAATCTAAAAAATTATAGAAATGAAAATAGCTTGGAAAATCATCAAATGGTTCATTATTTTTATCTGTACAATAATCTTAATTCTTTATGCTACAGGAAATAGTTATATTTTTAGAGGAGTTAAGTTAACCTATCTTAAAGGTTTAAAAACTGCAAATATTAATGATTATAAAGATTTTGATAATAATGTTATTTTGGCAGGTGCTCCACGAATATGGCAGAATCATATCAATTATAATGAATTTCCATTGTCAAAAAATTTTGAAAAAGAAATGAATGATTATAAATCTTCTAGCTTTATTATCATAAAAGACAATCAACTATTAAGTGAATATTATTTTAACGGTTATGTACAAAATAGTATTACCAATTCTTTCTCTATGGCAAAAAGTTTCACGACAATGCTTTTAGGAAAAGCTATTGAACAAGGTTACATAAAAAGTTTAGATCAAAAAATTATAGATTTTTTACCTGAATTTAAAGATGATAAATTTGGCGCTGAATGTACTGTTGGTGATTTATCTGCAATGACATCTGGATATGACTGGGATGAAAATTATTATTTCCCTTTAAACCCAACTGCAAAAGCTTATTACGGTGATGATATAGTAAAACAAATGTTAGACAGAAAGTTTGTTTCTAAACCAGGACAACATTTTAAATATCAATCGAGTGACACACAACTACTCGGTATTGTTATACAACGAGCTATAAAAAATAAATCATTATCACAATATTTTCAGGAAGAATTTTGGCAACCAATGGGAATGGAATTAGATGCCCAATGGTCAAAAGATAATCCAAACGGAATGGAAAAAACATATTGTTGTTTTAATGCTTCTGCAAGGGATTATGCAAAACTTGGACAACTCTTACTAAATGGAGGAAGTTGGTATGGAAAACAAATTCTTGATGCTGATTTCGTGAAAAAAATGATTACTCCAAACACTAAAGCATTTGCTACAAACGAGAATAAAACATACGGTTACTCTATTTGGATGGACTATAACTACAAAACGCCTTTTTATGCAATGTTAGGACATTTAGGACAACGAATTATAATTGTTCCAAATGAAAATTTAGTTATTGTAAGAACAGGAGAAACCCATAATGACACACCAAAAAATAATCCTCTAAAAGATGGAGATATTTACCGATTGGTTGATGAAGCAATGCGAATAAATAATAAAGAAAATGATACAACGAATACCCTACAATAAAATTTTATTTTTAGATATAGAAACTGTTCCACAAACAGACGATTGGAATCTATTACCTGATAGAACAAAAACTTTGTGGGAAAAGAAAACTAATTTTCAACGAAATAATAACGAAATTTCTCCTGAAGAATTTTATCATGAACGTGCTGGAATAATGGCAGAGTTTGGTAAAATTATATGTATTTCTGTCGGAATTATTGTAAAGGATTCTTTTATACATATAAAAAGTTTTTACGGACATGACGAACGAAAAATTCTTGAAGGTTTTAATACGCTTTTGATTGAAAACTTTTTTAAACCTGACCATATATTATGTGCGCACAATGGAAAAGAATTTGATTTTCCATACATCGCAAGAAGAATGATTATTAACCAAGTTGAAATTCCTTCCATTTTACAATTGTTTGGTAAAAAACCATGGGAAATACAACATTTAGATACAATGGAGTTGTGGAAATTTGGTGATTATAAGAACTATACATCGCTTGATTTACTGGCTAATGTTTTAGACATTCCTACTCCAAAAGATGATATTGATGGCTCACAGGTTGCTCATGTTTATTACAACGAAAACAACTTAGAAAGAATAAAAGATTATTGCGAAAAAGATGTTATAACATTAATCAATGTATTCAGAAAACTGAGATATGATACTACTTTGCAACGAAAAGAAGATATTTAACTTAAAATGCGACAAGGATTGTAGTGGAAATCCTTTTATAAAAATAACTGAGTTATTTTTATAAAAGATTGAAATGAAAAGCCTGCCCGGTCGCCCAAAACAATAAAAAACAATGAATAAATTAGTAAGAACAGATTCTAATCATCCTGATTTTGAGAAATTAGTTATTGAGCTTGACAAAGATTTAGCTGCAAAAAATGGCGAAAAAAATGATTTTTTTGCTCAGTACAACAAAATTGACCTCATCAAAAATGTTATACTCGCTTATGACAATGATGTTGTTGTTGGTTGTGGTGCAATGAAAGAATATGAAGATGGAACAATGGAAATTAAGAGAATGTTTGTTCCATTGGAATGTAGAGGAAAAGGAATTGCTGGTCAAATTTTAAAAGAATTACAAGTTTGGGCGAAAGAATTAGGTTATCAGAAATGTGTTTTAGAAACTGGAGATAAAATGATTGAGGCAATTGGACTTTATAAAAAAAATAATTTTGTTGTAATTCCGAATTACGGACAATATGCTTCTGAAGAAAGTAGCATTTGTTTTGAAAAATTATTAACAGAATAATTTTATAAAAAAAACTACATTATCTAAAATAATGTAGTTTTTTATTTTTTAAATGGATTGAATTACTTGATCTATTGGTAAACGTTGTTTTGATGTAATATTTGGCTGATTAGTATCTTCTGGATTTCTATATCCTATAGCCACAGCAAATAATGTTTTATAATCTTTTAATTCTAAAATCTCATCAAATTCTTCATTTGAAATTCCTTCCATTGGAGTACTATCTATACCAAGGCTTGCACAAGCAGAAAGAAAATATCCTAAAGAAAGATAGACTTGGTGTTGTAACCAAGATTTTGTAAATGCTTCCCCTTTTGCTTTCACATTCGTGAAATAATAATTAATATTTCCTTCTGGTAAATATTCTTTTATTTGCTTTTCGAATAGTTCTATATTATCTAATGCACTAAAAACAACGACATGACTTGCATCGTTTATTTTTTCTCCATTGAAAGAAGATGCTGCAGCTAATTTTTGTTTCATATCATAATCAGAAACAAAAATAAATTTCCATGGTTGACTGTTAATTGAAGATGGACTAAGTTGAAGAATTTCTTTTAATTCTTCAATTTCTTTATCAGAAATTTTACGATCACTTGCATACTTTTTTGTTGTATACCTTTTTTTTGCTAACTCTAAAAAATTCATACGTTTATTATTTTATTTTTATACTGTAATTTTTATAGTTACAAAACTAATTTAAGTTTAATATATTTGCAATAACGGTCATAAATGATAGTAGCTGATGTATAGTTTAGATGAAAAAACATATCCTTGTAGTACAAGTATAACAATGAAGTATATTGGGGGAAAATGGAAAGCTGTAATTCTAATCCACTTAATAGAGAAAAAACGTTACAGTGAGCTAAGAAAAACGTGTCTTAATATTTCTGAAAGAACACTTAGCCTACAATTAAAAGAGCTGGAAGCGGATGGTTTGGTTAAACGTACTGTTTATACAACAAAACCTCCTCTAAAAGTAGATTATGAATTAACTGAATTTGGAAAAACATTAATCCCGTTATTACATGCTATTGCTAATTGGGGAGATGAAACAATACAAACCAATGACAAAATAACTATTGTAGGAAATTAATTGTAAATTGGTTATCCACTAAATTTTAATGAAAACAATAAAAGAAAAATTAACTTATATTATCTATTGGATTATAATTTTTATTTCCTCTAGTTCTATGATTATCTATGGAATTTTAAAACCATTTCAATTTGAATCTTTCCCTATAAATAATAACTCTGGTTTATCCGAAGGACACAAATTAATGTGGTCTTTCTACTCTTATTCTGCAACTTATCCTATTGTTATTGGAATATGCGAATTGATAGGAGGTTTATTTTTATTGTTTAATAGAACAAGAATTTTTGGTTGTATACTACTTACTATTCTACTTTCTAATATAATTTTACAAGATTATTTATATGAGATAAAAGCATTAAATACAGCTATTTATTACCAATTATTAATTATAATAATACTGATTTTTGATAAAGAAAAAGTAAAAAAAGTATTCAGAGAATTGTTTCGTATTAATCGAAAAAATAAAAATATTCCTTTATTAATAGTAGCCTTAATTATTGCTATTCTATTTAAATTATTCGAAAATAAGTTTTTATAAAATAAAAAAATACTCGTCCAATTTTCGGTTGCTAAATAGTCTCGTTCAGTTGTTCTTTTGTATAAAAAAATAAAACAAATGAACTTTACAGAATTACATCAACAAAATAACCCTTTACTTATAGCAAACGTTTGGGATATACCAAGTACAAAAATTGCAGAGGAATTAGGGTTTAAGGCAATAGGAACATCAAGTGCAGCAATAGCATCTCTTTTTGGTTATAATGATGGAGAAGATATGTCTTTCTCCGAATTAGAATATATGGTAAAACGTATTCGTGCAACTACTCAACTTCCATTATCTGTTGATATCGAATCTGGATATTCTGATGATACAGATACTATAGCCAACAATATTATCAAATTAGTTAATTTAGGAATTGTTGGAATTAATATAGAAGATAGTAAGGTAAATGAAAAAAGAGAACTGATAAATGCAGAAAAATTTGCTCAGCAATTATTAGAAATAAAAACTATACTTAGGGCAGAAAATAAAAATGTTTTTATGAATGTTCGTACAGATACATTTTTGCTTGGAGTTCCTAATGTTATAGATGAAACAAAAAAAAGAATAGATTTATATACTAAAGCAGGAGCTGATGGAATTTTTGTACCTTGTATAGAGAATTTAGAAGATATACAAGAAATTGTAAATTACACAAGATTACCAATTAATGTAATGTGCTTGCCTAATCTCCCTGATTTCGAAATTTTAAAAAATTTAGGTGTAAAGAGAATAAGTATGGGAAATTTTTTATTTGATAAAATGTACCAGAATTTCAAAGAATTAGAAAATGATGTTTTAATAAACAAATCGTTTAAATCTATATTTTAATGTTAATAACAGATAAACATAAAATAAATGAATACTACAAAGCTTTGGTGGATAGAGAACAAAGCTTTGTAGGTATTTTTTTTGTTGGCGTAAAAACAACATCTGTTTTTTGTATTGCAACATGTAGAGCTAGGAAACCTAAGCAAGAAAATGTAGAATTTTTTAGTTCTTTTAAAGATGCTTTAGATAATGGTTACAGACCTTGTAAAATTTGCAAACCGACAGAAAATGCAAATGAAACACCTGAACAAATAGAAACTGCGATTCAGTTAGTAAAAGATAATCCAAAGCAAAAAATAAAGGATTATCAATTACGAGAGATTGGTATAAGCCCTGAAGTTGTAAGAAGATGGTTCAAAAAAAACTATGGTATAACTTATCAAACTTTCCAGAGAATGTATAGAATAAATAGTGCATTTCAGGAATTAAAAAACGGAAAAAACACAACAAATACAGCGTTTGATTCTGGTTATGAATCATTAAGTGGTTTTGGTTATACATTTAAAAAAATTATGGGAAATTCACCTAAAAATAGTGAAGATAAAACAGTAATTTTAATAAGTAGACACACAACTCCAATTGGTCCAATGTTTATTTGTGCGACAGAAAATGGAATTTGTTTAGTTGAATTTGTTGATAGAAAAATGCTAGAAACGGAATTTAAAGATCTACAGAATAAATTGAATGCAGTTATTGTTACTGGAGAAAATGACCATATAAAATTAGCTAAAAAAGAACTAGATGAATATTTTAATGGTACAAGAAAGGAATTTACAGTAAAACTTGTAACTCCAGGAACAGATTTTCAGAATTCTGTTTGGACTATCCTTCAAGATATACCTTATGGAAAAACAGTAAGTTATCAAACACAAGCAGAAAAATTAAATAATGCAAAAGCAATAAGAGCTGTAGCCTCTGCCAATGGGCATAATAGAATTTCAATTATCATTCCTTGCCATAGAGTAATTGGGAAAGATGGAAAGATGACTGGCTATGGTGGAGGAATAGAACGTAAAAAATGGTTATTAGAACATGAAGAAAAAAAATCAGCTCCTTATCAATTAAAGATTTACTAATGGATAACCTCGAAATTAATTATGAAATAAAACAACCTGATGAATCTATTTCAGATTTTGTAGAAAGTTTTTGGTTCATAAAAAATAATTCTTCTAAAGATAAAGAGATTGTTATAATGCCTGATGGAAGAGTTGATTTTACTATTTCTCGCTCTTCTAAAGATAATTTTAGGATTGTACGATCAGGTCTAGAAACCTATCCTCAAACAGTAACTCTACAAGCCAATACAATTATCTTTGCAATTAGTTTTAAGTTACTTTCTATAGAATATATTTTTCATGATTCTATAGCTAATATTATAGATGATGCAACTTATCTTCCAGTAAACTTCTGGAATTTTAAAGAAGAAGATCTAAATGATTTTAATTCTTTTTGTAAAAAATCTATTTCTAAAATTAAAGAACATCTTCCAGAAAAAATCGATAATAGAAAAGAAAAACTATTTAAATTAATTTATGATAACAATGGAGAAATAAGTATAAAAGAACTTTCTGAAGAAGTATCATGGAGTGAGAGGCAAATTAATCGTTACTTTAATCAAAGATTTGGAATTTCTTTGAAAAAATATAATAAAATATTACGTTTTAAAGCTTCATTTGAACATATAAAAAAAGGAAAATTATTTCCTCAACAAAATTTCACAGATCAATCTCATTTTATTAAAGAGGTTAAAAAACTAGCTGGTGTTTCTCCAAAAGAATTGAAAAAAAATGAAAACGACCGATTTATACAATTTTCAGTAATTCCACTAAAGTAATTTTGTTATAAAATAAACAAAATGAAAATACAGGATAAAAAAGTTGCTATCATAGGTGGAGGACCAGGAGGATTAACTCTTGCGCGACTATTACAAGTGAAAGGTTTAAGTGTGAAAGTTTATGAACGTGACTTAAATGAAAATATTCGCCCACAAGGAGCTCCACTAGATTTACATGAAGAATCTGGATTGGCTGCAATAAAACAAGCAGGATTATTAGAGGAATTCAAGAAGAATTATATGCTTGGAGCAGATAGATTAAAAATTATGGGTAAAAACGGTACCATTCATTTTAATGATCATAATAAAAAGCTTGAAGAAAATTTTGAAAATCCATCTTTTAGACCAGAAATTGATAGAGGAGCATTAAGAGAAATATTATTAAACTCTTTAAATAAAAATAAAGTTGTATGGAATAGCCATTTTCTTTCAATGAGTAAACAGGGAAATGGTTGGTCATTAAATTTCGAAAATAAAGATTCTGTTTATGCAGATATTGTTATAGGTGCTGATGGTGCAAATTCAAAAATTCGTTCTTATTTAACACCTACTAAACCTATTTATTCTGGAATAACAATGTTAGAAGGTAATATTTCTAATGCAACTATTAATTCACCTATTGTTAATTCCTTTTTAGAAGGTGGTAAAATTATGGCTTTTGGAAATGGTAAGAATATAATGATAGGTCAGAAAGCAAATAATACAATAGGATTTTACATAAGTCTCAAAATAGAAGAGAATTATTTTTCTTCTCACAAAATCGATTTTAATGACAAAGAACAATTAACCCATTGGTTCAAAAAAGAATATAAGGATTGGAATTTCAAAATTTGGGAAGAGTTATTAATCAATGCAAAGCAACCTATAATTCCTCGTCCAATCTGCTATATGCCGTTAGACCAGAATTGGATAACTCAACCAAATTTAACTATTATAGGTGATGCTGCTCATGTAATACCTCCTTTTGCAGGAGAAGGAGTTAACATGGCGATGTTAGATGCTTTAGAGTTAAGCGAAAATCTTATTTCAGAAAATAGTTTGTTCCAAGAATATGAAATAAAGATGAGAAAAAGATCTTTAAAAATAACACAATTATCATTGGATAATGGAGAAAAAATGCACAATAAAAATGCTTTATCATTTATGTTAGATTTTTTTAATAATAAAACTGTTTAAACTTTTAAAATTATATTTATTTTTTCTTGGGCAATTGCTTCGCACCGTGCTTTCTCGCTATATCTTTTTAGATTGGTCATTGAGCAAAATCGAAATGAATGACCAATCTAAAAAGGATGTCGCTTCAATCACTATTGCAAATGAATGACTAATAATAAATGAATTATAGAGAGATTATTCAAAAAATAGTTTAAACAATTTCGATTAACTACTATTAGAAAAGAATCTTTATTAAGTAATAATGACTAAATTTATTTAGACAAAAATTATCAAAACAATGAAAATTCTTTCTTCAGCACAAATAAGAGAATTAAATCAAAAGACGATAGCAATACAAAATATATCATCATGGGATCTTATGGAAAGAGCTTCTTTAAAAGCTACAGAATATATTTTATCATACGTTGAATCTTCTCATATATCATTTAATATTTTTTGTGGAAAAGGAAATAATGGAGGTGATGGCTTGGCTATTGCAAGATTACTTTCCGGGAAAAAATTTAATGTAAAAGTATTCTTATTAAAAGCTGAAAGTTATTCTATTGATAATCTTCAAAATCAAAAATTATTAAAAGATTTAGGAATTAAAATTTCATTTTTTACCATTCATGATAAAATAGATATTGATAATAAAAGTGTAATTATAGATGCTATTTTTGGTACAGGTTTCAATAAGAAATTAGATGACGATTGGCAAAATATATTCTTACAAATACAAAAATCTAAACCTTATAAAATTATAAGTATAGATTTACCTTCTGGTTTTCTATCCGATTTTGCTATGCAAGAGAATTTTCCATGTATAAAAGCTGATTTAGTTCTTACATTTGAAATCCCAAAACTTGCTTTACTATTTCCATCTTCTCAAAACTACTTAAAGGACTTTACCATTTTAACTATTGATTTGGATAAAGATATTAGAGAAGCCTATTCATCAAATTATTTTTATGCTGATCAATTAATGATCAAAAACATTTTGAAACCGATTTCTAAATTTTCTCACAAAGGTAATTTTGGACATACGTTGATTATTGGGGGAAGTTATGGAAAAATCGGGGCTCCAATTTTAAGTGCTAAAGCAGCATTGAAAACAGGAAGTGGATTAGTTTCTGTGTATGTTCCAAAATGTGGCTATAACATTGTACAATCAACTCTTATTGAAGTTATGTGTATTACTGATAAAGCAGAAAATGATATTACAGAAATTCCTGATTTATCTTTATATAATTCTGTTGCAATCGGGATGGGAATTGGTCAGAATACAGAAACTGAAAATGCAATTTTATATTGTTTTAAAAATATTCCAAATAAAAATTTTGTTATTGATGCTGATGCATTAAACATTTTATCAAAACAGAAAAATCCGTTTGCAATTATTCCCAAGGAATCTATCTTAACTCCACATCCAAAAGAATTAGAAAGATTAATAGGAAAATGGAATAATGATTTTGAAAAAATTGAAAAAGTAAAAGAAATTGCAAAACAATATCAAATAAACATCATTATAAAAGGTGCATATACAGCAAGTGTTCTCTCAACTGGAGAATGTTATTTTAATTCTACAGGTAATTGGGGAATGGCAACTGCAGGATCTGGAGATACTCTTTCTGGAATATTAGCATCACTTTTAGGACAAGGATATTCTTCTCACGAAGCTTGTATTTTAGGCGTTTATTTACATGGTTTAGCTGGAGATTTAGCCATAAAAAACATTCACCCACATTCCTTAATAGCTTCAGATATATCAAACTATTTATCTGAAAGTTATATGTTTTTGGGAAAATAAAAAATCTAGTTAAAAACAAAAGAAGGTTGTCATTAATGACAACCTTCTTTTGTTTATTAAAAAAAATTCTAATAGTGTATTTTTAATTAGCTTAAATTACTAATATATTTAATAAGTTTGACTAAATCTGCTTCTTTGTTGGGTTGTATTTTTTCTTTTTTTATAAATTCTTTTATTAATTGATTATCAAATAAATTAATAAAATCTGTTTTTTTCTGAGGGATACTAATAATTTTTTCTTTTTCTATATTTAAGAAATACTGTGGTTTTAATGGAGTATATTCTTGTATAACTTTTCCTACATCAGTTAAATCTTTCTTATCAATTCTATCACTTAAAACTACGCGTACCTTTTTATATAAATTTATGTTTTTTTCTGAAACTAATAATTCTAAAAAACCATATTCTGTTGTAGAGCCATCAAAGTAATTTTCATAAATATATTTCTTATTACTTTTCTTTAAGAATATTTCCATTTTATTAATTTTATTCAAATCATATAAAACTCCGTTGTCTAGATATTCCATTTGATCAGAATAGTGATTGTATCTCAACATTTTTATATCATTTACTTTAGCGCCAGAAATTGTATAAATGGAGTAGTTATCATCAAGATACGGTGTACCTTTTATTTCTTTTAAATGATTTTTTACTTCAACGCCAAAAAAACCTGTAGTCATCTTAGTTGTATTTTCTTGAGCTTGAGTTTCTAGGTTAGTAAAGAGGACTAAAATTATAATAAAATATTTCATAAAACGTTGATTTTTTATATAGTAATATATTGTTGATGTTAAATAAAAAAAGTAACAATAAAAAAACACTCCTCAACTGAGGAGTGTTTAGCAATGTTATTTTAATAACCGTCTGTTTGACCTATGTTTTTATCTAAATTTAAAGTCGTTTGTTTTACAGGTAATTGCCATTTCACTGAACTAGCAGGAAGAGTTTGAACAACTGAAGGGTTTCCTGAACCATCAGCTCTGTGTCCTTCTCCTGAGCGTTGAATACCTTGAGAGTATTTAGCAGGGATTCCAGATACACCTAAAAGACGTTTAAGAGTAAAGAAGCGATCTCCATTTTCAAAAGATAATTCTTTTCGTCTTTCTGTTATAATTGCTTCAAATAAATTATCACCTGATTCACCTCCTGTATATGAAGAGTATCTAGCATTTCTTAATATATTTAAAGTAGTTAAAGCATCTGCTTGGTTACCTGATAAATATTGAGCTTCTGCTAATGTTAATATAACATCTTCAACTCGTAAATAACGTCCATCATTTACTCCAGCATTATATCCGTCTTTACCTTGCATATATTTTTTTACGGCGTAAACAGGACCTTCCTCATCATAATTTTCTTGAGTAATAGTAATAATACTTGCATTATAACGTTCTAATTCTGTTTCTTGATTAAAAGATTCCGCAAAATCTTTATCTACAACATATTCAGCTCTAAAAGTTGCTGGAGTTAATCCTTGACTATAATTACCTCCAATAGCAATATCATTAGGTTTTGCAAAAGGTAAAACAAATAAAGCTCCTTCATTAGTTATACTTCTCCAAAAATCTTGTAAATTTTCTTTACTTGTAGGTGAAACACTATTTACGACTGGAGTAGCATATTCAATTACTTTTGAATAATTACCATTAAATAAATAAACTTTAGCTAAAATTCCTCTAACAGAATTTTGTGTTAATCTATATATACCATTTCCTGTAGGAGAATATCCTGTAGGTAAATTTGGTAGAGCCTTCTCTAAATCAGCAATAATTTTACTATATACCAATCCTATATTTTCTTCTCTAGAAGGTTCTGCTGTAAAATTAAATTCAGTTAAATATGCAATTCCTTGTGATGTTGAAGCATCTGCGGATTGTGTTGGTATTTTTGCAAATAATTTAGCTACTTCAAAATGTGCAATTGCTCTTAAAGCAATTGCTTCTGCTGTAACTCTTTTTCTAACATCACTGTCTGATGGTAAATTATCTATTTTAGATAATAAAAAATTAGCATCAGAAACAATTTTATATGAATTTTCATATAAAGAAGTTCCATTTGAATTACCTGTATAAATCCAATTCGAAGCATTGAAGTTTCCTCTACGTCCAAAAGGATTAAAAATTAAATTATCAGATAATAAATCACCTAAAATAACAATATCATTAGAACTTCCAGTATTACCATAAAGTCCATTAGTTCTAAAATCATTATAAACACCTAAAATTGCTGTCTGAAAATCAGATTCAGTTTTATAAAAATTTGATTGATCAATATCATTAGGAGATTCTAATTTTATGTCATCATCACTACAACTCGTTAAAGCTCCAGTAAATGTAAATGACATGGCAACTAATGATAGTAAAAATATATTTTTTTTCATTTTTTCTAAATATTAAAGTGAAACATTTACTCCTATAGAATATGTTCTTGTCATAGGATATCCAAATCCAGAGAATGAATTTGAAACATATCCAGCATCAGTTACTGCAGATGTTTCTGAAGACCCTGTTCCTTGAACTGGATTACCATGGTATTTAGTCCATAAACCTAAGTTTTGAATCTGAGCATAAATACGGAAAGATTTCACAGGTGTAGATTTTAAGATATCTTGCCCAAAAGTATATCCCACAGATAAGCTTCTAAATAATACATAATCACTTTTCTCTAAGAATTGAGTTGAAGCCATTATTCCATCTTCTGATGGTTTTGCAAATCGAGAATTATCACCTGGATTTCTCCAATAATTATTTGCTGACTTATCTCTATTCTGTGTATTCATAGTAGGATCTACTAACCATTCGTATACGTTATTATAAGAATACGCTCCTGCTGAATATGTAAAATCAGCATTCACATCAAACCCATATACTTTCGCATTTAATCCAAAACCACCAAAAACTTTTGGTAAAGGAGTTTTTCCAGTTGCAACAGCATCAGCTGATGAATATACATTTGTTATATTCCCATCTTTATCATAGTATAAATTATCTCCTGTTTGTGAGTCAACACCTGCATATCTTACAGCATAAAATTGATACGGAGCGTCTCCAACTCTATGAATAAAAGTGTTAGATCCTCCATCAACAAATAATTCACTTTTACCGTCATTTATGCTATTAACTTTATATTTTAACGTTGTTAAATTTCCATAAAGGGATAAATCAAAGTTTTTAGATTTTAAAACATCATAATTCAAATCAAATTCAAAACCATTAGTTGTTAATTGTCCTGCATTTAAAGTTGTTTTATAACCTCCTGCTGTAGGCGAATAGAATAAATCAAATAAAAAGTCTGATCGTTTATCTTGAAAATAAGCTGCTGATCCTGAAATAGTATTTTTCAGTAATGCAAAATCAACGCCTAAATTTAATTTTTTATTTACTTCCCAACTAGTATTTGGAGTAGCATAAAGTCTATTTCCATTTAAGTCTTCTCTAGGAGTAGCTCCAAATTGAGAATTATAGAAACCTAATTTCATTAAATTAAGATTAGAATAGATATCTAATGCAGAATCATCACCTACTTCTCCATAAGATCCTTTTAAAACTAAACTATTAATGATTTTATTACCTTTAAGGAATTCTTCTCTAGCTAAATCCCAACCAAGAGAAGCTCCCCAGAAAGTTCCATACATGTTATCCCATCCTGCTAATGAAGTTCCATCGCGTCTAACATACACATCTAACATATATTTACGATCATAATCGTAAGATAATGCTCCAATGTAACCAAATCGAGCAATTTGTTGTCTAGTTGTATATGAGCTTCCTTCTCCAACAATTTGTTGAGCAAGATTTTGTGTCATCAATATATTATTTGGAAAATTTCTTCCAGACATTAAAATTCTATAACGATTATCTTTTTGATATTCAGATGCAGCTGTAACGCGTAAATTATGTTTATCCCATTTATTTACATAATTAATTTCATTTCTCCAGTTATAATTTAAATTATCTCTAGAATTGTCTGTTTTAGATGCTGGGGATCCTAAAATACCTGCTAAATAAGTATTTGATCTACTAAAAATTTCTTGTTGTAAACGAACATAAGTTGCACCAAATGTAGTTCTTGCTGTTACATTTTTAAATAAATCTAATTCTAAGAATCCAGATCCATATAATTTAAATTGTCTTGTTCTATTGTATGATTTTTGCATTTCATCTAAAACAGGATAACCAGCACCATTGTTTGGATTATATATAGGATAACCATCTACGTCATATTGAACATTACCGTTAGCATCAAGAGTATAGATATTTCGATAAGGAGCCCCCATTAATGCAACATTAAAAGGTGATTGTCCATTAAATCTATCTCTAGGAGAATCTAATGTTTGATAAACACCATTCACATTTCCTCCATATCTAAATGATTCTGAAGCTTTACCATTAAAATTATACGATGATGTTATTCTTTCAAAACCTTTATAAAAATTAACAGCACCATTATCTTTATCATGACCAATACTGAAATTTTGACTTAAATCTCCTTGATTATTCGATATAGAAAAATAATTAGATGAAATTATACCATTACGATAAATTGCATCTTGCCAATTTGTATTTGTTTTAGATAGAGTTTCAATTTGAGTAGGAGACCATGCTAAACCTAAGGCATTATTTGAATCATACAATTCTCTTTGATAGCCCAATAATTCTTTTGAATTCATTAACTCAATGTTAGGTAAATCCATCATTGATGTCACTCCAATTCTTCCAGAATAAGAAACTACAACACCACCTTTTTTAGCAGACTTTGTTTTAATTATTACTACTCCATTTGCTCCACGAGCACCGTAAATAGCTAATTGAGAAGCTTCTTTCAAAACTTTCACATCTTCAATATCAGATGGGTTTATACTATTTACATCCGTAGCTGTCATATACGTTCCGTCAACAACATATAATGGAGATTTTACTCCTCCGTTTAATCCTAATGCTCCACGGATTGTAACATTGGCAGTACTTCCAGGTGCACCATTTTGTGCTTGAGAAACTAAACCTGAAACTTTCCCTCCAAGCATTTGATCGACAGATAAACTAGGATTGAAATCTTTAATTTGATCTGCTTTTACAATTGTTTGACCTGCTTTTTGAGGAGCTTCAAATATACTTGTAACTACTACCTCATCTAAATCTACATTTTCATCTGTACCAAATTTTAAAGCACCTAAATTAGTTGACGTAACTTTAAATTCTTTTCCATTAACAACTAAAGTATCCCCAACTTTAGCATCAATGTTGAAATTTCCATTTTCATCTGTAATTGCAGTTTTATTAGTTCCTTTTACAGTAACTTCTACATCAGACTCAGGGAAATTATTCGCATCGTTAACTACTCCCGTAACTTGAGCAAAAGCAATAGTTCCTAATCCTAGGAATGCTAAAAAGCTCAGAGATGTTAATCTTCTCCTCATAGTTTATTTTTTTATAACATTTTAAACAAAACTCTAACTTTTTTTTAAGAAAAAAAAATGTTAAATAATTTTTTTAATGTTAAATATTAAATTTACATTATTTAAATAAAATAATTATTGATACTTCAAAAAAAATACTAATAACAAAAAAACAATTAATTACAAATTAATCAATAATACTAATTAAGAAAAATATTATTTTTCAATAAAAATTTCATAAACATAATCTATAAAAAAGTTAACATAAAATTATGTTAACTATAAAATTTGAATAAAAATCTTAAATATTATTATATTTCATTAATAATTTAGTTTTGTTTAATAATAACCTATTTATAAACATGAGAAAATTTATTTTAATACTATTTAGAGTAGTAGTATCTATAATATCATTAGTAATCATTTATCTCTTTGCTATTATTATTTTACCTCTTTTTGGTATAAATAATAAAAAAGGGAAAAAATTGGATGACTCTATGTATATATATATTCTAACTAATGGAATGCATACTGATATCATTGTTCCTGTAAAAACAGATATTATGGATTGGTCCAAAATTATTCCTTATAGTGATACAAAATCTAAAAAACATTATGACAATATCGCATTTGGGTGGGGAGACAAAGGATTTTATCTCAATACTCCTGAATGGAGTGATTTAAAATTATCAACTGCAATTAATGCTGCATTTGGAATTGGATCAACAGCAATGCATGTAACTTTTTATAATGATATTTATCTAGGGGAAAATTGTAAGCAAATTAAAATATCTAAAGAAGATTATAAACAACTTGTAAATTATATCAAAAATTCTTTTGATTTAGATTCTAATAATAAAGTTAGATATATAAAAACTGATGCTTTATATGGGGAAAATGATTCTTTTTATGAAGCAAAAGGAACATATAGTATTTTTTATACATGCAATACATGGGCAGCAAATGCATTAAAACACGCAAATCAAAAAGCTCCTTTATGGACCGCTACACAACAAGGGATTTTTTATCATTACAGATAATTTTTTTTATTATTCATTTTCAAATAGTTGATGATAAAATAATAAAATCAAAGTATTTTTTTTAAGTTTTAGATTTGGAAGTAATAAAAAATCATTTATATTTGCATCACAATAAAGGAAACAAATTCCTCCTTAGCTCAGTTGGTTAGAGCATCTGACTGTTAATCAGAGGGTCCTTGGTTCGAGCCCAAGAGGAGGAGCAAAAAAAAGACAATCATTAGTTTGATTGTCTTTTTTTATTTATTAAAATTCAACTCTTTCTACATTTTTCAATTAATCAATTATATTTCAAACTTTTTGCCTTATATTTTTTAGTAAAATAAAACAACTAAAAATAAAAAATTGTATTATAAAGAAAATTAAACCCATTTTCCACCATGATGAAAAAATAGGATTTTCTAAATACGAAGCATTAACATGCGATTTATTCATGTAAGACATTATAGAAATAAGTATTCCGCAAAAGAAAGAAGAAAAAGCTATAACAATAATTCCAATGATTTTATTTTTCATAACTAGGTAATAGTATTTTTTGTATCACAATTATCAAACCAAAAGGCATTTAATCACAATATATCTTATTATTAAGATAACAAATATAATTTAGGAATTAATATTAAATTTTTTATTATAATCATTTTTTTCAATAATCGTATTCAGAATATTATTCTTCATTGAGATAATTTTAGCATTATAAAAAGTTATTAAAACTAAATAATTAATTTAAAAAAGATTAAATATCTTATTTTTTAAAATTTTACAACAATATATTTTGAATTATTAAATTTGTATAGACAAAATACAATTAATAAAACATGTGCACAACGCAAAAATTAAAAGTAGATACTGTAGGTAGTTTTTTACGTCCAGAAAAATTAAGAAATGCAAGAACTAAATTTGAAAACAATGAAATTTCTAAAGAAGAATTAGAAAAAATAGAGAATGAAGAAATTAAAAACATTGTTGAAAAACAAATTGAAGTTGGATTAGAAGCTGTAACTGATGGTGAATTTAGACAAAGTTACTGGCATTTAGATTTCTTTTGGGGATTTAATGGCGTTGAACACAATTTAATGGAAAGAGGTTATTTATTTCATGGAGAAGAAACAAGAAACGATTCAGCTCGTTTAACTGGAAAAGTATCTTTTTCTGAAAACCATCCATATTTAAAAGCTTTTTCATTCTTAAAATCTATTACTGATGGAAAAGTACAAGCAAGACAAAGTATTCCAGCTCCTGCTCAATTTTACGCAGAGTTAGTTCGTGAATCAAACGAAGAAAAAGTAAATCAATTTTACCCAAATAGAGAAGATTTATTTACAGATATATCTAAAGCGTATAGAGATACAATTTTAAAACTATATGAATTGGGTTGTAGAGATATTAAAATAGATGATTGTACATGGGGAATGTTATGTGACCAAAATTTTTGGAAAAACATGGCTGGAGATAATTATGATCCTCAAGAATTACAAGATATCTATTTAAAATTAAATAACGAAGCATTAAAAGATTTACCTGAAGATTTAAGAGTTTCTACTCATGTTTGTAGAGGTAATTACCATTCTACATGGGCGACTTCAGGAGGATATGAGCCTGTAGCTTCTACATTATTTGCAAAAGAAAATGTAGGAAATTTTTATTTAGAATTTGATGATGATCGTTCAGGTAACTTTGAGCCATTAAGACATGTACCTGCTAATAAAAATGTTGTTTTAGGATTAGTAACTAGTAAAAGTGCTACTTTAGAAAACAAGGAATCTATTATAGAAAGAATTAAAGAAGCAAGTCAATACATTCCTTTAGAACAATTAAGTTTAAGTCCACAATGTGGTTTTGCATCTACAGAAGAGGGAAATATTCTTACAGAGGAAGATCAATGGAAAAAAATTCGACTAATTCAAGAGATAGCGAAAGAAGTTTGGTCTTAATTTAAAATTGTTTACTAAACACCTAAATAACTATTAATTTCAGATAAATGACTTGTATTATTTAATATAAGTCATTTATTTTTTATCGAAATCATATTATAAATTAATGATTTACAAGCTATTTTATGAATAATATTATGTTTCATAAAATAGCTTATCGAATAAGTAAATAATATATTTCAATTTCGTAATTTTGTATAGTAGAATTTATTAGTAATAAATACAATTATATAAAATGTCAAACATTACATTTACAATGATTAAGCCTGATGCTGTTGCAAAAGGTCACATCGGAGATATCTTAAAAGATATTACAGACGCTGGTTTCAAAATCAAAGCAGCTAAAATGACTCAATTAGCAAAACAAGATGCTGAAGCATTTTATGCAATTCACAAAGAACGTCCTTTTTTCAATGATTTAGTTGAATTTATGACTTCTGGACCAATCGTTGCTGCCGTTTTAGAAAAAGATAATGCTGTTGCTGATTTCCGTACTTTAATTGGTGCTACAAACCCAGCTGAAGCTGCTGAAGGAACAATCCGTGCTAAATATGCTGAATCTATTGATGCAAATGCAGTACATGGTTCTGACTCTGATGAAAACGCTGCTATTGAAGCTGCATTTCATTTTGCTGCAAAAGAAATATTCTAATTAGTTTTTGTAAAAAACTATATTAAATAAATAACTTATCCTCTCAAAAATTTTGAGAGGATTTTTTTTACTTTAAAATTTCATTACCTTTAATTCAAATTCTAAATAATGAAAAAAGTAATTTTAGCATCCTTTGCAATTTTTTCCTTATCTGTAATAAGTTGTGAAAATAAAAATGAACAAGTAAAAAATGAACAAGAGGTAGTTGACTCTACAATGATAAAATTAGAAACAGGAAACGAACCTATTAATTACGAAGGAAAATACAAGGGAACAATTCCTTGTTTCGAAAAAGATTGTAAAGATGTAGAAATGGAAGTTGAATTACTTCCTCATCAAGGGTATGTTTATTCGACAAAACGAGTAGGAGTTGATAAAGAATTTTTGAAAACAACTGGAGTTTTTGAATACGAAAAAGACAGTAATACGATTGTACTACCTGAGATTGCAAACGTTCCAAACGGTTTTTCTATAGAAAAAGGAAAAATAGTTCAATTAAATAAAAATAGAGAAAAGATAGAAACTGCAGATTCTGCTAAATTTGTTTTGATAAAACAATAAAATTCTTTTTATAAAACTATACCATATAAAAATACTTCCCGAATAGAGAAGTATTTTTTTTCTTTTTTAAAAATAAATTGATTAACACATGAGGAGTATGCTTTTGTAAACCTACAATTATTCTTTGGTTTCTAGTTTAAGAAAACATTAAGTATAGATTAATTTTAATGAAAAATCAAATGAGTAATTGCATAAATAACAAGACCTACTAACCCTCCAACTAATGTCCCATTAATTCGAATAAATTGTAAATCTTTACCTACTTCTAATTCCAATTTTTCACTTAATTCTTTTCCTTCCCATTTATCAATTGTCCCACTAATCAATTCTTCAACTTCTTTTACATTTTTCAAAATCATTCGATAAATAAAATGTCTAATCCAACCGTTTATTTTATCAATCATTTCCTGATTATTATTAAGGTTATCCCTTAATTTCAAAATATTGTTGTGTACATAAACTTGTAATGTTGAATTATGATTATCAAAACTATCATTAAGATTTTGTTTTATAGAACTCCAAAAATCGGAAGCATAATCAATTAATTTTTCTTTTGTAATAAATTCATCACGAATTCCTTCTAATTTTTGTTTCCATTCAGGCGAATTTTTAATATCAGTAATACTCTCCTTTATCTTATTTTCTAAATTAATACGGATTGGATGATTTCTATCGGTTTCTATTTCATCCAAAAAACTTATTATTCCATCTATTACTCCTTTAGATATTTTTTTTCCTGCAAAAAATGAAATAACAGGATGTTTTTCATTGATTTTATCTTTGATAATTATATCGCTTTCTTGAATGTAGTTTTTTACTTTAGGGATTATATATTCTAAAAAATCGTCATGTTTCCCTTTTTCTAATACATATTCTAATCCTGATGAAACTAATTCAGACAAATTGAATTGTTGAAGAATTTCGTAACCTTTTACTGTCATAAAATCAACAACCGTTTTATCATCTAAATCATTCAGTATTTTTTTTACAAATAGAATTAATTCTTTTTGTAATAATTCTTGATTCTGTGTTTTATTCAACCAATCAGAGGCATATTTTACAACTTCTAATTTTTCTATATAAGGACGAATTGTTGATGGAGTTAAAAAATTTTCTGTTACAAATTGTCCTAAATTATCACCAATCGCATTTTTACTATTTTCAATAAGATTAGTATGTGGTATTTTAAGTCCTAAAGGATAACGAAAAAGTGCTGTTACAGCAAACCAATCTGCTAATGCACCAACCATTGCAGCTTCGGAAAAAGCCTCTACATAACCAATCCATTTTCTATTGGAATGTAAACCTAAATAAACCATTAAGAAATAAATACAAGCCATTAATAAAAATAACCCTGTAGCTATTGCTTTATGTTTTTGTAAACTTTTCTTTTTTTCTTGTTCAGTCATTATTCAATTTTCTTTTCGTATTAAGGTTCCTTAAAAACTACTATTGCTATATCTCCTATCTGAATTAATTGATTACTATGGTTCGTAGAAAAAAATCTTTTCAAGAAAGATAGTTCTCTGTGTGTAATTCCTAAAACATCAATTTTATTTCTTCTACAAAAGTTTATTAATCCAGTTTCTACATCTTCACTATTTTCTATTAGAATCTGAATACCCTGATAATTATTTTCCCAATATTCTTTCGTTGCTAGCATATCTTGGGTTAATAATTTATTTTCGACATGCACAATTTTTAATGTTGTATCATTTCTTGTTGTAAATCTCAACATTTCTTGGATAGCATGATTTTCTTTTTCATTAAAAAGTGTAGCATATGCAAAATTTCTTTCCTTTTTATAATGAACATTACTTGGTACAGCAAGAACAGGAACAGGAGAATTATTAATCACATTCACAGTATTTGAGCCAAATAGTTTCTTATCAAAACTATTTTCCCCGTTTGTTCCCATCACAACAAAATCTATATCATTTCTATCTATAATTTCTAAAATAGTTAATAATAAATCTCCAATAATCATACTAGATTCTATTTTCACATGTTCTAATCCATTATCTTTTGCTAGTTTAATTAAACCTTCTATATGAGAATTAAAGTTTTCCTCTATAATTTCAAGATGTTTTGTAAGACTTGAATGAATTGAAACTAATTTTATTTCAAAATTCAAAGCGTTTGCTAAATGAAGCGCATATAAGAATGCATTATTTGCTGTTTTAGAAAAATCTGTTGGAAATAGGATTTTAGTCATAATAATCGTTTTTAAGTAAATGGTCTTACTCAAATTTACAATTTAATATTTAGTTTAGAGAAATAAACGTTGTATAGATGTTTATTGTAAACACTTCATTTTTACTAACAACTCTATAAAAACAACTCAAAAATTAAAGATTTAAAATTATAAAAAGTTTAAAAAGCCTTATTTTTGTACAATATTAAATATTGTTGTTGAGGTTTTAAACTCGAAATTCATCAAGCAAGTCATTTTTCAAATAATCACAAAGAGAAGTTACATTGCGAATCGAGCTATATCAACGGAATATTTTTATAAAATAACTTTTGATATTTAAAATACAATTTTACAAAATGGCAATTCAAAAACCATCGATTCCTAAAGGAACAAGAGATTTTTCTCCTTTAGAAGTTAATCGTCGTCAATATATCATCAACACAATCAAAAAACAGTTTGTGTTATTTGGTTTTTCTCCAATAGAAACTCCATCTTTCGAAAACTTATCTACTTTAACTGGTAAATATGGGGAAGAAGGAGATCGTTTAATTTTTAAAATTCTTAACTCGGGAGATTATTTATCTAAAGTTGATGAACAATTATTGGCAGAAAAAAATAGCCAAAAAGTAATTTCAAAAATTTCAGAAAAGGCTTTACGTTACGATTTAACTGTTCCTTTTGCACGTTACGTTGTACAACATCAAAACGAAATAACATTTCCTTTCAAACGTTTTCAAATTCAACCCGTTTGGAGAGCAGATCGTCCACAAAAAGGACGTTTCCGTGAATTTTTTCAATGTGATGCAGATGTTGTAGGTTCTGATTCTTTATTGCAAGAAGTAGATTTTGTACAATTATATGATTCTGTTTTCACACAATTAAACGCTCCTGTAGAAATACACATCAACAACCGTAAAATATTATCTGGATTAGCAGAGGTTGCAGATATATCTGCACAATTAATCGATTTTACTGTTGCCTTAGATAAATTAGATAAAATTGGTGAAGAAGCTGTAAAAGAAGAAATGCGAGGAAAAGGTATTTCTGAACAAGCTATAGAAATTTTATCTCCTTTATTTTCGATGAATGGAGATTATAAAACACAATTTTCTCAATTAAAAGAAATTCTAAAATCATCTGAAACAGGATTAAAAGGAATCGAAGAATTAGAATTCGTTTTTGAAAATACAGAAAAATTAGGATTACAATCAGCTGATTTAATTCTTAATCTTACTTTGGCTCGTGGACTTGATTATTACACAGGTGCTATTTTTGAAGTAAAAGCTAAAATCGGAGAATTTTCTTCATCTATTGGTGGAGGTGGTCGTTATGACGATTTAACTGGAATCTTTGGATTAAAAGATATTTCTGGTGTTGGAATTTCTTTTGGATTAGATCGTATTTATCTTGTTTTAGAAGATAATAATCTTTTTCCTGCGTTAGAAGATTCAACAAACATTCAAGCTTTATTTATCAACTTTGGAGACAAAGAAGCTACAGAAGCTATGAAATTGGTAAAACAATTACGTTCACAAGGTATTAATACAGAAGTATATCCTGATGATGCTAAAATGAAAAAGCAAATGGGATATGCAGATAAAAAAGGAATTAAAAAAGTAATTCTTTTAGGAGAAAAAGAAATTGAAGAGCAAAAAGCAACAGTGAAGGATATGATTTCTGGAGAACAAACAGAAATTGCATTTTCAGATTTGGCTAATGCCTTATAATTGAAAGAAGTTCAATATATTTGCAAACTATTTAATTTAGAATATATAAAATGAGTTTATTAACAGTAGGTACAGTTGCCTTTGATAAGTTAGAGTCTCCATTTGGGAAAACAGACAAAATCTTAGGAGGTGCCGCTACATATATCGGAATGGCGTCTTCTTTATTAGGCGTTGATACAGCTATTGTTTCTGTAGTAGGAGGAGATTTTCCACAAGAATATATCGATTTATTAACTTCTAAAGGAATTAATTTAGATGGTTTAGAAATCGTAAAAGAAGGGAAAACATTCTTTTGGGAAGGAAAATACCACAACGATTTAAATACACGTGATACTTTAGTTACAGAATTAAATGTTTTAGAAACTTTTAATCCTATTGTACCACAAAATCGTAAATCTCCAGATGTTTTAATGTTAGGTAATTTACACCCATTAGTACAAAAAGGAGTTTTAACACAATTAGACAAACGTCCAGGATTAGTTGTTTTAGACACAATGAACTTTTGGATGGATTGTGCTTTACCAGAATTAATGGACGTTATAAAAGATGTTGATGTAATTTCTATCAATGATGAAGAAGCTCGTCAATTATCTGGAGAATATAGCTTAGTAAAAGCTGCTAAAAAAATCATGAATTTTGGGCCAAAAACTGTAATCATCAAAAAAGGTGAACATGGTGCTTTATTATTCCAAAATGATCAAGTTTTCTTTGCACCAGCTTTACCATTAGAAGATGTATTTGATCCTACAGGAGCTGGAGATACATTTGCTGGAGGTTTTTCTGGATACTTAGCAAAGACAAACGATTTTTCTTTTGATAACATGAAAAGAGCTATTGTTTATGGTTCTGCTTTAGCATCTGTTACTTGTGAAAAATTTGGTACAGAATCTTTACAAAATTTAGACAGAGAAGGATTAATCAATAGATTAAGAAAATTCCATGAATTAATGGATTTCTCAATTAATTTATAAGAATAATTAATTCTTAGAAATATATAAACCGTAGTAATATTATTTACTACGGTTTTTTTATGTTTTATTAAAATTG
The DNA here is from genome assembly GCA_002484335.1 of Flavobacteriales bacterium UBA7612. Taxonomy (GTDB): domain Bacteria; phylum Bacteroidota; class Bacteroidia; order Flavobacteriales; family Weeksellaceae; genus Empedobacter. The sequence goes on from DLJQ01000001.1 coordinate 134,184, forward strand.
ATTTATTGCAAATAAATTTATAAAAATATAGAAAATTTTACTTGATTATTTTCAATTGAGATATTTATATTATTATCTTTAATATCTATCATAAATACATGAAAATAAATAAAATAATATGAATAAAAGTTTTAAAATATATAAGTCTATGAAAATTGTATTTGCATTTTTATTTGCATTATTTATTTTACTGGCATGTAATAAATCTCAATTAAATTACATTGATTATTATAATAAAGTAAATGAGATAGATAGTATATATAGGTTTGCAAATCAACCGATATTAGCTGTAAAAAAATATAAAAAATTATTTAAGAAATATCCTCCAAAAAGTACTGAATATTTTAGAGAATATGAAACTTTTATTGTTCTATCTTAGAAGAATAATATAAAATTTGGTGGGAAAAAAAGTCTCATTAAATTAATTGATTTAATAGCTCCTTATTCTATGTTTGGTTTGGAAAAACAATATTACCCAATTTTTAATAAATATAAAATGGATAGTATAGATATAAAAAAACAATTACTTAAATGGGAAAATAATAAGAATCACATTCTTTTAGATTCTTTTTCTAATGCTATGATTAGGGATCAAATGTATAGAAGTGGTAAAAATGCAGATTGGGATGAAGTTCTTAAACAAGATAAAAAAAATACTAATCTATTAAAATGGACTTTTGAAAATTATGGATATCCTTCTATTTATAAAATAGGCTTTGGAAAAGATAAAAATAATCAAATTGTTATGAACGCTTTATTTTTACATATGGCTGAATCGACAGAATACCCTTTATTAAAACAAAATTTATATAAATATGTAAAAAGTGGAGACTGCCCTCCAGAGATATACGCCTCAATGATTGATAGATATGAATCAAGAAATAATAATAAGTTAATTTTTGGTGAATACCGCCTATTTATGGATGATACATATTTGGATTCAGTGAAAATAAATGCAAATAGAAAAAGTATTGGTCTTCCAAGTTTAAAACACAAAGACAAATTAATTAAAGATCATTATAAATTTAAAAACTTATTAAAATAATTATTATTCATATTAACTGAGTGAATATTTACTTGTTAAAAACTCAGTACAAAATCTTTACAAAATTTATATAAAAAATTGTTAATCGATTGATTAACATAGATCTATAAATTAGTGGATTTCTCAATTAATAAATAAGACTAGCTCATAATGAATACAAGAAGCATAATGGTAACCAATAAATAAAAATTAAATTTATTTTAAGTATTCTAAAATAAATTTTTCTATCTTTTTATGATCACTTCCAAAACTTCTTTCAATTATTTCACCTTTATTATTTACTAAAATTAAATATGGATATCCATAAATATTTAACTTATTCAGAATTTCGTTTTTTTCATCAAAATAGTTTTTCCAAATAATATTATTATCATTTAAGATTTTAACCGCGAGGTCTTGTCTTTTAGCTCCTTTTTCATCTGCTATATTTATTATATTTAGACCACTTTTATTAAACTTTCTATATAGATTAACTAACTCTGGAAATCTTTTTATACACGGAGCACAAGTTGTAGACCAATAATCAATAAGAGTTAGTTTATTTTCTTTAAAAGAATCCTTACTTAAGGTAATATCTTTTAAATTAATAGTAGGAAAATAATTTCCTATTTTTGTTTCTTCATCAATCTTAATAAGGTCAATTAATTTCTGATAAGAATTAGATTCTTTTACTTTTTTTGAAAATAAATTCAACAAGCTTTTATAAGTTCCATTATAACCATTTTTACTATAATCAAAAGCAATTTCCCAAAAAGCTACAAAGGAATTAGGATTTTTCTTTATATAATTTTCTATTGATTCAAAATTAAAATTATTATTTAATACTTTTCTAAGTTCTAAAAATTCTAAATTACTTTTATTTGAAGATTTTACTGTAAGAGAATTATTATTACTATAAATATTAATAATTTGATTTCCTTCTTCTACAAAAAAAATATTAGACACGAAATATGATACCTCAGTATTAGGTTTAATAATTATTAATGGTGTAGGATTTGAAATGTTCCCGAATATCTTATTTTCATTATTTAACTTTAATATAGATATTTCAGGTATAGGTATTTTTACATATTTACTTTCTTTAAAAGAAATATCAAAAAGACTCTGAAAGTTATTTTTTCCATCAGGAATACTTATTAATATAGAATCATCTTTAAATTTTTCTTCAAAATTTAATTTCAAAGAAAAATTTGTATTTTGACTGTAAACTTTAAAAGTTGAAATGAATAACATAATTGTTATTACAGTAAATCTAATATTCATAAATACTTGCAAATAAATTAAATATATACTATTATTTTTTAACAATCAAATTTAATCAAAACAAAAACCCTACAAAATGTAGGGTTTATTATTTCGGAAATACATTCAGTATCTACAAATATTTTATTTAACAGCTGTAATTTTTCCATTCATAGAACCAAAATGTCCCGGGAAAGAACATAAAAAATCATAAGTTCCTGGCTCTAAAGTAAATTTTATTTGATCATTCTCTTTACCACCTAATAGTTTGGTATGAGCTATAATTTCACTTTGTAAGTCTGTAGGAATATAATCCGTTGCTTTAGCAGAAACTGCATCACTAGCGAATGCAGATGCATCAGAACCTGGTTTTAATAATACAAAATTATGTCCCATTGCTTCTTTAGACATCTCTCCAGAATTCATAAATATCAATGTAACTTCTTCACCTGCTTTTACAGTAAAATCCGTTTTATCGAAACGCATATCATCCCCAGCTTTCAAAACAATATGATTGTTTGTTGCAACAGCTGGTGTAGCTTCAGCTTCGTTACTATCTGTAGCTGTGCTATAATCAATTTCGGGTTGAGTTGAGTCTGCTTTTTTAGATTCTCCACAACTCATAATAAATAGAGCTGTGCAACTAAGTAAAAATAGTTTTTTCATAATCAATCTATATTTTCATAAAGATAATGATTTTGAATCACTCAAAAAATTAGAATGAATAAGAATACCTATGATTTTAGCCAGATATATTTTATTATTAAATTGATAAATTCCTAAGGAATATCAAGGTATTTATGTGTCTGTAAAGAATATCTCCATTTCGGATTTTCTTTTACATAATCTACAATCAAAGGAAGGTTTTTTTCTCGTTTACTCCATTCAGTTTGTAGGAAAAGAGTACAATCTTCACCAACACGTGCAGCTTGTTCTTCAGCAAATTTAAAATCATGATTATTAAAAATAATACATTTCAATTCATTTGCAGCCTCACAAACCTCATCCAATGGTAACATCATTTTTTTAGGAGATAAACATACCCAATCAATTTCTCCACTCAATGGGTAAGCACCAGAAGTTTCTATGTGTATACGAGCACCTTTTTCGTGTAATTTTTTAGTCAAGTAAGTCAAATCCCACATCAAAGGCTCTCCACCAGTAATAATGATGGTTTTTGCTTGCGAAGTAGCAAGCTCAACCAACTCATCAACATTTGTTAAGGGATGCTTTTCAGCATCCCAACTATCTTTTACATCGCACCAATGACAACCTACATCGCAACCACCCAAACGAATAAAATATGATGCAACACCTGTGTACATTCCTTCCCCTTGAATGGTATAGAAATGCTCCATAACAGGTAATAATTTTCCGTTTTCTAGTAAACTTTGCTCTTCTGCAGTTGTAGATGCAATGTGTATCATAATATTTTTATTTTTTTCTTCTATCGTATGCTAATAATGTATTTTTTAACAACATAGCACGTGTCATCGGCCCAACTCCACCAGGAACAGGCGTTATCCAAGATGCTTTTTCTTTCACGTTATCAAAATCTACGTCACCAGCTAGTACAAATCCTCTTGGATTAGATGAATCATCTACACGAGTAATTCCTACATCTATAATAACAGCACCATCTTTTATCATGTCTGCCTTCAAGAAACCAGGAACTCCTAATGCTGTAATCACAATATCAGCTTCTTTTGTAAATTGTTCTAAATTTTCTGTTTTCGAGTGTGTCAATGTAACCGTACTGTTTCCAGGATTACCATTTTTACTCATCAAGATACTCATAGGGCGACCAACAATACGAGAACGTCCTATAACTACCGTATGTTTCCCAACAGTATCTATTTTATATCTTTCCAACATTTCCATAATTCCAAATGGAGTTGCTGGTAAAAAAGTTTCCATTTCCAAGGCCATTTTTCCAAAATTCATTGGGTGAAAACCATCAACATCTTTGTTAGGATCAATTGCGTTAATAACTGCCTCCTGATTGATATGCTTTGGTAATGGCAATTGCACGATGAAACCATCTAATGTATCATCATTATTCCATTTTTCTATTTCTGCAATTAATTCTTCTTGAGAAATAGTATCTGGCAAGCGAAGTTCTGATGATTCATAACCTACGAATTGACAATCTTTTATTTTATTGTCTACATAAGTTTGAGAAGCACCGTTACTTCCTACTAATATCGCACCCAAATGTGGCACTCTTTGTCCTTGATTCTTGTAGCTTTCAACTAACTCTTTAATCTCTTCTTTGATTTCTTTTGCTAGTTTAATACCATTTAAAGTTTGCATTGTTTTTTTGTTCTGTTTGTGCAAAGATACATACAAATTAGAAAAAACGCTACGAGAAGTTATTTTAGAATTTTTCTTTTAATTTTTTACCGTTATTCAACGTCAGTACAAAAGTTTTTCAGTGATTATGTTGTTATGTTTATAAAATTATCAAGTTCTAGTTTCTAATTTCTAGTTTCGTACTCCTAACTTCATAATTCAAAATTCGTACTTCTAAATTTCCTTAAGTTGGGCGTTCCCTTCGGTCGGGCTTTTCGTTACAATCTTTTTCTGAGGAAAAAGGATTTTAACTGCAATCCCTAACGCAATTCGTTATATAAAAGTTTTAAGCTATTTCTAAAAACATAATTCTGAAAATTAATCACCTGAATATATATATTTTGAACTTGCAACATGGATTGCAACGGCATCCTTTTGCGAGCGATTTAGCGAACAAAAGATATAGTGGAAAGCCATATTAGTTGCCAAAAAAATAAAACAAAAAATCCCCGATAAATCGGGGATTGAAATATTATAAATAATTGGTTATTTATATTCCGTCAACAATTGCATTTAATGTAGCAGATGGACGCATTGCAGAAGTTGTTTTAGCAAAATCTGTTTTGTAGTAACCACCAATTTCTTGAGGTTGACCTTGCGCAGCAATTAACTCTTCGTTAATTTTTGCTTCATTTTCTTGCATTGCTTTTGCAACAGGAGCAAATTTAGTAGCTAAATCAGCATCTTTTGTTTGATTTGCTAATGCTTCTGCCCAGTACATTGCTAAGTAGAAATGAGAACCACGGTTATCGATTGTTCCTAATTTACGACCTGGAGATTTATCTGTTGCTAAGAATTTTGCATTAGCTTCGTCTAAAGCATCTGCTAAAGTTTGAGCTTTTGCGTTTCCTTGTGTTTGAGATAAATGCTCTAAAGATGCTTGTAATGCTAAGAATTCTCCTAAAGAATCCCAACGTAAGTATCCTTCTTCGATAAATTGCTCGATATGTTTTGGAGCTGAACCTCCTGCACCAGTTTCGAATAATCCACCTCCGTTCATTAATGGAACGATAGATAACATTTTCGCTGAAGTTCCTAATTCTAAAATTGGGAATAAATCTGTTAAGTAATCACGTAAAACGTTTCCAGAAACAGAAATAGTATCTTTACCTTCTCTTGCACGACTTAATGTTTCTTTCATTGCATCTTTTACATCAAGAATACGAATATCTAATCCTGTTGTATCGTGATCTTGTAAGTATTTTTCTACTTTTTTGATGATTTGTTGATCGTGAGCTCTTCCTTTGTCTAACCAGAAAATTGCAGGAGTATCAGATAATCTAGCTCTGTTTACAGCTAATTTAACCCAATCTTGAATAGGAGCATCTTTAGTTTGACACATTCTGAAGATGTCAGATGCTTCAACTTTTTGCTCTAATAATACATTCCCGTTTGCATCTTCCACTTTGATAGTTCCGTTTGCTGGAGCTTGGAAAGTTTTGTCGTGAGAACCATATTCTTCTGCTTTTTGAGCCATTAAACCAACGTTTGGTACAGAACCCATAGTTGTTGGATCTAATGTTCCGTTTTCTTTCATGTCATTTACAACAGCTTCGTAGAAACCAGCGTAAGAACGATCTGGAATAATAGCTACAGTATCTTCTTCTGCACCATCTTTGTTCCACATTTTTCCTCCGTTTCTTACTAAAGCAGCCATAGAAGCATCAACGATAATGTCTGATGGTACATGGAAGTTCGTAATTCCTTTGTCAGAATTTACCATTGCTACACGTGGTCCTTCTGCTAATGCAGTTTCAATTGCAGCTTTGATTTCTGCTTCTTGAGGTTGACCTGTAATTTTATCTAATAATCCAGCTAAACCGTTATTTGGATTAATATCTAACGATTTGAAAGTATCTGCATATTTAGCAAAAACATCTTTGAAGAAAGTTTCTACAATAGCACCAAACATAATAGGATCAGATATTTTCATCATTGTTGCTTTTAAGTGAGCAGACAATAATACATTTTTATCTTTTGCTTCTTGAATAGCTTCTTTTACAAAAGATTTTAATGAATTTAAATTCATTACAGAAGAATCAATAACTTCTCCAGCTTTTAATGGAGCAGCAGTTTTAAGAACTTTTTCTTCTCCGTTATCTCCGTAAAATTTGATTGTATATTCAGTTGCGTTTTCTAAAGTTGTAGAAGTTTCAGTACCGTAGAAATCTCCACTTGTCATGTAAGCAACTTCAGTTTTACTGTCTTTTGCCCAAGCACCCATTTTGTGAGGATTAGCTTTTGCATAATTTTTAACAGCTTTTGGAGCACGACGATCCGAATTTCCTTCACGTAATACTGGGTTTACTGCAGAACCTAAAACTTTTCCGTAACGAGCTTTAATTTCTTTTTCTTCCTCTGTTTTTGGTTCAGATGGATAGTTTGGTACAGCAAAACCTTTTGCTTGTAATTCAGCAATTGCAGCATCTAACTGAGGAGCAGAAGCTGAAATATTTGGTAATTTTATAATATTAGCTTCTGGAGTAGATGCTAATGTCCCTAATTCTGCTAAAGCATCAGGAATTCTTTGATCTTCTTTTAAAAATTCAGGAAAGTTTGCTAAAATACGTCCAGCTAAAGAAATATCTGGAACTTCAATTGTAATATCAGCTGTTTTAGTGAATCCTTGTACAATTGGCAAAAAAGAATGTGTTGCCAACATCGGAGCTTCATCCGTAAGTGTGTAATGAATTTTTGACATTATGCTTTAAATTTTTTTGAGATTATTCATCATGAATAACCAATTAAAAATAAATTTTTCATTTATCATTTGCAGTAACTACAAACTTTACAAATATATAAAATTTGATAGACTTTAACACTGACACAAGTACATCATTTGCATTAATTTTACCAATATGTATTTACAAATTTTGATAAAAATACAAGTTGATAATATTTTAAAATAAAATTGTTCAAATCGATAATTTATTGATTTGATAATTTCTAAATTGATTTAAATCTTGATTAAAAAAAATATGTTGAAGTTATTTAAAATCAAAAAAAAATAAACTTTCTTATTTTAGCAAAAAAAATTTGAAACAAAATTTGACAACCATCGTTTTTTATAATGTAGAAAATTTTTACTCAAAATATTCTGAAGATTCGTTTCTACCTAGCAATTTTAATAAATGGAAAGAAAGTAGATACGATAAAAAAGTAAACCAAATCGCTTTTTGTTTATCAAAAATTGGAAAAACTGAAACTGATGAGCTTCCTTCCGTGATTGGATTAGCAGAAATTGAAAATAATGATGTTTTAGAAGATTTAGTGAATAATGATTATTTGAAACATGGAAAGTATAAAACACTTATTTACGAATCTTTAGATGAACGCAAGATCAATGTAGGGTTAATTTATCGTGAAGAACATTTTAAAGTTGAAGAAAGTGAACCAATTCGATTTGTTTTTAAAGATCAAAATGATATAAAAACTTATACTAGAGATGTATTATATGTAAAAGGAAAGTTATTTAATCAACAGATACATTTTTTTATCCTACACTTACCTTCAAAAATTGATAAAGAAATCAACCAATTTAAAAGACAATCAATCTTAAATTCTCTGAGAAAAAGAATTAATAATATACTAACCGAAAATTTTTCTGAAAAAATTATCATTATGGGAGATTTTAATGATTCCCCTACAACAGATGATATAATTCAAGAATTAAACACAAGATCTAAACAAGAAGAGGTAAACAGAAAAGAATTGTATAACCCTATGGTATATATACAGTCATATAAAAGAGGTTCTTTGGTTTTTAAAAAACAATGGATGTTATTCGATCAACAACTTTTTTCAAATGATTTTTTAAAACAAAATTCAACGTTAAAATATATAAAAACAGAAATTTTTGATGCTAGCTTTTTGAAGAATAGTAACGGAAAATCAAATGGTTTACCATATAGAACATATGTTGGTAGAAAATATTTCGGTGGATATAGTGATCATTTTCCCATTTATACCATTTTAAAATATTAAATTTGTACTCGGTATAATTTATTAGAAAAGTGAGATCTCAGGAAAATGGTCCAATAAAAATTGATGGAATTGACAAGATGATTCTTAATGCCTTTATGGAAAATGCAAATATTCCTGTATCTCAATTAGCAAGAGATTTAGGAATTTCCAACACTGCAGTTCATCAACGTATTAAGAAACTAGAAACTTCTGGTGTAATCAATTCTACGAAGGTTATTGTTAATCCTAATGTTTTAGGATATTCTACAATGTCTTTTGTTGGTGTTTTCATGAACAAACCATCATCTTATAAATTAGTTCTAAATTCTTTAGAGGAAATCCCTGAAGTTATAGAAGCTCATTTCACAACTGGGAATTATGGTATTTTCTTAAAAATATTATGTAGAGATAATTTACATTTAATGAATGTTTTAAATCAAAAAATTCAACAAATTGAAGGAGTCACTCGAACAGAAACAATAATATCTTTAGAGCAACCGATAGTTAGACAAATAAAACTTTAATATACAAATGAATATTAATAAATATTTAGATTCAACGTATCTTAAAACACCTGAACAAGCAGGTATTTCAAATTCAGATACATTAGATTTGGTACACGAGCTAGCTCAAGAGGCTATTGATAATAGTATCTATGCTGTAATGATTCGTCCAGATTATGTGCGATCTGTACGCGAATTATTAAATACAAAGAAATCAGATGTAATTTTAGGTACTGTTATAGGGTTTCCTGAAGGTTCTTTTGATTTAAATGAAAAATTAAGAGAAGCTCAGAGAGCAATTGCAGATGGAGCAGACGAATTAGATTTTGTAATCAATTACGAAGCTTTCAAAAAAGGAAATATAGAAACTGTTAAAGAAGAAGTAGAGACTGCAACATCTATTGTTTTACGTGAAGGTAAAATAATTAAATGGATTATTGAAACTGCAGCTTTAACAGACCAACAAATTATTCAAATTACACAATTAATAAGAGATATTGTTTTGGATAAAATAGGGGAAGAAAATGCTGCCAAAGTATTTGTTAAATCTTCTACAGGTTTTTATATCACTCCGAATGGAGAACCAAATGGAGCCAATGAGCATGTTATCAAATTAATGCTAGACAATGCAGGTCCACTACCAGTAAAAGCTTCTGGTGGTGTAAAATCAAAAGAAGAAGCTGAAAAAATGATATCTTTAGGAGTTCATAGAATTGGAACTTCTTCTGCTTTAGCCATTATAAAAGGTAAAACAACAAAAGAAGGTTATTAATATAATTCTACTTTAAAATTTATAAAAGATGTATATTATGAAATACTTATTTCGAATGTACATCTTTTTTTATTCTCTTAATATAAACAGATGGTGATTCATTCATAATCTGTGTAAATATAGTTGTAAACGTACTATGAGAAGAATAACCACAATCACTTGCTAAGTAAGTAATTTTTGTTTTAATGTAATTAGGTTCATTCAATAATCTATTCGTAATATAACTAATTCTCAATTCATTTAAATAAGAATTAAACTGTTTATTTCTATGAATTTTTATTATTTCAGATAGATATTTTGTGTTAGTATTAAATTGTTTAGAAAGAGAGTTTAGATTGACATCCTTTTTTATAAAACCTTTGTTTTTTTCAAAAAAATCTAATTTTCTTAAAATTTCTTTTTCAGTTTTAGATGAAATATTAATTGTCGGATAAACTTCCTCTTGAGGAACAGTTTCATTAAGAAGTTTTTTAGGCTCTTCAATATTTTTTTTATCAACAGGAAGTACCTTATTTTCTTCTTTAATTATTTTTACATCATCTAACGCATCTAATTCTTCATTATTTATAACTATTAAATTAGTTTTCTTTTTTTTTAAAAAAATATAAAAAACTATACTTAAAACAATTATTAATAAAATTATTCCAATTACGATACTAATTGTACTTTCCATCTTCATTTTTTAGAATCAAACAATTTTGAAACTAAGATAGTACAGATATTACAAATAAAAAAAAGACAATCAAACTAATGATTGTCTTTTTTTGCTCCTCCTCTTGGGCTCGAACCAAGGACCCTCTGATTAACAGTCAGATGCTCTAACCAACTGAGCTAAGGAGGAAAAATCCGATATTTAAAAATTTATTTTTAAGTCTTTGTTTGACTTTTCACTAAAAAAGCTCCCCCTCTTGGGCTCGAACCAAGGACCCTCTGATTAACAGTCAGATGCTCTAACCAACTGAGCTAAGGAGGAATGTTGCTTAATTGTGGGTGCAAATATAATAGGTTTTTTTACACCCACAAATATTTTTTTAATAAATTTTCAGAAATTATTTAAAAATCATATTCACAATATCATTACCAAAAACGAATACCATTAAGGATAAGATAATTACGACTCCAACCATTTGTGCCTTTTCTAAAACTTTTTCACTTGGTTTTTTTCCTGTAACCATTTCATAAATTGCAAAAACCGCATGACCACCATCTAAACCTGGTATTGGTAATAAATTAATAAATGCCAGCCAAGCAGAAATCATAGCTGTAAAAGACCAGAAAAATAACCAACTCCATTTTTTAGGCATTTGTTTTACCATTCCTATTGGTCCAGCTACTTGCTTACGACCATCTTTTACTTTGAATAATGTTCCAATTCCACGAACTTGTGTAGCAATAGCTTCAAAAGGCTCTACAATACCTTTAGAAAAACTTTCTCCTAATGTGTAATCTTGGTGAGAATTTAATGTTTCTAAATAAGTTGTTGCAGGAATAAATCCTAAAGTTCCATCCTTTCCAATTGTAGCCATTAATTCTATAGGTTCTCCTTTTCTTTCTATACTAAGAGGAACAGTTTTTCCTTTATATTGATCTATTTTAATTTTAAAGTCATTAAATAAATGAGTTGTAAATCCATCTACAGCAATAATTTTATCTCCTTTTAATAATCCTGCATTTTGTGCAGCACTATTCTCCATAACAGAATCTATAACAAATGTAAATTGAGGAATAAAAAAACCTTGTTTATAATTTAAAATTTGCGTTCTAAAATCTTCGTTTATTGGTAGAGAAATTTCTTTACCTTCTCTTTTTACTTCTAATGTATTTCCTCCTAATAATGCTTCTTTATATATCTCTTCAAGAGAATTAAATTTAACTCCATTTACTCCTACAGGAACATCTCCATTACGAAGTCCTAATTTTTGTTGTACAGCATCAGTAGAGATTCCATATTGCATTTTATTTACATCTGTATATGATTTTCCTTGAGATGCAAATAATGCAGTATATATAATCATTGCTAAAATAATATTAACAATAATCCCTCCTAACATAATAATTAATCGTTGCCAAGCTGGTTTTACACGAAATTCCCACGGTTTCGGTTCTTGTTTCATTTGATCAAGATCCATACTTTCGTCAATCATCCCAGAAAGTTTTACATAACCTCCCAATGGTAACCAACCAATACCATAAACTGTATCTCCAATTTTCTTTTTCCAAATGGCAAATTTCACATCAAAGAAACAAAAGAAACGCTCTACACGAACGCCAAACCATCTTGCTGTTACATAATGACCAAGTTCGTGCAACATAACTAAAAGCATCAAACTAAGCATTAATGTAGCTATCTGTATTAACATATTTTCTAAATTAGTTTTATTATTTTATTTTTAAATTGATTACAAAATTAATTGTTTTTATTAATCAGCAATTTTTATTTTTTCCATTCTAATGTTTCCAATAATTTCTTAACATCTGTTTTTATATAATCTATAGCTGGTGCAAGAGAATCTGGTTTAGGTTGAGTTTTAAAATAAACCGAACCAGATAAAAAATTCTTGATACTATCTGTAGCATGAAATTGTAAATTTATTGCCGATTCTCCTCCAAGTTCATATAATGTGCCAAAAATATGTTTTTTAGGAAAGGTAAATTCTTGTGGAGCAATAAAACTTGCTTTTACTGTTTGATCTTGAACAAAACGTTCACTTTCTTTTATTTGAACAATTAAATCTTGAGGAGATTTGACAGGAAAATATGTCAGATAAATTGTTGCTTTCATTCGTGGATAGACAATATTGAAAGAATTTATTTTTTTACCTGGAATTATTTTTCCAAAATTTGAATATTGAAAAGTATAAGGAACATTTTCATTAAACTTTATATAAGTTTGTTTAGGATATTCTAATCTTACCTGCCCTAAAGGTTTTGCAACTTCATCATTATTATTGCAAGAAACAAAAAAAATAGCACTACTACATAATGCTATTATAGTTTTAATTTTTATTGGTTTACGTAAAACGTTAAATTTCGTAAAATTCATTTATTATTTTATTCTAAAAAGGTAAATCATCCTCACCATCCTCTATAAAAGGAGGCTCTACAATTGGTGTTTTTTGAGGAGTTTCTACCTTCGTTTCTTTCTCTTGTATTGTACTGCGTTGATCATTATCAATTTTAGGAGTTAAAAACTCTATTGAATTAGCAACAATTTCTGTTGTATAACGAGTTTGTCCATTATCTTCCCATTTTCTTGTTTTTATTCGTCCTTCAACAAAAACCTTATCTCCTTTCTTTAGATAACGATCGCACAATTCAGCTAACTTATTTCTAGTAACAATATTATGCCATTCAGTTTCTGTAATTCTCTCTCCAGTTCTAGAAATATAAGATTCTGTAGTTGCAATAGGAAAACGACCAATACAGTTTTGCTCATCAAAATGATGTAATTTTACATCATCTCCTAAATTACCTATCAAAAGTACTTTATTTGTTGTTCCATTCATAGTTTTAGTTTTTTAGTGGCTTGTTATAAACAAAGTTAGTTTAAATAATGATTATTAATAAATTTTTCTATTGGTTTTGGAAAAGGATAATCATCTATTGATTCAATTGAAATCATTTCAAAACCTATTTTTTTAGATAAATTTATTATATTATTTAAAGATACATTTAATTTCCAATATTTTATAAATAAATTCTGATGAGAAAGAATATGTTTCTCTTCTGATATAAAAGTTAAATCATTTTCTAAATTTTCTTCAAAAATCCAACCCTTATCTAATAAATCCGTCTCAGTTTCTATTTTAGGAAAAGTATAAAGATTTCTCCATACATCATTACCTGTTCTTTTGGACAAACTGATTGTATGATTGTTTTCTAAAATTATAAAATGTAAAAAACGATTCGAAACTTTTACTTTTTTCAGCTTTACAGGTAATTGATCAACTTTTTTTAATCGTAAGGCTTCACATGATTCATTAAGAACACAAATTTCGCATTTAGGTGATTTTGGAGTACAAACAGTAGCTCCTAAATCCATTATTGCTTGATTAAAATCCCCTGGACGATTTTTATCTATAACCTCTAAACCTAACTGCCAAAATATTTTTTTTGCCTTAGAAGAACTTATATCTTCTTCAATATTAAAATATCTAGAAAACACTCGATACATATTCCCATCTACAGCAGGAACTGCTTCTTTATATACAATAGAAGCTATTGCTGCTGCAGTATAATCTCCTATTCCTTTTAATTTTTTCAGATCTTTAAAATTATTTGGGAACTTCCCATTTAATTCATTTGAAATATACTTTGCTGTATGGTGTAAATTTCTGGCACGAGAGTAATAACCCAATCCTTGCCAGAGTTTTAGCACCTTTTGCTCATCTGCATTAGCTAAATCAAAAATAGTATCAAATTCGTGTATAAAATTATTGTAAAATTTCATACCTTGGTCAACCCTTGTTTGTTGGAGAATTATTTCCGACAACCAAATATGAAAAGGGTCATTTGTATGACGCCATGGTAAATCTCGTTTATTTTTGTCAAAATATGACAAAATCAGATAGTTGAAGTTCATAAAAACTGAAAAATTCTTTTTTTGTTGAGATACATTCGTTATATTTGCACCCGCTTTCAAATTTAAGAATAATAAGAGGAATTATGACAAAGGCAGAAATAGTAAATAACATTTCAGGGAAATTAGGACTTGAAAAGAGCGATACTCAAAGAGTAGTAGAATCGTTTATGGAGGAGGTGATTAAATCATTAGTAGAGGGAGAAAATGTATACTTAAGAGGATTTGGTTCTTTTACTATTAAGACTAGAGCTGAGAAGACAGGAAGAAACATTACAAAAGGGACTTCTATCATTATACCAGCTCACAACGTTCCTACATTTAAACCAGCTAAGACTTTTATTGAAGAAGTAAAAACTAGCGAAGCAAACGTAATTAAATAACAATAAAATAATTGTATCATGCCAAGCGGAAAAAAACGTAAAAGACATAAGGTAGCGACGCACAAACGTAAAAAACGTCGTCGTCTTAACAGACACAAAAAGAAAAAATAATTAATAGCTAGTGCTATTGATTTTTTAATCTTTTTACAGGTTAGCACTTTTCAATGGAAATTTTGGAAAGTGCTTTTATCATTTTTAAAAACATAATTTTTTGATGAGTAAAGAATTAGTGATTTCAGCCTTAGCTGATCAAGTACGCATCGCAGTTTTAGATGAAGGTCGATTGATGGAATTTCATCAAGATACTGCAAATGATGGCTTTGCAGTTGGCGATATTTACTTGGGTAAAATCAAAAAATTAGCTCCTAGTTTAAATGCAAGTTTTGTTGACATTGGTTATTCGAAAGATGCATTTTTACATTATCATGATTTAGGACCACAAATACGTTCTTCAAATGTTTACAATAAAATTGTAGCAAATGGGAAGTATAAAACAGAAAAGTTGAAAAACTTTCGAATGGAAGATCCTATAGAAAAAGACGGTCAAATTACTGATATCTTTGCTCCAGGTGATTCTGTTTTGGTTCAAATCACAAAAGAACCAATCCATACGAAAGGACCAAGAATTACTTCTGAAATTTCAATTGCTGGTCGCTATTTGGTTTTAGTTCCATTTTCGGAACGAGTTTCGATTTCTCAAAAAATCAAACAAAAGCCAGAAAGAGATCGTTTAATTAATATTTTAGACGGACTTACTCCAGAAGGCTTCGGAGTTATTATCAGAACAGTTGCTGAAAATAAAAATGCTGAAGAATTACAATCAGATTTGGCTTATTTATTAAATAAATGGACACAAATCTTTAAAAATCTTCAGAAGAAAAAAGCTCCTGCAAAAATTCTTAGTGAAATGGATAGAGCATCATCCATTTTAAGAGATAATTTTAATGATGATTTTGTTAAAATTTCTGTTGATGATAACGAATTAGCTGATGAAATGCGAGAATACTTGGAAGTTATTGCACCAGATAAAGTAAACCTGGTAAAAGAATATGACGATCCATTTGTTCCTATTTTTGAAAAGTTTAATGTCGAAAGACAAATTAAACAAGCTTTTGGTAAAACGGTTACTATTCCTCAATCTAAAGGTGCTTACCTTGTGATTGAACATACAGAAGCATTACACGTTATTGATGTGAATTCTGGTAATATTTCTAGAAATTCTAAAAATCAAGAAGATTCTGCTTTTGCAGTAAACAAAATTGCAGCTTCTGAAATTGCTCGTCAATTACGTTTACGCGATATGGGAGGAATTGTTGTGGTCGACTTTATTGATATGACTGGTGTTGAACATAAAAAAGAATTGTTTGAACACCTAAGAGCTGAAATGTCGAAAGACAAGGCAAAGCATAAAATTTTGCCACCAAGTAAATTCGGATTAATTCAGATTACAAGACAGCGCGTTCGCCCAGAAGTGAACTTTGTTACAACTGAAGAAAATCCTAACCAAGATTCGAATGAAATTGAAGCACCAATCGTTACAATTGATAAAATTGAACAAGTGCTCTTGAACATCCTTGATAGAAAAGATAAGGATTTACGAAAAATGTCGTTACATGTACATCCTTTCGTTGCTTCTTATTTACAACATGGATTACCAAGCATTCAGATGAAATGGTTTTTTAAGCATAAAAAGTGGATAAAGATTGTTCCGAGAGATGCGTATAAATACTTACAATTTAATTTCTTGGATAAAGATCATAATACACTTTACAACGAGTCAAACTAAAAAAAAGGTTATTTTCTGATAGAAAATAACCTTTTTTTAATTTAGACATCGTTTTGCAATAGCGATAGAAGTGAAAATCCTTTTATAAAAAAAGAATTTTTTATAAAAGATTGAGAGCGAGATAGCGCGTCCCATAGGGATTGCCCTAATTTTTATTTTATTTATACTTCTTTTTTATAAAATTCCTTGGCTGATTGAATGAACTGATTAAATGCTTTTGTTACGTCATTTTCATTTTTTACAGTTAAAGGAAATGGTATCATATGAGAATAATCAAAATCATGATCAACTATTTCTACATCTATTTCTATTTTTCTGTATCCTCCTTTCAGTGTGTTGAGTGCTTCTATAGGCGGAGCAACTTCATCTTTCTCCAATACATAGGTTTTTATTTGATGTTGAAGCTCGGTGAAGCGAGATTCTCTTTCTTTTTGAAAATAGTTGTAACGCAACATCATTTTGAACCAACTTTCTTCTTTGTGAAGTACTGGGTTTTGAAAATGCCCTAATCGTTTATCATTTTTGAAGTCTGTACTTAATAATTCTGCAAAAACTGTTTGCATTTTTATAGCTGCTCTAGAATCCATAATATATTTGGAAATAGGGAACATTCTATCTATTGTCATTCCTCCACAAAAACAAAATAATTTTGAATTAGAAAAAATTCCTTTTGGATTGGCCATCATCAGGATAATTGATAAAAACGAACCGATGGAATAACCAAAAAGATCTATAGTTGCTGTTTTATTTAAAGTATCTATTTTTCCTTTTTTGATGTGATAAATCAATTTTATGGTATCTGAATAAGTTTGGAAACCTGACCAAAATATACGTTGTGGATGAGCCTCTAATCGTGCACTAATTGCTGCATTTACATAAGAAGAATCTGTATTATCTCTATTATTTTTTATTCTATTTTTAGAAACTTCTACCATTTTACGACGATCACTCCATGAATCTTCTGCTCTATTCATGTGGAAAGCTATTGGGAAAAGTATTACTGCTTTATTTGTTTGCTGAGCAATCTCGTAGGCCCATGGTAGGTATTTATCCCATTTTTTTTCATTAAGTCCATGAAATAGGATTATAGCACCGTTAGATTTATATTGATCTAATCTTTGGACTATATAATAATCAAATATTTTATTGCATTCTATATCATAATCCAATATATCAACATCTGTATTTCCTGATATATTGTTTATTACATCACTTTCCTTGAAATGAATATCGTGTTTTGGACAACTTAAATGTGCAGAACCATTTAATAAATCTTCTGCTGCGTTTAATGAGGTTGACTGATATTTGGTAATTCGTAAATTAAGATCTACAATTTCAGAAGAATTTTGATTTAAATCAAAAGCTTCTTTTAATTTTTGATATAGTTCGTTGTACTGCATCGCTTATGATTTTTATGAATTTAAATGTACTTATAATAATATATTTTTAATAAGCTATTTAGTACTATATAACGAAATATTGAGATTTTAATTTTTTATTTAACATTATTTTATAACATGAAAAAACTCATCTTTGTGAGATTCATAATTACTGTAATTGTTCTTTAAGAAATATTTCTAATTGTTTTGAATCTATATTTTTCATAATAATTTCTCCTTTCTCGTTGATTAGAAAATTCGTAGGAAATGAATTTATTTCATTGGTTTCAGAAAATTTCTTCTCATCATCTAATACATTTATCCAAGATAAATTATATTTAATAATTGTATTTTTCCAATTTTTGATATATTTATCTCTATCAACCGAAATCGCTTCTATTTCAAAACCTTTATCGTGATATTGGCTATAAATTTCTTTTAATTTAGGAAAAGTTATCAAGCAAGGTTTACAGCTACTAAACCAAAAATCTATTAATGTATACTTATTTTTGGCATAATCAGATCTATATTTTTTTCCATCTAATGCTATTAAATTATCGATTGTTGGGAATTTCTTCCCTAAACCAAATTTTTTATTTTCTTTTATTTTTTGTTCTAATACTTTAAAAGGATAAGATTGTTTAATATCCATATCAAAATTTGAATATAATTTTTCGTAAGGATAGTCTTTATAAAAACGTTCAAATTTTTCGATAATTTTCCAAAGTGATATTTCTGAATTTGGATTTTCTTTGATGTATTGTTCTAATAAATCTATTTCATTCTTCCAGTTTCTTCGAAACCAATTATCAATAGAATCGTTGACTTCTTTAGGATTATTAAACTGATATTTTATGAAATTTTGACCTAGGAAATTCTCATAATCAACAATTTCTTTATTAATATTCTTAAAATATTTTTTGTATTTACTTCTTTCATTAATATCATTATCAATTTCTTCATACAACTTACTTAATTTAATATCTAATGATTTATTTTTTAAATAAAAAGGTCTTGAAGAATAAAATGATCCATTAATTATATCAGTTTCTAATACAAATGGAGAAGTGAACGAAAATTCATTAATCAGAAATGTAATTTTATTGTCCTTAACAATAGTAGAATCAACTATTATTGTAGAATAGTAATCTTTATTCAAATATGGTTTTAAATAAATCATAGAACCATTCTCAATACTATCTATCTTAAAATTTAATGTTATTTTTTGTGCTTTCGCGAAACTAATTATGATTGTAAATAATAAAGTTAAATATATCTTCATTTATATTTTTAATGTAAATATATTATATAAGGAAATGTTTACATTAATTTTTTTTAAAAATTATATTTATTTTGATAATTGCTTCGCACCGCACTTTTTCGCTATTGCAAATTTATCTGTAATAATAAATGAATAAAAATATTAAAACATTTATAACATGAAAAAACTCATCTTTGTGAGATGAGTTTTTTATATAATTCTATTTTAAATAGCATTTATTTTTTGTTTGCATACAATACAGGATTTAAATCCTCATCGTTATACATTTTCATTTGTTTATACACTTTCATGTATTTATTACCAGCTTCAAAATCAGCTAACAATTCTTCTATTGCAATCGATAAATCTTGATGTTGTTGATTTAATATATCTAATTTTGCTTGACATGCCGCTTGGTGTTCTGCAGTAGCATCTTCTCTTTCTACTTCTTGTTTCATGTGGAACACTTTTAATGATAAAATAGAGAAACGGTCTACAGCCCAAGCAGGAGATTCTGTATTATATGTAGCATTGTCTTTTACTTGAACATTAGAATATTGTTGTAAAAACCAGCTGTCCACATATTCTACCATATCTGTACGTTCTTGGTTTGATTTATCTATCCAACGTTTTAGACTTAATGCTTCTACAGGATCAATTTGTGGATCACGAATAATATCTTCTAAATGCCACTGAACTGTATCAATCCAGTTTTTTTTGTATAATAAATGAGCAATTAAATCATCCTCACTATATGGATTTTCTATTTGACGATTCACATCATCATATTTGTGATAATCGTTGATACTTTGATTAAAAATTGACCAAGCTTTGTCTGTAAATTTCATCTTTGATGTTTATTTTATATAATAAAAGCATTGTAATTAAACCAAAAAATTTAAATACAATGCTTTTTTATTTAATTAAAAATATTTTTTTTAATTATCCTTTTTCTCAGAAGTATTCTCTTCTGGTTTGTTATCTTCGCGAGTTGCTTTCTTAAATTCATTTAATCCAGAACCTAATCCACGCATTAATTCAGGAATCTTTTTACCCCCAAATAATAGTAAAACAAATAATAATATTACTATCCACTCTTTACCTCCTAATCCCATACTGAATTGATTTTAATACAAATATATAAATTATTTATTACATTCCTGCAACCCAAAGTGCAGGATTTTGTTTTGTTGTTCCGCTCCAAACTTGGAAATTCATTATCGTTTCTCCGTCTGCACTTGTATACACAGTTCCTAGAGACTGCCCTCTTTTTACAACATCATCTTTAGAAACTTCTACATTTGATAGATTTGTATAAACTGAGTAATAAGAACCATGTCTTACTAATACAGCCTTATTACCTCCTTGAATTACAATAACACCTTGAACCGTTCCTTCATAAACAGCACGAGCATGGGCTCCTTTATAAGTAGAAATATCTACACCACTGTTTACAGTTGTAATATTAGATAAAATTGGATGAGAATTTGATCCAAATTGACTTACTACAGTTCCACGATCTACAGGCCAAGGTAATCGACCTCGATTTGCTGAAAATTCTCCTGAAATCCCTTCAGAATCTGGACGTTCAGCAAAAGTTTGAGACGGTTTTACAGCATCAACTTTCACAACTCTTTCCTTTTCAGGAACTTTAGTTACAACTTTCTGTTCCGCTTCTATTTTAGCTCTTCTTTCCGCTTCTGCTTTAGCAGCTGCTATTTTTTTAGCATCTTCTTCTTTTTTTGCTTTAAGTCTAGCATCTTCTTCTGCTTTTCTTTGTGCAATAATTCGTTGTCTTTCTGCTTCTGCTTCGCGTTCTAATTGCTCAAACTTAGCTATCTCAGTTTTTGCTGTTGTAACAAAACTACCATTTGGATTTTTAGCTAAATAAGTTTGATAAGCTTGTTTTGTATGAGTAGAACGTGCAACATTCCATGCTTTTGCATCATTTTCTATTCTTACAATTGCTGATCTAGCAGACTTAGCATAATCACCCTTAGGATTTGTTCTTAGATAATCATTATATGCAGCAATAGTATTTCCTCTCTTAGCTTCATTCCAATCTTTAAGATCTTTTTCAGCTCTAATTTTAGCTTGACGAATTTCTTCTTCAATTATTGCTTTAATTTGAGAATCTATTTGACGTTGCTGAGCTTCTTTTTTATTAATTTCAGCAACAATAACACCTTCATTTTTACGGAATTCTTCTACAGCTTGTTCTTTTACGCCTTTTTCTTTTTGAAGGTTTTGACTGAATTGAGTTTGCTGAGATAAGACTTTTACCTTTTCGTCTTTAGCTCTTTCCTTTTGTTCTCTTTTCGCTTTAATATCTGTTTGCTTATCAATAATATCATTTGCTTGACCTAATTGAAAAGCAGAGTATTTTTCTAAATATTTTATACGACGATATGCTTCTCCTAAACTTTTAGAAGATAGCACAAAAAGAAGTTTATTTTCTACAGATTTATTTTTGTATGCTCTTATTAAAACTTGTTGATAATCTTTTTTAAGAACAACTAATTCTCTTGAAAGTTTATTTATCTCTAACTGAGTTAAATAAATTTCATCTTCAATAAAACGTTTTTCTTTCGTTAAGTTGTTGACTAATTTTGTTTGAACTTGTATCTTTTTCGTTAAGTTCTGAACATATTCTACATTTAACTTAGAATTTTTCTTATTTACTTCTAGCTGTTTGTTTAAAGTAATTATTTCTTTTTTAAGTTGTGCATTTTGTTTTTGTAAGTTCGCTTTATTGTAAGGAACTTGTGCAAACATTGATATAGACAACGTTAAAAGTACAGTTGATAAAACAAACCTCATTATTTTATATCTTTTTTCTTATACCCTGCTGGAATTGAGTATGGTGTATTCATTTCTTGAAATGTAAAACTATTATATTCCAAGTCGATTTGACGCGTTTTTTTATCTTTTATAATAATTTTAACATTTTTTGGAAATTCTTCATCTCCTGCTTTTACCCAATTACTATAATTAATATCAACCTCCATTTTTCTTTTAGGATCTTTTAAATGCGCTTCAACTAATCGAAATCCATTATCAAAAATATATGTCTGAATATATTCTCCTTCTTGTGGAGTTGTTTGAATAACTTGATTATTATTGTTAACAATTGTATACTGATTATTAGCAAAACTTGCTGTGAAATCTTTAGAATTAAGGTCAACAAAGACTTTTCCTAATAATAAATTTTGTAATTTTTGATAATCTATAAAATCTACCTTTAATAACTTATTTGCTAAAGAAAAATCACCTTCATAATATGTTCCACCTAATTTTTCGAACGCAGAAAATCCATTAGGTGTAATTAAAGCTCTTGCTCCTGTAATTCCAAATTTTGTTGCATTAACCCATATTTTTTGTCCATTTTTAACAACAATTGTAGCATTAATATCACTTGATAAATCTTCTATATTTGCTGTCAACTTAGATTTAATTATCAAGTCTTTAAAAGAAGATTTTTTGTTTAAGGTCTGCTGAATTATTTTTGATGATGCAGAAAGTATTTCGGCATCTTTATCATCAACTTTTGTTACTTTTTGAGTGTTACAAGCTACTGTTAACACGGCTATACAAAAAATATAGGTTAATTTCTTTATCATAATTTTTATGCTTCGTGCGACTTGAAGTCCAATTCAGAATAGTCTCCTAAACTAATACTACGTGATACTCCGTAATATTTAGCATGATTACCAATCATTGTATCTGTTAAATTTGCATTACAGATTTTTGAATTTTCTTGAATTAAACTATTATTTATATTTGAGTTTTCAACAATTGTTCCGTTTCCTAAAGAAACAAATGGTCCAATTTTAGAATTTTTTATTACGACATTTTCACCAATAAAACATGGTTCTATAATCAATGAATTATCAACTTTTGCTGAATTAGGTATTGTTTGAAATTCCTCTTTATCAAGATTAAGAACTCTTGTATTTGTATCAACTGTTACAGCTTTGTTTCCACAATCCATCCACTCATCAACCTTACCTAAAGTAAATTTATCACCAGCAGCACGCATATTTTCTAACGCATCCGTTAATTGATATTCACCACCTTTTTGAATATCGTTTTCTAATAAATATTCAATTTCTTTGTATAATTTTTGTCCATCACGGAAAAAATAAATTCCAATAATAGCTAAATCAGAAACAAATTCTTTTGGTTTTTCAACAAAATCAGAAATAACATTATTCTCATCTAATTTAACAACTCCAAAAGCTGAAGGATTATCTACTTGTTTTACCCAAACAACTCCATCAGATTCCATATCTAATTTAAAATCTGCACGAAATAATGTATCCGCATAAGCAACAACTACTGGACCTTCCAAAGCTTCTTTTGCCATCCAAATAGAATGTGCAGTACCAAGAGGTTCTAATTGATGACAAATAGTTCCTTTAGCTCCTAATTTTTCTGCAATGGCAATTAAATCAGCTTCTACCTCAGCTCCAAAATCTCCAATTACAAATGCTATTTCGTCAATTGGTTCTGAACTTACTTTTGCTATATCTTCTACCAAACGATGAACTATAGGTTTTCCAGCAATAGGAATTAATGGTTTTGGTGTAGTTAACGTATGTGGGCGTAAACGTGATCCACGTCCTGCCATTGGAATAATTATTTTCATTTTTTTATATTGTAAATCAAGGATTTTAGTTTTTTCCAGTACTCCCGAAACCTCCTGCTCCTCGTTCAGTTTCATTTAAATTATCAGCTTCTTGCCATTCAATTGTTTCATGTTTTGCTATAACTAATTGAGCAATACGTTCACCATCATTAATTGTAAAAGGTTCATTAGAAACATTTGCTAAAATAACTCCTATTTCACCTCTGTAATCTGCATCAATTGTTCCTGGTGAATTAAGACAAGTTAAACCATGTTTAAGAGCCATTCCACTTCTTGGACGAACTTGCGCTTCATATCCTGCTGGTAACTCAATACTAAGTCCTGTTGGAATTAATTTTCTTTCTAAAGGTTTCAACTCAATTGGAGCATCAATATTAGCTGTTAAATCCATTCCAGCTGATAATGATGTTTTATATTCTGGTAATGCGTGTTTCGAAGTATTTATAACTTTTACTTTCATTATTTTATTTTCTTAATTTTTTTAATGTATTACGTTCTACAAATGCAATAAAAATAGTATAAATTATTAATAAACAATTTCCTATAATTAAATTAGAATTGAATAGATAATAATTAGAACACCCAAAAGCTATTGCAATAAGCATATAAAGTACTATTTTATTTACTTTGTATGGAATTGGATATACTTTCTGTCCCCAAATGTACGAAATCACCATCATTACACCATACGCCAACAAAGTTGTCCATGCAGAAACCATAAATCCATATTTAGGTAACAACAAAACATTTAAAATTATTGTGATTGCTCCTCCTGTTAATGAAATTATCGTACCAATATTTGTTCTATCAGTAACTTTATACCATGTAGAAAGATTATAATATATCCCGAAAAATAGGTTTGCTATTAAAATAATTGGAACTATATCTAATGCAATCCAGTATGATGAATCTGGAATAAATATTTTCTTAACCCAATTAATATTTGCTAAAATACCTAAAATAACAATATTACATATAATACTAAAAAAGAATAAAATATTTGCATATGTCTGCTTTGCATCACCTTTTTTGGCTACTTTAAAAAAGAAAGGTTCTATTCCCATTCTATAAGCTGTAACAAAAAGTGTCATCAATGCAGCTAATTTATAACAAGCCGAATATGATCCTGCATCTGCTGGATCAATTAATTTTCGTTGAACTAACTTATCAAAATTTTCATTTAAAATAAATCCTAGACCTGCAATCATAATTGGATAGCCATATAAAAACATTTTTTTAAATAATGCTCTATCAAACTTAAACTGTACATGACGAATTACTCCAAATAATAATATCATTCCTAAAATACTAGCTGTTAAGTTTGCTACAAAAGGATAAGATATTGTATTATCTAAACCTAAATCTGCTAAAAAATCTCTAGAAACATAATATAATAAAACTAGTGTAAAAACTGCTTGAAAAACATTTTGGAAAACTTTTATAGCTGAATAAAGAATTGGTCGTCCTTTGAAACGTAAAACAGCATATGGTATAATACAAATTGTATCGAAAAAAGCTATCCAGCCGAACCACAACAAATATTCTGGATGACTACTATAGTTCGAATATTCTGCAAGTGGTTGTAAAAAAGTATATAATAAAATTAACATTACAGAAGATGTCATTACCATAAACCAAAAAGAAGTATTAAGAACTTTTTGATATAAACCTTCTTCTGGCGCGTACCTAAAAAATGCTGTCTCGAATCCAAAAGTTAAAATAACATTTAGAAAGGATGCAGCAGCATATAGTTGTGAAAACATTGCAAAATCTGTATTTGCAGATTGTTTAATAATAAAATAATTCAATAATAGAATAATCAATCGAGGTAAGATTGATCCTATCCCATAAATAATTGTTTCGCTAAATAACTTTTTATACAATGTCGTTAAATTTTTTACAAAATTGAACTTCTTTTCTTTAAATACAAAATACCTAAGCTACAAATTAATTAACTTTGTTTCAACATTAAATTATAAACTAATGGATTTATCTAATAAAAGAGTTGGATTAATTGGTAATGGTAGTTGGGCAACTGCAATTGCGAAAATGCTGAGTGAAAACCTAGAAACATTCAACTGGTGGGTAAAAGATGAATATGCAAAAGGTTATTTAGAGCGTCATAAACATAATCCTAATTACTTAACGGATGTTGAATTTAAAACAGAAAAATTAAATATTTCTACAGATATTAATGAAGTTGTTACGAATTCTGATATTATTTTCCTTGTAGTGCCTTCAATTTATGTTGCAAATTGTTTAAGTAAACTAACTGTTTCTTTAGAAGATAAATTTGTTGTTACATCAATTAAAGGAATAATTCCAGACCATTATAAACTAGTTGGACAATATCTTTTTGATGAATTTGGACTAAAAGAAAATCAATTGGGAGTTGTAAGTGGACCTTGCCATGCAGAAGAAGTTGCTTTAGAGCGTTTATCTTACCTAACAATTGCTGCTGAAAATGAAAATAATGCACAAATTGTTGCCGATTTTCTTTCTTGTGACTTTATTAAGACAAAATTATCGAAAGATATCTACGGAACTGAATTTGGTGCTGTTCTGAAAAATATTTATGCTATTGCAGCAGGAATTGCACATGGTTTAGGATACGGAGATAATTTCCAGGCTGTATTAATGAGTAATGCTATTCGTGAAATGAATCATATCTTAAAAACAGTAAGTCCAATGAATCGACAAATTAATGATTCTGCTTATTTAGGAGATTTATTAGTTACTGGATATTCTTTTTTCTCTAGAAATAGAATGTTTGGTAATATGATTGGTAAAGGATATACTGTAAAATCTGCAATTCTTGAGATGAACATGGTTGCTGAAGGTTATTATGCTACAAAAGGTATTTCGATTTTAAATGAAAAATATTCTATTGATGCTCCAATTATAAATGCAGTTCATAAAATTCTTTATGAAGAAAAGAATGCTGCAAAAACAATTCAAAAATTGTCAAAGAAATTAGATTAAAAAAAATGATTAAGCAAGATTTTATATCAAAATATATACAAGAATTAGCTAAAACATTAGCTAAAATATTATCTCTAGAATTAGGAAATGCTGATGATGGATTTTTAATTATTTTCAATCAAATGTTACAATCTTATTACAAAATAGATGATAATCATTTAAATATTTTACTTGAAGAAAATCAAGAAAGAGATCAGTTTTTATTATCTGATGAATTAAAAAAGAAAAACTTATTAACTTTTATGAAAGCGATTCGTGTTTATCTTAATCAAGGGAATAAAGAAAAAGCGAAGGCTTCTTATTCTGTTTTAAAAAGAATTGAAAGTATAAATACAGGTATTTTCCAATTCCCTACAGAAGAAGATACTTTAATTGCTAACGAAAGAAAAGTTATTGAAGAAAAAATGAATAATATTTAAAAAATATCAATTTATTTTTTTTGATTTATCTTTATCAAATAATCCTTTATAACCACATGATATGAAAAAACTTATTTATTTAACATTATTAATTATATCAACATTTGCCTTAACTTCTTGTTCTAATAATGATGATGGAGGAAATAATCAAAATGTCCCTAATAGTGGAATTATAAATTATAGAGGATATAGTCTTCCTATTTATTATATCACTGTTGAAGATTACAAACCATATGATAATGGAATTTCTTATATCGTAGAATTATCTACAAATCCAGTAAATTACAATGGAAAAAATTCTGGAGCTTATATGTATTTAGAAATTTATCAATCTAATAGTTTAAGTTTTAGTGGTCAATACACAACAAGTTCTGCTAATCAATATACAAGATCATTGGATTTAATTGAATTTCACGTTGATCCATTATTACAAAATGGAATTCCTGTAGAAGGGCAATCTACTTTAGAAGTTTATAATGATTATTTTTCTTCGGGTTCTATTCTTTTAAATAATTATCAAAATGATATATTGTATACAAATTTTGAAATGATTGATCAAGATGGATATCGACTAACTGGAAATTATGAAGGTGTTTTTGATTATATTCAGAATTATAATGCTAAGAATGCTAAGTCAAATCCTACGCTTAGAAAAATGGTTGAAGATCGTAAAAAATCTAAAGGAGAATTAAGACAATTACGTGCTGAAAGATTAAAACAATAATTTTATATAAAATTCAAACAAAAAATTGCTTCAAAAAATATTTTTTGAAGCAATTTTTTGTTTTTGCAATAGTGATTGAAGTGGAAATCCTTTTTTTGATTGGTCTTGTATTTCGACTTCGCTCAATCACCTAGTTTAAATGCAAGACCAATCTAAAAGATTGCAACGAAAAGCACGGCCCGAAGGGATTGCCCAATAAAAAAGTTATTTTAGTTGCATTCTTTTCTTGGCTTCATCTAACCATGGTTGATAAGTACAATGTTTTAGGATTGCTTCGTAAATTGCTTTACTGTTGGGATCTTTTGCATCTAGTTCATAAATCAATGAATTTAAAAATCCATTTTTTATACTTGAACTTTTAATATTATCTAAGAGTGCTTCTGCAGAAAACCCTTCATATAATTTTTCTTGTAAATTATTTAACACCAAACTTCTATAACTTTGAAAAGTTCTAAAATCTTCATCATTATCTAAATCAATTTTATCTAATTCAGTTAAAAAATTAATTGGTAATTGAGTTGATTCTGGGTGAAAATAAGAATATGAATCTTTATAACTATATAACAAATTAATATAATCATAATTTAAATTCTTTCTCTCTTTACCAATAAAGATTGGGTTCACATCAGACTTTTCTAATTCTTGAATTATTTTTTTATGAAAAACGGTTATTTTCGTTCTAAAATCTTGAGGATTCAATTGAAATAACTCTGTATTATCTGCTAAAAAATTATCGGTCTCAAAATCTTTTTTAATCAAATAGTTATTCCTTTTATTTCCTTTACCTGTAAAAGAAAAATTAGTATCTATTTTATTTAAGTCAACATTTAGAACTAAACTATCTTCTGGTACAAGATAAACTGTATACTCATCTCTATCTATAGAAAGTATTTTATATCCCTCGTCTACTAATCTAACTGTATCAGAAAAATTTCCATCAAAATCTAATGCAAATGCTTTTTCTCTATTATTCAATAATAAATAAATACTATCTGTTTCTGCATTTGCTATTCTTCCACTAAAATAAAGAATATTTTGATCTTTATTCTTCGTAATACAACTATAATTAACCAATAAAATTAGTAAAAAACATTTCCAATAAGATGTCATTTTTCCTCTTCTCACAATACTAAACAAAAGTATATAATTATTCTTCTTGTTGATGTATTTCGAAGTAAGAATCTATCTTAAAATTTTCTGGTTTATTTGCAGCTGCTACGGCTAGTTCATCTGCTCTTTCATTCCAATGATGACCTGCATGTCCTTTTATCCACTGAAATTTGACATTATGTATTTTATATACTTCTAAAAATCGTTGCCATAAATCTGGATTCTTTTTTCCTTTAAATCCTTTTTTTTGCCAACCAAAAACCCAACGTTTTTCTACAGAATCCACAACATATTTAGAATCTGTTACAATTGTGATCTCTGTATTTGTAAATTTTAAGGTTTCTAAAGCTGTAATAACAGCTAACAATTCCATTCGATTATTAGTTGTTAAACGAAAGCCTTGAGAGATTTCTTTTTTTATTTTTTTCTCAGTTTCTAATAAAATACAACCAAAACCTCCTGGTCCAGGGTTTCCTAATGAAGAACCATCTGTATAAGCTACAATTGCCATAAGTTTTTAAGGTTTATAATTCAACATTCCATCAATTGTTTGCTTAGCAACAAAATGATAATTTGGACGAGCTGATTTGTAAATATCATTAGCTAAATCAAATTGTTTAGATTCTTTTAGAGCCAAATACAATGGTTCTAAAAATTTACGACGACCAACATTTACCAAAAATTCTTTTGCATTTTTATTGACCTTATCATAATGTAATAGAAATGCTTTCTCGAACCAAGCACATTCTATTTCAGGATTTTTAGAATCTGTAAAATCATAAATTTCATCTAAATAAGCTAAATCTTCTTTTGTATTTTTATCTACATCAATTTGACGAATATAATGCAACCATTCATTCGTAGATTTTGTAGAAATAGCTATTTTCTCAGGACTGACTTTATTTCTGCTATTCTTAATATCTTGTTGTAATTGATTTTCTGCTAAATCAAATAATTTTGAAGTAGGTTTTTGTACTCCTTTTGGCCAACCAGTAGTATAAATCCATTCTTGCACAAAACTATCATCATTATTTGTTAAGTTTTGTTTTAAATAATCTATAAATTTTTCTGTTGTCATTGTTTGGAAAGCATGTGAAGAAAAATAATTATTCAAGAATATATCAAATTTTTCTCTTCCATATTTATCCTCTAACATCTTCAGGAATAAATATCCTTTATCATAAGGTACATCAGAAAAAGCATCATCAGGATTTTTACCTTTCATGTTAACTTTTAGAGATGTATATTCTTTTGGAATATTTCGCATTGATGTTTCAAGATCCTGGAAACCAATTACAGAAATCATATCAGCATAATCTTTACCTTCTAACTCTTCCATAATACGGCGCTCAAAATAAACGGTGAATCCTTCATTTATCCAAAAATCATCCCATGTAGAATTTGTAACTAGATTTCCAGACCAAGAATGTGCTAATTCGTGAGCAACTAAATTAGTCATTGATCTATCTCCAACAATAGCTGTTGGAGTTGCAAATGTAAGACGTGGATTTTCCATCCCTCCAAATGGGAAAGAAGGAGGAAGAACTAAAACATCAAACTGTTCCCAAGGATATTTTCCGTATAATTTTTCTGCTGTTGTAACCATTTTTCCCATATCTGCAAATTCCCAAACTGCATCTTTAAGCAAATTTGGTTCAGCATAAATTCCTGTTCTATTGTCTATAGCTTGGTAATTTACATCTCCTACAGCTAAAGCAACTAAATAAGGTGCTATTGGCTGTGGCATTTTAAATGTATAAATACCATCTTTTGATTTTTCTTTTGGATTAATGGCACTCATTAATGCCATAAGATCTTTCGGTGTTTTTATTTTTGCATCATAAGTAATACGAACACTTGGTGTATCCTGAATTGGAATCCAAGAACGAGTAAGAATTGCTTGCCCTTGTGATAATAAAAAAGGTTGTTTTTTATCATGAGTTTGCTCTGGGCTTAACCATTGTAATGCATTTGCATCTGATGTTGTTTTATAATAAACTGTAACAACTGTATCTTTTGGAGTTATATCAATTTCTAATGCACGTCCTTTTACAGCATCTCTGTTACCTAACTTAAACGTTGTTTTTTTATTGTTGGCTAATAAAACAGAATCAATTGTTAATTCTTCTGTATCAAGAATAATTTTTTTTGAATTATTATTTTTGAATTGGTAAGATGCTGATCCTTTTATTTGATGAGTTTTAAAATCAGTTTCTATATCTAAACTCAAATGCTTAATACGTGCTTTATCTAAATCAGCAAATGTTTGATTATCTTTTGCTTCTTGTAAACCTTTTATTGTAGATGTAGTTTGTTTATTGCAACTAGCGGCAATTAATGCAGTTCCTAATGCGATATAAACTAATTTTTGCATTGCTGTAAATCTTTTAAAATTGTGTTGAAAGCTGCCTCTTTTAAAGCTTCTCTGTCTTTATTAATTTCTAAATTATCGGTTTCGAAAATAGTTAATAAACGTACTTTTATTTTTCCAGGATAACCTCTAAACCAATTAAACGGAAACATCTTATTTAAACCATCTATAGCAATTACAGCCAAAGGTGTTTTCGTTTCTATTGCAATATTAAAAGCTCCGTTTTTGAATGGATCTAAGTAAATTTCAAATTCTTTTTGATTGGTTACACCTCCTTCAGGAAAGATAAAAATACTTCTATTTTCTTTTAATTTCTTAATTGATTCTGGATATACATTCGCTTTACTACGCGCACTTGTACGATCTACGGGAATACAAAATCGTTCGAAAATTTTTCCAAAGATAGGTATTTTAAGCAATTCTGCTTTACCTACAAAAGCTATCGGATGATCTTTTAGAATCGTGAACATTAACATAATATCCATCACAGAACTATGATTAGCAATAAATACATAGTTTCTATTAGGATTTAAAGCGACATACTCTTTATAATCAACTGTAAATCCTGTACCATATAATAAGAATTTTCCCCAAAATCGGACTAATGGATATATATATGGGAAGGTTTTATCAAAATAAGATAATGGTAATACAATAAAAACTCCTATTACTAAAACATAGGTTAATGATAAAATAATCATCCAAATTCTCCATAATAGAACAAAAAAACCTTTGATGTATTTCATGAAATTTTCACTAATCAATTCATCAAAGATAAAACACTTAACTATTTTATAAACTATAATTATTAATATCCCTAAATAATATAAACTATTTGATTAGATAATTTAATTATAGAATAAGATTGAAATGCTTAAATTTGTTAAGGAAAAATTACAAAAAAATGGCTTTAAACACAATAAATCCAACAAAAACAAAAGCTTGGAATAAATTAGAAACGCATTTTTCTATTATAGAAAAATTAACAATAAAAGAATTATTTGAACAAAACACGAAACGTTTTGAAGGCTTTTCTATTCAATATCCTTCTTTGTTAGTAGATTATTCTAAAAATAGAATAAATGCTGAAACAATTCAATTATTAGTTGATTTAGCAAAAGAAATGGATGTTGATGGTGCAATTCAACAAATGTTTAATGGAGAAAAAATAAATCAAACTGAGCAAAGAGCTGTTTTACATACTGCCCTTAGAAATCGTTCTAATGAAGAAGTTTTGGTTGATGGCAAAGATGTAATGCCACAGATAAATGAAGTATTAGAACAGATGAAGACTTTCTCAGAAAAAGTAATTTCTGGAGAATGGAAAGGTTTTTCTGGAAAAGAAATTACTGATGTTGTTAACATCGGAATTGGGGGATCTGATCTTGGTCCAGTGATGGTTACTGAAGCTTTAAAACATTATAAAACTCGTTTAAATGTTCATTTTGTATCAAATATTGATGGAACTCATTTAGCAGAAACTTTCAAAACTATTAATCCTGAAACTACATTATTTATTGTAGCTTCTAAAACATTTACTACACAAGAAACAATGACCAATGCTTTTTCTGCAAAAGAATGGTTTTTAAATTCTGATGCTAAAGAAGAGGATGTTGCTAAACACTTTGTGGCTTTATCTACAAATGCTGATGGTGTTTCAAAATTTGGAATTGATACTGCTAACATGTTTCAATTTTGGGATTGGGTTGGTGGCCGATATTCATTATGGAGTGCTATTGGTTTAAGTATTTGTTTGGCTGTTGGTTTTGATAAATTTGAAGAATTACTAGAAGGAGCTCATGAAATGGATGTCCATTTCAAAACAGAAACATTAGATCAAAATATTCCTGTTATTTTGGCTTTATTAGGAATTTGGTACAATAATTTCTTTGGAGCTGATTCTTATGCATTATTACCATACGAACAATATTTATCTCGCTTTGCTGCATATTTTCAACAAGGAGATATGGAAAGTAATGGTAAATACGTTGGCAGAAACAGAGAAAAAGTTAATTACGAAACTGGACCTATTATTTGGGGAGAACCAGGTACAAATGGACAACATGCTTTTTATCAATTAATCCATCAAGGAACAAAATTAATTCCTGCTGATTTTATTGCTGGAGCTAATTCATTAAATAAATTAGGAGATCATCATGCAAAATTATTGTCTAACTTTTTTGCCCAAACAGAAGCTTTAGCTTTTGGAAAAGATGAAGCAACTGTTGTTGATGAACTAAAAAAATCTGGAAAATCTCAAGAGGAAATTGATTATTTAACTGCTTTCAAAATTTTTGAAGGGAATAGACCTACAAATTCAATTTTGTATGATGTATTAACTCCTAAAGTACTTGGTAACTTAATTGCAATGTACGAACACAAAATTTTTGTACAAGGAGTTATCTGGAATATATTCTCTTTTGATCAATGGGGAGTTGAATTAGGTAAACAATTAGCTAATGTAATTTTACCAGAATTAGAAAATGATGAAACTATTACAAGTCATGATTCTTCTACTAATGGTTTAATCAATACTTATAAATACTGGAGAAAATAATTATATTCATAGAATCCGAAAAAGTAAAACCTTATTCGGATTTTTTTTATCTCTTATTCTCCTAAAGAGGAATTAAATTATTAGTGAAAATGATAAAATAAAAAAAGCCGAAGATTAATCTTCGGCTTTTTTATTTTATCTAATTAAATGATATAATTTATAAATTATAATCCTAATTCTTTTTTAACATCGTTTAATAAGTCATACCCTCCAGCTTTGTAAACTAATACACCAGCAGGTAAAACATATTTTACACCTTTTTTAGCAGCAGCAGAACTAATTGCATCAGATACTCTTTTCTCGATAGGATCCATTAATGCTTTTTCTTTAGCTTGTACTTCTTCTTGAGCAGCTTTAGCGTAAGTTTCATACTTTTGTTGCATTTGTTGCTCTTTTTCTTGATATTTATTAGCAGCAATTAATTTTTGTTGCTCTTCTTGAGATTTACCAGCTAAATCTTTTTGAGCAGTTTCCATAAATGTTTTGTAATCTGCTTGTAATTTAGCAATAGCATCTTGGTGTTTTTTTCCTAAAATTTCTAATTCACCTTCAGCTTTTTTATATGCAGGCATTGATTCTATTACTGCTTGAGTATCGATGTAAGCAATTTCTTGAGCATAAGTTAAAACGCTTCCGAAAATCATCATTGCCAATACTGTTATCAATCTAATTTGTTTCATTTCTAGTCTAATTTGAATTTTAATATTTATTATCTTCTTTTATTATTTGTGCTTTTTTTATTATTTGATTTCGACTCACTTTTTTTCAAATCTGGTCTAAGTTCTTGTAATACTTCTCTACTTATATCAAATTTTGGATCAGTATAAATCATTATCAAATCACTTCCTTTATCAAATACAAAACTATAACCTCTTTTGTCAGCTACTGCTTTTGTTGCGTTATAAATTTGATCCTGTAAAGGCTTTACAACAGATCTCCTTAAATTTATTAAATCTCCATTAGGTCCATATCTTTTATCTTGTAAAGATTTTATAGACTTAGCTTCATCAAATATCTTCTTTTCCTGCTCCTTCAACTGCTCTGGAGTTAAAAGAATTTTCTCTGCTTCGAATTCGGCTTGTAATTTAGCAAAATTTTCTTGTCTTTGCCCAATTTCTTTTTGCCAACTTTCTGTCTGAGATTTTAATTTACTCTGCGAAGATGTATATTCTGGCAAATTCTCTAATATGTATTGAGAATCTACATAACAAAATCTTTGTGCAAATGTAAAACTAGCAAATCCAAGAAATAAGATTATAAAGCTAGACCATTTTTTCATATTTTTATAAATTTAGGTTCTAAAATTATGCCAAAACTATCTGAAAACTATTTAACTAAAATTGTTGTCCAATGATAAAGTGAGTTTGCCATCCTGATTTTTGAGTCTCTCCAATACCTTTATCAAATCCATAACCAAAATCAAATCCTAACAATCCAAATGCTGGCATATATATACGTACACCTGCACCAGCAGAACGTTTCAACTCAAAAGGCTTAAATTCACTTGTATTATTCCATATATTTCCTCCTTCAGCAAAAGTAAGTGCATAAATTTTAGCTGTCTGACTCATTGTTATTGGATAACGTAATTCTAAAGAATATTTATTATATATAGTTCCTCCTCCTTCTGGTGTTAAATCGCCTGTTTGTCCTCCAGAATTTGTAGCATCTTGATAACCTCTTAATGCAATAATTTCTCGTCCATCAAAACGGTTTTGATTTAATCCTGTACCTCCAAGATAAAAACGTTCAAAAGGAATAGTACCTATTTTTCTATTATATGTTCCTAAAACCCCAAATTCACCTCCTGCTCTTAAAACTAACTTCCCGGCTAATTCTTTGTAAAAATATGCTTTAGCTTTGAATTTATAATATTCTAACCATTTAAATTTTTCTACATCTGATAAACCTGTATAATCCTTTTTATTCACTGCTGAATATGGAAATGTTGTTGTAAATGACAAGTTAATTTCAGATCCTGATTGTGGAAATATTGGATCTGGACCTGCAGAATTTCTTGTTAATCCTAATGTATAGTTTAAGTTATTTGATTGACCATTTTCATATTGTAAATTACCAACAGACATACTATAATTATCGAAATTATACAATTGATATGAAATTGTATTAGATAATCTAAAATAATCATCTGGCCATGTTAATAATTTTGTTAATCCAACAGAAGCACCTAAAATATTCAATTTAGCTTTTTCTCCATAGCTATCATTATAGCTATACTGTGAATTATATATAGAAGTAGATAAAGCAGTTGGCTTACGACCTCCAATCCATGGTTCAACAAAAGATAAGCTATAGTTTTTATATCCATTACCTGCCTGAGCTCTTAAAGATAATTGTTGTCCATCTCCCATAGGCACTGGTTTCCAAGCTTTTCTATTAAAAATATTTTTTATAGAAAAGTTACCAAATGTAAGTCCTAAAGTACCTATGAATGTTCCTGCTCCATATCCACCTTGTAATTCTACTTGTGATGATGATTTTGGAGCTACTTTCCATTCGATATCAACCGTATTATTCTCTTGATTTGGCTGAACATCAGGTACAATTTGTGTAGGCTCTAGGTATCCTAATGAGGCTAATTCCATCATTGTACGTTTGATGTCTGATTTAGAGAATAAATCACCTGGTTTTGTTCTTAACTCACGGTATAAAATATGATCATGAGCCTCAGTATTACCATTAATAGTAACTTTATTTAATGAAGCTTGAGTTCCTTCAAAAATCTTTATTTCTAAATCAATTGTATCATTCTTTACGCTCTTTTCAACAGGAATTGCTCTAGCGAATAAATACCCTCTATCCATGTATTGAGTAGAAATATCATCATCTTTATCAGATCCAGATATTTTTTTATTTATCCCTACTGCATCATAAGCATCACCTGTTTTATATGCGAAGAAACGTTGTAATTGATCAGAAGTATAAACAGAGTTTCCCGAAAAAGTTACATTACCTAAATAATAAGGTCTTCCTTCGTCTACTTTAATTTTTACTAATAATCTTTTATCGTTTATTTTTTTGATTTCATAAGAATCAACTTTAGCATCTCTAAAACCAACTGATTTATATTCTTCAACTAAATTTTTTAAATCATCCTGAAATTTTTCAGGAATCATTTTAGATGATTTGAATATATTAATTGAAGTACGCTTAGTATTTTTCAATCCTTTTTTACGTAAACGAGAAGAAGGCATATTTTTATTCCCTTCAAAAACTATATTTTGAATTTTTACACGCTCTCCCTTATCTACATTTAATATAATATTTTCTTCATCATCTTTACCAGCGACTTTTTCTCTTACAACATTAATTGTTGTATTAGGAAATCCTTTACCAGTATAATAATCTTTTATTTTATTATTTGTAGTGTTTATTAAACTCTGTGTAATCTTAACTCCTGGATTTAATTTATTTTGTTTAATTATATCTTCTCGTTGAGATTTTTTTACACCATTCATTTTTATTTCACCCAAACTAGGGACTGAAACTAAAGAAAGTTCTAAAGTTACTTCGTTACCTTCTATTTTATATACATATAAATCTATATCTGAAAAAATATTAGATCTCCATAACTTTTTTACAGCATTATTTACCTTTGTTCCTGGTAATTCTATATCTTCTCCAATTGCAAAACCTGCATAACGAATAATTTGATTTTTAGAATATTTTGTATCTCCTGTTACAACAATGTCTTTTAATTTATATGTTTTTGCATTACCGTAATCTAAGGTAAATTTATTCTGTTGAGTTGAATCAATGGGTGCTATAGAATCGTTTACTTGGGCATTTGCCATATAAGTACCAAGCATGCACATTGTCCAAAAAATTTTCTTCATAATCCTCTATTTCAGTTCGATTAGCTCGTTAATTGTTCACTTATTTTACCAAATCTACGTTCACGATTTTGATAATTTAAAATCGATTTGTAGAACTCTTCTTCATTAAAATCAGGCCATAATACATCTGTAAAATATAATTCAGCATACGCAATTTGCCACAGCAAAAAATTACTAATACGTGTTTCACCACTTGTTCTAATCATAAGATCTACCATTGGTAAATCATGTGTATATAAATTTTTATGAACTAATTCTTCATTAAAATCATCATCGGATATTTCACCGTTTTTATATTGCTTAGCAATAGTTTTTATAGCATATAATAACTCTTCTTTAGAGCCATAACTAAGTGCTAAAGTTAAAACACAACCTTCATTATGTTTTGTTAATTCCATTGCTTTTGTTAAATCTTTTTGGGCTTTACTTGGTAATTTAGAAAAATCTCCTATAACATTTAAACGAATTTCATTTTCATGTAAATCATTTATCTCATCTTTTATAGCTGAACTTAACAAAGTCATTAATACATTTACTTCTAATCTTGGTCTGTTCCAATTTTCTGATGAAAACGCATAAAGAGTAAGATATTTTATCCCTAATTTACGGCAAGATTCTATTGATGAGCGTACAGATCCTAAAGCACTTTTGTGTCCAAAAGTTCTTTCTTTTCCATTTTTCTTAGCCCATCTACCATTACCATCCATAATGATGGCAACATGATTTGGTAATTTTTCTTTGTTTATTTGTTCTAGCAAACTATTATTCATTCTATTTTTAATCGCAATAACAAGCAGGACGTCCGAAGCTATACGTTAACGTTATTCCAGATAATACATACCAATCCTTGTTGGATGTGTTACCCCAAACTCTTTTATTATATTCGTCCTTAGATAAATTTCCATCATTGATGCCTTTAATAAAATTATCTGAGAACTTACCTACATTATAATCTATATAATCAACATTCGTGTAACGAAATCCTGTTTCAAAACCTAATATCCAATTATAATTGAATTTTATCTTATATCCTATACCAAAAGGAATTGACAAATTTGTTTTGTATTTACCTTTCTCAGTAATAACATTTGTTGCTGCATCGTAGTCATAATTTTTTTCTTTTGCAGAAAATGCTCCTAAGCCAAAAAATATATATGGTGAATTAGCATTTTGTACATCATCATTTATATTAAAAAAATTATACTCAAAAACAACAGAACCTTCTACAATATTATTACGAAAACTTTTTTTTCTATCTTGTTTATATAGCTCATTTGAATGTCCATCATCTGCACCTACCCTAGAGTAAGATAAATTTGCTCTGAATCCCATTTGAGGATTAATATTAAAACGATATAAACCTCCTATTGAAATAGGTAGAAAAAAATCTGTTTTTCCTGTTCTTACCGGAAATGGATTAAAATAATTTCCTTTTCCAACATCTCCTATAACATTAGCTCCTCCAGCAAAAATTCCAATTTCATGTCGTTGTGCAAAGATTAATTGTGACATAAACATTGTAAAAACAAACAAAAATATTTTCCTCATGTGTTCTGTTATTTTTTTTGATTTTTGCTATTTTTATTCATAAAATTCGAACAAATATAAACAAAAGTCTATTCAACATAACTGATTTAACAAAAATTAAGAAGTTTTATTGTAAAAATTAATTTCTTTTATCCGAACCCCAAAGCATTTTTTCTCTTAAAGTCGTAAAATAAGTAGCATCAACAGCTTCAACAATTAAAATTTTAAAATCTGCTTTTTCAATTGTTAATTCAACATCTGTAGATAAAGGAAAATTACGAGAATCTAGTGATAAGAAATATTCTTCTGCTCTACTTCGTATTTTTAAATTAATTTTTTCATTTTCTGATACAATTAGAGGACGCACATTCAGATTATGTGGAGCAACTGGTGTTATTATAAAATTCTGATTGGACGGATGTACTATGGGTCCTCCACAGCTTAATGAATAACCAGTAGATCCTGTTGGAGTAGAAATAATTAGACCATCTGACCAAAATGAATTTAAAAATTCTTTATTCAAGTAAGCGTCAACTGTTATCATACTCGTTGTTTCTCTACGAACAACAGTCACTTCGTTTATTGCAAAATTATTTTCTATTTCAACTCCATCACTTCTTTTAACTGTTAATAGTGTTCTAGGAATAATATTATATTCATCATTAAAGAAACTATCCATTTGCTCCATTAAAACATTTTTATTGATAGTTGCCAAAAATCCCAATCGCCCAGTATTTACTCCGATAATAGGTATATTTGAATCTTTCACAAATGTTGTTGCAGACAATATTGTTCCATCTCCACCAAAACTAAATAAAAACTTTATTGACTTATCTAAGTCTTCATAAGAAGAGAAAGTTTCTACTGAAGATAAATTTAACTCCGTAGAATCTTTTAAAATTTCTAAAAATTTTTCTTCAACACAATAAGATATATTATTTTCTGCTAAATAATTTAAAAGTATGGGAATAATATCCGTTAAAGATGTACTTGTTTTTTGACCGAAAAGTGCAATTTTTGTCATTAGGTATTCATATATTTTAGCAATTGTTCATAACGACTATGAAGCAACTCTTGCTTTTCATCATTATAAAACTTCTGAATTACTTGGTATCCGTATCGTTCAAATGTTTCACCAATTGTTAATAGATTTGACGAACTAAATTTCAATAGAACATAAACACTATCCTCTTTATTTCCTACAATCATCATTCCTAATATTTTACCATTGTTACTCTCTATTATATTTGAAATAGATGTCATAGATAAATCTTTTTCTGTTATAGAAACTAGCATTGATATACCTTGAGATGAAACAAAAGGAAAATTAGCAAATATCTTTATAATGTCACTCTCAGTGATTATTCCTAGATATTTTGATTGTTCATTTATTATAGGAAGAATATTTGTTTGATTTGTATACATCATTTGAATAGCCTCAAGAAGTGTACTAGACTCTGAAAGAAAAAAGTTTTCTACATAAGATGAATAATCTACTTCAGCTTTATCTTCCAAAGATAATTCTATTAAATCTTCTTCTGATATATTCCCAACGAAATGTAAACCATTAAATAAAGGGATATGATTCAATTTATTCTCTTCTATTACTTCTAAAAGTTGATTAGGTGAATAATTGATTTTTCCTGGCTTAATATCATTTGATAAATATTCAGTTATATACATACCGCAAATTTATAATTTTAAAATTGTATTTATTACTATTAAGAATTCTTTTAAAGAAATTTTAATATTTAACAACAATACAACTCTATTCATTTATAATGATTTACAATAAATGTATTTCAAAATATCATATTGTCAAAATAATGTAAGCTTAAAATTAAATATTTATTATTTTCTTATTCATTCTATAGATTTATATTGAATATACAACTATTCTTTCGTATTTTTGCATAACCAATTAGAGGATAAATAATGAAAAACCCATTGTTTTACGCCAAAATAATTTTATTTGGTGAATATGGAATTATTGAAAATTCAAAAGGACTTATTGTTCCTTATAATTTTTATCAAGGAGCTTTAAAATTTGAAGCATCTGATATTTCTGAGCAATCTAATGCTCACCTTAATAATTATGCTAAATTTTTAGAAGAAAAATTTGCTGAATCATTCGATACAAAAGCTTTCTCTGAAGATGTTGCTAAAGGAATGTATTTTGATTCTAATATTCCTCAAGGTTATGGTGTTGGTAGTTCTGGCGCTTTAGTTGCAGCGATATATGATAAATATGCATACAACAAAATAGATATTACAAAAGATTTAGATAAAGATAAAATTAATAGTTTAAAAAAACTTTTTGGGCAATTAGAATCTTTTTTTCATGGAACTAGTTCTGGAATTGATCCTTTAATTTGTTATATGAACATCCCTATCCTTATTCAGTCTAAAGATGATATCTCTACAATTGGTTTACCTACAGCTAATGATTCTGGAAAAGGAGCTGTTTTTTTAATTAATTCTGGAACTCCAGGAGAAACTGCTCCTATGGTTCATATTTTCTTTGAAAAAATGAAAAAAGAAGGTTTTAGAAAAACACTTAAAGAAGAATTTATAAAGTATAATAATGCTTGTATAGAAAGTTTTGTAAAAGGAGATTATAATCCTTTGTTTTTTAACTTACAAAAATTATCCTCTTGGGCATTTGAACATTTTCAACCAATGATTCCTCAAAAATTAATCAATGCATGGAAAACAGGAATAGATACAGATACTTATTATCTTAAATTGTGTGGTTCTGGTGGAGGTGGATATGTTCTTGGTTTCACTCAAGATTACGAAAAAGCAAAAAATCATTTAAAAGATTTTCAAACCGAAATAATTTATAAATTTTAAATCATAAAAAAATTAATTCTATGAACTTTAAGAAAATAATTCTAAAAATTTTTGCTTTATTTTCTGTTATTCGTGGATATAATTTAATTATTCTCATACTTGCTCAGTACCTTGCTGTTCTATTTATTTTTGCACCAAATACAGGACATCGGGAATTACTAAAAAACCTAAAATTAGATGGAATTATATTTTGTTCTATCCTTTGTGTCGCTGCTGGCTACATCATCAATAATTTTTATGATTTAGAAAAAGACGAAATAAAAAGACCTCTACAAGTTTATTTACAAAAACAAGTTTCTCAAGGATTTAAACTTACTGTATACATCTGTTTAAACTCTATTGCTTTAATCATAGGAAGTCTAATATCTTTCAAGGTTTTTATATTCTTTTTTATCTATCAATTTCTTGTTTGGTTTTATAGTCATAAAATAAACAAATTTGCTATTATCAAAAATTTTTATTTAGTAATTATTCGTGTTCTACCTTTTTTTGCTCTATTAGTTTATTTTGATGATTTTTCTTTTAACTTAGCTTTACACGCAACTTTCTTGACGATATTATTATTGGTAACTGACATTGTTAAAGATTTAGGATCTCAGAAAGCCGATGTAATTTATAATTACAATTCTATACCAATAAAATACGGAGTAAATTTCACTAAAATTCTTATTTCTGGTTTTATTATTATAGAATTAATTATTGGCTTATTAATTATATTAAAAAATGATGTTGGTTCAATGAAATATTTTTTCATGCTTGCAGATAGCATCTTTTTAATTGTTTTATTAAGCATTTGGAAATATA
Organism: Flavobacteriales bacterium UBA7612; assembly: GCA_002484335.1. Classification (GTDB taxonomy): domain Bacteria; phylum Bacteroidota; class Bacteroidia; order Flavobacteriales; family Weeksellaceae; genus Empedobacter. Next base: position 177,301 of record DLJQ01000001.1, read on the forward strand.
AAACAGCTCAAGATTATAAGCTTTTACATTATCTTTTTAAAGGAATGATTGTTCTTGGTGTATTTAGTATCGTATTAATCGAAATAAATCCCTTAACTTTGCAAACTATTGCGCATAATTTTAATGCGCGCATAAAATAATCAAATTCAGATGAATAACAGACGAAATCAATCCAACGACAGAAATTCCCAAGGCGGGAACAATCGTGGTAAAGGAGGAAATAGAGGAAATTCTTCTTCTAAATCTTTCTCAGGGAAAGGAAAACCAACTTTTGGAGGAAAACCAACAGAAGAAGGAAAGAAAAGTTTTGGACCAAAAAAACCGTTTAACAAACCAGGTGAAAAACCATTTGTTAAAAGACTGAAAAAAGCACCAGTTGATGACGGGACTATTCGTTTAAATAAATATGTAGCGAATGCAGGGATTGCATCCAGAAGAGAGGCCGATGAGTTGATCAAAACTGGAATTGTTACAGTGAATGGTCAAGTAATCACTGAAATGGGTCATAAAGTACAACCCGATGATGAGGTACGTTTCGATGGTCGAAAAATTTCTTCAGAGAAAAATGTTTACTTTGTTCTTAACAAACCAAAAGGGTTTATATCTACTGCTAAAGATGAAAGAGACCGTAAAACCGTTATGGATTTAATGGCTAATGCAACTACTGCACGTATTTTTCCTATCGGACGTTTAGACAGACAAACAACAGGGGTTTTATTGTTTACTAATGATGGATATTTAACTAAAAAACTGACTCACCCAAGTCATGATGTTAAAAAAATATACCACGTAACATTAGACAAAAAACTAACAGCAAATGACTTAGCTGATATAAAAAAAGGTGTACGCTTAATTCCAGAAGGAATTGCAATGGTAGATGAAATTTCTTTCATCGAGGGTAGACCAAAAAATGAAGTTGGTATTGAATTACACATCGGTTGGAACCGTGTTGTAAGACGTATCTTCGAGGCTAAAGGATACGCTGTAGAAGCATTAGATCGCGTATCTTTTGCTGGATTAACAAAGAAAACCTTACAAAGAGGTGAATACAGAAGATTGACAGAACAAGAAGTTAACTTCTTAAAAATGTTATAATAACGTATTTATAGAAACAACATAAAAGTGACTTTAGTTGACAAGCTAAAGTCACTTTTTTATTTTTTAAATTATTACTTGGGGCAATTTCTTCGGACCATGCAATACGTTGCAATCTTTTTTGCTAAATTATTTCTATTGTTAAATGTAAAAAAAAGAGTTTCCTCTTCTATCATTAATGCAGTGTATTTTAAAATCAACAAAAAATATATAGAAAAAGAATTTATATTAATAAAAATTAGAAATATTTATCTTAGCAACATGAAGCAAAAAACCGATTTTTCGAATTTAAAGTTCAAACGAATCAATCATTTAAACAATGAAAAGTCTTTCGATACAAACAATAATAGTATCGAAAAAGAGAACGACCATCTAAATACAACAAATTTAGAACAAGCTAATTCTTTTCCTGGTTTTTTCCCTTTTTTACGTGGTTATTCTACAACAGGTTACATTTTAAAACCGTGGACAACTAATCAAAATAACTGTTTTTCTAATGAAAAGAAAAATTATAATTTTGATGAAGAAAGTTTTTCTTCCATTAATGAAATGTCATCTTGGTTAGAAAAAAATTCATCAGATGATATTTCAATATCAATTTCCATAAATAAAAAAGGAATTATTTATTTTGCATATTTCTTAATAGCATTAGAAAAAATTAATTGGAAAAAAAATCAATTATCTATAAACTTAATAATTAAAACTAATGACTCTGTTTATCCAAACATTTTATTAGATTGTATTACTTATGTAAATAAAAATAAATCTAATTTTTATAGTTTATCAATTATCTATAAAAACTTAGATGACAATTTGTTCGATTCTATTGTCAATTCACTAACAAGAAGCCTTCAATTAATACAAAATGGAATAAATAGAGATTTAAAAATTGATTACATATCTCCATTAATTTCATTGTATTTACCTGTAGATAAAAATTCTATTAACGAAATATGCAAATTAAGGGCAATCCGAATAATATGGGCAAAATTAATCGAAGAATTTTCTCCTCAAAATTACGATAGCTATAAAATAAAAATTCACTCATTTCTTAAAGAAGAAAACTCAGAAATATTTCATCAACAAATTTTTAATGCAACTAATCAAGCCTTATCATCTGTTTTAGGAGGAATAGAATCTTTAAATACAACGTTTAAAATAAACGAAAATTTGAGTTTAGAAGAAGCTAATCTTATAGCTAAAAATTTACAGTTAATACTTCAAGATGAAACGCAAATATGTAGAACTGTTGATCCATTAGGAGGAAGCTTTATAATAGAATCAATCACCAATGAAATAGCAATAAAAGCATATCAAAAAATAAAGAAAGTATCTTTAATAAAATCAACAATAAATTATCAATTTAATATAAACAACATATTAGAATTAACTATAAATATAATAAAAGATAATACTACTTTTGATGAAGTTTATTCGGCTTTAGAATCTATAATAGAATAAATTTTCATCACTAACGTTTTAAAAAAAACAAAAATTAATTGTAATTTTAGTTCACTTTATTTCTCTGTATTAATTGAGAATACGTTATATTTATACCTACAAACCTTAAATAAATGAATAAAACTCTCCGAAATATAATTTTATCAATCTCTATATTTTTTATTCTATGGTTTATTATCTATTTTTATCTTGGAGAGTATATAGATTTAGAATTTTCAAACCCTAATTTTTCAAAAACATTTCCCAAAATATTAACTTTCTTATGCGCTGTAAGTATTTACACTTTATTCTTAATTTCAATAAGACGAGCATATGGTTGGAGTTTTTTAAATATATTAAAATTTATTGTTGGTATATTATTCAGTTTAATTCCTATTTTTCTTTTTGAATTTTTTAGCCTAAGCAAATGTGCAAATTGGAAGATTGATAAATCATATAAGAAAACTTTATATGAAAGTAAAATATCATCATCTGAAAGTATAAAACTTATTGAATTAGAGTGTAAGGAAACAAATACAATAAGTAGAAAAGTCGAACGAATAATGCAAATAACACCTTTATTTATTTCTACATCAAAAATAGATACATTAAAAATTTCTGATAAAAATTGGAAGAAACTTTAGTTTTCATTTAAACCTTAATACATATTTGATGTCTTATGGTTAAAGTAATCTGTTACCAAATGACAAAATATATATTTGCAATTCTATTTAGTTTCTTAACTATTGGCCTATTCGGACAAGATAAAAAAGTAATAATAACAGGGAAAGTTACAGATGCATTAAACCTTCCTCTTAGTGAAGCTGATGTATTTATAGGGAACAAAGCAGATTCTGCAAAAATATCTTCTACAACAACAGATGAAAATGGTCTATTTAATTTAGAAATTAATTCACAAGAAAAACCAATTTATTTAATTATAGACGATGCATTAGAAGGAACTTATAAAAAATCTTTCGAAACATTAAAAAGCGATACTGATTTAGGAACAATCGTTATAAATCCTATGGTTTATGATTTAAAAGAAGTCGTTGTTAGCAATGTAGAACCAATTGTTGTAAAACATGATACGATAGAATACAATGCTGATTCTTATAAAGTAAAACCTAATGCTAATTTAGAGGCCTTAATTAGAGAATTACCGGGATTCGAAATTGCTGATGATGGTTCTATTACTGCAAATGGAAAAAGTATAAGTGAAGTTTTAATTGATGGTGAATCATTTTTTGGAACTGATGGAAAAGTTGCTTTAGAAAATTTACCAGCTGATATTATTAAAAAAATTCAAGTTTCTGACTTTAAAACTAAAAGTGAAAAATTCTCTGGCGAACGATCAAAATCTGATAAATCATCTCTAAATATAACTCTTAAAGAAGGAAAAAATAGTGGTTATATGGTAAAAGCTACAGGTGGTTATGGTACAGGTGATCATTATGAAAGTAACCTTATGGCTAATTATTTTAAAGGAAAAAGAAGAATTAGTTTAATTGGCTCTTCTACTGATGTTGCTTCATCTGGAATGGTAAATGGAGAAGGTTCTCGTGGTCGTGGAGGAATGGGAAGAAGAGCTTCTAACGGAATTACAACAAATACATCTATCGGATTAAATTATAACGATCAATTAAGTGATAACTTAAAAATTGGTGCAGATTATAGATTAAATCATTCATACAATAAAAATGAAAATTATACTCATCAAGAAAATTTAAACCCTGATAATGTATTTACTACGACTTCTAATACAAATACCAAAAGTGAAACTTATGGACATAATTTGGGAACAAATTTAGAATGGACTAAAAAAAATACTAAAATTTACTTTTATCCTTCATTCAATAACTCTTCTACTAAAAGTAGTACCATTGGTGATAGTGAGAGCGTAAATCAGGATGGTGATTTAAAAAACACTACCGCTCAAAATAACAACACAAAAACTGATGCAAATACATTTTCTAATTTAATTTCCATCAATCAAAAATTAAAAAATAAATCATACTTTGATCTTAATTCTAATATATCTGTCGCAAAAACGGATGCAACAACAAGAGAAATATCAAATGCTTTATTTTTTGATGGATCAAGAGCAGATACTTATCGTAATGTAAATACTAAAAATACAAATAAGAATAATTCATATAACTTTGATTTAAAATATACTTTACCAATTACAGATTCTATAAGTGTAGCAATTGGTTCTAGTTACACATATGCAGATCAAGAAACAAATAATTATTCATTGAATTACAATGATTTAACTGGGAAATTTGATGAAATTAACTCAGATTTAACTCGTTTATTCACAACAAAATCTAGTTTATATAATCCATATGCACAGTTTTTATTAAATAAATCAAAATTATCAGCCTCTTTAAATATTGGCGCTAATATATACAATCAAGATAATTATGGTTTATATAAATCGAATGCTGAAAGTTTAACAATAAATAAAACTTTACCACAATTACAAGGAAACATACGTTATCAAAGTGGTAATAACATGTTGATGTTTATGTATAACTACAGTACAAGTTTACCTACTGCAGCACAATTACTAAAAATTGAAGATCAATCTTCATTAACAAATAAAACCGTTGGTAACCCTGATTTGGACCCAAATAAATCGCATAATTTCAACGTAATGTTTGGAAACTTTGATAGAAAAACTCGTCAAGGTTTTAATGCAAATATTGGTTATACTTATAATGAATCTAGTATTACTAATTCTATCGTAACTAATGAAGATTTAACTCGTAATATTACTTATGAAAATGTAAAAGGTAATTATAGTATCTCTGGATCTTTTTTCTTTAATAAACAATATCAAAAAGGAATCAATAAATTTAGATTAAACTTAGGTTTATCTTCAAGATATGGACTAAATCAAGGATATAATCAAAATATCATGTATAAATCTTTTAATACTACATTATCTCCAACTATTAGGTTAAATTGGGATTATGGTGATAATCTTACTATATCTCCTTTATATCAATTAAGTTTCACAAAATCTAAATACGAAAATTACCAAATTAGTGGACAAGAAAATATTACACATAATTTTGGATTAAATACAAATTCTACTTGGTTCAAAAATTTAGTTTGGACAAATAATTTTAGCTACAATTACAATTCGAGAATGGCTGCTGGTTTCAAAAGAGATTTCTTTTTGTGGAACACTAGCTTAATGTATCGTTTCTTTGGAGATAAATTAGAGGCAGGAGTAAAAGTATATGATTTATTAAATCAAAATAATAGTTATACTCGTACAATTTCTGATCAATACATTAGTGATGAGAAAAATAATATTTTAACACGATTTGTTATGTTCTCTCTTACTTTTAATTTAAACAAATTTGGTGGAAAATCTCAAGAAAAAGATGAATTTTCACCAAGAGATGAAAATGGACCTAGACCAAACAGACCAAATGGTTCTGGAGGAAGAATGATGCCCCCTCCTGGTAGATAAACTATCTTTTTAGATGAAAAAAAACGAAGCAAGAAAATATTATAGATCATTACGAAATCAATTTTCTAATAATGACATAAGTATCTTAAGCCAAGAAATATTTGAAAATTTACAAAAAATAGATTTTTCAAATGATTCCAATTTTCATGTTTTTTTACCTATTAAAAAAAATAATGAAATCAATACTTATCCAATTATAGATTGGTTATTTTCTTTAAACAAGAATATCATTCTACCCTTAGTAATTGGTGATGATATGATTAATTGTAAAGTTGAAAGAGATTTTAAAACTCAATTAAACTCTTATCAAATTCCAGAACCGATTAGTTTTACTGAAATAGATTCTAAAGAAATAGATGTAATATTAATTCCTATGTTTGTCTCTGATAAAAAAGGAAACCGTGTAGGATATGGAGGTGGTTATTATGATAAGTTTTTAGCACGATGTAAACCTAATGCAAAAAAAATAGGCCTAAGTTATTTTAGACCTATTGATTGTATAGAGGATATTTATTTTGGTGATTTCCCTTTAGATTTCTGTATTACTCCCGAAGGAATAGAATCTTTCTGAATACTATCAGTTCTTTCATTCAGTTTGGTAAAGTAGAATTTGAATTCTCGCTTAAACTGGATTGGTTCTTTTTTCAAAACAAAAGATCCTACATTATTATTTGTTTCAATTAATTTCTTATCAGAATTAAAATAATTTACTGTATATGCTACTTGTCTTACAGAATCAGGCGTAAGAGAATCTTTTGGTAATATTATAAATTTAGTAATAGAAGTATATGTTACTTTTTTAGAAGACAAATCTCTTAATAAAGCAAAAACTTCTGTTGTGTCCTTTTTGGGGAAATATGTAAAAAGTTGATCTTTCAACATACTATCAACTACTGTATCATTAGAATTAGATGCCAAGGCTGAAAGCTCAAACAACTCTCTTAATTTTTGTTTTGTAATAAAATCAACAGCTTCAACAGAATCCATCTTACTACTTACTGTAGAAGATTCGTTCTTATACCCTTTTATAGTTTCAGGATTATAATCTCCATGATATTTTTCGTCTTTACACGAAAAAAGTATCCAAACGCTAAATAGCATAATTATGCTAAACTGAACAATTTTACTTATCATTCTCATCTTGTTGGATTTTAAATTTTAATTTTACAATTTTTCCATTTTTAGTTTCTGATTCTATCAAAGAAAAGTTCTTTAAAGAAGTTGTAGGAATTGTAACTAAATTAATATACTGTTGTTTTGATAAAATTTCTACACCAAAAAAATCATTATCATAAACTTGATAAATCAAAGCGTTATCAGCAATCATTTGATTTAATTTTGATATTCTTTGTTTAAGGTCTTTTGCAGAATTAGAATAATAATAAAGCATAACTTTATAATCATCAGGATCTAACAACAATTTTTCTGGTTGGTTATATTGATGCAAATTTACCTTAAAAGTATCTTGTTTATAATAAGGTGAACTCACAAACATTTTTACAATATTTTTTTGAGATTTAAACTTTATACAACCTGTTTTTGTTGATAAATAAAGAGGAGTAAAACCATCTCTAAAAATAGTAACCTCAACAGAATTCTTTATTGGTGTTTGTCGGTCTGAATCTACAAAGCAAAATTCATATTCTTTTTGTGCAAAAAATAAAAAATAAGAAGCTGCAACAATGACTATAAAAAAAATAGAAATAGAAACAATAATTGAGATTGTTCTCAATTTTATTTTTTTAGATTTTTCTTCAATTGGTACAGTAACTGAACCATTTCTTTGTTCAGATGTTAATTCCTGGCTTTCCTTATCTTTATTATCTTCTATTTTTAATAAAGGGGTTTCTTCTTTTTCTATTAAATCAACTTCATTTAATTTAGCTTCAGATTTAGTTATATCAAAATATTCTATATTCTTAACATTAAGAAAATGAGCCCAATTTCTATAGCCACAGTATTGAGCTAATAAATTAAGCATATCAATACGAGGTAATTTTTTAAAATCTGATTTAAAATAAGTATAAAACCATTTCTCACTTACTGTAGATTTGGTTTTATTAAATAAATCTTCCTGAAATGAAGTAATTTCTTGTCCTTTCCAATCTGATATATTTGCGGATTGAGCAGAATTTTCCTCAAAAAATCGATCTACGATTGATTTTTTCAAAACTTCAAAAATCTCTATATCTGTAAATTTGCTCAAAAAATAATTTTTATATACTTGTTTATCAGTTTTTTGTAAAATAGAAAAATAATTTTACAAGATGACTTTATGTAACTGCAAATAAAATAATATTTTCAACATAAAAACAATTGACGACCTCTTTTTATGATGATTTTAAGATTTATTCACTTTGTAAAATACCAGTAAATCCACTTTATTGTTAATTACAAGTAAGTTACAACTATTATACATTATTCTCTTTTATCGATTTTATAATTTTGACTTATTAAAATTGAACAATAAAAATATAAAAATTAAAATTATGAAAAAATTAGTATTAAATGCAATCGTATTAACAATATTTGGAACTTTATTTAGTGTTTCTGCATGTAAACAAGAAAAACCTAAAACAGAAACTAATTCAACTATTGTTGAAGATTCTTTGAAAATAGAAAAAGAAGAAGCTCCAACAATTGGATCTGACTCTGTAGAAAGTGTAACTGTTGATTCAACAAAAACAAAAGAAGAAACTAAATAGTTTATAAAGAAAAAAACCGCCAATGGCGGTTTTTTTTTATAGAAAATAATCAAAAAGATTAAGACTCTTTTAATGATTTAATATCAATTACAAAACGATATTTTACATCAGATTTCATCATACGCTCGTAAGCTGTATTAATATTTTGGATATCTATCATTTCTACATCAGAAACAACATTATGTTCTCCACAGAAATCTAGCATTTCTTGTGTCTCTTTTATTCCACCGATTAATGATCCAGCAAGATTTTTTCTTTTCATAACTAATAAACCTCCATTTACTGCTTCTAAAGGTTCTATAGCTCCTACAATACACATTGTTTTATCTAACTTCAATAAATCTAAATATGGATTTACATCGTGTTTTACAGGAATTGTATTTAATAAGAAATCAAATGAATTTTTGTGAGCAGCCATTTGTGTTGCATCTTTAGAAATTAAAACCTCATCTGCTCCTAATTTTTTTGCATCTTCACCTTTTGATTCAGAAGTTGTAATCATAACAACATGTGCTCCCATTGCTTTTGCAAATTTAACTCCCATATGTCCTAATCCTCCAAGACCAATTACACCTACTTTATCTCCTTCTTTTACATTCCAATGACGTAATGGAGACCAAGTTGTAATACCTGCACATAATAAAGGTGCTGCTGCTTTTACATCTATATTTTCTGGAACACTTAATACAAATTTCTCCTCTACAACAATGTTTTCTGAATAACCTCCGTAAGTTACTCCTCCATGTTTAGAATTTGTAGAATTGTAAGTTCCTGTAAATCCATTTTCACAATATTGCTCTAATCCTTCTTCACAAGGATGACAATCTTGACAAGATTCTACCATACAACCAACACCTACTAAATCACCTACTTTGAATTTAGTAACTTCTGATCCTACTTCTTTTATTCTTCCTATAATTTCATGTCCTGGAACAACTGGATAATTTGGTTTTCCCCAATCTCCTTTTGCTGTGTGAATATCACTATGACAAACACCACAATATTCAATATCAATAAATACATCTTTAGGCGATAATTGACGACGTTCTATTGTATGTGGTTCTAGTGCATCTGTTTCATTAAATGCTGCATAAGTTTTTGTACTCATTTTTGGATATATTTAATTAATAATCAATTTACTACATATTATTCGATTAAAATAATATTAATCTACAAAAATATAAAATCCATCTGAAAATTCAGATGGATTAATCGTTATTAAAAACTTAAAATTATTTTATTTTTTTTATTCCCATGTTCCATAAAGTGAATGCATACTTATCAGCTGTCTCATTAATAACAACTTCTGTAGAGCGACCAGCTCCATGGCCGGCTTTTGTTTCTATACGAATTAATACAGGATTATCACAGCTTTGCTTTGCTTGTAAATTTGCTGCAAACTTATATGAATGTGCTGGAACAACACGGTCATCATGATCTCCTGTTGTAACTAATGTTGCAGGATAACAAGTTCCTTCTTTTACATTATGTACAGGCGAATATGACTTTAAATAATCAAACATTTCTTTACTATCTTCTGCTGTACCATAATCATATCCCCAACCTGCTCCTGCAGTAAAAGTATGATAACGTAACATATCTAAAACACCAACAGCTGGTAAAGCTACTTTTGCTATTTTAGGGTTAATAGTTTCTGTTGCTCCTACTAATAAACCTCCGTTTGATCCTCCTGAAAGAGCTGTAAAATCTGGTGATGTATATTTATTTGTTTGTAAATATTCTGTAGCTGCAATAAAATCATTAAAAACATTTAATTTATTAAATTGACGACCGCCATCATGCCATTTTTTACCATATTCTCCTCCTCCACGTAAGTTAGGAACAGCATAAATACCTCCATTTTCTATCCAAGTTGCTATTGCTGGACTAAATGCAGGAGTAAGACTTATGTTAAAACCTCCATAACCATATACAATAGTTGGATTTTTACCATTTTTCTTTGTCCCTTTTTTGTAAGTAATAATCATAGGAACTTTTGTTCCATCTTTTGACGTATAAAAAACTTGTTCAGAAATATAATCTTCTGTTTTAAATTTCACATTTGGTTTGATATAAACTTCCGAAGATCCATCTTCTACATTGTATTTATAACTTGTAGATGGTGTAATATAATTTGAAAATCCAAAATAAATTTCTTTTTCAGATTTTTTACCTCCAAATCCTGAAGCAGAACCAATTCCTGGTAAATCTATTTTACGAATTTTAGTTCCATCATATTTATATTGTTCTACTAATGATGTTGCATCCTTTAAATAACGAGCAAATAAATAACCTCCACCAGTAGAAATACTCAATACGTTATCAGTTTCTGGAATTACAGTTTGCCAAGCATTTTCTGATAAATCATTAATAGATGCTTTAACTACTTTGTTATTTGGTGCATTCTTATTAGTAAAAAGATAAAATGTTTCACCATCATTGTCTATAACAGATGTATTGGTATCAAAATTATTTACAATCGGTTTAATTTTCCCATTAGGAACTGATAAATCTTGGTAATATAATTCATTACCTGTTGTTGTATTAGCAGCACTAATAATTAAAAAACGCTCATCATCTGTTAAATAAGCACCTACATAACGTCTTGGAGTTTCTTGACCTCCAAAAATTAAATGATCTGTTTTTTGTTCAGCTCCTAATTTATGATAGTATAATTTATGTTGATCTGTTTTTTCTGACAATTCTGATCCTTTTGGCTTATCGTAAGATGAATAATAAAAACCATCATTACCTTTCCAAGCTATTCCAGAAAACTTAACATCAATTAATGTTTTTCCTACTTCCTTTTTATCCTTAGCATTAAGAACTATAATTTTTCTCCAGTCAGAACCTCCTTCTGAAATTGAATAAGCAACTAAGCTACCATCTTTAGAAAAACTAACATCTGATAAGGAAACAGATCCATCTTTAGAAAATTTATTAGGATCTAAAAAAACTTCCTCTGTTCCATCTTCTCCTAATTTTCTATATAAAACGGAATGTTGTTGTAAACCATCATTTTTATAATAGTAAGTATAATCACCTTCTTTAAATGGAGTTGATATTTTCTCGTAATTCCATATTTCAGTTAATGATTTTTTTAATTCAGCACGTAATGGAATTTCATTTAAATAAGCATAAGTAGCCTTATTTTGTTCTACTACCCATTTTTTTGTGTCATCTGCTAAATCATTCTCCAACCAACGGTATGGATCTTGAACCTCTTCACCAAAATAAGTATCTACATGATCTATTTTTTTTGTTTCAGGATATTTCTTTTTATAACTCTGAGCATTTACTCCAATCATAAGTGATAAATTTAATAAGATAAAAGCTGTTTTTTTCATTTTTCTGTTACGCTATAATTTTAATCTACTAGTTACGTAAAGATAATAAAATCGAAACTACTTTAACTTATCTATTTCGTTAGAAATAATTTTATCTCCTTTTACCTCCTTTAGGTTTATTAGGATTACTTTTTCCTATTCTGGCTTGTGATGAATTTGAAGATTTCTTACCTCCTTTCTTTTGAATCATTTTTCCCTTTGAATTTTTAAAATCTGGAGAAATTTCATTTGCTTTCTTAGGTTTTTTCTTTTGATTAGAAGTTTTTTCTACATGCTTTTCAGAATCTTTAGTCAATCGATTCAGTTCATCTAATTCTTCTAGTGTTAAATCTCTGTGTTGTCCAACAGGAATATTCAATGTTAAATTCATTATACGAACTCGTTCTAATTTTTTAACAACATATCCAAAATATTCACACATTCGACGAATCTGTCTATTCAATCCTTGAATTAAAGTAATTTTAAATGTGTTAGTGTTTATTTTTTCAACTTTACATTTTTTAGTTACTTGACCTAATATTGGAACACCTGTAGACATTTTCTTACAAAAATCATCTGTAATAGGTTTATCTACTGTTACAACATATTCTTTTTCGTGATTATTACCAGCTCGTAAAATTTTGTTTACAATATCTCCATCACTTGTCAAAAGGATTAAACCTTGAGAGTCTTTATCTAATCTTCCTATTGGAAAAATACGTTCACCAAATGATAAATAATCTACAATATTATCTGGATCAGAAGAATCTGTAGTACATGTAACCCCAACAGGTTTATTTAACATTATATAAGCTGCATTTTCTTTCGATTTTGGCTCTATAATAGTTCCATTAACAGTAACAGTATCTGTAGGTTTTACATGTTGACCAATTTTTGCAACTCGTCCATTTATCAAAACAACACGTTTTTCTATATACTGATCAGCCTCACGTCTAGAACATATACCACTATCGCTGATATATTTATTCAATCGCAAAAAATTAGTTTCTTCCATAATACAAAGATAGTTTATTATAAAATTAATAGTATATCAACATAAAAATCTTTCAAGCTCTTTAAAACTCAAGATTCTATTTATATTTACAAAACAAAAAAATTACTGAGATGAAAAAAGTATTCTTTTTAAAGACTTGTGATACATGCAAACGAATTTTAAATGAATTTGATTTTACAGGTTTTGATTTACACGAAATAAAATCAACAGCAATTACCGAAGACGATTTAAACGATATGGTAAAATTATCAGGAAATTATGAATCTCTTTTTTCTCGTCGTGCACAGAACTATAAAAAATTGGGATTAAAGGATAAAGTACTTTCTGAGGATGATATTAAAAATTATATTCTTTCTGATTATACTTTTTTAAAACGTCCAGTAATCATAGATAATGATAAAATTTTTATAGGAAGCGATAAAAAAAATATAGAAGCTTTAGAGCAACATTTGAAATAAAACAACACATGAAAAAAACAATTTTACTAAGCACTTTTTTATTAAGTGCTGGTTTACTTGCTCAGAAAAAAAATATATCTATGCAAGAAGCTGTACTTGGTTTAGCTACCAACTTACGAGTAGATAATTTAAATCAAGTTCAATGGATTCCTAATCAAAATGCTTACACACAAAATGTAAAAACTTCTTATGGAGAAGCATTAATTAAAAAAGAGGTTTCTTCTTTAAAAACAGATACTATTTTTAGAAGTTCTCAATTTGAAAATAAACGAATTCCTCAATTAAATTGGATAAATGCTGAACAAGCCAATTTTTCTACCAAACAAGGAGTAAAAAAGATTAATATCGCTGGTCAACAAACGAATTGGTTAACATTACCTGAAAATGCCGAAGAAGTAGAAATTGATGGAACACACAACCAAATTGCTTATGTTGTTGATAACAATTTATATTTTGTAGATAAAAATGGGCAAACCCACCAAATAACTACAGATGGTAAATATGAAATTGTAAATGGTAAATCAGTTCATCAGCAAGAATTTGGAATTCATAAAGGTATTTTTCTTTCTCCAAAAGGAAATTATATAGCTTTTTATAGAATGGATCAAACTGCTGTTACTGATTATCCAATCATTGATTGGACAGTACAACCTGCTGTTAATAAAAATATTAAATATCCTTTTGCTGGTACAAAAAACCATACTGTTACTTTAGGTGTTTATAATCCATCTACAAAAAAGACTATATTTTTAGAAACACATCCAGAAGTTGATCATTACTTAACTTCTGTTACTTGGTCTCCAGACGAAAAGTTTATTTATATTGGAATTTTATCTCGTAATCAAAAACATTTAGAATTAAATCAATATGATGCTACATCTGGAAAATTAATCAAAACATTATTCAAAGAAGATGATGCAAAATATGTTGAACCTCAAAATGAATTATATTTTGTAAAAGGAAAAACAAACGAATTTATTTGGTGGTCGCAAAGAGATGGATATATGCATTTATATCGTTTTGATATCAATGGAAAATTATTAAATCAGATTACGAAAGGTAATTGGATTGTAAATGAAATTGTAGGAGAAAATTCAAAGAAAAAAGAATTACTAATTACTACAACAAAAGATTCTCCTAAAGAAAAACAATTGTATGCTGTAAACTGGGAAACAGGAAAACTACGTAAAATAACTACAGATGCAGGTATACATAATGTTTCTATTTCATCAAATGGAGAATATGCTATAGACAATTGGTCGAATGAAACAACTCCTCGCAAAGTTGATTTATTAGATACAAAAGGAAAATTAAAATCAAATTTATTAACAGCTAAAAATCCTTTATCTGATTACAATACTGCAAAAGTAGAAAATGTTACATTGAAAGCTGATGACGGTACAGATTTATATGGAAAATTGATTTATCCTACAAACTTTGATAAAACAAAGAAGTATCCTGTTATTGTTTATTTATATAATGGACCGCATGCACAATTAATTACAAATCGTTTCCCTGCAACAGGAAATCTTTGGTATGATGTCTTGGCTGAAAAAGGATATGTAGTTTTCACGATGGATGGTAGAGGTTCTTCTAACAGGGGATTAAAATTTGAACAAGCTATTCACGGAAATGTTGCTACTACCGAAATGAATGACCAAATGAAAGGTGTTGAATTTTTAAAATCTTTACCTTTTGTTGATGCTGAAAGAATGGGAATTCATGGTTGGAGTTATGGTGGTTTTATGACAACTTCTTTTATGTTAAGAAAACCTGATGTATTTAAAGTTGGTGTTGCTGGTGGACCAGTATTAGATTGGACACAATATGAGATTATGTATACAGAACGTTACATGGAATCTCCACAAGATAATCCGGAAGGATTTAAGGAAACTAACTTAATTAATAGAGTAAAAGACCTAAAAGGAAAACTATTAATGATTCACGGAACACAAGATAATGTAGTTGTTTGGCAACATTCTATCGATTTTATTCGAGAAGCCGTAAAAAATGGAATTCAAATGGATTACTTTGTTTACCCAGGTTATCAGCATAATGTAATTGGAAAAGATCGTGTACATTTAATGCAAAAAATAACAGATTATTTTGACTTATATTTAAAGCCAGAAAATTCTAAATAAATAAAAAAGACTTGGAGAAATCTCCAAGTCTTTTTGTTTAATTATATACTCTTTTACAATTCAATTAACCTTGATATGTATAATATCTTGCTCCTTTTAAATTAGAATTCTCAGATTCTATTCTCTCTAAAGCAAATCCTTTAGATTTATCAATAGATTCATTTAAATTCTTATTATGTAAATCTTGGTATTGTTCAAAAGTAATTGGTTTTCTATTATTCAAGTTTTCAAAAAGATTAATCTTTTCAATAATATTTTTCCAACCAGAACCAATTTTACCTTCAAAAACTTTCGATTTAGAACCAGAACCATAAGCAATAAAACCTATCGTTTGACCTTCTAACTCTTCATTGTTATTGTTACTTACTTGCAATGCAGATAAAAAAGCTGTAAAAATAGAAGCAGTATACATATTACCTATTTCAGAAGAAGCTCTTTGTGTAGGTTCTATTTTTTCTTTTACTAATGTTTTATAAGCATCAGATTTAGATATAGCTTTCAAGTTTTCATTTGTATTTTCTTCACCATTTTCTAAAGAGAAAACATCCGAAAACATTCGTTTACCTTGAAATGCATATGGTAAATGAAAAGCGATATATTTCCAATTATCATATAATTTACCTTGCTCATTCTTCTTTTCTTTCAAATCAAAATAAGCTTCTCTCACTCTATCTTTGTAGCATTCGTTAGAATATTGACCTTCGAAAACTGGTTCATCAGAAAACAATTCAATTTCACTTTTCGTTGTTCCAAGAGCAGACAGAATTTCTTTATTATTTGTTGTTTGATGAGGTTTAAAGAAATCAAATACAGATTCCATTCCTATTCCCCAAACATTATCTAGCTCAATCAAACTTGGATTACTAGAAACTAACATAGCAACTGCACCAGCTCCTTGTGTATACTCTCCTGTAGATTCAAGACCATATTTTGCATAATCTGCAGCTATTACAATTGCTTTTTGTGTAGGATTAGCACGAACAAAATCTAAACAATTATGTAAAGCATCAACTCCACCAACACAAGCAAAAGTCATATCAACAACATCTGTATGTTTAAAAGCTCTTTCTCCAAACTGTTCAGTAATTACATTTTCAACTAATTGCACAGCATAAGTTGCTGTTGGTTTAGCTCCGTCTAATGCACTTTCAGTTCCTAAATAAATTCTTCCAATTTCAGAAGGATTAAGATTATAGTCTTTAAAAAGTTGAAGTAAAGCATTTGCTGCAATCGTAGCTGTATCTTCGTGTACATCTAAAACAGCCATTTTTTTTAGCCCTAACCCTAATTCTAATTTTTCAGGTTCAATATTTCTTTTTTCAGCTAAATCTTTTATCGATAAATATATTTGCGGAACATAAATAGAAGCCGCTTCTATTCCAAATTTCATTATTTTATTTTTGTTTAAGCGAACTCCAAATTTAAGGTGTATTTTTAAAATAAACTCTATTAAAATAAAATACAATTTCAACTAGTTTAATTATTCTTAACTATCTAAAATAAAATAGTTTTTATTCTACAAAATTCTTATATTGTAATCAACAATCACTTAAATTTATTATTATGGCAAGAACATTCTACAAATCAATTAAAAACTCAATCAAATATTGGTGGATTTCTTTAATTATTGGATTATTATTTATTGGATTAGGTATTTACTGTTTTGCCTTTCCTGATACTTCTTATATAATTTTATCAACATTTTTTGCTATTTCATTTTTATTTTCTGGAGTCTCGGAAATTATATTTTCTATTTCTAATAAAGATGAAATTGATAGTTGGGGCTGGACTTTAGCTTATGGGATATTAACAACAGTTGTTGGTTTTATGCTAGTTGTAAATCCTATACTTAGTTTACAAGTATTTGCTTTCTATGTAGGTTTTTTATTTTTATTTCGTTCAATTTCTGGAATTAGTTATGCTTTCGATTTAAAAAATTATGGAGTAAAAGACTGGGGAATCTCTTTGTTTTTAGCAATATTAGGATTAATATTTTCTTTCATTCTATTATCGTCTCCACAACTTGCAGGATTAACAGCAGTAGCATGGGTAGGTTTAGCAATAATATCATCTGGTTTTTTTGCTATTTTCATTGCATTTCAATTAAAGAAATTAAAAGATTTACCAAAACATGCTTCTGAAGATTTAAAAAATCGTTACAATGAAATAAGAAAGGAAATTGAAGAATTTACTCAAAAAGATTAACAGTTACTTTAACAATTAATCAAACAACCTTTTTTATTATCTATGCATCTTATAGATAAATATAAAATCTTTACATTATGAAATTAACAAAGTTATTTAGTTTAATTATCTTATTATCATCTATGATTACTTTTGGACAAAAAAGTAAACAAAAAGAAATTGATATTTCTATGTACCCTAAAGCTGAAAAAGGATATGTACAAAAAGTAATATATTTAGAAACACTGGCAAAAGAAGATGATTATAATGTCGAATTATTTATTGGTAAATTAGAAGCTGTAGATAAATGTAATAATCACTTCTTATTAGGAAACTTAGAAGAAAAAACTATTGATGGGTGGGGATATAATTATTTTCAATTTGATTCTGAAGGTCAAATAGCAGGAACATTAATGGGATGTTCTGATAATAAAAAGATAGATAAAATTGTTTATGCTCAACCTGTAAAAACAAGATATAATAGTAAATTACCTATTGTAGTTTATATACCTAAAGGGTATTCTTTAGAATATAGAATCTGGAAAGCAGGTAACAAACTAATTATAGTAAAATAAATAAAAAAGATGAGAATTAATTCTCATCTTTTTTATTTTATCTATTATTCAACAGGTTGATAAACGCTTAATTGAAGTTTTTGCGATTCTGTATCTGTTGCTTCTTGTATAGTTTCTTGCAAAATTAAATATGAAGGATCTAATTGGTACATATAATATGTTTTTTTTGTACCATCACTCTGTGTCAATGTAATATTCCTTTTATCTGTACCAGTTAATTCATAAAGATATGTTCCATTTGTATCTGTCTCAACGCAATTACCATCTGTTGTTGCATAAGCTACTGAATAATAATTTTCTGGATCAGTAAAATCTAAAGTCGATTGTCTCTCACATGCTAAAAGTTTATCTGTTGTAGTAACATTATCTATAATTGTTCTTACCTCTTTTAATTGCCATTTGTGTGCACTTAATAACTGAGGTTGAGTAATAGCAAATGAGTTATCATCTTCACAAGAAAATATGATGAAAAATCCTAAAATAACTAGAAGTAACGAGTATAATCTTTTCATTATTAATATTAATAATTTTAAAATGTAAAAGTAATTATTTTGAATGATGTTTTAGTATTAGAATAAAAAAAAGCTGTTTCAAAATATGAAACAGCTTTTATAGTTATAATCGTACAGATATTCCTCCTAAAATATTAATTCCTGCTTGAGGAAAATAATACCCTCCACCATCATAATATCCATTTGATTCATATTTCACATCAAATAAATTATTAACTAATAGTGAGAATTCTATTTTTTTTAGATTTAACCAATTCGGGCTGTAACGAATTAATAGATCTGAAACTAAAAAACTAGATAATTTACCATCTGCAGGTTCTGTATTCGATAGATATTGTTCGCCTATATACTTATTTGTAAAATTAAGTAATAAATTCTTCGTTGGATAAACTTCAAAACCAAATGATGAAATTACATCTGGAGATAAAGCAATTTTTGTCGTTCCATATTTTTTAACAGAATAATTTCCATCATTATCCCAAGAACCTTCACTATAATCTTTATTTCTATTTTGACTTAAAGTTAAATTACCAAAAACATTTAATCTTTCCGGAAGAATAGCATAACTAGCATCTAATTCTATTCCTCGACGATAAGTCTTCGAATTTTTACGAATTGGTGTTCCTACATCGTTCAATTCTCCAGTTGGTACTAACTGATTTCTATAATCCATATAATATAGATTAGCACTCATAGAAAAACGCCCACTTTTTTTGTACCCTAATTCATAATCTTGTAAAAATTCTGATTTTGGTTTTTCATCATTCCTTGTTATACCACTATAATCTACTCGCAAAGGTTCTCGTTGAGAAATTCCATAAGATGCATAAAATACATTATTAGAATTAATTTTATAATTAACACCAGCTTTTGGATTTACAAAGTTGAATTTATCTGAAAATGGTCTAAAATCTTCCTGATCATTTTCTCCATTTTTTAAATATCTTGCTTCGTAACTTACATAACGATATTGTAAATCTCCAAATAATTCAAAATTTCCAATAGAATATAAAAGCTTTGCATAGGCAGCCAATTGTTTTTTTACTGCTCTATTATTATAATATTTAAAATCTTTATTATTCCAATCTGTATCCTTTACCCATAAAACATTACCATAATGATCTCCATCATATTCATTTCCAGACAAACCAAAGAAAACTTTAAAATCATTTAATTTTTGATTTTCTACATCTAAATTAAATCCATAAAAATCATTATCTAAATATTCTCTATTAATTAAATTTCTTTTATCAGATGATAAAAAATCTAATTTATAACGACTTAAATTTCTATTATTTTTATAGCTCTCGTAATATCCTTTACCTTTTCTATAATGGACTGTTAAATTAGATTTCCAATTACTACCAAAATCTTGTAACCATGATAAATAATAATGATTTTGAGTATAATTATCTGTATGATTTTTATAGAAACCTACAACTTCTCCATCTTCATTCTGTATTTCTCCCCCTGTGTTATATCTTCTATTATTTTTTAATGTTTCTCCATCAATACCATTCCAAGCTTGGTAAGTTTGTTCTCTACCAAACATATTCTGAAAACGAAACTTTGTTTTACTATTTACTTCGTACAACGCAGAAAAATTATATGAAATTAAATCTGACCAAGAACGATTAATATAACCATCTGAATTTATTTTGGAGAAACGTCCATCAATACTCAATTTATTGTTGAGAATCTTTCCTGTACCAGCTTGTACAGTATATTTTTGTGTATTAAAACTACCAAAAGATACATTTGCTTCAGCAAAAGGTATTGGAGAAGGATTTTGAGAATCAATATTAATACTTGCTCCAAAAGATGCCATTCCGTTAGATGAAGTCCCAACTCCTCTTTGTATAATCATAGAACTTGCAGAAGATACCATATCGGGCATATTTACCCAAAAAACACCTTGAGATTCTCCGTCATTTAATGATATTCCGTTTAATGTAACATTAATAGATTGCTCATTCAAACCACGAATTTTGATTGATGAATAACCAATTCCTGTTCCTGCATCAGAAGTTATAGAAACTGATGTAGCAGAATTAAGTAAAGTAGGGACATCTTGTCCTAAATTCTTTTTTTGTAAAAATCTTTCAGATAGTTTTTCAACTGTAATAGGTAGTTTTTCGGTAATAGAAACTTCTTGAAGATGAATATGATCTTCGTTTTGGATAGAATCTTTTTCTTGTGCATATAAAATTGATGCACCAAACATTGACAATAAAAAAATCGACCTTTTCATAAAATATAAATAAATAATTATGAAAGGAGCCATATTACATCTTTTAAAAATTAGCGCGCGAATGTAATTTGGTGAAGTACCATTTCCCTTGGCAGCATTATCCGCCCAGGTTCTTTGGGTGTAATCTCAGCCTCAATAAATCATTGAAGCACCCCTTTCGATTGAGCACCAAAGATAGAATTATTTTTTATTAATTAAAACTAATTCTATTTCATAGAAGAATTACTCAATTTTCAATTCTGCAACTATAGGGAAATGATCAGACTTAATATCTTTTCCTCTATAAAAATTAGTTACTTTAATATCTTTCGAAACCCAACATTGATCGATATTCGTTCTGAATAAAGGAATGAAAGCATTCCAAGAATTATTTAAACCAAAACCTGCACGAGCATCTTTCATTCTGTCTGATTGTACTAATTTAAAATTCGGAGAATAAACCGTTGAATTTAAATCACCGATTAAAATTATATTTTTATTTGGTAAATGATCAATTTCTTTTTTGATTAATTGATATTGTTTGTTTCTTCGTTCAAACCTTGCCTGATTTGGCAATGGAGGAACAGGATGAGTTGCTAAAATAGAAAGAGGTTTACCATTTATTTTCAATTCACCAATCAAAGATGGATGCATATCATTATCATAACTTCTTGTTATAATTGTATCAAAAGGAATTTTAGAATAAATAGCTATCCCAAAATTGTTATCTCTCACTTCTTCTTTAAAATATGGATATTCTTTTCTTACAAAATCTACATGTTTTTGCCAAGCTGGTGTCAATTCTTGTAAAACAAGAACATCACTATTCTCTGTTTTCAAATAGTCTTTTAAATACTGAAATTTATTATTATCAGAAAATATATTAATCGATATTATTTTGAAATTAGGATTTTCACCCTTTGAATTTTCACTAAAGTAAAAATTTTCTATATTTTGATAAATAATATATGGAAAGATGAAAATAGGAAATAAAAAGAGTATACTTTTTTTCTTCTCTTTTCTAATGGAATAATTAAAAATTAAACAAAAAATGAATGATAAAGCCAATGCATAGACCGAATATTGCACTAACATATCAAAAACAAAGTATTGATAAAAGCTTTTGCTTGCTAAATAAAAAATCGCAAATCCGAAAAATAAAATTTTACTCCACTTTGTTAACATCTCGTCAATATATTTTTATGAGAGACAAAAGTAGGAATTATATTATTTACTAACTTCGCGATATGATAAAAATAGGAATTTTAGGAGGAGGACAATTAGGTTATATGTTTTTGCAAAATGCATTACAATATCCATGTGAAATCAGCATCTTAGACCCTGCTGCTGACGCTCCGTGTGCACCTCATGCACACCACTTTGTACAAGGAGACTTTAAAGATTATGATACCGTTGTAAAATTTGGAGAAAACCTTGATGCCATTGGAATTGAAATTGAACATGTAAATGTAGATGCTTTACGTTACTTGAAATCTATTGGTAAAAAAGTGGTTCCAGATCCTGAAGCACTAGCTATTATACAAGATAAAGGTGTACAAAAAGAGTTTTATGTAAATAATAATATTCCTACTGCTCCTTATTTTGAATTAAATAATTGGGAAGATTTTAAAAATTTAGAAACTGTTACTTATCCCATTTTCCAAAAATCTAAAAAAGATGGTTATGATGGGAAAGGAGTTCAATTCTTAAAATCTGAAGCTGATTTATCAAAAATACTTCAAGCTCCTTCTATTTTTGAAACTCCTGCAGATTTAGATAGAGAAATTGCTGTGGTAACTGTTGCCGATCATTTAGGAAACATTGTTATTTATCCCACAGTAGAATTTGTAATGAATGAAGAATATAATTTATTGGATTATTTATTGATTCCTTCATCTTTATCAAAAGAAGTAACAGATAGAGCAGAAAAAATAGCAAGAGATGTTGTAAAAGGATTAAATTCTCCTGGAGTTTTTGCCGTTGAGATGTTTTTGAACAAAGACCAATCGATTTGGGTTAATGAAACTGCGTCTCGTGTTCATAATTCTGGACACTCTACAATAGAAGCTGCTTATTCTTCTCAATTCGACCAAATGTTACGAACTTTAATGGAATTACCTTTGGGTTCTACAAAATTATTCACCACTTCTGCTATGGTAAATTTGATTGGTGCAGAAAACCAAACTGGTTCAGCAGAAATACAAAATATAGAAAAGTTACTAGAAATACCTGGTACTTTTTTACATTGGTATGCTAAAGCTATAACAAAACCAGGTAGAAAAATGGGTCATGTAACTTTGGTGAATGATGATATTGAACAATTAAAACAAAACATAGAACAAGTAAATACAACTGTAAAGGTTGTTGCAAAAAAGTAAAATTATGGTTGGAATTATAATGGGAAGTGATAGCGATTTACCTATCATGAAACAAGCATCAGATTTATTAACAGAACTTAGTATACCATTCGAATTAACAATTGTTTCTGCGCATAGAACACCAGAACGTATGTTTGAATACGCAAAAACTGCTCATAAACGTGGAATAAATGTTATTATAGCTGGTGCAGGAGGAGCGGCTCATTTACCAGGAATGGTTGCATCTATTACTCCACTTCCTGTTGTTGGTGTTCCTATAAAATCCTCTAATTCTATTGATGGTTGGGATTCTATTTTATCTATTTTACAAATGCCAAATGGTATTCCTGTTGCTACAGTTGCAGTAAATGCAGCTAAAAATGCTGGAATATTAGCTGCTCGTATTTTAGGAGCTACAAATCCTGAGATTCAAGAAAAAATGGTTAATTACCAAGAAGATTTACAAAAAGCTGTTGAGGCAAAAATAGAAATTGTAAAGAAAGATTATCCTAACGGGTTTGATATTTAATCTTATTTTTTATTAAAATATAAAAATCGGCTTCGATAATTCTAAGCCGATTTTTTTTTAAAATAATTATTATAAAATGATAAATTTCTGATTTCAACTATTTTTTTCTTGATATTATTTAGCTTCTATGCGTTAGGGATTGAAGTGGAAATCCTTTGCTAATTGGATGAGTTTCGACTTCACTCAAAAATTAATTAGCAAAGATTGAAATGGAATAAGGGAACGCCATAAAAAAATTAATCTTGATGAAGGTAGTCTAAAAAAGTTTCTGAATCTATCTCTATAGCTCCTAAACTTGCAAGATGATCTGTGTAGACTTGACAATCTATTAATTGATATTTTTTATGGTATTTAGCAACAAATTGTATAAAACCAGCTTTTGATGCATTGCTAACGTGAGCAAACATACTTTCTCCACAAAAAACATTTCCCATTTCAACACCATAAAATCCACCGACTAATTCGTTATCTTTCCATACTTCTATGCTTTTTGCAATTCCTAATTCGTTGAGTTTACAATAAGCTTCTACCATATCATTGGTTATCCATGTTCCGTCTTGATTTTTTCTATTTACATTAGAACAATTGAGAATAACTTCACGAAAAGCTTTATTTTCTGTAAATGTAAATATTTGATCTTTGAAGACTTTTTTCATTGATTTTGACACATGTAAATTCTCTGGAAATAACACAAAGCGATCCTGCGGAAACCACCAAAGAATTGGTTCGTCTTCGTTGAACCAGGGAAAAATCCCTTTCTTATAGGCTAATATTAATCGTTCTGGAGATAAATCTCCACCGATAGCTATGATTCCATCTTCGTTAACTTCATTATAATCTGGAAAAGTTAAATCTGTGCCTAACCAATACATTTTTTTAGTTTTTGTAGCTTGTTTAAAATTAAAAAAACGTATTCTGATAAAGAATACGTTTTTTGATTAATATTTGATTTTTTTCTTTAATTAGAATGGTAAATCATCATCGTCTCCGTTAGAAAATGTATCTACTGGAGGTGCTGGTGGAAAATTATCGTATCCTTGAGGTGCTTGAGCAGCAGCATTTGCCATGTTTTCTATTCTCCAACCTTGGATAGTATTAAAATATCTAGCAACTCCTTCTGGATTTACCCACTCGCGTCCACGAATATTGATTGAAACTTTCACTTCATCTCCAGGTTTATATGCATTTAATACGTCTGTTTTGTCTTGTGTAAACTCAATTAAAATATCTTGTGGATACTGTTCTTGCGTTGTTACAACAAATTCTCTTTTCTTGAAACTAGCTGTAATATTTTGAGTTTCAAATACTTTTTTAATTTTTCCTGTAATTTCCATTTTGTAAAAGCTTTGATGCAAATTTAAAAGGTAAAAAAAGATTAAAAAAATTTTATTTGAAATTTTGTTAAAAGAAAAACTTATGTATATTTGCAGTCCAAATCGGTTAGATTTATGCGGGCGTGGTGGAATTGGTAGACACGCTAGACTTAGGATCTAGTGCCGCAAGGTGTGAGAGTTCGAGTCTCTCCGCCCGTACTAAAAAAACCTCAACTATCTAAAGTTGAGGTTTTTTTTATTTATATTTATACTAATTTTTGCACAATAATTTCAATTAACAGTATTTTTCACCATTTTTCTGAAGTTTTAAATCTCCAACATAAGTTTTTATATTCTGAACACTATTTCTTGGACAAATTAATAAACCTTTCTCAGAGTTTACAACAATATAATCATCTAGTCCTTCTACTACTATTGCTTTGTCTTCTGTAGAATATATAAAAGAATTTTTAGTATTATATCCTGCAAAATGAGAACATAGCAAAGTATTATTGTTATTATCTTGATCTTCTCCTGTGTATTTATATTTATCATTAATTACAGACCAAGTTCCTATATCACTCCAACCAAAATTACATGGAATAACAAATACATGATCTGATTTTTCTAAAATTCCTTTGTTAATAGAAAAAATATCTAAAGAAGTATAAATTGGTGCTAGTGTCTTTATATTTTGTAAATCTTCAGGTAATTCAAAGTAATTTTTTAAAGATTCTGACATTCCTTCTAAATAAGTATTAAAAGCTGCTATAATCCCTTTTACAGAACAAATTAAGATATTTGTATTCCAAAGAAATTCTCCTGTTTTTAGGAATGATTCTGCAAATTCTAAACTAGGTTTATCTATAAATGACTTTGTCTTTTTTATTTCTTGTTCGTCATTTATAAATTGAATATAACTAAAATCTGTATCTGGTCTAGATGGAACAACACCTAATGTAATTAATTTATCATCATCTAATAAATTATTAAAAGCTAAGTTTACTTTTTCCGAAAATTCTTCTTCATTATAAATAAAGTGATCTGAAGGACAAATAATTAATCTTGCATTAGGATTTAGTTGATTAATTGTTTTTGCTGCTAACAAATTACATGCTGCAGTATTCATTACCCTAGGTTCTATAATAAAATTTTCTTTTTTAAATGTTGGTAATTGTTCTATGAGAATATCTTTATATTCTTCTATGGTAACGATATAAATATTATCATTTTTAATCACTTTACTTAATCGTTCAAAAGTTAATTGTATGAACGTTTTTCCTATTCCTAATAAATCATGAAACTGCTTTGGTTTCTCTTTAGTGCTTAAAGGCCATAACTTGACTCCTGGTCCACTTGCCAAAATAATAGCATAATTATTATCATTATTATTCATGATTACCCTATAGTTTGTTTATAATTGATGTTGCGCTTATTAGATATCTCTTATTAGATTTTATTTCTACACAAAGAAATCTTGTTTTTTGTTTTGGTCCTTTTTTAAAAATTCTTTTACCAATTGAAAATATTGTACCAAAATCTACATCTTCCAAATATGTTTGATCAGATTTTACATCGTTTATAATATATTTTGAGATATTAGCATCCGCACCTAAACTAGCCTTAGGATGTTTAGCATGATGTAAAATATATGGTTTTAAATAATCTGGATAAATAATAATGGATTCCATTAAAAGTTGTCCAAAAATAGTTTTCCATTCTTTTCCATGAGGGCTAATATTCTTTGAATTAAATTGCACAAATGTTTTTAAATGTGCTACTTCATGAGTAAAAACAAAAAAAAATGCATAGGGGTTTAAGTCACCATTTACAGTTATTTGATGACGATTATCCCCTAATATTTTACGATAATCTCCCAATTTTGTCTCTCTTCTTTTAGTAATTTTCAAAACAATGGAATGATCTTTTAACCACTTTTCCACGAAAAGGGTACTATTTAGAGGTAGATAAGAATTTAAATTTTCCAAATTCACATTGTGCAAGATAAATAAAATATATATTCAATAAAAATACTAATTTTGTAGTAATGAAATTAATTGAAAATTTAGGGTCATACTTTATGCTAATGGCTAAAGTATTTAGTAAACCCCAAAAAATAAGTGTTTTCTGGAAGTTAACAATAAGAGAAATATATGATTTAGGTATAAATTCGTTAGGTATCGTAACATTTATATCTACATTTATGGGAGCTGTAGTTGCTATACAAATGGCACAAAACTTCCAAGGTTCTGCTATTCCTGTTCCTGATGCATATATCGGATATGCAACAAAAGTAGTTTTAGTCTTAGAGTTTGCTCCAACAATTATGTCACTTATCCTTGTAGGAAAAGTTGGATCTTATATTGCATCTAGTATAGGAACTATGCGTGTTACAGAACAAATTGATGCATTAGACGTTATGGGGATAAACTCCGCAAACTTTTTAATTTTACCTAAAATTATTGCTTGTGTATTTTTTAATCCTTTACTCGTTATGATATCTATAGGGTTTGGTCTTTTAGGAGGTTATTATATTGGAGTTTTTACAAAAATGTGGTCAGCTGCAGATTTTATTACAGGATTACAAATGGCTATGGCTACAAAACTTTTTGTTTATACATTCCTTAAAACAATGGTATTTGCTTTTGTTATTGCTACTATTCCTGCTTATTATGGTTACAAAGTAAGAGGAGGTTCTTTAGAAGTTGGACGTTCTGCTACAACTGCAGTTGTATGGACTTCTGTAGCTATTATCGTAATCAATTTAATACTAACACAAACAATTTTGAGCTAATGATTGAGGTAAAAGATATTCGTAAATCTTTTGATGGTGTAGAAGTACTTAAAGGTTTCTCTCTAACATTTGAAAAAGGAAATGTAAGTTTAATTATTGGACAAAGTGGTTCTGGAAAAACAGTTTTTCTTAAAAACTTAATTGGTTTACTTACACCGACATCTGGAGAGATTATGTATGAAGGTCAAAACATGATTAACTTTGACTATGCTCAAAAACAAAAACTTCGTTCAGAAATTGGAGTTGTATTTCAAGGATCTGCTTTATATGACTCTATGAATATTGTAGAAAATGTCAAATTTCCTTTACAAATGTTCTCTAATATATCTAATGCCGATGCCGAAAGAAGAGCTTTAGAAGTTTTAGATAGAGTTGAAATAGCAAAAACTGCATTAAAAAAATACCCTTCAGAAATCTCTGGAGGTATGCAGAAACGTGTCGCAATCGCTAGAGCAATCGTTAATAATCCTAAATATTTATTTGCCGATGAACCTAATTCTGGTCTAGATCCAAAAACTGCATTAGTTATCGATAAATTAATTTATGATATTACAAAAGAATATAACACGACAACCGTTATTAATACACATGATATGAATTCTGTTATGGAAATTGGAGATCATATTGTATTTCTTAAAAATGGCTTTTTAG
Organism: Flavobacteriales bacterium UBA7612; assembly: GCA_002484335.1. Lineage (GTDB taxonomy): Bacteria > Bacteroidota > Bacteroidia > Flavobacteriales > Weeksellaceae > Empedobacter. Next base: position 206,113 of record DLJQ01000001.1, read on the forward strand.
AATGGGAAGGTACAAAAGAAGAGATTCTTGTTGCAGATAACCCAAATGTAATTGATTTTGTATATTCGTCGAATCTTTTCAAGAAATTAAGAGAAGCATTATTAAAAGAACAACGTTAAATTACAAAAAACAAAGGAATGAAAAAATTATTTTTAACAGTCTTATTAGGGTTAATCGCTAATTTTGGTTTAGCTCAAAACATAACTTTTGGTTTAAAAGGTGGAGCTGTATTTAATACAGACAAAGGACAAGTTTGGAGAGATGCAACAAGTAATATTTACAAAAAAGATGGTAAAGCTGCTGCGGGATTTCAAGCAGGTGCATTACTTCGCGTTTCTTTAACTGGGCTTTACATTCAGCCTGAACTTTTATATTCTCAATTTAAAAATGAATATGAATATCAAAATGTTAAAACTGATGTCACAAAAAAACGTTTAGACATTCCTGTTAATGTTGGTAAAAGATTTTTAGGAATTGGACATATACAAGCTGGTCCAGTATTCTCTTATTATTTTGATGATAAAATATCTTTAAAAGATGTTTCTAAAGCAAAACAGGATGACTTTAATGTTGGTTTCCAAGTTGGTACTGGTGTAGAAATCTCTAGATTATTATTAGATCTTAGATATGAATTTGGTTTTGGTAAAACAACTTCTAAATTTATAAAAGACGGAACCCAATTCACAACACAAAATCGTCCACAAATGCTTAATTTATCATTAGCTTATTTATTCTAATAAGCTTATTTATAAATATTTTTATTGGATATATATATTCCAAATTGTATTTTTGCACCCTTGTAACTCATTAAAATGGCTAAAAAAAATAAAAAAGAAGAATTTGCTACAGAGCAATTCGTAGAAAAATTAGATAAAACAGCTTTTAGCGTAGAATACTTTGTTGAAAAATATTCTAAACCTATTGGTATTGGTTTAGGTATTTTAATTGTAGCTGTTTTAGGTTATTTTGCATACTTAAAAATGGTTGTAGAGCCAAAATCTAATGATGCATTCAAAGAAATGGTTCAAGCAGAACGTCTTTTTGATCAAGATTCTATCAACATTGCCCTTAATGGTAGTCCTGGAAGTTTTGAAGGTTTACAACAAATTGTTGATGAATACGGAAACACTGACGCAGGTAACTTAGCAAGATTTAAAGCTGCTAGTGCATATTACAAATTAGGAGATTATGTTTCTTCTATCAAAATGCTAGAAGATTTTGACACAAGTGATAAAGTAATGTTAGCACAGAAATATGGTATGATTGGAAACGCTTTAGTCGCTTCTAATAAATTAGAAGAAGGATTACCATATTACGAAAAAGCTGCTAAAGCTAGTGATGTAGAAACATTACAATCTACTTACTATACAAAAGCTGGTAAAATTGCAATGGAATTAGGTAAAAATGCTGATGCATTAAAATATTTTCAAGCTTTAGAAGATGAATATCCAAATGCTAATAATGGTGAAGTTGCTAAATTTATAGAACGTTTAAAATACGCTTCAGAAACAACAAAATAGTTATTTATTAAAAACATAAAAAAGCCAAACAATATTTGTTTGGCTTTTTTATTGTTTATTACTAAAGTAAAAACACTCAATCATTTTTCGTAAATTTACATTTCAATTATTTAAACAAAATGGCAACAGAAAATAAAAATTTATCACAATATAACAAAGCTGAATTACCTAATGTAGCTGGTTCTAAATTTGCTATTGTAACATCAGAGTGGAATAATCATGTAACATTTAATCTTCGTGATGGTGCTAAAGATACACTAATCGATTTAGGAGCTTCTCCTGAAGATATTTCTTTATATCAGGTACCAGGAAGTTTCGAATTAATTTATGGAGCAGATAAAATTGCTAAAACTCAACCTGATTTAGATGGAATTATAGTTGTTGGATGTGTAATTAGAGGAGCTACTGCTCATTTTGATTATGTTTGCCAAGGTGTTACTCAAGGGATCAAAGATTTAAATATAAAACAAGATATCCCTGTTATATTTTGTGTTCTAACAGATGAAAACGAACAACAGTCTATTGATAGATCTGGAGGTAAACATGGTAACAAAGGTGTAGAAGCTGGAGTGGCTGCTGTTATTATGGCAGATATGAAAAAGAAATTATTCAAAAAATAATAATTAAAGAAAATAAGCTAAGTATTTATAAGTACTTAGCTTATTTCTTTATAAAATGTTTTTCTTTTTTTATGAATAATCGGGTTATAGTTTTTCCATAATTGTTGAACTTTTATATTTTCTTCTAACAGTGGATTTGTTTCCATTGTTTTTATTCCTCTTAAAACAAATTTATGGTAAAGCTCTTCTATAATTAAAGCATTAACACCTTTATTTTGATAATTAGGATGAATACCTATCAAATAAAATTCTACATGCGTATTTACTTTTTGTGCTCGCAATAAATGCCACCAACCAAAAGGTAACAATTTTCCTTTCGCTTTCTGAAATGCTTTAGAAAATGAAGGCATTGTAATTGCAAATGCTATCATATTTCCATTACTATCTTTCACACAAGAAATAAAATCGGGATGAATAAATTTTAAATATTTCTTTTTATAATGCTCAATCTGATATTTTTCTATTGGTACAAAACTTTGCAATTCAGAATAAGTAAGATTGATCAAATCAAACATTTCATCTACATGGGGTAAAAGTTCTTTAAATGATTTAAAATTATATGTCTCTAATTGATAACGATTACGAATCATATCACATAACCTTGTCATTTTTTCCATATTACCAAAACTTTCAACATCTATTGTATATTCCAACCATTCTGCCTTTGGTTGATAACCTAATTGTTGAATGTATCTAGGATAGAATTCTTCATTATAAATACCTATTAAAGTTGCAGTTTTATCAAACCCTTCTGTTAACATCCCTGCTTTATCCATATTAGAAAATCCCATTGGTCCTTCTATATATGACAATTTATATTGTTTACCTATGTTTTCAACAGTTGTTAATAAAGCTTTAAGAATGTTTATATCATCTTTAAAAATTAACCATCCAAAGCGAACCTTGGGTTTATGAAGTTCCTTTACTTCAACTTTGTTAATTATTGAAACAATTCTCCCTACAAGTTCTTCCTCTTTATAAGCCAAGAAGAATTTTACTTCTACTGTTTTAAAAACTGGATTATTTGGATGAAAACTTTTTAATTCATCTTTTTTTATTGGAGGAACCCAATAAGGACTATTTTTATATATGGTAAAAGGTAAATCTATAAAATCTTTCATCTGATCTTTCGATTTTACCTCGACTACATTTATCATTTTAGATAAGAGTATTTGTAAATAGATTATAAATTTAAGAAATTATTTTAAGGAATTATCTTTTCCTCAACCATATTTCCTTTACTATCTAATCCATAAAATAGTATGTACTCTAGTTTAACTGAAAGACCACTAGCCCCTTTTTTTTGCTTCAAAAAAACTCTACTTAATTTTATAGTCTTATGATTTATAATTGTTTCTACGAATGGATTTTGATGAGAATCTAATTTCAATATTAATTTTTGTTCTGGATAAGAAACTAAAGATAATTGAAATTCATTTTTCTTAATATTCTTTATAATTAATCCATAAGCTAACTTTTTTTGTATAGCAGTTAATGGTTTCTTTTCTCCATTTTCTGCATATAAAATTCTGTAAATATCTACAGGATTTTCGTTATCAAGAATTCCTTTATTTAGAAAAACAGCATCATAAACATAGGTGTTTTTATTTTCATTATGCTGAATATAAAATAATTGATTATTAGATTTTGGAGGAATTGGATAATTCTTCTGAGCATTAACAATGCTACTTAAAACTAAAATAAAACAATAAATATAACTTTTCATCTACATGTGATTTTAAATAAATAAGTTACAATAACTTTTTTATTTAAAAGAAAAAAATTACAAGAAGAACTAAACCCATATAAATATTTTCTTTGTCTGAATTTTATCAACTTTATATTTATTCTCAAAATCAAATGGAAATGACAATATAGAAGATAGTATTATATGATTTTTTTTATCAGAAATTTCCATTTTATCTAAAGATGTAATTCCCCCTCTTACTGTTCGTTTTAATAAATAATGCTCTAATTTTGAAGAATTATCACTTAGTTTAATTACTTTTTTAATATTAGAATCTTGCACAATTAAAGTATTATTTATTCTATCATAATAAATATTTCTTCTCAATTCTAATAAGAAGTGGTTTATACCATTAAAAATAGGAATGCAAAACATTACAATTACTAATAGAAATAAACTACCAATTAAATAATTAGAATTTTTGAATAAACGAATACAACCAAAAATTAAAATAAGGTTTAGAAATAAATAAGGTAAAAAACTCATTAAAAAAAGATAATTAATCCTAATTTTTACAATTTCATCATTTTCTTCTTTATATTTATTTTGAGATTGGATAATAAAATACCTCAGTATTACAAAAAATATTAAAAAGAATAAGATTAATGTAAATTCATTTTTTAAATTCATATCACTATTTTTTATTTTTGATATATTCAATAAGAATAGGAAGAAGTGAAAATAAAATTATAACCAATACAGCGACTTCAAAATTATTTTTAATAAAAGAGATTCTTCCTAAAAAATATCCAATAAATGTAATCCCAATTACCCAGATTGTTCCTCCTAAAATATTATACTTAATAAAGGTTTTATAATGCATTTTAGAAATTCCTGCAACGAAAGGAGCTAATGTTCGTACAATTGGTACAAAACGAGCTATAACAATTGTTTTTGAACCATATTTATAAAAGAAATTTTCTGTTTTTTGTATTGCATTATCTTTTATAATTCTTCTTCCAAAAAATTGAATTTTAATTAATTTATTCCCTAAATATTTACCGATTGAATAATTGACAGAATCACCTAAAATTGCTGCTAATAATAAGCAAAGCAAAACTAATGATATATTTAATTGATTTGGAAAACTAGCTGCTAACATACCTGAAGCAAATAACAATGAATCTCCTGGTAAAAAGGGCATAATTACTAATCCTGTTTCAATAAATATTAAAAGAAATAGTATTACATAAAACCAATTCTGATAATCATTTAACATTATTTCTAGATACCGATCTATATGTAATATATAATCTAAGAATTCCATATATTAAAGGTATAAAAAAACTCGACTATTAGTCGAGTTTTATTTTATTTTGATTACTAAATTTTTAGTCTTTTTTACTGAATTTCTCCTTTATTACTTCAAAGACTACAGGTAATATAGAAATAACTATAATAGCCAATACAACTTTAGAGAAATTATGTTGTACCCAAGGTATATTCCCTAAAAAATATCCTATTAAAGAAAGTCCAACAACCCATAAAATTGCGCCTATAATATTATAAGTAATAAAAATTGAGTACCCCATTCTTCCTATTCCTGCAACAAAAGGAGCTAATGTTCGCACAATTGGTACAAAACGAGCTACTACAATTGTTTTTGAACCATATTTTTCATAAAAAGAATGTGTCTTTTCTATTTGCTCCTCTTGTACTATTTGCTTTCCAAATAATTTAATTTTCAAAGCTCTATTTCCTAAACCTCTTCCTATACTATAATTTAGTGTATCACCCAAAATTGCTGCGATTAACAAAACAACAATCATTATTACTATATTAAGATGATTATTTGACTGAGCAGCAACCATTCCTGCTGCAAACAATAAAGAATCTCCTGGTAAAAAAGGCATCACTACAACTCCTGTCTCTACAAAAATGATTAAAAATAAAATTGCATATACCCACAAACCATATTGATTTACAAATTCTGATAAATGTTGATCTATATGCATAATAAAGTCAAAAAGACCCATTAGTACTTCCATAAATTTAGATTAAATTTCTGAAGCATCAAAAGCATTTTCTATATGTTTGATACTCCAAGATTCATTATTTTTTAAAAGTGCTAAAATATCAAATCTAACATCACTATTAAAATTATTTTTCTGAATAAAATCATCTGCTGCAAAAACTAATAATCTTTTTTTCTTAGTATTTACTGCAAATTCAGGTTCTGTAAAATAATTAGATGTTCTACTTTTTACTTCTACAATTATAATTTCATTTTCTTTTTGAGCAATAATATCAATTTCAGCTTTTCGAAAAAAATAATTTTGAGCTAATATTTTATATCCTTTTTGAATTAAATATTGGGTAGCAAAATTTTCTGCTTCTTTTCCAAAATCATAACTACTACTCACAAATTTATTTTTATTTTGTCCCGTAAAGACGATCTCCAGCATCCCCTAAACCAGGAACAATGTATCCATCTTCATTTAATTTTTCATCCATTGCAGCTAAAAAGATAGGAACATCTGGATAAATTTTATGTACAGCTTCAACACCTTCAGGACAACCAACTAAACATGCTAAACGTACTGATTTTGCACCTTTATCTTTTAAAATTTCAATTGCTTTTATTGCTGAACCTCCAGTTGCTAACATAGGATCTACTAAAATAACATCTCTAGATTCTAAATCAGTTGGAAGCTTACATAAATATTCTACAGGTTGTAAAGTATCATGATCACGGTAAAGACCTATATGTCCTACTTTTGCCGTTGGTATCAATTGATGGATCCCTTTTACCATTCCTAAACCAGCACGCAGAATAGGAACAATAGCCATATCACTACCTTTTATCTTATAACCAATTGTTTTAGTAATTGGAGTTTCAACCTCTATTTCTTCTAGTTCTAGATTACGTGTAATTTCATAACACATTAATCCTGAAATTTCATCAACTAACTCTCCAAATTCCTTTGTAGTTGTTTCTTTATCACGCATTTGCGTTATTTTAGCTTTTACTAATGGATGAGTAATGATGGTTAAATTATCTTGTTTCATATCTATTATTCTATAAAATACAAATTTACACTATTTGAAGTTATATTCAATCTGACTTTTGCCCCCATTTTAAGCGCAACATTATGTCCTGTATGTCCTGATGGAAAATTAAATGCTATAGGGATATTTAAATCTTTTGTAAAACTATGTATTACTTCATAAGTCGTTGAATCAAAAGGATGATTATAATTTTCTTTATTCTCATCTTCAGTATCCATATGAGTAAAATTTCCTAAAATTATTCCTTTTACTTGATTTAGAATATTATTCCTTTTTAGATTCATCATCATTCTATCTACTGCATACCAGTTTTCAAACCAATCCTCTAAAAATAATATTTTATTTTGAGGATTATTTATAGCTGATTCACTTCCCAAAAGTGAATAAACAATGGACAAATTACCTCCTACTAATTCTCCTTCTACTTCTCCTAGCTGATTAAAACGATGACTATCTTTTATATGATATTCTATTTTGTTTCCAAACAAAACATCATAAACACTTTGATATGATGAAGGATGATAAATTGTATCTGCTAATTTTTTTGCAGTAACTCCATGTAAAGTTTGAAATCCTAGTCTGTTAAAGTGATTATGAAAAACTGTAATATCTGAGTAACCTATTATCCATTTAGGATTTTTATTAAAATAAGTTAGATTTAAATCATCTATAATTTTAACTGAGCCATATCCTCCTCTCGCGCACCAAATAGCTTTTATTTCTTCATTATCCAATGCCCATTGAAAATCCTCTAATCTCACATTATCAGTCCCTGCATAGCGGTATCCAAAATCAAATTCTGAATAAATATTTTTACCTAAAACTGGAATTAATTTCCATGATTTAATTAATTTAATTGCTTCATCCAGCTCACCTTCTAACATACGTTTTGCTGGAGCTACAATAGCTATTTTATCACCTTCTTTTAAAAAATCGGGTTGAATCATTTTCTTATAGTATTATCTATCCAAATATAAACACAAAAAAAAGACGAACTATAAAAGTTCGTCTTTTTATTATTCTATATGAATATTTTAGAAGTTGTAAGTTACACTTGCATTCCAAGTTCTTCCATTACCCCAGTAATATCCGTAATTATCTTTTCTTGAGATATATTGGCTGTTCATTAAATTATTGATGTTACCTCTAAATCTAAGTGATTGACTATTTGTAAATTTAAATTTGTAAGACATTCCTAAATCTACAGTTGCATATGGTCTAATAGCAACATTTTTATATTGTTCTCCAGCGATATCAGCTTTTGCTGCATCATCTAAGATAACATTTTCATAAACACGAGAATAATAATTAAAGTTTGTATCAAATGACCAGTCACGTGTTACGTTTACTCTAGTTCCCATACCAAAAGTAAATTGAGCTGCATTACCTACATAAGCATTTAAAGTTCCTTTGTTATTTTCAAAACCTGGTAATAATGCTTGAGTATCTGTATCTTGTACTTGGTAATTAAATCCTCCTTTATATTTCCAATCTCCAAATGATGTATATCCTGTTAAAGACCAAGCATGAGTAATTTTTGCATCAAAATCAACTTCTAAACCTTTGTGAACTTCAGATAAATTAGTAGCTATAAAACGTACATTTGCATGATTGATATTATCTCCATCAACAAAATTTTGACCTGTATAAGTCATAGATCTATTATCCCATTGTGTGTAATAAGCATTAATATTAACTTTTAAAGTACGTGTTTTATAACGGTAACCACCTTCAATACTTTGTAATATTTCATTACGAACAGGAATATCATCAACATATTTTACTGTATTACGAACAAAAATATTATTTAAATATGGTTGACGTGAATATTTACCAACATTAACAAAAACACTATTCTCGTTATTAATATTATAAGAAGCTCCAGCTTTTAAATTATACCCTATTTTAGTACGTTCTCCAGAATAAGCTTTTCCGTTTTTATATTTAATACCCTGCTTAGCTGCTGTTTCAGCAGTATAATTCCAGTTATCATATTTTTCATATTCTTGCCAAGACAAAGCTCCTTGGAAAAAGGCAGAAAATCTTTCATTAGAATATTCAGCTTGTCCAAAAATACCTTGATAATTAATACGTTCAGAATTATCAAAGCCAATTCTTTCTGAATGTTTAGCCTTATTAAATAAAGAGCTCCAAGGATTAGAACTAAATGTTTTAGTAACTTCGTATCCTGCAGGTCTATTAACATTTACATTTCTTACATCAGTACGAGCTCTTGCTCCTAATAAATCATTTAGTTGTTGATAATGTTCTCCTGTATAAAAACGAATATCAGTTCCTGCATTAAATGTAAATCCTTTTTTTGTATCATAAGTGAAATTAGATACTGCACCATACCAAAAATGATTATTTACAGAAGAAACTAACGCTGTACCATTTCTATAACCATCGGTAACACCATTTGTCAATGTTTGATTATTGGCATATATATTACCCCAATTAATTTCTCCATTACTAGTATAACCTCCACCAGGAGTATAGCCAATTCCATTTCCTGCATTACCTACACTTCCTCCTGTTCCTGTAGAAGCATATAGAACTGTTGATAAATTCATTTTATCATTTATTTTCCAGTCCCAGTTTAAATTTGCTACAGGTTTATTATAATAATTAGTTCTAGCAGACATTGCTTGTCCGTTATAAAAACCATAATTAGAGTTTCCCTTACGACCTGTAATATCATAACCCGGAGTTAAAATTACATCTGTTGGATTACCATTTTTATCTTTTTGATATTGGGTTGCCATTGGTTTAGAAAAGTTTTGGTCATGTTGCTGTGGAGCACCAAAAATCATAAAATTGAATGTATGATTTTCATTTGGTTTATATCCAACAGAAACAAAGTAAGATTGACCTTTACCTTCTGTACCACGAGCAAAACTTCTATGAGCCGACCAGTTATCAAAAACAAATGAAGCTCCCCATTTACCTTTCATACCTGTATTATAACCAACAGTTTGTTTTTGATAAGAATCATTTCCTGCGAAATAACGAACAAAACCACCTTCTTTTTTATCAGTAGCCTTTGTAATAATATTTACAGTACCACCAATAGAAGAAATTGCTAATTTAGAAGATCCTAAACCTCTTTGTGCATCAATAACATTTGCTATATCAGATACCGATTGCCAGTTAGACCAATAAACACTACCATTGTCCATTCCGTTCATTGGTTGCCCATTTAATAAGAATGCAGTATTTGATTGATCGAATCCTCTCATATATAATTTAGAATCACCAAAACCTGATGCTTGATCTGCAACATATACAGAAGGTGAATTCTTTAATAAATCAGGAAATTCAACGTTACCTACACCTTTGTCAAGAATTTGCTCTCTTGAAATAACTGTAGCTGCAACTGGTGTTTTTCTGTTTTCAGAAACATCAATAACTCCTTTACCAACGATTAATGTTTCTCCTAAAGTAACATCCTCATTCCCTTGTTGAACTTTTGTAGAATCTGTTGGTTCAACAACTTGAGCGAAAGATAATGATGCCGTTAAGGCGAAAGCTCCTGCGAACAAAAGCTTCATTGAGTTTAACCTCATCTTATGAAATAGTTTATATGTTTACATTTGCAAATTTGAGGTGTATTTTTATTATAAACTAACTATCTGACAATTAATTATGTATGTTTATACTTTCTACGTATAAATGGATATTTTACATTAAATGACTTACAATTTTATTATATTCACTCTTTAACACATGTTATGTTATAATTATCATAAAATTTACATTTTATTAACAATGAATTAATTCGATTATTATTCATTATAATGTATAATAATTAGTTATAAATGAATAATTATTCTTAATTTTTAGTTATTTAGAATTGATATAAGTAATAAAATAAAAAAGCAGCCTATAAATATAGACTGCTTTTTTTAATAAATTTAACTTAATTGTATATTATAATGTGATTCTAACAGTAGCATTCCAAGTTCTTCCATAACCGAAAAACACTTGATTATTTACATTAACACCTTTATAAGTTTGTGCACCTTTATAATCTGCTTGATAATTTGTTGAAGCTTCTTGAATATAAATTGTATTAAATACATTATTAACATTAAAACGTAATGATAATTTATTTCTATCAGTTAATTTATAATTCCAAGTAATACCTGCATCCATTAAATTATAAGATGGTAATCTTAAATTTCCTGATCCACTATTTGCTGTATCATTTGTCACAGCACTAGTTCTAGAACCATATAATCTGTCATTATATCTATAATCAGCATCTACAGATATTCCTTTGATTACTTGGTAAACAAAACCTGCTCCAAATTGAGTTTGCGCAGCATCACCTACTCTAAGTCCATCTAATTTTTCTGTTGTTGTTGCTAACAAGTTCTGATTTTCATCATAAGCTCTAGAAATTGTAGAACCTTTATATTTCCAATCACCTAATGAAGCATAACCTTTAAGTTCTAAAGTACGAATTGGTTTATATCCCATTTCTAACTCTAATCCCTTATGTTCTTGTTTTACTCCTTGGTTAACAAAATTAACATAAGTACCAGGAGTAACTGTTGGGTATAAATTATTATTACTATCTGTAATTAACAATGAAGAACCTGTTACACGATTTTCCCAAGTTGTGTAGTAAGCATTAAAGTTTGCCCAGAAGTTTCTAGATTTAAATTTATATCCCAATTCTAAACCTAAGATTCTTTCGTTTTTAGCACTAGTATTTACGTCATTCTTATTGTTCATAAATAAATTATTATGATAAGGTTGACGAGAATAATATCCTGCGTTAGCAAATACTTTATGATTTTCTGCTATTGTAAAACTCAAACCACCTTTTAAATTATATCCCCAATGAGATAATTTTTGTGATTTTTCATTTTCTTTTGTATAATTAAAGTAATCCCAGCGTTGGTTAGTTTGATTAGAAACAGCACCTTGGAAGAATGCCGTGAAATTTTCTTTTGCATATTCAAACTGACCAAACATACCTCCGTAATTTATTCTCTCGCTATAATTATAAGACAATTTATCTGTGGCATTTTTAGCATAATGACTTATAGCATTCCAAGGGTTTGGAGAAAATGTGTTTGTGATATTATAACCATTAGGATATTGAAGATTTTTAGAAACTGTTACATAATCAGCACCCATTAAATTACCTAATTGTTGAAAATGTTCTCCTTTAAATGTTCTTAAATCAAAACCTACATTAAAGTTTAAATTATCAGTAATTTTATGATTTAAATTTGTTACTAAACCATACCATTGATGATTATTCACTGATTGACGAATTGCATAATTAGCATTTCCTCCATTTTGAGATTGTAAATCAAATTGATCTTGAATGTTTTTTAAACCTGTATCTGTATTACGAGTTGCAGAAACAGTTCCTGCTCCAGTCATTGGTCCTGTTCCTCCTCCACGTCCCCATGATGCATAAAGAACAGTTGACAATGATGTATTTTTACCTATTTCCCAATCCCAGTTAAGGTTAGCTACTGGCTTTTGATAGTAATTTCTTCTCTCATTTATTAATTTACCATTTACATAACCAGTATTGTTATTGTATTTACGCCCGTATTTTAATAAATCAGTCAATGTATTTACATTTGATTGGTCATGCCATTGTGGAGCTCCTGTAAATAAGAAGTTTAATGTATGATGTTTAGAAGGTTTATAACCAAAAGAGATAAAATAATTTTGTCCTTCACCTTTTGTACCAATGTTATATCCATTTCCTTGCCAATGCGTCATCATAATAGAAACACCAAATTTATTATTAATCAATCCAGTGTTATAAGAAAAAGTTGACTTAAAGTAATAGTTGTTAGCAATCCCCGCACTAAATTCTCCTCCTTCTTTTTTTTCTGTAGCTTTAGTTACAAAATTATATGTACCTCCTACAGAAGAAATAGCAAGCTTAGAAGATCCTAAACCACGCTGAATTTGTACTGCATTTGCAATATCTGACATTCCAGACCAGTTTGACCAATATACTTTACCATCATCCATACCATTAATTGGTTGCCCATTTAATAAAAAAGCAGTATTTGATTGATCAAAACCTCTAGTAACAACGCGAGATTCCCCAAAACCTCCAGATTGTCCAGCAACGTAAACAGATGGTGTATTAACAAAAGCTTGTGTAATATCACTTGCTCCAGCTACCTTTTGTTGAATTGCTTCTTTAGTTATTGTTGTTGCAGCAATAGGTGTTTTACGGTCATCCGCTAAATCAATAACTCCTTTACCTACAATTAATGTTTCTCCTAAAGATACATTTTCGTCCTCTTGTTGAACAACTTTTGTAGAATCTGTTGGTTCAACAACTTGAGCGAAAGATAATGTTGCCGTTAAGGCAAAAGCTCCTACTAATAAAAGCTTCATTGAGTTTAACCTCATCTTATGAAATAGTTTAAAAAGTTTACACTGTAAATGTGAATACTTTTAACGAAAGCATTATTAAGCCAGTGTTAACAAATTCTGGAGAAAACAACTATTTCTTTTAAATATGAAAAATCCTTAATTTACAATAAAATTATATTTTAAATTTATTTTATAAACATTTAATATAAATTAAATTAAAAAAATATCATAAATAAATAAAAAATAAGATATTTATTCACTTTACATAATTTAACTAAATACTGTAAATGAATAAATATCGAATAATTATTCTTAAATAAGAATTATTTAGAACTATTCTATTTAAAAAAATAAAAAAAATGTGAAAAAGAAGCTACCTATAAAGTAGCTTCTATATTTGATAATGATTGTTTATTAAAAACTATATGCTACACTCGCATTCCAAGTTCTACCTAATCCCCATCCATAACCATTAGTATCTTGTTTGATAATGTATTGATCATTAAATAAGTTTTTAATATTACCTCTGAATCTTAATTTTTGAGATCCAAATTTAACTTGATAACTTGCACCTAAATCTACTTTAGCAAAAGGTCTTAGTGTATTAGGTTCACTTTTAGCAGTTGCTATATTAATGTTTTCATATGTTCTAGCATAATAATTAAAATCTGTATCGAATGATAAAGATTTTGTTACATCAACCTTTGTTCCTAAACCAAAAGTAAACTGTGCCGCATTACCTACGTGATAACCATTAATATCTTTAACTCCTCCTGGTAAAACTTCATTTGTTAAATTATTTATCTCGTAATAAGGAGTTGAGTCATTATATTTCCAATTTCCTATAGAAGTAAAACCTCTCAAAGTCCATTCTCTTGATATTTTTGCATCAAAATCTATTTCAAGACCTTTATGTGTTTGTCCTAGATCTGTAGCATACTGTGTTTTTGTATACAAAACAGCATTAGTAACAGGATCTACAACATTTACATCTCCTAAATCTAAGAATCTATGTGACCATTCTGTATGATAAACATTAATATTAACATTTAACGTTTTTGTTTTATATCTATATCCTGCCTCAAAACCTGTAATTTCTTCATTTCTTACATCAGGAGTCTGTCTATCAACAGTATTATAATAAAATACATTATCTAAGAAAGGTTGACGTGAATAACGACCAACATTAGCAAAAAATGAATGCGCTTCTGCAAATGTATACGCCATACCACCTTTTAAGTTCCATCCGGTTTTATTTATTTTTTCTGAAGCTTTTTCTACACCTCCATAATTCCAACGATCAAATTTTTGATAAAATTGATTTGACAAAGCTGCCTGACCAAAAACAGAAAACCCATTTACACTATATTCTATTTGTCCAAAACCACCTTGATAATTTAATTTTTCACTATAATCACGACTTGTTCTTTGACTAGGATCAGCATATTTAAATAAAGCTTTCCAAGGGTTAGTAGAAAATGTTTCATTAACAACTACATTTTGTCCACTAAAAGCATTTTTCTGAGACCATCCACTTAAACCAAATAAATTATTCATTTGTTGAAAATGACGTCCTTGATAAAAACGAAAATCCGCACCAAAATTAATAGTTAAACCTTTTTTATTATCAAAAGTAAAATTAGAAACTGTTCCGTACCAAAAATGATTATTTACAGAAGATCTAATAGCTCCGTTTGAAACACCAGTCCCACCATTATTTCCAATCCCATCAGGATCAGCTAGATTTCTTTGCTCAATAAGATCAAAGTCTATTAAGCCATTTGTAACAGCTGAACTTGCAGTTCCTACACCAGAAGTTCCTCCTCCTGTTCCCATAGAAGCATAAACAACAGTAGATAAATTCATTTTATCATTTATTGACCAATCCCAGTTTAAATTAGCTACTGGTTTATGGTAATAATTTGTTCTTAAATTTTCCCCCTTACCTTTATAATAACCATAAGTCGTATTATATTTTCTTCCGTAACCATATTGTTCAGCAGCAGCCCATTGTTTATCACTTTTTGTAGAATAATTTTGACCATGCTCTTGAGGAGCTCCAAAAATCATAAAGTTTAAGTTATGACGCTCACTAGGCTTATAACCTACAGATATAAAATACGCTTGACCTTTTCCATTTGTTCCTTGAGCATATTTACGATGAGCTTCCCAATGATTTAATAACATAGAGAATCCCCACTTACCTTTCAATCCAGTGTCATAAGACACTGTTCCTCCAAAATAACTATCATTACCCGCAACAAAACGAGCAAAACCACCTTGTTTTCTTTCTGTAGCCTTTGTAATTATATTTACTGTTCCTCCAACTGAAGAAATTGCTAATTTAGAAGATCCTAGTCCTCTCTGAATCTGAACAGCATTAGCAACCTCAGTCATTGCTGACCAATTCGACCAATAGATATTTCCATCTTCCATTCCATTAATTGGCTGTCCATTTAATAAAAATGCTGTATTTTGTTCAGTAAATCCTCTTAAATACATATGAGAATCACCAAATCCAGAAGTTTGATCAGATACATAAACTGAAGGAGTATTAGCCATTATTTCAGGAAATTCAACATTTCCAACACCTTTATCTTGAATTTCTTGTTTTGAAATTGTAGATACAGCAACTGGAGTTTTACGATTTTCTTCAACATCGATTACTCCTTTACCAACAATTAATGTTTCTCCTAAAGATACATCTTCGTTATTCTGTTGAACTTTAGTAGAGTCTGTTGGTTCAACAACTTGTGCGTAAGTAAATGATGCCATTAAGGCAAAAGCTCCTACAAATAAAAGCTTCATTGAGTTTAACCTCATCTTGTTAAATAGTTTAAAAAGTTTACTTTGCAAATATGTAGAGACAAAATGAGATACAAGTTAACTTAATGTTAATAAATTTATATTTTTTAACTTTTTTTTATATTTAATAAAAAATTAACATTAAAAATAAATAGTACATAATTTAAACATAACTTTTTTAAATATAATTACTTAAATTAAAATACAAATTTTATTATATAAATTAATAAAATAAAATTAACATAAAATATGCTAATAAAAATACAATTCAATATTATAAAATAGTAAATTATTATTTTATCAATAAAATTGTTAAAAAAAAAATCCTAACATAAAAATGTTAGGATTAAGAATTATTCATTAATAAATAAAGTTATATTTCTTATATAATATTAAAGCATTTTAGAAATTGCTTTTAAGCTCAAATCAAAGTTTTTAGCAGAATGAATTATTGCTCCTGATGAAATAAAATCAACACCTGTTTCTGCAATTGATTTTACAGATTCCTTCGTAATTCCTCCAGAAGCTTCAGTTTTAACTCTACCATCAATAAGTTTTACTGCTTGTTTTAAATCATTTAATTCAAAATTATCAAGCATAATAAAATCAACGCTAGCTTTAAGAGCTTCTTCAACCTCTTTTAAATTTCTTGTCTCTACTTCTATTTTTAAATGTAAATGATGATTTGACAAATATTCTTTTGTTTGTTGAACAGCCTTAGTAATATTACCACAAAAATCTATATGGTTATCTTTTAACATAATCATATCATACAATCCAAATCTATGATTTTCTGCTCCACCTATTTTTACTGCCCACTTCTCAATCATCCTGAAATTTGGTGTTGTTTTACGAGTATCTAAAATCTTTGCATTAGTTCCCTTCACTAAATCCATCATTTCATTAGCATAAGTTGCTATACCAGACATTCTCTGCATACAGTTTAAAACCAATCTCTCACATGTTAAAATTGACTGTGAAGAACCTTTAACTTTAAATACTACATCTCCAAAAACAACACTATCTCCATCTTTTTTATATTGATCTATTTGTAATGACGGATCGAAAGTGTCAAAAATAATTTTAGCCAATTCTACACCTGCTATAATTCCATTATCTTTTACTTTTAATTCTGCCTCTTGAATAGAATCGTAAGGAACACAAGCTAACGTAGAATGATCTCCATCTCCTACATCTTCTAAAAAAGCTTGGCGAATAAAAAGTTGTAATTTTTCTGTTGTTATATATGGATCGTAACTCATTATCTATATGTTAGTTTTGCAAATTTTGATTGATTAAATTCTTTTTTAGTTTTATACTCATAATATTCAGCCCAACTACCATTTTCTTCACGAAAAACAATAATTAAAACTTCTACATTAGGATCATTTTCAAAAAAATTCTTTATTTGAATTTTATATTCTTTCCCGTCAATAAGTCCTTTTGTAACATCAATTAAACCCGTTTTAAAACCACTTTCAAAAGCTTCAGTATAAGGATCAACACTAGCTATTTCGAATAGATTAGAAAATTTACCTAAATAATATTCTCTATCTCCATTATTTCCATATGTTTTTAAATTAAAATCTTTATCTATTCTAACTTCTATATTCTCCTCATTTGTTTTTATTGTAAACAAAACACGCTCAAAAACTGGAAATTTTTCAAAATCATTATCCTTGTTATCAGACTCATAACGAAGAGGAAGACTCATAACAACGTCAACTGGATTATTATTCTCATCCTTACCTGGTTGAATTGTTAGTTTAGCTTTATCCATTTTACTTTGTAAAAGAATTAAACTAGACATTGCTACACTATTGAATATAGGATTATCTCCTTCAGCATATAAGTCACTGAATTTACCTTCTTTATTTATTGTAAATTTTAATTTTGATTTAGCACTTTGTACCTGTAAATAATCAGCAATATTAGAAAAATAAGTTACTTGATTTTGTATATCATGACTTAAATTAGCATTCATACAAGCAACCAAAGACCTATTCTCTGTATTTTCCTCACAACCAAAATATATCGGCATTTTTTTTGTAATAGACTTTGTTTGAGCAAAACAAAACCCGCTTATAAATAGTGTTAATAGTAAAAAAAAATTTTTCATTTATTGAATATCTTTATTATAAAAAGTACCTTTATTTTCTTTCTGACTAACACTTTGATTAATGATTAATTGAGCAACTTCTACCAAATTTCTCAACTCTAATAATTTTGTAGAAATAACAGAAAAATTATAAATTTCTTTTACCATTTTCTCTATTTCAATTATTCTTTGTTGAGCTATCTTTAGTCGGCTATCACTTCGTACGATACCGACCAATTCACTCATCATTGCTTGTAGCTGTTTACGAAGATAAGAAATCAAAACTAACTCTTCTTGAATTTTCATTCCTTCAGAATTCCATTCTGGAAAAATAAATTTATATATTGAAAAATTATTTTTATTTAACTTTGATAATGTCTTTTCTGCAGCTCTATGACCAAAAACCATAGCTTCTAATAATGAATTTGAAGCTAAACGATTCGCTCCATGTAAACCAGTATTCGTGCATTCTCCTACAGCAAAAAGATTTTTAATTGAGGTTTTTCCATTCAAATTAACATCAATTCCACCGCATAAATAATGCGAAGCTGGAACAACTGGAACCAACTCTGTAAACATATCATACCCTTCACTTTTACATTTATCGTAAATATTTGGAAAATGTTCTAAAAATTTTTTCTTGTCTAAATGTCGGCAATCAATATATACATAATCATCTCCTTTTAATTTCATTTCATTATCTATTGCTCTTGCTACAATATCTCGAGAAGCTAATTCTTCTCTAGAATCATATTTGTGCATAAATAATTCTCCATCTTTTGTTCTCAATTTAGCTCCAAAACCACGAACAGCTTCGGAAATTAAAAACAATTGACCATCAAATTCACTATAAAATGCTGTAGGATGAAACTGAATAAATTGCATTCCAGAGACAGATGCTTTTGCTCGATTAGCTAAACCTATACCATCACCTGTTGCAATAATAGGATTTGTTGTGTTTTTATACACATGACCAACTCCTCCTGTTGCCAACAATGTGATTTTAGACAAATGGCGTTCTACTTTTTGAGATTTTAAATCAAGAATATAAGCGCCATAAGATGTTATTTTATCTGAATGATGTTTTTTACCAAGATGATGTTCTGTTATTAAATCAACAACAAAATGATGAGTTAAAATATTTATATTGGGATGATTTTTAATCGCCTCTAATAATGCTCTTTCTATTTCCCAACCTGTAATATCTTTGTGATGTACTATTCTATTTTCGGTATGTCCACCTTCGCGTCCGAGATCATAAATACCTTCATGATTTTTATCAAAACGTACTCCCCATTCTATAATTTCAGCAATTCGTTCTGGTGCTTCTTTTACAACAACTTCAACAGCGTCTAAACTACATAAACCATCACCTGCTCTTAATGTGTCATCTATATGTTTTTTGAAACTATCTTTTTCGAAATCACTAACAACTGCAACTCCTCCTTGTGCATATTTTGTATTTGTTTCTTCTTCATTTGCCTTAGTTACAATTGTAATTTTTGCTTCTGGATTCTTAGAAGCAACTTTTAAAGCATAAGAAAGTCCTGCAATTCCAGAACCAATAACTAAAACATCTTGAAGCTGCATTATTTAATTTTTTCAGACAAATCCAACATTCTATTAATAGCAGCCAGTGCTTTTATACGTAAATCTTCCTCTATCTGAATTTCTGGTAATTCATATTTCATACATAGATATAACTTTTCTAACGTAGATAATTTCATATAAAAACATTCAGAACAATTACAAGATTCATCTTGAACCAAAGCTGGAATTAATTTTTTATTTGGAGCAAGCTTTGCCATTTCATGTAAAATCCCTTCTTCAGTAGCTACAATAAATTCTTCTGCATCATCTTCTACAACGTAATCCAACAAACGAGATGTTGAGCCTATAAAATGAGCAAATTTTAATAAATCTTCTTGTGCTTCTGGATGAGCAATTAATTTTGCTTTTGGATGATCTGCGATTTGCTGAGCAATTCTCTCTAAAGAAAATGCTTCATGCACAATACATGCTCCATCCCACAGAATCATGTTTCTATTACAAACCTGATTTAAATATCTACCTAAATTACGATCTGGTGCAAAAATAATTTCTTGTTCTTGTGGTAAAGAATTAATAATTGCCTCAGCGTTTGATGAAGTTACAATAATATCTGATTCGGCTTTTACACCTGCATCACAATTTATATAACTTACTACAATTGCATTTGGATATTGTTCTCGTAAACCTTTTAAACCTTCAGCTGAACAAGAATCAGCTAAAGAACAACCTGCTTTTGTATCTGGTAAAACAACTTTTTTGGTTGGATTAAGAATTTTTGCGGATTCAGCCATAAAGTGAACTCCACAAAAAACAATCATATCTGCATCTGTTTTTGCTGCTGCGCGTGCTAATTGTAATGAATCACCTAAATAATCAGCAAGATCTTGAATTTCTCCAGATTGATAATAATGTGCTAAAATAACAGCATTTTTTTCTTCTTTTAATTTCTTTATCTCTGCAATTAAATCAATTCCTTCAGGAATTTTTACATCTAAATAACCTTTATCACTAAGCTTTGTTACGGCCTGTTCTAATGCTTCCATTTATTTCTTTTTGTCTCTTTGTGTTTTATTTTATACCCAATTTCTTTTTCAAATCTTTTGATAAGGCATCTTTATGAACTGTAAAAGCAATTGATTTCATTCTAAAATATGGTTTAGACATAAAAATATGTCCATTATTTCCTAGGTTATCAGTTCCCCAAGAGTTTTTTACATCATAATATTGATTTCCTAATTGATCTTTAAGAATTCCTGTAATATGCATTAAGTGATCATCTTCGGTTGAATAATTTTCGAATGCAGCTTGACGCTCATCAGCAGAAACCCATTTCTCAGGTACTATTTGCACAAAATAATCAGACTCTTTTCCTTCTTCTGGCCAAATAGCCATACCATATTTGCTCGAAAAAGTTTTTTCAGAAACATCAGTATCAAATGCAGCTGTATATCCTCTATACAAAGCATCATCCAATGTTTTCATATATTCATCTAAAGGTAAATTATAATAATTACCATTCGAAAAATTATCTGGAACTTGTAAAATAAACTGAGAATAATATGGAGCTTGCTCAAAAGATGTTATTGTTACATAATCATCTGGATTAATCTTTAATGCTTTTGCAAATTCTTGTGGAGTATATTGTTTTCCTTCGTATGTAAATTTAGTAGGAGGAACACCTAATTTATTATCAAGCTTTTTATTAAAATTTGTTTTCCAATCTTTTGTTAAATATTGTTTTGGATTTTTTACAATAGAATCTAAATCCGTTTTTAATTCTTTAACTAATAATTGATGATCATATTTTGTATCAACTCCATTCAGACCTGAATATACTTCAACAGGAACTAAACCATTTAATCGTACTGAATTTAAGACATCATGAGACAAACCTCCTTCACTAAACTGAGCTTTACCTTGACGATAAACATAATTATATGCTTTTACAGGATATGTATAACGAACATTGTACATTTCTGATAAATCTACATCTTTACCTGTTAATCTTTTTACTTCAGACTCCAAAAAAGATGTTGTAGAGAAAGACCAACATGTACCTGTTCTTCCTTGGCTAATAATAGGCAATGCTGAATTATTAACTAGTTCTTGAAATTTGAACGGACTTTCTTGTGCAGAAGACAAAATACTGATTAATGCAAAACCAGCTAAAATATATTTTTTCATTGATGATAAACTTTATTGTTTCAAAAGTAAAATATATTTATGAAGTTTCTCATTTTAATTATTAAAATAATAGACAATAAAATTAATATTTTTTCATTTTAAAGGTATTTTATGAATTAATATTGTATTAATATTCAATTTACTATCATTTTAAAAGAATTTTCACGAAAATGCTTTATATCACTCAAAAACCTATTAACTTTGCTCAAACATTACGCAAATGCAACCAAGAGAAGATTTTTTGTTGAAAGCCTACGAGCTTGGAATTATAAAATTTGGAAACTTCACTTTAAAAAGTGGTATTGAATCTCCTTTCTATGTCGATCTTAGACCTTTGGCTTCTAGCCCTCAATTATTAAAAACACTTGCTAATAATTTACTTGATTTAGTTGAAGATGTAGATTATGATTTGATTTGTGGTGTTCCTTATGCTGCATTACCAATGGCAACTACAATGAGTTTAACATCAAACATTCCTTTAATTATCAAAAGAAAAGAAAATAAAGGATATGGGACTAAACGAATGGTAGAAGGTGTTTTTGCTGAAGGACAGTCTTGTCTTCTAGTAGAAGATGTTATTACTTCTGGTCAATCATTATTAGAAACAATTGATCAAGTAGAACGTGAAGGATTAAAAGTTAAAGATCTTGTTGTTGTACTAGATCGCGAGCAAGGTGGTTCTGACAAATTAAAAGAACAAGGATATAATGTAAAAACATTATTTACTATTAATGAAGTAATTGATATCTTACATAAGTATCATCGTTTAAATGATGCAGAAACTAAAAAGATAAAAGACTTTTTAGCTTTACCTCCTGAAGCTGCTCCTGCAAAACAAAGAATCGCATTAGAGGATAAAAAAATTGTTCATCCTGTAGGAAAGCGTTTAGTTGAATTAGCAATAAAAAAACATTCTAATTTAATTGCTTCTGCTGATTTAATTACTTCAGCAGAAATCATTGACTTTGCCAAACAAGTAGGTGATCATATTGTTGCACTTAAATTACACTCAGATATTATTCAAGATTTTTCTGATAATTTAATTACTACTTTAAAACAAATTGCTCGCGAAAAAGAATTTTTATTATTCGAAGACCGAAAATTTGGTGATATAGGAAACACTCAAGAATTACAATTCAAAAAATCTATTTATAAAATTTCTGATTGGGCTGATTTAGTTACAGTACATCCTATTGGAGGTTTAGAATCATTAAAAGTTTTTGAAAACACTGGAGTTATAACTATTGTTGAAATGTCTTCTAAAGGTACTTTAACTGATGATTATTACTTTACAAAAGCAATTAATGTTTCGGAAGAATCTGGAAATGTATTAGGAGCTGTTGCCCAACGTCAAATCCCAGATAATTTATTACTGTTCACTCCTGGAGTAAATATTTCTTCTTCTGGAGATAATAAAGGACAGCAATACAATACTCCTGAACTTGTATTTAAAAACTACCATACAGATTTTATGATAGTTGGTCGTGGAATTTATAAAGCTGCTGATGTAAAAACAGCTGCAAAAGAATACCAAACATTAGGTTGGATTTCTTATTTACAAAGTTTAAATGATTAATTTTAAATTTATATATTCAATAAAAAAGCAAGCTAAAATAGCTTGCTTTTTTATTTATTATCCTTTATTAATATTTTAATTGAAATTTTACGTAAGTAATTTTTTTACCCTCTTCTAAAAATTTTGATTCATAATATGTTTGTACATCAGTAACAATATCTGGAATATCAGAATGATCTGGATGATAAACATCGTGTGTAGAACGAATAACTTTATGACCTTCAATATGAATTACACCATGTGTATAACCATGAAGAAATTCTGAATCAGTTTTCAAATTAACTGTTCCTTCTGGTTTTAAAATTTTATTATATCTTCTTAAAAATTCAGGATCGGTTAAACGATGTTTTGTTCTTCTAAATTTTATTTGAGGATCTGGGAAAGTAATCCAAATTTCACTTACTTCATTTTCAGCAAAAAGATGATCTATAATTTCAATTTGAGTTCTCAAAAAACCTGCATTATCAATACCTTCTTCTAAACAAGTTTTTGCCCCTCTCCAAAATCTAGCTCCTTTTATATCAACACCAATAAAGTTTCTGTCTTTATCTTTACGAGCCATAGCTACAGTATATTCACCTTTACCACAACCAAGTTCTAAAACAATTGGTTTATCATTTTTAAAAAAGTCTTTATTCCAATTTCCTTTTAATGCAAATTCATTTGTAGCTTCTTCTCTTGTAGGTTGAACTACATTTTCAAAAGTTTCATTTTCATTAAATCTTCTGATTTTATCTTTTCCCATATCGGATAATATTTTGCGCAAAATTACATGATTTTGATTAATCTAAAAAACTGTTCTAAAAACACATATATATCAGTAAATAGTAATAATGTAAAAAGGTTTATTATTTTTGTATCGAAAAACAAAAATTAAAATAATGGATTTTATCAAACAATTTCATAGTGGATGGGCTTATTTAGTGATTCTTATGGGAGTTATCTTTATTGTGTCTACACTAATTTATGCTATATCTAAAAATCAAACAACACCTTCTTTGAGAAAAATTGGATTAGTAACAACAATCGTATTTCATGTTCAATTATTAATTGGTTTAATATTTTACATCATGAAATTCACAGCTTTAGAACCTTCTAATATAATGTCTGACCCTGCGTTAAGATTAACTTTTGTTGAACACCCAATGATGATGATTGCTGGAGTTGTATTTATGACAATTGCTAATGCAAAATTAAAAAGATCTCCAATTGTAAAAATGAATGTAGTAATTTTTGCTATTATAGGTTTAGCTTGTATTTTAAGCAGAATACCATACGACATTTGGTTATCTTAATAAAGTAAATTTATTTCATCTCTAACTACTTTTATAAATTATAATTTTTGGCACTTCATTTGTGTGTGTATAACAAAATGAATTAAAATGAAATACATTAAATATTTATTTTCGCTACTATTAGTCTTTTCTTGTATGAATATTTTTGCTCAAGGCTTTCATACAGCTAATATAAAAGTGGACTACGAACAAGAGACAGGAACACTAAATATAACTGCTCGTACATTTACAGATCAGTTAGAAAAAGTTGTAGGTACAGATGTTTCTAATAAATCTACTTTTGAAAACAAATTAAAATCTTATGTAAATAATAATCTTGACCTTAAAGTCAATGGTAAATCATTAGGAACATCATATTATGGATATCAAGTAAATGATAAGTCTACTAGAATTTTCTTCAAATTTGAAAATGTTTCTGATATAAACTCAATTGAATTAAAGATTAGTTTATTAACTGATGTATTTTCTGATCAACAAAACATTGTAACATTTGATGTTAAAAACAAGAAAAATACAACTTTCCTTACAAAACAAAATACAGTAGTTAGTTTAACTTTTTAAAGAATTAAATAGAAACTATTAAAAAAAAGCCTGATAATTATCAGGCTTTTTTTTACATATTTTAGATATTATTTTTCTCCATTAAGAACTTTATGCATTTGCTCTTTATCTAATTGACCTTCCCAATTTGATACAACAACTGTAGCAACTCCATTCCCTATAACATTTGTTAAAGCTCTACATTCTGACATAAATTTATCTATACCAAGAATCAAAGTCATCCCTGCTATTGGAATGTCTGGGACCACTGCTAATGTTGCTGCAAGTGTAATAAACCCAGCTCCTGTAACTCCAGCAGCTCCTTTTGAACTTAAAATTGCAACACCTAATAATGTTGCCATTTGCGAAACACTTAAATCTATGTTACAAGCTTGAGCAATAAAAAGAGCAGACAATGTCATGTAAATATTAGTACCATCCAAGTTAAAAGAATAACCAGTTGGTATTACTAAACCTACTACACTTTTTTCACATCCCATGTTTGTAAGTTTACTCATCATTCCAGGAAGCGCTGGTTCAGAAGAACTCGTTCCTAAAACCAAGAAAACCTCCTCCTTTATATAAGCAATGAATTTAAATATATTAAACCCATTTAGCTTTGCTACAAAACCTAGAATAACAGATACGAATATAAAAGACGTAAAATAGAATGTTAAAACTAATCCAAATAAATTTTTAAGAGATTCTATCCCAAATTTACCAATTGTAAAAGCTATAGCTCCAAAAGCACCAATAGGAGCTAACTTCATTAATATTGCTACAATTTTAAATACAGGAATCATACAAGCATTTAAAAATTCTGTTACAGGTTTACTTTTTTCTCCTGTAAGAGCTAAACCAACACCAAATAAAATTGCAACAAATAAAACTTGAAGAATAACATCACCAACCAAAGGTTGAAAAAGTGAATCTGGTATTATATTAAAAACAAATGACTTTAAATCACTCTCTTCAGCAGCTTTTACATATTTTGATATCTGAGAGGAATCTAAACTTGCAGGATCTATATTTAATCCTTTTCCTGGTTGAATAAAATGACTAACAATTAATCCAACTATTAAAGCTAACGTAGAAAAGAATATAAAATAACTAAATGCTTTTCCCGCAACTCTTCCAACTTTTTTAAGATCATTCATTCCAGCAATTCCTGTAGAAACAGTCAAAAATATTACTGGAGAGATAATCATTTTAATTAATTTAATAAATCCATCCCCAAGAGGTTGCATTTTTTCTCCTGTTTCTGGATAATAATACCCTAAAGCGACTCCTATAACGATTGCGAAGATCACTTGTACATACAACAATTGATAAAACTTTTTAGGTTTTTTCTCTTGTGTTTCTTCTAAATTGATGTGCATTATGTGGTTTTTTTATACCCTCCAAATATATAAATCTTTTGAAAAATTAAAGGTTATTAGTTATTTTATTTAAATATATTAACTAATTCTCTAAAAAATGTATAATTATTATACAAATTGAAAATTATATGCTTAATTACATTAAAAATCATCATTAAATAATAAAATTATTAAAACAAATCATAAAACAACTTGTTTTTTCAAACAAAAAACACATAAAACACTGTTAATCAGCACGAAAATTTTACGAAAACTGTACTTTAAAATAAAAAAATCATATAATAAACCTTAATAGTATACTTATTATGAATTTTTTATAATCATTTTTTTTCATGAAATTTGTCATAACAAACAAAAGAATTAAAAAAATATGTCAATAGCAAAAACAGCAAAAGAATCTTTTTCTGTGATGACCAATCTCGTTTTACCAAGTGAAACAAATAATTTGGGAAATATGTTTGGTGGAGAATTATTAGCATCAATGGATAGAATTTCATCTATTTCTGCAAAAATGCACGGAGGAAGCTTCTTAGTCGTTACTGCAAGTGTAAACCACGTTGCGTTTAACATACCTATTCCTATGGGAAGTACAGTTAAACTTGAATCAAAAGTTACACGAGCTTTTAACTCCTCTATGGAAGTATATGTAGATGTTTTTGTTTATGATTATGAAAACAGTTGCTATAACCAAACAAATACAGGTATCTATACATTTGTAGCAGTAGATAAAGATAATAAACCTGTAAAAGTTCCTGAATTGATTCCTGAAACTGAACAAGAAATAGAACGATATAATGGCGCACTAAGAAGAAAGCAATTGAGTTTAGTTTTATCTGGACGAATGAAACCAGAAGAAGCTACTGAATTAAAATCATTATTTATCAAATAGAAAAATCTGTCCAAATTTGGACAGATTTTTTTTTGACATAAATACAATAATTTATTTTAATATTTAAAGAATAATATTCTGTTTTTATAATCTCATATCTAATTCATTAATAAATGCATACATTCACTTAACTATCATTATTTATAAATTCAATAATGATTAAAGTGGAAATTCTTTTCTCATTAGATACATTTTAACTTCGGTTCAATTACCAATTAAGAAGTAATTGTAAGTTAAAGCCAAATATGGAGAATGAACATGGTAAAAAATAAAAATGCTGAGCATTGCCCAACATTTTTAGATTTAGTTCTTATAAAAAAACTATTATTTTACGACAACAGTTGTTGTTGCTTTTTGTATTTCACCTGTCTTTTGTGACTCAACATCCAATTGTAACTTATAATTTCCTTTTGTTGTAAATGTATAAGATAAAACTCTTTGATTACTTATTATTGTATTACCATCTGTTAAATTTGTCCAAGTATAAGTAGCCAAAGGAAAACCTGTTATATTTGGTTTTATATATGTTTGTACATCAACTTTTGTACTATAGCTAGAGTTTAATTTCACACTATCATACAATTGTATTGTTGTTTCGTCTTCGCTACAACTTTGTAAAAAAGATAAACCCAATACAACTGCTACTATTTTTGAATATTTCATATTTTCTTATTTTTTACTTATATAAAAAAGCAATGTGCCCCGGAATAATTCCTGTTGCTACTTTTGTTTTGTAAACTCCGTTTTTATCAAAAGAATAAAGATAACCAGAAGATGTATAATTACCAGCATCTGTGATATAAATATCTTTTGAAATTGGATTAACACTAATACTATACGGCGATACAATATCTTTCACATTAGAATCAGTAATAAAATCACTTGAAGTCACTGTCTCTGTTTTTGTATTTATTAAACCATAAGTTGCTGAAGAAGTTACATAACTATATGAATAATAGTAAAGTTGATTATTGTCTATTGTAAAATTAGAAATAGGTAAATTAAATGTTTTTTTGACTTGATGGCTTTGTGAATCTATAACATACAAATTAGATGAAACATCAGAATAATTTCCTCTTGAAGAAATATATAAATCATTATCTGAATCTTTTTCTATTTGATTTAAATTAATACCAACTTCAATTTTAGATGTTTCTACGAAAGAACTTAAATCTATAACAGATACCGTATTTTCATAATCATTTGTAGTTGTATATCCTCCAGAATTAGCTACAAACAATTCATTTCCTACAATTTCTAAACCATCTGGCTGACGACCTACTTCTAACTCTCTTGTAATAGCTAATGTTAATGTATCTATTTCTACAACTTTTCCATTAGAAGAACTTATATCTGTTGATATTGGAGCATATGATGTTGCATAAGCTTTACCATTTGCGAATTTTATATATCTTCCATTATCTAAAGAAATAGTCGCTAAATGTTTTGCTGTTTTTGCATTCATAACTTCAATGATATTTGAACCATTGATGATAGCATACATTTTACTTCCATATATTTTCACGTCATTACCTGTATCTCCTAATTCTTTTACAATTGTTGGGTTAGCAGTTGCATAAATATCAGATTTATAAACTCCATTTTCAAGATCCATAAAATCTAAAGAAGCACTATTTGTTCCATAATTACCTTCGTTTAATACATAAAACCCTGATAGCTCTGTATTTTCAGGATCAGTAACATCAGTATCATCTCCATCAAAAACATAGTTATCTTGTTGACAACTGTATAAAGATATTAGTACTATAATAAAAGAAAAAATTAGTTTATAATTTTTCATAAATCTATATTTAATATTAATTTAAATTGACGCCCAGGCATTGGATAATTTAAAACTACATCATATTGTTGATTCAATATGTTATTTAGTTCTAATGAAATTTTTAATGTTTTATTGTTTAGTTGAAACATTTTTTGTAATCCTAAATCATTCGTAAACCAAGGATTTAATCTATTTTTTTTGATATTATCCATATGAACATTGTATCTTTCTCCTACATAAATAAAACTATAATTTAAATTCCATGTTTTCCAAGTTGAATTAAGAACAAAAGATCCACTATTTTTCGGAGTATATGAAATTTGATTTTTATAATATGAATCTTTTGAATTTGTTACATTTATAGCTTCAAGATAACTATAATTAATCATTGTAAAAAAATCTACATTACCTAAAGTAAATTTTGTATTAAATTTTACATCAATACCTTTCATTTTTGTACGCCCAAGATTCATCATTGTCCATCGGAACATATTCCCAGATGGTATTGCTACAATTTTATCTTTTACTTCATTATAATAGGCATCTGTGGACAATTTAATTGATTTTAAAAAACCATCAAACATTTTTGTATAAGAAAATCCTAAATCATATTGTGTTGTATATTCTGGCTTTAGATTTGCATAACCTATATTTGTATAATACAAATCATTGAAAGTTGGCATTCTAAAAACTCGCTTGTAGAAACCTTTTAATTCGAAATCTTGATCTTGAAATGGTTTATAAGTTGCTATAAAAGTTGGTGTCCAAATATTTTTATCTGGGGATGCTGTATTTTTTTCAACTTTATCTTTTACAAACGTCCCTAATAAACTTCCTTGTACATTTACTTTTCCAAAACGATATGTAGAAGCTAAAGCGATTAAGTTTGTATTCCTTGTAGGATAAGAAAAATTACCTAAATCAGCATCCATATTATTGTATTGATGATCGATAGAAAGATTTACATCCCAATCCTTATTTATTGAATATAAATTTGACCATGATATGTAAAATTCTCTTTGTGTATATCTATTATTTGTTTTGTAAGACGATATTGTATCTATATAATGTGTAAAATCATAGGCAAATTTTGCATTAATTTTTGATTGAAAATTTTTAATTCTTCGCTCATAAGTTCCTTGTAGAAAATAATCTTTGTCTTGTAATGTTTGCCCTCTTGTATCAAATTGATTACGAACAATTGCAGCTGGTATTCCTCTATCAGAATTATATAAATAACCTTTTACATTCCAGTTAGAATTATTCCCTTTTCCAAACAAACTTAATTCGACTCTTTTTGCATCTACCTGGCCATCTCTTCTTTTTAGTACAGTATCGTAAGCAATTTTACCATTTCTAAAATACCTCTTATAACGATATTTATATACTCCATTTGTTTTAATATATTCAGTACTTAAAACAGCTGACAATTGATTATTAATTTTATATTCTACTCTTACAGAAGGATTAATTAATTGTATAGATCCTAATTTATAACGTAAAAATGCATTAACAGATTTATCCTCTTTAAAAATAGGTTTTTTGGACTGTAAATAAATAGAAGATGCAGTAGAATAATCCTTTGCTGACTGAAAAATATTACTTTTCTGCCCGTTATATAATGAAATAGATTCTAAGTCATCTAAAGAAAATTTACCTAAATCAACAATTCCATTCTGTGCATTACCCAATTGTATTCCATCATAAAAAACACCAACATGTTGTGATCCCATTCCACGCACATCTACTGTTTTTAAACCTCCTGTTCCCCCATAATCTTTTATCTGCACACCAGAAAAAAATCGAATAGCATCAGCAACAGAATGGCTATTAAGAGATTGAAGTTGTTCTCCTTTTAATATTTGTGCTGGAATAACTGATTTTTGATTTGCAGAAAGAATTTCAACTTGTTGTAATTCCAAAATACTATCTCGATTAATTTGTGCAAACGCAGAATGAATCGAAATGATAAATAATAAAAAGCTATATACTATTTTTTTCATTGAAATTATCAGTTAACAAAAAGAAAGAATGCCCAACATTTCTTCTTTCTACTTTATAAAGTTAAGACAAAGTTAAAATAAAGATATTTAATACACTAGGCAAAACAACTTATTAGCTTCTACTTTAAAATAATTTTTAATCTCTAAAAGTTGATAATTAGTAGAGTAAGTTGAGTATATATAAATAATATAAGTGTTTAAAAAAAGTTAATCTATTTAATTATCAATATATTATAAATAAAAAATAGTATCTTCATTAAAATTGTCAAACTTAATTTTATTAATTCATGAGTATAAAAGACCAATTATTAGAATTAGCGAACAAGAAAAATTCGCCTTCAGTAACAATCGCTTTCAATACACACAGAACTTCGCCTGATAATCAAAAAGATTTGATTCAATTAAAAAACCTTGTTAAAGAGGCTGAAGAAAGAATCTTGAAAGAATACGATAAAAAAGAAGTTCAGGATATTTTAGAAAAATTAAATCAATTGCCTGATGAACTTGAGGTTCACAAAAATTTAGAAAGTATAAATATCTATTTATCAAAGAATACTTTCGAGTTTATTCGTACAACTTGGCCTTTAACTACAGAAGGTGTTTGGATTGATGATTCTTTTGCTATCCGCCCTCTTATCAAGGAAATCAACAGAAATAAAGAATATTTTGTTCTATACCTTACTCAAAAAGGTGTTCATCTATACGAAGCGTTAAATGATTCTATTGTTAGAGAAATAGAAAATGATGATTTTCCATATACAGAAGCTAATTACGATCTGTCTCACTTATTCTCAAAAGGAAACAAACAATCTAATCAATTAAAAGAATTTTATAACCAAGTCGATAAAGCATTACTTCGTGCGAATCCCGAAGCTTCTTTACCTTGTTTGGTTGTTTCTACAGAAGAAAACTATAGTCTTCTACTTGCAGTAGCAGATAATCCATCAATTTACATCGGAAGCGTTTCTACAGATTTCAATTCTCCAACTCAAAAAAATGAGTTCATGAAATTGGCTTGGGAATTTATAAAAAAATTACAACATAACGATCGTGCAAAATATATTGCAGAAATGCAAGAAGCTGTTGGTAAAGGACAAGTTATTACTGATCTACAAGAAATTTATCAAGCTGCATTAGATGGAAAAGGAGATTTGTTAATTGTACATCAAGATTTTCATCAACCTGTAAAATTTATAAACGAAAGAACTTTCGAAATTATTGATGATGCTACAGAAAATGGAGCTGTCGATGATATAACAAGCACAATTGCTTGGGAAGTAATAACCAAGAAAGGTAAAGTATTCTTTACGAGTCAAGAAGAAATAAAAGATTTAGGAAAAATTGTTTTAAAAACGAGATATTAAAAGTAATCTTCTCGAATTAAAATAGGGTAGAAANNTTTCTACCCTATTTTAATTCGTACCAAAAACATTCAATATCCCAATTAACTAAAGGAAATGAATGTGTAACTTCAAATCCTATTTTTTCTAAAACATGTCTAGAAGCTAAATTATCAACATGCGTAATTGCATTCAATTTAAAATGCGTCATATTATTTTTGTAATAATCTATACATGCTTTTGCAGCTTCTGTAGCATATCCTTTTCCCCAAGCTTCTTTTCTGAATCGATAACCAAAATCCAAATAATCAAATTTATTGTCTATTGCCTCTTTTTCCTCAATAAATTTAAAGCCTGTCCAACCTATAAACTGATTGGTTTCCTTTTCAATAACCGCAACTCTTGCAACGCCAAATTTTTCGTATTGTTCCAATAAAGCATTTATAACCTCTGTTGTTTCATCTAAACTTTGTAATGGCTCAGCTCTCAAAAAAGTATGAACTTCAGGTTGAGAATCCATTTCATAATATGCTTGTAGATCATCAATGGTGATTGGACGAATAATTAATCTATCCGTTTCTAAAACTGGTGTATAATTCATTTTTAATATTTTAATAAAAATATTTATATTTGATAAGATATGAAATTTTATATTTTTAGCCTACTTTTTTCTTTAAATCTATTATTAAGTTTTGGACAAACAGTCTACAAAACACCTTCTGGAAGTAAGTATCATACTTCTAGTTGTCGTTATGTTAAAAATGTTTCTAATAAATTAAGTATTTCCGAAGCAAAATCAATAGGATTAACTCCTTGTAGCCAATGTAATCCAACAAAAATAACTTCAAATAATAAATCTACAGGATTAGGAATAAGAGTTAACGAAGCAAAAGGAGTTTCTAGTAGAGCTGTACAATGTAGAGGAAGAACAAAATCTGGGGTTAGATGTAAAAGAATGACAAAAAATAAAAACGGTTATTGTTTTCAACATGAGCAATAAATTTTGATTAAAATAAGAAACCCCAATATTTAAAATATTGAGGTT
This sequence comes from Flavobacteriales bacterium UBA7612, assembly GCA_002484335.1. Classification (GTDB taxonomy): domain Bacteria; phylum Bacteroidota; class Bacteroidia; order Flavobacteriales; family Weeksellaceae; genus Empedobacter. Next base: position 239,860 of record DLJQ01000001.1, read on the forward strand.
TTTTTAATTCATTTATTTCAACTCTAAATACGAGAAGCTTTCTTTATCCTACAATGTTAATAATCTTTCCTGGAACGATAATCACATTCTTCGGTGTACGATCTCCCAATTGTTTTATTGTACGTTCATCTTTCATTACAATTTCTTGTATTTCATCTTTTGATAATGATAAAGGTAATTCTAATAAGAATTTCATTTTACCATTAAAAGAAACAGGATATTCTTTAGAATCTGCAACTAACCATTTCTCTTCAAATACAGGAAAATCAGCATTAGCAACAGATGTTTCATGTCCTAATTTTTCCCATAATTCCTCAGCAATATGTGGTGCATAAGGAGAAATAATAATTGCTAAAGGCTCTAAAATTGAACGCTTATTCGTTTTTAATTTTCCTAATTCATTCACAGCAATCATAAATGTAGAAACAGAAGTATTAAAAGAGAAATTATTTACATCTTCATCAACCTTTTTAATCGTTTGGTGCAACACTTTCATTTCTTCTTTTGTAGGTTCTTCCTCAGAAACTAAAAATGCTTCATTTTCTCCTGAATGGAATAATCTCCAGAATTTTTTCAAGAAAGAATAAACACCAGATAAACCTTGTGTATTCCATGGTTTTGTTTGCTCTAATGGTCCTAAGAACATTTCGTATAAACGTAAAGAATCTGCTCCGTATTCTTCGCAAATTGTATCAGGAGAAATAACATTATATTTCGATTTAGACATTTTTTCTACCTCACGTCCTGTGATGAATTTTCCATCTTTTAAGATAAATTCTGCATTAGCAAATTCACCATTTTTAAATTTTCTAAATTCATTAATATTCAATTCATCTCCTCCATCTTTTAAGATATTAACATCTACATGGATTGGAGTAAATTTAATAGGACCCATTAAAACTAAATCTCCATTATAGGCATCTTTTATTTCTTTATTATAATTGATAAATTCTATTCCTAAATCAGAATTTAATTGTGATTTGTTATATATATCAACTATATCTTTTGAAAAGAAAAATGTTTTATGTTCAAAATCAACTTCTTTATCCGGATCAGCGTCATAACTAAATTGAAAATTTAAATTTGCTCTATATGCAAAAGCACTCATTCCCAAAATCATACCTTGGTTAATCAGTTTTTTTGCATATTCGTCTGTAGGAACTAAACCTTTATCAAACAAGAATTTTTGCCAAAAACGAGAATACAATAAATGTCCTGTTGCATGTTCAGAACCTCCCATGTATAAATCTACATTTTGCCAATAATCTACAGCTTCCTTAGATACAAATTCATTGTCATTCTTTGCATCCATATAACGTAACCAATACCAAGAAGAACCTGCCCAACCTGGCATTGTATTCAGTTCTATTGGGAATATAGTTTCGTTATTAATTAAGCTATTTTCTACTACTTTATTTGTTGTTGTATCAAAAGCCCATTCAGTTGCACGTCCCAAAGGTGGCTCACCTTCTTTTGTTGGTAAATATTCATCTACTTCAGGCAAAATGATTGGTAAAGCTTCTGTTGGAATAGTATAAGGCATTCCATCTTTAAAATAAACAGGAACTGGTTCTCCCCAATAACGTTGACGAGAGAAAACAGCTTCACGTAAACGGAAGTTTGTTTTTCCTTTACCAAATCCTTTTTCTTCTAAAGCTGCTATTATTTTTTTAACGGCTTCTTTATAATCTAATCCGTTTAAGAAATCAGAATCTTGTAACTCAAATCCTCCTTTTTCTGTAAACGCATTTTCTGAAATATCTTTGTCTTTGAAAATATTAATGATTGGTAAATTGAAATGATTTGCAAAAGCAAAATCACGCTCATCACCAGCAGGAACAGCCATTACAGCTCCAGTACCGTAAGATGCTAATACATAATCACCAATCCAAATAGGAACTTGTTTTCCTGTGAATGGATGAATTGCATAAGCTCCTGTAAATTCTCCTGTTATATTTTTTGCATCAGCCAAACGATCACGTTCAGATCGTTTCGAAGTATAATCAACATACGCTGCTACTTTTTCTTTTTGTTCTGGCGTTGTAATCTCTAAAACCAAAGGATGTTCTGGAGCTAAAGTCACATACGAAACACCAAAAACAGTATCAGGACGAGTTGTGAAAACTTCAATTTTTTCGTTATTTCCTTCAATTCCAAAGAAAATACTTGCTCCTTGAGATTTACCAATCCAGTTACGTTGTGCTTCTTTTATTGCATCAGACCAATCAACTTTATCCAGACCAGTAATTAAACGATCTGCATAAGCTGTAATACGCATCATCCATTGTGTCATTTTTTTACGAATAACAGGATAACCACCACGTTCTGATAAACCGTTAATCACCTCATCATTAGCTAAAACAGTTCCAAGATCTGGACACCAGTTTACTTCTGCTTCTGCTAAGAAAGTTAAACGATATTTTAATAAAATAGCTTGTTGTTCCTTCTCTGAAAAAGCATTCCATTCCTCAGCAGTAAAAATTTCGATATCTTCATCAGCAACAGCATTCACATTTGCATTTCCTTCTGCTTGGAATTTCTCTATTAATTGACTGATAGATTCTGCTTTATTTGAATCATTATCATAATAAGAATCAAATAATTCATTAAAAATCCATTGTGTCCATTTATAATATTCTGGATTTGAAGTACGAATTTCTCTATCCCAATCATATCCTAATCCAATTTTTTTCAATTGATTTTCATAACCAGCAATTTGATTTCCTTGTTTATCAACGCCACCTTCAATGTTCACTTTTGTTGTAACACTAGGATGTTGACCAGTCTGTATTGCATATTGCTCTGCAGGAAGACCAAAAGAGTCATATCCCATTGGATGTAAAACGTTAAACCCTTTTAATCGTTTATAACGAGAATAGATGTCAGATGCAATATATCCTAGTGGATGACCAACATGCAATCCTGCTCCAGAAGGATAAGGAAACATATCTAACACATAAAATTTAGGCTTATCTGATTTATTTTCAGCTTTAAACGTTTTGTTATCGAACCACTTTTGTTGCCATTTTTGTTCGATTTCATTCGGATTATATTGCATTACTGATGATTATATTAAAATTAAATTTTTCACAAATTTACATTTTTTATACTTCTTTTTAATTAGAATATAGATATTTGTATAAGAGAAGTAACCACCTCTTAGAATTTTAACTATGAAAAAAGAATTAATATTATATTATATTGGGGTCTTTATATTTTTTACTGCTTTAATATTTTCAGTACGACATGTTGTAAATACAACTCGTATGTTTGTTAGTTTTGAAACAGGATTTAATCCTGTACTTATAAAATGGGGTATTGATAAAAATGATTCAACATTACGAATTAAGGATCCAATACATCTTAGAAAAGACTATCACCTAATAAAATATGATGACAATTCTTTTATCCAAAATGATTCTGTTTTATTTGCTGATTTAGAAAGTGATTCTATTCCTAATAAAGGTAATTTACTTAATATTCAACCTCCTTACTATATTTGGAAAGAGGCTAATAATGATACTTTAAAAGTTTTTAAACATGGCGTAACACTTAAATTTACAAGCAATCTAAAATAATTATTATGTTTTAGGTAAATAAAATGAAAACACTGAACCTTTTCCTACTTTACTTGTAACATAAATTTTTTCATTATGAGCTTCTAAAATATGTTTTACAATAGCTAAACCTAATCCTGATCCTCCATTATTTCTATTTCTAGATTTATCTACACGATAGAATCTTTCGAAAACACGATCTAATTCATCTTGTTTAATTCCAACTCCTTGATCTTTTACCGCTATTTGAATTTTATGATCAAATTCTTCAAATTCAATGCTAATTTCAGTATTGGGATTAGAATAATTAATTGCATTTACAACTAAATTAATTAATACTTGTTGTATTTTCTGAATATCCCCTTTTACTTTTACAGGTTGATTAACTGGATGATTTAGTGTAAGTTTAATATTATTTTTTTCGGCTTTAATTTCTAATAAATCTATTACATCTTGTACAAGAGCTGAAATATTAAATGTAGAATACTCTATATTAATCCTTCCTTTTTCTAATTCAGAAATCATATCCAAATCATTTACTAAATAAATTAGTCGATCGACAGATTTATTAATTCTATTTAGATATTTATCTCGAATATTTTCATCATCTAAACCTCCTTCTATCAGCGTTAGAAGATAACCTTGTACTGAAAATAGAGGTGTTTTAAGCTCATGAGAAATATTACCTAAGAAATCTCTACGATAATTTTCTCTCTCATTAAGGATAACGATTTCTTCAGATTGATCTTTTGTAATTGTTGAAATTTGCTGAGAAAGTTCCTCAAAATCGATTTGGTTCGATTGAAATTGTGGAATATTTTTAGATAATTCTGTAAAATCTTTTCTTCGTTGATTTTTTAGAAAAAACCAATAAAAAATAGTCAACCCTAGTAATAAAAATATAGCAAGACTTATAAAGAAAACTTTTTCTTGTAATATAATATCTATGTTACCAAACCAAAGAAATGCAAAAAAAACAAATCCTGTACCTAAAAAAAGTGTGCTAAAAAAAGCGTATAAAAAAATATTCTTAACTCTAAAAGTAGAAGCCATTTTAGCTTATTAATCGTTTATCTTGTATCCTATTCCTTTGATAGTAGAAAATCTCTCGTTACCAAATTTTTCTCTTAATTTCCTCATATGTACATCAATTGTACGACCTCCTACAATAACTTCATTTCCCCAAACTTTTTCTAAAATTTCTTCTCTTTTAAAAACTCTTTCAGGATTAGAAGCAAGAAGTGCTATTAATTCAAATTCTTTACGAGGTAATGAATAATCTTCTCCTTGGAAATTCACTTTATAAGTTTGACGATTAATTTCAAAATTCTTAATTTTAATATAATCATCTTTTAGATTATCTGTTGGTTGTTTTAATTTTAGTAAAGCATTCAATTTACTAATCAAAACTTTTGGTTTTATAGGCTTAAGAATGTAATCATTTGCTCCTGCCTCATAACCAGCTAATTGAGAAAAATCTTCTATTCGAGCAGATAAAAATACAACTAATGTATTCTGAAAAGAATCTAATTTTCTTAATTCTGTACACATTTCCATACCATCCATTTGAGGCATCATGACATCTAATAGAATTAAATCTGGTCTAAAAATTTTTGCTTGTTTTAATCCTTCAACTCCATTCTGGGCTGTTTCTACTTCAAAACCTTCCTTTTTTAGATTATAACCAATAAATTCTAAAATGTCTGGTTCATCGTCAACTAATAAAATCTTAATGTTCTTCATAATTTGTTTGTAATAACTAATAAATAATTAGCTGATGTAAAATTAAGCTTAAATCTTAGGCGAATTTTAATAAAGAGATTTCTTAACATTCATTTAAAATTACACTTTTTTTATAACAATTGCATAACAAATTGTTTACATTATTTAAAAACGTTTCTCATTCAAATAAAGCAATTTTGATTCCACAAACACGAATTAACGATAAGAATGAAACGCAATTTAACATTACTACTATTAGTGGGATCTTCTGCTTTATTTGCTCAAACAAATATAAAACTAGAAGGAACTTTATTTGATCAGAAAACAAATCAGCCTCTAAAAGAGAAAACTTTTGTCATAGAAAATCTTAATATACAAGCTAAAACTGATAAAAAAGGACATTATGAAATTTCTATCCCTGATGATGCTGTAGAGATTGATTTAAAAATAGATGGTTATCAAACAATTACTCAGAGTTTAACAGATTCTAATAATTATAATTTATATCTAAATCCAATCGATATTAGTAATATAGATTTATCTACAGCTGTTGTAACTGCTACAAAAAATAAATCTTCTGAAGCTAATTTGCTGAATATGCAAAAAAAATCTTCTGAAATTGTTGAGAGAATTGGAGCAGAACAACTAACTAAGCAAGGTGTTAGTGATGTTGCTACAGCTATTACTAAAGCTTCTGGAACGATAAAACAAGAAGGATCAGGAATTATTTTTGTTAGAGGTTTAGGAGATCGTTTTAATTCTACTACTCTTAATGGATTATCTATTCCATCTGATGATCCTGAAAATAAGAATTTAAACTTAGAAATTTTTAAAACAAATATGGTTGATTATATTTCTTTAGAAAAATCATTTTACCCTAGAATGATAGGTGATTTTGCTGGAGCAAATATTGATATTGTTTCTAAAGAACAAACTGGTAAGGCTTATGTAAGAGTTGGTTTAAATTCTTCTGTTAATTTACAAACAATAGACAATAATAAATTCAAATTACAAGATGGACCTAATTTTTATGGGTTCAAAAAAAATGAATTACCGACTAATATTAATCCTGTAAAACAATATGCATTTGATACTAGTTGGGATTACAAAAGAGGAAAAAATACTTTTAACAGTGGTTTAGATTTAGAAGCTGGTGGTAACTTAAAAATAGGTTCACAAGGAAGATTATCTATTTATGGTTATGTAGGTTTTGATAATGATTATAGATACAGAGAAGGAGAAGAGAATGTTGTTTCTGCTGTAGGAAATTATCTAAAACAATTAAATGTAGAAAGATCAACTTATTCTACAAATACAAATGGATTACTAAACTTAATTTATCGTATAAACCCTAAACATAAATTAATGTATACATCTAATGTAATTCATTCTTCTGTACAAGATTTTAGAATTTTTAGAGGTTATTTAATGGATACTGCAGAAAATGGTAAAGGATTAATTCACAGAGCTGATAATAAAATAACTACTGTTTATGCAAATCAATTATTTGGAGAACATAAATTAGAAAAAAATTGGAATCTTAATTGGGGAGGTTCAATAAATTATATAGAAAGCGAAAGACCAAATCGTTTACAGAATACAATGTTATTTAATGATAATGTTGGTGCATATACACTTGCTATCAATTCTCCTGGAGATAATCAGCGTTATTTTGATAAACTAACAGGCTTTGATTATCAAGGTAAAATTGATTTATCAAAAAAATGGGATCGTTTAAAAGTAACAGCGGGTGCATATGGAATTTATAAAAGACGAGATTTTGATGCAACGCAAATTAATTTACGAGCAAGAGCAAGTAATCAAATAGTTGATCCTAATAATTTAGATGCATTTTTTAATGCAACTAATTTTAATAATGGCTTAATAGAATTATCTACACTAAGAGGATTAGGTACATCAAACTTAACTAATTTACTTGATCCTTTAAGCTATATAACTGAACAAAAAATATATTCTGGATATTTTAGTGCAGAATATGAAATAAATGATCGTTGGTTAATACAGGTTGGTTTACGAAATGATTATATCAATTTAATGGTTGATTGGGATACTAATATTGGACAATTAAAAGGTAGAATTAATAATGATTATAATAAATTACTACCTGCTCTTAATGTAAAGTATAGTATAAATAATAATCAAAATTTAAGATTTTCAGCATCTAAAACTTATAGTTTACCATTAGAAAAAGAAATGGCTCCATTTGCTTATAATGATGTTACAAATACTACATACGGTCAACCAAATTTATATCCAACAGATAATTATAATACTGAGATAAAATGGGAATTATTTCCAACAAAAGACGAAGTAATATCTATATCAGCCTTTGGTAAATATATAAAAAATCCTATTTCTCGAGTAAATGTAGCTTCTGCTTCAGCAAATGATTTGACTTATGTAAATACTGGAGATTATGGATATGTATATGGTACTGAAATGGAACTAAGAAAAAACTTAATAAAATTTTCTAGTAATTCTAAAATCTACACAATAATAAATGCATCTATTTTAAACTCTTCTCAAAAACTAGATTTTGAGAAAGTAAGAAACGAAACTGGCATAGCTACAGCATTTACAAAAAATGATGAACAAATGATGGGGGCATCTCGTTTTTCAGGAAATGCAAGTCTTGGTTATTCAGCTGATTTAGGAAGAAAGAAAACAATAGATGCAATGATTGTATATGGTTATGTTGGTAAAAATGTATACGCTATTGGTACACAAGAGAGAGGTTCGCAAATTCAAAAAGCAATTAATTTATTAGATGCCAATATAAAATTAAACCTTAGTGAAAAAACTTCTATTAGTGTTTATGGAAAAAACTTATTGAATCCTAATTATAGCATACAACAAAAAAATTCTGGAACTAACTATAATTTAATTAATTATAATAGAGGTATTCAATTAGGGATAGGTTTTTCTCATACACTTTAATTAACACAAATAACAAAACATAAAAACAATGAAAAAAATTATTTTAAAAGCAATTTTTTGTTCTACCTTATTAACTACAACTGTATTAACATTTTCATGTAGCACTGATGATAATTCTAGTACAGATGTTAACCAACAGGAGCTAACTACTGATAACTTTAAAGGTACTATTAAATCAGGTCAAAACCTTACATTAGATGCTACAAAAATTTATTATCTAACAGGCATTGTAACAGTAGAGAATGGAGCTACATTAACAATTCCTGCAGGTACAAAGTTTGTTGCAACAGGTGGTACATCTTCATACTTAATAGTAGATAGAGGTGGTAAAATATTCGCTAATGGAACTGCTACAAATCCAATTGTTTTCCAAGGAGTTAATCATACTCCAGGGGAATGGGGTGGTTTAGTTGTACTTGGTAAAGCTACTTCAAATCGTAGTACTTCTGGTGAATCTACTTCAGAATTAGGTGATAAGACTTATGGTGGAAAAGAAAATTCAGATAATTCAGGTTCTTTAACTTATGTAATTATAAAAGATTCTGGTGCTAAATTTAGTCCTGAAAAAGAGTTTAATGGACTTTCATTATTTGGAGTAGGTAGCGGAACAAAGGTTGACAATATATATATAGAAAACGGTGCTGATGATGGTATTGAATTTTTTGGTGGAACTGTAAATGCATCTAACATCATTGTAAATGGAGTTGGAGATGATTCTTTCGATTGGACTGAAGGTTGGTCTGGAACAGGAACGAATTGGTATGCTAAAAGAAGACCATCAGCTATCAATGGAGAAATGGGAAATAGAGGTATAGAAGCAGATACACAGGATACAAACCCAAATGCTAACCCTGTATCAAATCCTACAATAAAAAACATAACAGTTGTTGGTAGTAAAGAAGGACAAGAATCTCAAGGAGCTAAATTAAGAGCTGGTACAAATGGGAATATTGATAATTTTGTTATCGCTAATTTCATAACAGGTATAGACATTGAAACTGATAGATCTTTAGAGTGGTTTAATCAAGGAGGAAAATTAACAAATGTTCGTTTTATAGATGTTACAACTAAAGCTAAAGGAACTAATACAGCTAAAGAAAGTATTGATGTTACCAATGCATTTAAACCTTATGAAAACGAAAATGCTACTGGAGCTGGTAATGGAGCGGATATCCCTACATGGGCTTATTGGACTGGATTAAAATAAATTATTATACAATAAAACTTTTTTAATAGAAAAGTTCTTCGTGTTTGTAAAATCGCTTTTTTAGGTTCTCTAGAAGAGCGATTTTTTATTGAATTATAGATAGATAATTTTAACTCATTAAAAATAGTTATTTATAAAAAGTCTACTTAAAATAAAGTATTTGTACATTTGTAAAAGAATAAGATTTAGTAAAATGGCATTAACAGAAGAACAATTAGATTCGATAGGCGAAAAATTAGTAGAAAAATTTAAATCTGTCTTCGATCCAGAGATTCCAGTTGATATATATGAATTAGGTTTAGTTTATGATGCACAAGTAAATGCTGATGGAGAGGTAAAAGTAACAATGTCTCTTACATCTCCAAACTGTCCAGTTGCAGAATCACTACCTAGAGAAGTAGAACAACGAGTAGAAGAAATAGAATATGTAACAAAATGTTATGTAGAAATCACTTTCGATCCTCCATGGGAAAGAGATATGATGAGCGAAGAAGCTAAGTTTGAATTAGGAATGTTATAATGTAACATTCCTTTTTTTATTGTTAAGATAATCGTTAGGTCATGGATTTAAATTACAATCTTTACCATATCGTAAAGAATATCCATTTCAACCTTAATAAATCTAACTACAAATTAATCATAAAAAATAGTCTGATGAATTCATCAGACTATCAAATATTGTAATTGCTTAATTTATTAAGATCGAGCTCTCCTTATATATAAGAAAATTGTTATTATCCCAAAGCTTATATTGGGTAACCAAGAAGCTATTAATGGTGAAACATAGCCTTTCTCAGAGAAAATTGAAGTTGTCTGTGAGAAAAAAATATAAATAAATGCAAGAGTAATACCGACAGCTAAATTAATACCAATTCCTCCTCTCCTTTTCTTGGAAGAAAGAGACAAAGCTAAAATAGTTAGAATAATAGTAGAAAAAGGTGTACTTATCCTATTGTTCAATTCATTTTGATAAGCATTAACATTCGCAGAACCTTTCGATTTTTGATTTTCAATAAAATCTCTCAACTCAAAAGTATTCATTGTCTCTGCTACATATCCTTCTGGTAAAATTTCATCAGGTGTTACTGGCAACTTAAAATTTTCAGAAGCTTCGTATTTTAATTTTTCTGTATGATCTTTATTAATTTCTCTTGTATAAACACTAACCAAAGCATAAGCAGAATCTTTCTCATTCCAACTAAAACTTGCAGCAAGAACTTGTTTTTTTAATTCTGTTGAATCAAATTTTTGATATGTGAATGCATTCCCAAGTTTATCTGTACGATCATAACTATCAACAAAAACAAATTCATTAGGAGAAATTTGAGAAGCTATACGCTGTCTTTTGTAGTATTCTTCTTTATTTTTACTACTTAATAAATGCTTGTACTCGTATTTATTCTTTTTAATATTAGCCCAAGGTAAAATAACATTCCCAACAAATAATGCTGAAAAAGCAAGAAAAAGTGAAACCCAAACATAGGGTAAGGTAAATCTATAAAAACTAATTCCACCAGATAATACCCCTACAATTTCAGTTTGCATCGTTAATCGAGAAGTAAAATAAATAACTGTAATAAAAACGGCTATTGGTAAAAACGTATTGATAATCCAAATAGACCAATAAGGGTAAAATTGGGTTAATGCAATAAAAGCTGTTGATCCACTATCGTTTATACGTCCTAATTTCTGACTAAGATCGACAATTACGGCAATAGTAGAAAGTATCAGAACCATGAATACAAAGGTTCCTATAAAATTTCGGACAATATATTTATCAATTATTTTCAAATTACATTCTTTGTTTTAGTTGTGGAACTATTTGCTCTTTCCATTGTGCAAAATCTCCTGCTAATATATGCTCTCTTGCAACCTTTACCAAATCTAAATAAAATGCAAGATTGTGAATAGAAGCAATTTGCTTACCTAAAGCCTCATTAGCATTAAATAAATGGCGCACATAGGCTTTCGTATAATAGCTATCTACATAACTTGTTCCACTTTCATCTAATGGTTCAAAACAATCTTTCCATTTTGCATTTTTCATGTTCATTACTCCATTCCAAGTAAATAACATCCCATTACGTGCATTACGAGTAGGCATTACACAATCAAACATATCTACACCAAGTGCAATACATTCTATAATATTCCAAGGCGTACCAACCCCCATTAGATAACGAGGTTTGTCCTGAGGAAGAATTTCTGTAACAATATCTGTCATTTCATACATCACAGGCTCTGGTTCTCCTACAGAAAGACCACCAATAGCGTTACCTTCAGCACCAAAGTCAGCAATATATTTTGCAGATTCTTGACGTAAATCTTTAAAATCATTCCCTTGTACAATAGGGAAAAGAGTTTGTTTGTGGCTATAATATTCTGGATTATTATTTAACCAAGTTCTACAACGTTCTAACCAGCGATGTGTTACATGCATAGCACGTTTTGCATCATGATATTTTGCTGGAATACCAGTTAATTCATCAAATGCCATAAAAATATCAGCTCCAATAAATCGTTGTATTTCCATCGATTTTTCTGGAGTAAACATGTGGTAAGAACCATCTATGTGAGATTTAAAACGAACCCCTTCTTCAGATTTTTTACGACTAGTAGCTAATGAGTAAACTTGGAATCCTCCTGAATCTGTAAGAATAGGCTTTTGCCAATTCATAAATTGGTGTAATCCTCCAGCTTTATTTAAAATATCTGTTCCTGGTCTTAAATACAAGTGATAAGTATTTCCAAGAATTATTTGTGCTTTGATGTCCTCTTCTAACTCACGTTGATGTACAGCTTTCACTGTACCAACTGTACCAACAGGCATAAAAATAGGTGTTTGTATTTTTCCATGATCAGTTTCTACAACACCAGCTCTTGCCTTAGAAAATTCATCTTTTTTATCAATTGAAAATTTCATAGTGTGCAAAGATATTAATTGTTTAGTTTGATATGAGTTGGATTATAAAAAAATAACAAAAAAATATACATGAAAGACTATTTTAACAAATAAATTATTTTTTTTGAACACTATTTTTTTTGATATAGTTATACTTTGGTATTATTTTTATGGATTAAAATAGTAAAAAAACGAAATGAACGAACAAGATCAAGTAGATAGTTTAAAAGATGTAATTGAAACTCCATTTAAAGATTTAGAATACTTAACAAATCTTATTATTACAGAAGGAGCAAAATTTGGTTGGGGATTGTTATCAGCATTAATCACTTTAATTATAGGTTTTTGGGTAGCTGGTAAAATAAAGAAAATGATTGAAAAGAGAATGATTTCAAGAAATGTAGATCTTTCAGTTCGCTCTTTTTTAATTCCTATTATCAATATACTTTTAAAACTTATTGTAGTAATTTTTGTTGTAGGAAGATTAGGATTAAATGCTTCAGGTTTTATTGCAGCACTTGGTGGAGCTGGTTTAGCAGTTGGTTTAGCTTTACAAGGATCATTATCTAATTTTGCCGCAGGTATTCTTATCATTCTTTTTAAACCATTTAAGGTTGGAGATTATATAGTTTCTCAAGGAAACGAAGGTACTGTGGAATCTATTAGTATTTTAAATACAGTTATAGTTACATCAAAAGGATTGGTAATCACTTTACCTAATGCAAATTTATTTAATAATCCTATTACAAATTATTCTGTAAAAGATCATCGTCGTTTAGATGTTAATGTTGGTATATCTTATGATGATGATTTTGATAAAGCCCAAAAAATACTATTAGGTGTTTTAAACCAAAATGAACTGGTAGATGATTCAAAACCTAAAACAGTAGAAATTCTTGAGTTTGCTGATAGTAGTGTAAATCTAGCTGTACGTTGTTTTGTGAAAAACGGAGATTATTGGACTGCATATTGGCAAATTTACAGAGCTGTAAAATATGCTTTAGATGAAAATAATATATCTATTCCTTATCCTCATACAGAGATGATTATTAATAACAATAGTGATAAAGCTGCTCAAGATGCTTAATCTTGTAATAAAATAATGAAATATTTTTTAATACTATTTCTATCAATTATTTCTTCTGTGCATTCTTTTGCACAGAATGAAATAATTGACAAAGAGATACATTCTGATTTTTATAAAACACAATTTACGGGGCTTTATATTTATAATCCAGAAACAAAAGAAGAAGTATATAGCTATAATGCAGATAAATATTTTACGCCTGCATCCAATACCAAAATTTTTACGCTATATACAGCCATGAAAACTTTAGGAGATTCTATTCCTGCTTTTAAATATAAAATTTTAGGAGATGAACTTCATATAGAAGGAACAGGAGATCCAACTTTTCTAAATCCAATTTATAAGAATACTCGTGTTCTTGATTTCTTAAAAAACAATGGAACTAAAATAGTTTTTCATTGGAATAACTTTGATGAGGAGTCATTTTTGCCAGGTTGGACTTGGGATGATTTCAGAAAAGATTATGCTCCAGAAAGAAGCCAATTCCCAATTCATGAGAATATTGTTTCTATCTCAAGATCCGGTAATTCAATAAGTACTTTTCCTGCATATTTCAAAGATCTTACAGAGATTAAAGAAATGCCAGAACCAAGAAATTTTTATGAGAATAAATTTTATATAGGCAATAGAAAACGTTACGAAAAAGTTCCATTTATTGTAAATGAAGATGTTATAGAGAAGTCTTTATCACAAATTGTTGGTAAACCTGTAGATATGGTAAAAACAAATATTTCATCAGATTACAAAATATATTACAGCGAAAAAGCAGATAATATTTATAAAGTAATGATGGAAAATAGTGATAATTTTCTAGCTGAACACTTACTCCTATTAATTTCTAGTACGCTACCAGGTAAATTAAGTGCTACAGAAGCAATAGATTATTCAAGAAATAATTTTTTAAAAGGTTTAAAACAACAACCAGAATGGTATGATGGTTCTGGATTATCTCGTTATAATTTATTTACACCACAAAGTTTTGTACAGGTTTTAGAAAAATTATACAATGAGTTTCCTGAAGAAAGATTATTTTCTATTTTTCCAAATGGAGGAAAAACAGGAACAATTAAAAATAGATACAGAGATACTAAGGAGCCTTATATATTTGCTAAAACAGGAACACTTAGTCATATTGTCTCTTTAAGTGGTTATATCATTACAAAGTCAGGGAAAACATTAATTTTTAGTCTGCTGAATAATAATTCGACCAAAGATTTAACATTAGTAAGAAATCAAAATGAAAAACTTTTGAAATTAGTAAGAGATAATTATTAATCTAAAAACTGTTTAAATATCATGTAATTTGAAATCGATATTTTTAAAATAAAAATAAAAAAGCTGACCTTTTTAGGTCAGCTTCTTTTATTTGTTTAAAAGAATAAGAAAATTATTTATTAATTTTTACATCCTTTAATTGTTCAAATTCTTCTTGAGAGAAAATGGTATAATTAACTTTGAAAGTCTTCCCTAGAGGAACTTCTAATGAGAACCCTCCTGCTCCAATTGCATCAATAACATCCAATTCGAAATGAGCATGCTTCCAATAGTCAAATAAATCTTTATCTACCCAAAACTCTACATCGTCAATTTCTCCAATACAAACATCCTTGTATCGAAGATAAAAATCTCCTTTTTTGAAACATTGCGGCTGAGTTCCTTCACAACAACCACCAGCCTGATATAACATTAAGTCACCATGTTTATGTTTCAGTTCCAGAAGAAGTTCTTTTGCTTTATCAGATGCAGATATACGATCAATTGATTTCATATAGCGAAATTTTAATTTTAAGCTGTTCCAGCTATGTCCAACACTATTCGGCCATCTATTTGACCTTTTTTCATTTTCTCGAAAACGTCGTTAATGTCTTCCAATTTTGCTGGAGTTACAGTAGCTTTTACTAAACCTTCGTTTGCAAAGTCCAATGCTTCTTGCAAATCTTTTCTTGTACCAACAATAGAACCTCTTACTGTGATTCTTTTTAATACAGTTTCAAAAATTGGTAATTCGAATGATCCAGGAGGTAATCCATTCAACGCGATCGTTCCTTTACGTCTTAATACATCAATACCTTGTTTAAATGCTATTGGAGAAACCGCAGTAATTAATGCACCATGCATTCCACCAACTTCTTTATGTAAAAATTTTCCAGGATCGGTATTTTTAGCGTTTACTGTAATGTCAGCACCAAGTTTTGTTGCTAAATCTAATTTGTCGTCAGCAACATCTATAGCAGCAACTTTCAATCCCATTGCTTTTGCATATTGAACTGCGACATGTCCTAGGCCCCCAATTCCAGAAATAGCAACCCATTCTCCAGGTTTTGTATCCGTTTCTTTCAATCCTTTATATACTGTTACACCAGCACATAAAATCGGAGCTATTTCTAGAAAGTTTGCATTCGATTTTAAATGTCCTACATACCTAGAATCTGCAATTACATATTCAGCGAAACCACCATCTACACTATATCCTCCATTCTGTTGAGCTTCGCAAAGTGTTTCCCATCCAGTAATACAATAATCACAACATCCACAAGCACTATATAACCAAGGCACACCAACAGCATCACCTTCTTTTACTTGTGCTTCTGGTCCACATGCCACCACAATACCAACACCTTCGTGTCCAGGTATTAACGGCATTTTGGCTTTTACAGGCCAATCTCCATCAATTGCATGTAAGTCTGTATGACAAACACCACATGCGATTACTTTTACAAGAACTTCATATCGCCCAGGAGTTTTTACTGGAACTTCTTGAATTTTTAAAGGTTGTCCATATCCTTGTACAACCGCTGCTTTCATTGTTTTTGGAATCATAATTTTATGGTTTTGAATTATTATTAATTGAATGAATAGTAGCATTTAAAAACAAAAAATGTTTTATCCTCATAAGAGAATAAAACATTTTTAATATTTTGACTAAAAGAAGCCTAATTTCTTTTTACTGTAAGAAACTAACATATTTTTAGTTTGACGGTAATGATCTAACATCATTTTATGATTTTCACGACCAATTCCAGATTGTTTATAACCTCCAAACGGAGCACCAGCAGGATAACTATGGTATTGGTTCACCCAAACACGACCAGCTTCTATAGCACGAGGAATTTGGTATAATTGGTGTGCATCTCTTGTCCAAACACCAGCTCCTAATCCGTAAATTGTATCATTTGCGATTTGTAATGCATCTGCTTCATCTTTAAAAGTTGTAACAGCCAATACAGGGCCAAAAATTTCTTCACGGAAAATTCTCATGTTGTTGTTTCCTTTAAATAATGTTGGTTTTATATAATATCCATTTTCAATATCTCCTCCAAGATGATTTGCTTCTCCTCCAGCTAATAATTCGGCACCTTCTTCTTTTCCTAATTTAATATAACCTAATATTTTGTCATATTGAATTTGAGAAGCTTGTGCACCAATCATTGTTTCTGGATCTAAAGGATTACCAGCTTTTATAGCATTTACACGAGCAACAACACGTTCTATGAATTTATCATAAATAGATTCTTGAATTAATAAACGTGATGGACAAGTACAAATTTCTCCTTGGTTCAATGCAAATAAAACGGCACCTTCTATTGCTTTATCTAAGAAGTCATCATCATGATCCATTACAGATTCAAAGAAAACATTCGGAGACTTCCCTCCTAATTCCAATGTAACAGGAATAATGTTTTCTGTAGCATATTGCATTACATAACGTCCTGTAGCTGTAGAACCAGTAAATGCAGCTTTATTAATTTTAGGATTAGTAACCAATGGTCTACCTAACTCAGCTCCAAAACCATTTACAATATTTACAACACCAGCAGGTAATAAATCACCAATCAATTCAAATAAATAAAGAATAGAAATAGGTGTAGATTCAGCAGGTTTAAGAACGACACAGTTTCCTGCTGCTAATGCAGGTGCTAATTTCCAAACCGCCATTAGAATAGGAAAATTCCAAGGAATAATTTGTGCTACAACACCTATTGGCTCATGTACAATAATAGATACAGTATCTTTATCAAGCTCGTTGATAGAACCTTCTTCTGCACGGATAACAGAAGCAAAATATCTAAAATGATCAATTGCTAAAGGAATATCTGCATTTAAAGTTTCACGAACTGGTTTCCCATTGTCATACGTTTCTACAGCGGCAATATCTTGTAAATGTTGCTCCATACGGTCAGCAATTTTATTCAAAATGATACTACGTTCTGTAGGAGAAGTATGGCTCCATGTTTTAAAAGCTTCATGTGCAGCGTCTACAGCAATCTCCAAATCTTCTTCAGAAGAATGTGCAGCTTGTGTAAAAACTTTACCTGTAACAGGAGTTATAACGTCAAAATACTTTCCTAATTTAGGTGCAAGAAATTGACCATTGATGTAATTATCATATTTTTCTTTAAATTTTGGAACATTTACTAATTTTCCCATGATTTCGATTTTTTTGATTTATCTAATTTAGCTTATTTCAATTTTAATTTATGTTTAAAAAAAGTTAATTTTTGAACATAAAGTTGTACATTTGCCATCCATCACTATTTTTGTGATGATTTTACTTAAGGGGCTGACTGGTTTTGACAGCAGGTCCAATGGGTAAGTAAGCATGCAGTGAAATGTTGTGTACTCACTTTAATCAGGCACTTCAACTTTTTAACTGGCAACGAAGAGTACGCTTTAGCTGCATAATTCCGAATTTTAGTAGGAATTCGCCACGTCTATACAAGGTATAGAAGCTGAATGTCCCTCAAAAGCCTTGACTTACGGCGTTTGATAAAGGGACACGGGATAGTAAGTATAGGAATCTTAGCGTTTCGGACAGATTCCGAATTTCTTAGAAACTAAGCGTTTGACAGAGTGTTTGTTCTCAGGATTTCGCCGACAATTAAAAATAAACTAAGCATGTAGAAAGCTTATTTGTTGCTTGTTTGGACGCGGGTTCGAATCCCGCCAGCTCCACTAAAACAAATTTTACTAAGTTTTAAAAAACACACAAACACACTAATATCAGTGGGTTTTGTTGTTTTAAGACTTAAATAAAAAAAACAGGGATAAGAAATGAATTTCTTATCCCTGTTTTTTATTAAGCAAAATTCTGCATATTTACGAGATTTGCATAAGCACCTTTTTGTTCTATAAGTTGTAGATGATTACCTTGTTCTATGATTTTACCAGCTTCCATTACAACAATCTTATCAGCATTTTGTATGGTCGATAAGCGGTGAGCAATCACTAAAGAAGTTCTATTTTTCATCATATTATTCAGAGCAACTTGTACTAATTTTTCTGATTTTGTATCAAGAGCAGAAGTTGCTTCATCTAATATCATAATAGGAGGATTTTTGTAAACAGCACGAGCAATACTTACACGTTGTTTTTGTCCACCAGAAAGCTTTCCTCCTCCTTCACCAACAGATTCTTGGTATTTCTCAGGCATTTTAATAATAAATTCTTCCGCATTTGCAATTTGTGCTGCATGCTCTACTTTTTCTTGACTAGGATGTTTATCACCTAAGGCAATATTATTGAATAATGTATCATTAAATAAAATAGAATCTTGTGTTACTAAACCAAATAAAGTTCTATAATCATGTAATTTGATGTGTTTAATATCAATTCCATCAATTAGTATTTGTCCAGATTTCACATCCCAAAATCTTGTAATAAGATTCGCTAAAGTAGATTTTCCTGAACCAGATTGTCCCACAAGAGCCACAGTTTCTCCTTTGCTGATAGTTAAATTAAAATTCTCAATAACATCATGCTTTCCATAAGCAAAAGTTACATTTCTGAATTCTATTTTATCTTCAAAACTTTCGATTGATTTTGAATTTGGTAAATCTTTTATGGCAACATCAGCATCTAATACATCAAAAATACGTTGTGCAGAAACTTCTCCTTTCTGTACATCCGATAATGCTTTAGAAAAACGTTTAATAGGATCTAATAAAGTATAAAAAGTAGCAATATAAAATATGAATTGAGAACCACTTAATCCATTTCCTTCTAAAGAAAGTTTACCTCCAAAAAATACAATTAGACCAATAGTTACAGCTCCTAAAAACTCACTTGTTGGAGATGCTAACGCACGCTTTTTCATAACACGTTGTAAGTATTCTCTGTACTTATTGATCGATTCATTGAATCTACCTTTTACTTGGTCTTCTGCATTAAATATTTTAATAATTTTTAATGAAGTAAGTGTTTCATCAACATAAGTTATAATATTAGATAATTCATCTTGTGCATTTGCTGCTGCTCGTTTTAAACTTTTACCTATTAGAGAAATAATAGTTCCCATAATAGGAAAAACAAGAATAGCAAAGATTGTTAATTGATGACTTACAGTAAATAAAACAGTTACAAAAACAATTATCATGATAGGAGATCGTACAATCTCCACAATAGAATTTAAAATATTGCTTTCTACTTCGTTGACATCATTAGAAATTCTATTAATCATATCACCTTTTTTCTTTTCTGTGAAATAAGCAACAGGTAATTCTATAATTTTATTATGTATATCAACACGTAAATCTTTTGTTACTCCAGATCGTAAATCAACTAAACAAGTTTCAGATAAAAAACTAAAAATATTTCTAAATAAAAATGCTATAATGAATACAATACAAGAAATGGCTAACACATAAATAGGTCCTTCAGTATGTGAAAGATTGTTCATGTAATAGGCAGAATAATCAGAGAAGAAGTCCTTTAGATCTCCTAAGTTCCCAGAATAAATTGGTTTTATAACAATGTCTTGATTATTCTCGTCAAATAGAACACTAAGAATAGGCATCATAAATCCTAGGGCTACAATATTAAATATAGCATAAAGCAAATTGAATAATATTGCAGTTATGAATGATGATTTGTATGGTTTAGCATATGAAAATGCTCTTTTATATAAACTCATGTATATTTTTTTCCAGTTACAAATTTAAACAAAAAAAATAATGACTACTCCTCTTCAGAACAGTCATTATAATGTTAATTTTGTGGTTTGATTACTCAGAGCAACCTTTTCGTTTTTGTTTTGATTTTTTATTTTACTCGATACCAAGTTTGTGTTCTTCCTACTAGAGAAATTCCAACAAAACCTCTTACATCAAGTTTGTCATTTCCATTTAATGACATTTTAGCTTTGTATTCTTTTCCTTTATTTGGATCTAGAATTTTACCTCCAGTCCATTCTTTACCACTTTTCTTTAATCCAGATAATATCTGCATACCAAGAATAGGTTTATTTTTTAATGTACCTGAACATTCTGTACATTTTGCATCTTCTTTACCTTTTGTTAAAATCTTAGTTACTTTTCCATAAAGAACTCCATCTTTTTCGAAAATTTCTACATAAGATTTTGGTTGTTTAGTTTCATCATCTATTGTCTTCCAAGTTCCTATAGGTGATTGAGCAAACATAAAAGATGTTAACATAAAAAATAAGTTGAATAAAATTATCTTTTTCATCTTTCTTATTGTTTAATTATTATAATACTAAATTATGTAATTTTTTGGTGTAAAAAAAACACTAATTAAAATTAATTTAAAAATTTAACAAAAATTTCAATAAATATTAATTAAAAACCTGATTAACAATATATAAAATCAAAATGTTTTTTTTATTAAAAAATAAATCATTTATTTTATTAGGCCAATTTAGTGTAAATTTATTGTGTTTATGGATAATTTAACGAAGTTAATGTTTTCTAAAATTAGTTTGAATTGAATTAATAAGTAGATTATTTTATTATATTTGTCTAGTAATTTTATAGAGTTAATAGTTTTTGTAAAAATGACACGTTTGAATAAGTATAATATTCCTTTCAACAAGTTTGAATTAGAGCCTTTAATAGATTCAATTATTTATGATGAAATTTTTCAGCAGCCTAATTTTAATTATAATAAACAAGAATTATTAGAAAAATTCAATGATATTCTTTTAAAAATATTACCAAAAGAAAAAGCTGAAAAAATTTCACTTTTCTTTTTTGATCAATTTGATACTATTAGAAGAGAGTTAGAGCATTTAATTTTTAATTTTTATGCAAATGATCCAGCATCTAATTCTGAGATTGAAATAATATTAGCTTATCCAGGATTTTTTGCAATTGCGATTCATCGGTTGGCAAATGTTTTATACAAATTACAAACACCTATTTTACCTCGCTTCTTTTCAGAATATGCGCATTCTAAAACTGGAATAGACATACATCCAGGAGCAACTATTGGTAGTAATTTCTATATCGATCATGGTACAGGAATAGTAATCGGAGAAACAACTATTATTGGGAATGACGTTAAAATTTATCAAGGAGTCACTTTAGGAGCTTTTTATGTTTCTAAAAATTTATCGAATAAAAAGCGACATCCAACAATAGAAAATAACGTAACAATTTATGCTGGAGCTACAATTTTGGGAGGAACAACCGTAATAGGAGAAAATTCTGTAATAGGAGGAAATGTTTGGATAACAGAAAGTATAGAAAAAGATTCTATAGTTTATCAAGAACAATCACCAATTATAAAAAAACAAAAAACAGAAAACGAACACAATTACATCATATAAAAAATTAAATTCTATGATTTATAATAATATTTTAGAAACAATAGGAAATACGCCAATTATTAAATTAAATAAATTATTTCCAAATAATAATGTTTATATAAAAGTTGAAAAACAAAATCCAGGAGGTTCTATAAAAGATCGTATTGCTTTAGCAATGATAGAGGATGCAGAAAAAGCTGGAATATTAAAGCCAGGAGGAACAATTATAGAACCAACATCTGGAAACACAGGAATCGGATTATCTTTTGTTGCGGCTGTAAAAGGTTATAAAATTATTATTACAATGCCAGAATCTATGTCTATAGAACGTAGAAAAATTATGGAAGCTTATGGAGCAGAGTTTGTTTTGACTCCCAAGGAATTAGGAATGAAAGGAGCTATTGCAAAAGCACAAGAATTAGCAGAAACAATTGAAGGAGCATGGGTTCCTCAACAATTCGAAAATAATTCTAACCCAACTGTACATTATAATACTACGGCTAAAGAAATTATTACAGATTTTCCAAATGGCGTGGATTATTTAATTACAGGAGTAGGTACAGGAGGTCATTTATCTGGAATCGGGAAAAAATTAAAAGAAATTAAACCAACAACGAAAGTAATCGCTGTAGAACCAATTGATTCTCCAGTTATTTCTGGTGGAGATCCTGGTCCACATGCTATTCAAGGAATTGGAGCTGGTTTTATCCCAAAAACTTTGTCTACCTCTGTGATAGACGAAACTTCTCAGATTACAAAAGAAGAAGCTTTTGAATTTGCAAAAAAAGCAGCAAAGGTAGAAGGTCTTTTTGTAGGGATATCTACAGGAGCTTCATTAGCAGCTGTTTCTAAAGCTTTAAATAAAATAGAAAAAGATGCAACAATTCTTACAATAAATTATGATACAGGAGAGCGTTATTTATCTGTAGAAGGTTTGTTTTAAATAGATTTATTTAATAATTATGAGGAGAAAAAAAGGAGATGTTGTCAAAATGTCTTCTTTTTTTATTCAATATAGTCAAAAAGTCAGATGTTTTTAAATCTTTTAAGTTTGGAATTTTTTTTGATGAGATAAAAATATCAAACAAAAAACTATAAAAACAATATGGATTTTAATCAATTTACTATAAAAGGTCGTGAAGCTATACAATCTGCACAGCAGATAGCTGTAGCACATAAAAATCAAGCAATTGAACCCGCTCATATTTTAGGAGGAATGATAGATGTAGACGAAAATGTACTATCATTAATTTTAGAAAAACAAGGTATTAAGATGGACTTAATAAAGCCCGAATTAGATCTTGAAATTAATAAATACCCAAAAGTTGAAGGTCAACAAAATAATCATCTTTCTAATTCATCTAATCAGATTTTACAATCTGCACAAGAAATAGCAAAAGAGATGAACGATGATTTTATCACATTAGAACATTTATTATTAGGTATAATTAAGAATGTATCGCCTGTAAGTCAAATTCTAAAAAATAAAGGTGTAACATTCGATAACACAAAAAAATTAGTCGTAGAATTGAGAAACGGAGAAAGAGTAACTTCTGAAAACGCAGAAGGAACATATAATTCATTAAATAAATATGCTAAAAACTTAACAGATTTAGCAAAAGAAGGAAAATTAGATCCTGTTATTGGACGTGATGAAGAAATTCGTCGTGTACTACAAATATTATCTCGTCGTACAAAGAATAACCCAATTCTTATTGGTGAACCAGGTGTTGGTAAAACAGCAATTGCTGAAGGTTTAGCACACAGAATTATTAGTGGTGATGTACCAGAGAACTTATTAAATAAACAAATTTTCTCATTAGATATGGGAGCTTTGGTTGCTGGTGCAAAATACAAAGGAGAATTTGAAGAACGATTAAAGGCTGTTGTAAAAGAAGTTACAGCATCTAATGGTGAAATCATTCTTTTTATAGATGAGATACATACTTTAGTTGGAGCCGGAGGAGGAGGTGAAGGAGCTATGGATGCTGCAAACATACTAAAACCAGCATTGGCTCGAGGTGAATTACGTTCTATTGGGGCTACAACTTTAAATGAATATCAAAAGTATTTTGAAAAAGATAAAGCATTAGAACGTCGTTTCCAAAAAGTAATGGTAGAAGAACCAGATGAAGAATCTGCAATTTCTATTTTACGTGGAATTAAAGATAAGTATGAACAACATCATAAAATTGGAATAAAAGACGAAGCAATTATTGCTGCTGTAAAATTATCTACAAGATATATTACAGATCGTTTTTTACCAGATAAAGCAATTGATTTAATGGATGAAGCTGCTTCTAAGTTAAGAATGGAAATGAATTCTAAACCTGAAGAGTTAGATAAATTAGATCGTAGAATTATCCAATTAGAGATAGAAATTGAAGCTATTAAACGTGAAGATGATGAAAAGAAATTGAATCTTTTAAAAGAAGAATTATCAAATCTTCAAGATGAAAGAAATCAATTAAACTCCAAATGGGAAGCTGAAAGAAATCGTGCGGATGAAGTTCAGGATTTAAGAAAAGAGATAGAGAATATAAAATTTGATATCGAACGTGCTAAACGTGATTATGATTATGCTAAAGCATCGAAATTAGAATTTGAAGATTTGGTAAATGCCAAAAAAGATTTAGAAGATGCTGAGCTTAAATTAGAAGAAAATAAACAAAATAAATTAGTTAAAGAGTTTGTTGATGCCGATGATATCGCAGAAGTTGTATCTAAATGGACTGGAGTTCCAGCACAAAAAATGATGCAGTCTGATCGTGAGAAATTATTGAATCTGGAAACAGAATTGCACCAACGTGTATTAGGACAAGAAGAAGCTATTACAGCTGTTTCTGATGCAATTCGTAGATCTCGTGCTGGACTTAGTGATGAAGGTAAACCAATTGGTTCTTTCTTGTTCTTAGGATCTACTGGGGTTGGTAAAACAGAATTAGCAAAAGCTTTGGCAGAGTTTTTGTTCGATGATGAAAACGCAATGACTCGTATAGACATGTCTGAGTATCAAGAACGTCATGCTGTCTCTCGTTTAGTTGGAGCACCTCCGGGTTACGTTGGTTACGATGAAGGTGGTCAGTTAACAGAAGCAGTACGTCGTCGTCCTTATTCAGTTATCTTATTAGATGAGATAGAAAAAGCGCATCCAGATGTATTTAATATTTTATTACAAGTATTGGATGATGGACGATTAACTGATAATAAAGGTCGTTTGGTGAATTTCAAAAACACAATTATTATTATGACGTCTAACTTTGGTTCTCATACAATTCTTGAGAAATTCTCTGGAATTGATGAAACAAATGTTGCTGAGGTTTATAATGATACAAAAGATGTTGTTTTTGAGGAATTAAAACAAAATTTCCGTCCAGAGTTCTTGAACCGTATCGACGAAATTATTTTATTCCGTCCATTGACAGAGAACCAAATTTCTGGGATAGTAAATATTTACTTGAAAGGAGTTGCTAAAAAATTAGCTTTACGTGATATTACATTAGATATTACACCAGAAGCTGTAGATTATTTAGCTAGAAAAGGATATGATCCTCAATTCGGTGCTCGTCCATTGAAAAGAGTTATACAACAAGATGTGTTGAATGAGCTTTCTAAAGAAATTTTGAAAGGAGAAATCAATGACAACGATGCTGTTTTAATTGATTATTTTGAAGAAAAACCTGGAGATAACAAATTAGTTTTTCGTACAGGGTTATAATATTGAGATTTTATTTAATGTGAATAAAGAATCCTACTTGAGAAATTGAGTAGGATTTTTTTATCTATTTTTTTTCAGAATATGTCTATTATCTAAATTATTTTGGGGGCAATTGCTATTACAAATTACAGAATAAAAAAGATGAATTAAATAATTTCAATATATAACTTTTGTATTTGTTATATGGTATTTTAATATTTTCAAATAACTTTTTAAAAATCAGATTTTTTATTCTCTTTCTTCTTCATCATTTCTATTATCTAAATGATGATATTCTTTGATTTCTTCTTCAAGTTTCTTTCTATTTTTTCTTTTAATGTAGTCCTTAATCGTCATATAAGTTAATAAAACAACTAATGCAGCTACCATAATATAGTTGATATATGTAAAAACATTATTAATTATATCTGCAACAATTTCATTTGGATTATCTGCAATTTGTTCTTGTTCTCCCATAACTTTTAATTCTTGATAAAAATAGGTAAAAGGTTTAACAATACAAACAACTAATTGTATCTTTGCATTTATAGATTTTAAGTAAATGTGTCAACCAAAGAGATATACGATTACCGCAGCATTACCGTATGCTAATGGTCCTTTACACATCGGTCATATGGCTGGTGTATATGTTCCATCAGATATTTATGCTCGTTTTTTAAGAAGAAAAGGAAAAGATGTAGCCTTTATTGGAGGTTCTGATGAACATGGTATTCCAATTACTATTCGTGCAAAAAAAGAAGGTGTAACACCTCAGGATATTGTAGATAGATACCATGAAAACATTAAAACAACATTAGCTAATTTTGGTGTAACATTCGATATTTATTCACGTACTACTTCGGAAAAGCATAGAGAAGTATCTCAGGATTTCTTTAAAACTTTATACAACAATGATAAGTTTACAGAAGAAGTTACAGAACAATTTTATGATGAAGATGCACATGAGTTTTTGGCTGATAGATATATTCGTGGAGAATGTCCTAAATGTGGAAACCCTGATGCTTATGGAGATCAATGTGAGAAATGTGGATCTACATTAAGTCCAGAAGAATTAATAAATCCTCGTTCTGCTTTATCTGGAAATACACCAATCAAAAAAGAAACTAAGAACTGGTATCTACCATTAGATCAATACCAAGATTTCTTAAAGGAATGGATTTTAGTAGGACATAAAAACGATTGGAAATCTAGTGTTTATGGTCAAGTAAAATCATGGTTAGATGACGGATTAAAACCTCGTGCAATGACTCGTGATCTTAACTGGGGAGTTCCAGTACCTGTAGACGGAGCAGAAGGTAAAGTAATGTATGTTTGGTTTGATGCACCAATTGGTTATATTTCTTTCACACAAGAATGGGCTGAAAAAACAGGGAAAAACTGGAAAGATTACTGGCAAAATGAAGAAACTAAATTAGTTCATTTCATAGGTAAAGATAATATTGTTTTTCACTGTATTATATTTCCAACAATGATGAAAGCTCATGGAGATTATATTATGCCAGATAATGTACCTGCAAACGAATTTTTGAATTTGGAAGATGATAAAATTTCTACTTCAAGAAACTGGGCGGTTTGGGCTCATGAGTATTTAGAAGATTTTCCAAATCAACAAGATACTTTGCGTTATGTATTAACAGCTAACATGCCAGAGAATAAAGACAATAACTTTACTTGGAAAGATTTTCAAACAAAAAATAACTCAGAGTTAGTTGGTATTTTAGGAAACTTCATAAATCGTGTAATGGTTTTAACACACAAATATTACGATGGAATTGTTCCTGAAAAAACAATAGAATTTGAAGAGTTAACAGAGATAAAATATTTTGCAACACGTATTGCAGAGCATATCGAAAAATATGAATTCCGTGCAGCACTTACAGAGTACATGAATTTGGCTCGTTTAGGAAATCAGTTTTTACAAGCACAAGAGCCTTGGAAAAAAGGAGATGATCCGGAAACTGTAAAAGGAATTATGTATACAGCGAATCAAATTGCTGCTGCATTAGCACAATTAGGAGAACCTTTTATTCCTTTTGCATCAGATAAAATGTTATCGATGATGAATTTGGAGAGAGAAGATTGGAATGATTTAGAATCTACAGACGAATATGTACCTGTAGGTCATCAATTAGGTCAATCAGAATTAATTTTCTCTAAAATTGAAGACGAGGCAATAGAAGCACAAATTAATAAGTTGAACGAAAGTAAAGTCAAAAATAATATGACAAACCCAAATGCTGAACCACAAAAAGAATTGATTTCTTTTGATGATTTCCAGAAAATGGATATCCGTATAGGAACTATTTTAGAAGCAAAAAAAGTAGAGAAAGCAGATAAATTATTCGAGTTGAAAGTTGATACTGGAATGGATATTCGCACAATTGTTTCTGGTATTGCAGAGCATTTTACTTTAGAGGAAATCGTAGGTAAACAAGCAATGGTTTTAGCTAATTTAGCGCCACGTAAAATTCGTGGAATAGAATCGCAAGGAATGTTATTATTTGCTGATAAAGAAGATGGTAAATTAACTTTTGTTAATCCAGAAGCTGAAACTCCAAATGGAGTACAGGTAGGATAATAACTGTTTGATTTTAAATAAATATAAAAAGCCATCTCAAATGAAGAGATGGCTTTTTCTTTTTCTATTATTTAGTTTGATTTTATCTTTAAATATTCATAAAAATCAATGCTTTAAAATTTTATTAGCTTACATATATTTCGTATTTTTGCGTACTAGTTAAAATTCAAAAAAGAAAGATGATAAACATTTCTCTTCCAGACGGAAGTGTAAGACAGTATGAGAGTGGTGTAACTCCAATGGAGATTGCACAAAGCATTAGTGAAGGTTTAGCACGTAATGTAATATCGGCTTTGGTTAATGACAAACAAGTTGAGACAACAACCCCAATCACGACAGATGCAACGATCAAATTGTTAACCTGGAATGATGAAATGGGTAAAAAAGCTTTTTGGCACTCATCTGCTCACTTATTAGCACAAGCTATTATGGAGTTTTATCCTCATGCAAAATTAACAATAGGACCTGCTATTGATAAAGGTTTTTATTATGATGTTGATTTTGGTGATGATAAATTTACAGAAGCTGATTTTGCTAAAGTAGAGAAAGCAATGCTTGAAAATGCAAAAAAGAAAGCTGAATTTAAATTATACCCAGTTTCTAAAGCAGAAGCATTAGAAACATATAAAGATAATGAGTACAAAACAGAATTAATCTCTAATTTAAAAGATGGAGATATTACATTCTGTACACATGATAATTTTACAGATTTATGTCGTGGAGGTCATATCCCGAACACAGGAATCGTAAAAGCTGCTAAAATCTTAAATGTTGCAGGAGCATATTGGCGTGGAGACGAGAAAAACAAAATGTTGACTCGTGTTTATGGAATTACATTCCCAAAACAAAAAGATTTAACAGAATATCTTGAGTTGTTAGAAGAAGCTAAAAAACGTGATCACCGTAAATTAGGTAAAGAATTAGGTTTATTTGCTTTTTCTGAAAAAGTAGGAGCTGGTTTACCATTATGGTTACCTAAAGGAGCTGCTTTGAGAAGAAAATTAGAAAATTTCTTATTGAAGCAACAACAAAAATTAGGTTACGAAATGGTTGTTACTCCTCATATTGGTCAGAAAGAATTGTATGTAACATCTGGTCACTATGCAAAATATGGCGCAGATAGTTTTCAACCAATAAAAACACCAAACGAAGGAGAAGAGTTTTTATTAAAACCAATGAACTGTCCACATCACTGTGAGATTTATAGAACTTCTCAATGGTCGTACCGTGATTTACCAAAACGTTATGCAGAATTTGGTACAGTATATCGTTACGAACAATCAGGAGAATTACATGGATTGACTCGTGTTCGTGGATTCACTCAAGATGATGCTCATATTTTCTGTACTCCAGATCAATTATTAGAAGAATTCAAAAAAGTAATTGATTTAGTATTGTATGTATTCAAAAATTTAGGATTCGATAATTATTCTGCTCAAATTTCTTTAAGAGATCCAGATAATAAAGAAAAATATATCGGTTCTGATGAGAATTGGGCAAAAGCTGAACAAGCTATTATAACTGCATCTGCTGAAAAAGGTTTACCAACAGTTGTAGAATATGGTGAAGCTGCTTTTTATGGTCCAAAATTAGACTTTATGGTAAAAGACGCTTTAGGACGTCAATGGCAATTAGGAACAATCCAGGTTGACTACAATTTACCAGAACGTTTTGATTTAACATATACTGGAGCAGATAACGAAAAACACAGACCAGTAATGATTCACCGTGCACCATTCGGTTCTATGGAGCGTTTCATTGCTATCTTATTAGAAAATACAGCAGGTAATTTACCTCTTTGGTTAACTCCAGATTTATTCACAATTTTACCAATTAGTGAAAAATATGTGGAATATGGAGAAAAAGTATTAAATTTGCTCGCTGAAGAAGAAATTAACGGATTGATTGACAGTAGAAATGAAAAAACTGGTAAAAAAATTCGTGATGCAGAAATCAACAAAATTCCTTTCATGTTAGTTATAGGTGAAAAAGAAGCAGAAAACGGTACAGTTTCTGTAAGAAGACATGGAGAAGGAGACTTGGGAGAGATGACAATAGAAGAATTCATCGCTTTCATGAAGGAACAAATCAAATTAAAATAATTTAAAAACAGAATACTATCGCAATAAGAAGAAAAGGCGGCAGAGGTCCAGCCAGAGTAATTAAGGAAGATCAACACAAGATCAATGATAAGATTGACGCAAAAGAAGTTCGCGTTGTTGGAGAAGGCATAGAGCCTGGTGTATATCAAATTTCTAAAGCTTTACAACTAGCAGAGGAGCAAGGTTTGGATTTGGTAATGATCAGTGAAAAAGCCGTTCCACCTGTTTGTCGTGTCGTAGAATATAAAAAATATTTATACGAACAAAAGAAAAAAGAGAAAGAACTAAAGGCTAAGCAACAAAAAGTTGTGGTAAAAGAAATTCGTTTTGGTCCTCAAACTGATGATCATGATTATGAATTTAAAAAACGCCATGCAAGATCTTTCTTAGAAGAAGGTTCGAAATTGAAAGCTTATGTTTTCTTTAAAGGACGTTCTATTATCTTTAAAGATCAGGGTGAAATCCTATTGTTACGTTTAGCTCAAGAATTGGAAGATGTTGGAAAAGTAGAACAAATGCCAAAACTTGAAGGTAAAAGAATGATTATGATGATGGGACCTAAAAAATAATTTAGGTTTCCATTGTTACAAAAAATATAAAACGTTTTAATTTTTAACTATTTGTAATCATGCCAAAAT
>DLJQ01000002.1 GCA_002484335.1 Flavobacteriales bacterium UBA7612
TACGTAATATGTACAATGTACCAAGTATTCGGTGTTTTTAGTAACTATACGTATTACTTGAAACTTATAACTCAAAACTTAAAACTTCTAGTTTCTAAATTCAGACTTTGTAATTCGCAATAGGGATTGCAGAGGAAATCCTTTATAAACAATTCTATTTACACTTAAGAACATATTTACTTGTTTGGAAAGATTGTAACGGAAAGCCTGGCCAGAAGGGATTGCCCAAATAGAAATTATTTTTATAAAAAAATCCAAAACTTAGATGCTTTGGATTCTAATAATTCTTTTTTGAACAGATCTAATATTTATTAAGTTCTTTTTCGAATTCTTCTAAATATTTTGCTAAATGTATTCCGTCTACAAAGCCATGATTTGCTTCTACAGAAATGGGCATATACATTTTATCTTTGTCCTTATAAGCTTTTCCAAAGATTATTCGTGGAATAGATTCTTTAGTTCCGTAATTTGTAGGCTGTATTAGTCCTGTAAATCTTGTCCAAGGCATAGTAGAATGTCTTACAAGTCCTTCTGTAATATCTTCATTTTTTATGTGTAAACCAACAGAGTTTTCTACACTTGCTATTTGTTCTTTTAATTGTTTATTGAATACTTCGAAGTCTTGAGTGAAATTCATTAAAGCAAATCCAAAAGTTCCATCTTTTCGTCCAATTGTTGTTCCACAATCTAAATGATCATATAAATAGATTTTATCATCTTCAATTCTGTATTTAAATTCTTGTACATTATTTTCTGCTTGCATAGAGCAAAATAGATATAGAGCAAAAAACGAAATTTGATTTGACTTAGAAAATTTAAAAGCTTTAGTACATTCTACTTCTGCAACAATACCAACATACGGATTATCCATATTAGAGAACATATTGTAATGTTCTTGTCGGTTCCAACCTTCAGGATTAAAAACTTTTCTCATACTGCAAAAGTAAAATAGATGAATAAAGAATGTAAATTTTTTTCATTAAATTTAAGAATCTAAGTTAAAAATTATGAAACAAGAGAATAGTATTGATTTGTTAGTTGGTTGTTATACGGAAGAAAATGAGAATTCTGGTTTAGCTTTCTATAAATTTAATCTCGTGACTGGAAATGCTATTTTTGTGAATGATTATAAAATTAATAATCCTTCTTATTTTACAAAGAATGCTGACGGTACAATTATATATGTTGTCTCTGAAGAAGAAGATAAATATGAAAGTGCTGTATCTGCTATAAAACTAGATAAAAGCAAAGGAAATTTTACGTTATTGAATTCTGTTTCTACAAAAGGAGCTGCTCCTTGTTATATATCCATAGATAATGAAAATAAATATTTGGTAACAGCGAATTATTTAGGAGGAAGTATTTCAGTTTTTAAACTACAGGAAAATGGTAAAATAGAAGATTTAATTCAACAAATAAAATTTGATGAAGAAAGTATACATCAAGAAAGACAAAATCAGTCACATTTGCATTGTGTAGTTTATTCACCATCTTATAATCATTTATTCGCTACAGATTTGGGTGGAGATAAGATTTATAAATTTGATATCAATAAAGATACTGATGATTATTTGACACCATCAGAAAATTATTTAACAGAAATTGAAGAAGGATCAGGACCAAGACATTTAATTTTTAGTGAGAATAAGTTTGCATATTTGATTAGTGAGCTGAGTGGAGAAGTAAAAGTTTTTGATTTTTTGAATGAAAATCTTTTAGAAAAACAAACTGTAGTTTCTCAGTATAACAATGCGGAAGGAAGTGCTGATATACAAATTCATCCGAATGGAAAATATTTATATACGTCGAATAGATTAGAGGATGATGGTTTAACTATTTTTAAAATAGATCAAAATTCAGGATTACTTACTTCTATTGGTTATCAGGAAACAGCTTTGCATCCTCGTAATTTTGTGATTTCTCCTAATGGTAAATATTTATTGGTTGCTTCTAAAGATTCTCATATTATTCAAGTTTTTGAAATTGATAATACAACAGGATTATTAACAAATATTAATAGTGATATTGAAATTGATTTACCAGTTTGTATAAAATTTATTTAATAATGAATATATTTTACATGTCTAATCTTTAATATCATTCTCTTTTTTCCATTTTCTTATTCTGGCTCTAGCATTTGTATATGGAGATGAAGTATTGAACTGTATCATTCGCCCTAATGTCCATTTTTCATACCAGGCTATTTCATATAAATCCTGATTAGATTTTGAATTGATTATATTAATAATGTCAGTAACTATTTTATCTAATTTAGTATTTAGTTCTAAATAGTTATAATTTTGATAATCAATATAAAATTTTTGAGCTAGTTTACCTAATTCATTCCATTTGTAACCTTCTTCAGGAAAAGAAACAGGTAACCCTTGCTCTTTTTTATAAATCCATTTTAAAACCAATTCTCCCCAACCAATAAGGTAGGAAAGAAGATTATTTATACTCATGACTGTCCCTTTTGAATGACCTTCTAATTCTTTTATAGAAGTTAATTCTGATGGAATTGTAATTAATTCTTTTTTTAGTTTGCTATAATTTAATGTAATAGCTTTTATTAATTCTTCTTTATTTACTGGTACAGCCATAATTGATCATTTAAGTTATTAAAAATAGAAAAAGTGTATAATAAAATTGGCATAATTTTTTATGAATCAATAATTAAACATAAAAAGAATGAAGAAAATAATCTTAACTACTACTTATTTTTTATTAGTGAGTTTTACTGCTTGTGGGCAAAATAAATCAAAAGATAATGAATCTTTTAACTTATCTAAGATTGAAAATTCGGAAGAACTTAATTTAAGTGATTATCAAAAACAACAAATAAAAAAAATAAACCAAGAAATAGGACCTAAGTTTGAGCAAATAGGTAGAGATAATTCATTGTCTGGATATGAAAAAGGGAACAAAAAAAGAGAGTTAGCAAAAGAACATAAAACTCAAATTTTTAATGTCTTAACTAGTACTCAAAAGAAAATATGGATTGATAAGTACGGTAATAATCGAAAATCTATAAAAGATAATATAACAGATCATATTGATGATCAATTAAATATTTTAGAAAAAAAATATAAGGCAGATAAAAAAGAAATAGAAAAAGATAATTCTTTAACGAAAGAAGAAAAAAAACAGAAAAAAAATCAATTAGAAGATAAATTTAAGAATGATAAAGAGCAATTAAAATTTGAGAAAAATTCTAAAAACAGCGATTTATTAAAAGGTTCGTAATTAGATTATTTAAACAGTATCATAAAACAATATGATATTTATTTATCATATTGTTTTTATATATAAAACTATTTGTTGATTAATTTTTTTCCAAAGCAGACAGCTTTATCATTACCTATATAATTACCATAGTTTTCAATTTTTTGATAACCATTTTTTAAGTAGAATTGACAAGCTTCATGATTTAATTTTCTTGTTTCTAGCCAAATTTTAGTATAATCAAGAGATTTTGCTTTTTCTTCTAAATAGTTCAATATAATTTCTCCAATTCCTTTTCTAGGATATTTTGCATACATTCTTTTTAATTCTGCAATTTCATTGGAAATAGGACGAAATGCACCACAGCCAACAATTTCATTATTGATGTAAACCTTTATAAAAATAGATTTTTTACATTCGTTATCCCAATCGATAAAAGAATTTTTACCACTACTACCAAATCTTTGCTCTAATTCATTAGAAAGTAATTCTATAAGAGGTATAACTTCATAATCTGTAGGAGAGGTTTCTATAATTTTAATATTCATTTTAGTGTAAAAATTTCAATTTTAACTAATTTACGCCATTCCTCCGTTAATACCTATATTTTGACCAGTAATCCATTGTGCATCATCTTTTGCTAGGAATAAGATAAGAGGTATAATATCTTCTACATTTCCTATTCTATTGAATGCAGATAGACTAGCAATTTTATCAATTAACTC
Source organism: Flavobacteriales bacterium UBA7612 (assembly GCA_002484335.1). Classification (GTDB taxonomy): domain Bacteria; phylum Bacteroidota; class Bacteroidia; order Flavobacteriales; family Weeksellaceae; genus Empedobacter. The sequence continues at coordinate 3,948 of DLJQ01000002.1, forward strand.
ATCTGATTTTCCTTTTAGAAATAATTCTGTATTCATTGGTCCAGGAAGAACAGAGTTTACAGTAATTCCTCTATGTCCAATTTCTTTTGCAAATATTCTTGTCATTTGCTCTACGGCAGATTTTGTGGCTGAATAGATAGAATATGCAGGCATAGCTAATTTGGAAGTAGAGCTAGATATATTAATAATACGTCCATTGTCTTCTAGTTTTTTAGCAGCTATTTTCATCATTAGAAAAACACTTTTTACATTTGTATTAAACTGTTGGTCAAATTCTTCTTCAGAAAAATCTTTTAAAGGTTTTGTTATCATAATTCCTGCATTATTAATTATAATATCTATTTTCCCAAAATGTGTTATAGTTGTATCAAAAAGATGATTAATTTCTCTACTATTCCCAACATTTGCTTTTATAGCGATAGCATTTCCTCCATTATTATTTATTTTGTCAACAACATCATTTGCTTCTTTTTCGTTAGAATTATAGTTGATTATGACGTTAGCACCTTGCTTTGCAAATTCTATGGCAGTATTTTTTCCTAATCCTCTAGAGGAACCTGTTATAATTACAGTTTTATCTTTTAAATAACTCATTTTTAAAATTTTATATTAATGTAAAGTTATGAGAAATAAAATCTATAAAAGTGGTGAAGGTTTCAGAATTTATATTTTATTTAAAACTATTTTTCTATACAAAGATGGTGTTTCACCTGTATGTTTTTTAAAGTATTTTGTGAAATTTGTAGGTTCAAAAGTTAATAGTTTAGCAATTTCTACAATTTTGAGTTCGCTGTTGCTTAATAATTTCTTTGCTACATTAATCGTTTTTTCATTACAAATATCACAAGGAGATTTTCCTGTTTTTTCTTTTATTGTATTACTAAGATGAATGGGATGAATATTCATAATATTTGCTAAATCTTTTATACCTAAATATTCTTCTTCTTCTCCATTTATTATTTTATCTAAATGATTGTCTAGTATATAAAGAAACTCTTTTGTTATTTCTTCAGGTCTTTTAAGAGTTTCTTTTTCATTTAAATTTTTCATTTTTTTTATTCTTTTTCAGCTAATTCTTTTAATTTTTTATTCATTTCGATGAATCCATTTTTCGTTTTTTCAGGATTGAATAATCCTACAAAAATTCCATTGAAAATTTCAGATTGTTTAAAAGTTACAGAACCATCCATATTATCTGTAAGCTCAAATTTATGTTTTCCATCAAATAAACCACTAAAAATAAATTTACCTAACCAACTTAGTTCTTTATTTTCTATTCTAGAAAGTACTGTTGGTTTAAATGTCATTCCTTGTCCGTTAGTAGGTTGAATATGAACAACTAATTTACTACCTATTTCTGCTTTTCCTGTTATAGAAGTCATAAAAGGATTCCAAACAGGAAAATTTTTGAAATCTATAAGGATAGACCAAATTTTTTCTGGAGTAGAATAAATTTTAATTTCTGATTTAATTTCTTTTGTCATGATGATTGAGTTTTAATTAATCTCTTTTTTTCTATAACAAAGTTCTTTAAGATATAAATAAATTGGCTTGATAAAAATCAAGAAATTAATCAATTTGCTTTTTTCTTATTCTACTAAATGTTTCTGGAGTCATACCAAGCATAGAAGCAATATAATTTAATGGAACATGATTGAATAATTCTTTGTTATTTTCAAAAAAAGAAATATATCGTTCCTCTGCTGTCATAGATAAATGACTAAAAATTCTATCTTCAAGTGTTGTAAAACAATGTACAATAAATAATTTTTCTAATTCATTCCATTGTTTTACAATTTTATTAAGTTTTTCATATTCTTTCTTCTCTATAGTATAAATCACAGTTTCTGTAAGAGCTTGTATTGTCCAGCGAGCAGGTTTATCAAAAATAAAACTAGAAAGGTCTGTCACGAAATAACCTTTAGGAGAAATCCATTGTGTTATTTCTTTATTTTCTGTTTCTAAAAAAATTCTTAAATAACCAGATTGAATAAAACTTAGTCGATTACACTTTTTATTTGTTTCGAGAAAAAAATCTCCTTTATTTAGTTTCTCTATTTTAAATAAGGAAGTAATGGATTTTAGTTCATCATTATTTAAAACTCCAAAATAAGATTTTATACTGTATTCTAATTCTGTTAAGTTTTTATCTTCCATTGTATTTTTTTTGAGATAGTAATTTAAGCTTTTTTATTATTTAATCTTAGAATATATTATATGAAATATGAATTAGCTATTTGTAATTAGTTGTAAATTGTAATAAAATATAGAGCCAATGAAAATAGCATTTTTTTCATCTAAACCTTATGATGAATTATTTTTTAGAAAAGAGAATGAAAAATATAATTTCGAACTAAATTTTTTTGATACTAATTTAAGTTCTCATTTAGTAAATGCATTAGAAGATGAAATAGCTATTTGTGTTTTTGTGAATGATATAGTAGATAGAAATGTTATAAAAATACTAGCGAAGAAGGGAGTTAAAATAATTGCACTGCGTTGTGCTGGTTTTAATAATGTAGATTTAGAAGCAGCAAAAGAATATGGAATAAAAGTTTGTCGTGTTCCTGCCTATTCTCCTGAAGCTGTAGCAGAGCATACATTAGCAATGTTACTTACATTGAATAGAAAAACGCATAAAGCTTATAATAGAGTTAGAGAGCAAAATTTTTCTTTGAATGGTTTATTAGGATTTAATATTCATAAAAAAACTGTTGGCGTAATAGGAACAGGAAAGATAGGAAAAGCTTTTATAGATTTGATGAAAGGATTTGATTGTAAAATATTAGCTTATGATTTATATCCAGATAAAGATTTAGAAAATTCAGGAGTAAATTATGTTGGTTTAGATACATTATTTAAAGAATCTGATATTATTTCATTGCATTGTCCTCTTACTCCAGAAAATAAATATCTTATCAATAAAGCTACAATAGCTATTATGAAAGATGGCGTTACAATTATTAATACAAGTCGTGGAGGATTGATAAATACGATTGATGCAATAGAAGCACTTAAAGAACATAAAATAGGATATCTAGGTATTGATGTTTATGAACAAGAAGAAAAACTATTTTTTCAAGATTTATCAGCAGAGATTATTCAAGATGATACAATTCAACGTTTAATGAGTTTTCCAAATGTTTTAGTAACAGCTCATCAAGCATTTTTTACACAAGAAGCTCTAGAACAAATATCAGAAATTACTCTGCGTAGCATTTCAGATATAACAACAAAGGGAAAAACAGAGGAAATAGTGATGTTGTAAAATTAAAATTCAGCAATTCGAATTTCATTTCGATTAAGTATTAGAAAACCATTTATTTCTAAAGCTTTTAATAATCGAGAAATAACAACTCTAGAAGTATTAAGTTCATAAGCAATTTCCTGATGGGTTTTGTTTATGAATTTACTTTTATTGATGGATGCAATATCTAATAAATATTTTTTAAGCCTATCACTCATCGTATTAAATGCAATATTATCTATTGTTTCTAACATTTCATCTAGTCGATTATTATAACTATTTAAAATGAACTTTCTCCAACTTTTATATTTGGCTAACCATTCATCCATTTTTACTGATGGAAGCATTACTAGTTCTCCATCTGTTTCGGCAACAGCTCTTATTTTACTTTGTTTATTTTCTAAACAACAATCAATAGTTAAAGAGCAAGTATTTCCTCTTTCTAAAAAATAAAGTAATAATTCTCCATGATCAAAATCTTCTCTCATTATTTTTATTGCACCACTTAATAAGATAGGAATACCATTAATATTTTCATCAATATCTATAATGATATCATTTTGATGAAATCTTTTTAGCAATCCTAATTCTTCAAATTCATTTAATAATTCGTTATCAAAAAGATTTGGATAAACAATTTTTATTTTATCTTTTATCATTGCTTAATGAGGGATATATTTTTTAATTATACCATATAGATATGTACCTAATAAAGCTCCTAAAATAACAATTAGTATAGAGTAAACACCACTTCCTAATAATACAAATAGAGGTCCTGGACAAGCACCAACAAGTGCCCAACCTAAACCAAATAATATACCGCCAACAAGATATCTAGTGATAGAATATTTTTTATTTTCGATTATTATTTTTTCTCCATCAATATTTTTTAATTTCTTCTTTTTTATAAGTTGTACTCCAATTAAACCTACAACTAATGCAGAACCAATAAAGCCATACATATGGAAGGATTGAAACATAAACATTTCATATATTCTAAACCAAGAGGCAGTTTCCGATTTATACATTGTTATTCCAAAAAGAACACCTAATAATATGTAAATAATATTTTTCATAATTTTTTAAAATATTAAAGGAAATAAAATATGAACCATGAACAATCCACCAATAAAAAAACCAATAACAGCAATAAGAGAAGGTAATTGTAAATTACTTAATCCAGATATAGCATGCCCAGAAGTACACCCGCCAGCATATCTAGTTCCAAAACCAATTAGCAGCCCACCAATAAACAATAATACAATATTTTTGAAAGACATTTCATTAAAAATCTCTGTAGGGAAATAAGATTTTCCAGCACTTTTAAAACCAATTTTATATAGGTCATCTATCGTATCTTCTGAAATAGTAGGAATTTGATTTTGAGATAGAAAATGTACAGAGATATAACCTCCTATAATAGAGCCAAAAAGAAAAAGTAAATTCCATTTTTGTTTTTTCCAATCAAATCGAAAAAAATCACAAGATTTTCCAGCACCAAATGCCGAGCATATTGTTCTAAAATTAGAAGAAAACCCAAAAATTTTACCAAGAAAAATTAATATTAACATTATTATTGCTATGATAGGACCTCCAAAATACCAAGGCCAAGGTTTTAAAATATAGTCCATATTTCAGATTGTTTATATTTTCAAATATTATACAATTTATTGATTTCTTTAGTAACGAATGTTACATATACTTTTTTATAAAAAACTGTTTCATTAAAATTTATAAAATCAAAAAAATAAATACATTTGATAAATAGAGAAAATGAAAATGATAAAAATTGCAATTTTTGGAGACATACATGGTAATTTACCAGCTTTGGAAACGGTTTTAAATGATATAGAAGTAAGAGGTATAAAACAAAAATACTGTTTAGGAGATTTAGTAGATTTTGCTCCTTGGGGAAATGAAGTGATAGATAAAATAAAAAAACTTAATATTTCTTGTATTATGGGAAATCATGATGAAAGAATAGGACGTGATTTACCAATTATTCCAATAGCAAGACACTCTGAAATAGAAACAGAAGCGAGATTTATAGCAATTAATCATTCAAAAAAAACAATAACAGCAGACAATAAACAATTTTTAGCAGAATTACCATTTCATATAAAATTAAATTATATAATAGGACAAAAACATTGGAATATACAATTGGTTCATGCAAGTATCGATAGTAATACCAATTACATTTATGAATCAGAAGATGATGAGATATTCAACGCAATGTTTACCGAATCAAAAGCTGATATTATTTTTATGGGACATACTCACCTTTCTTATATAAAACAAATAGAAGATAAATGGGCTGTAAATACAGGTTCAGTAGGTCGTTCTAGAGAAGAAAATAGATTAGCATCTTATGCAATATTAACTTTAACAGAGGAAAAATTAGAAACTGAAATAATACAGTTAACCTATCCGATTGATAAAGTTGTAGAGGCAATAGAAAATAGTGAAATACCAAATTACTATGCTCATTTTTTATTAAACAAAGCTTAATTTATAAAAATATACTTTACTATTTAATCAATTTAAATATGAGAAAAATACAACAAGTATTATTTGCTTTTTTATTTATAATTCAAATTCATGGGCAAGTAACCAATGAAAATAAAGCACGTATTATTATTTTAGCAACAGGAGGTACAATTGCAGGTTCTGGAGAATCTTCAACGAAATCAGCCTATACTGCAGGAAAAGTACCTATTGATAATTTGTTAAATGCAGTTCCAGAAATGTACAAATATGCAGATATAAAAGGAGAACAAATAGCACAAATAGGAAGTCAGGATATGAATATAGAAACTTGGCTAAAACTAAGTAATCGTATTAATCAAATTTTTGAAAATAATGAAGCAGACGGAGTTGTTGTTACTCATGGAACAGATACACAAGAAGAAACAGCTTATTTTTTATCACTTACAATTAATTCTAAAAAACCAGTTGTTTTAGTTGGAGCTATGCGACCAGCTACAGCAATGAGCCAGGATGGTAATAAAAATTTACTAGATGCTGTTATGGTTGCTTCGTCTCCAGAAAGTAAAGAAATAGGAGTTGTAACAGCAATGAATGAAGAAATTTTTGCAGCACGAGATGTTACAAAAACAATTACAACAAGCACAGCAACATTTCAATCAAGAAATTTTGGTCCTATTGGACTTATATATGATGGAAAAGTAAGTTATTACTATAAAACACTTAGAAATCCAGCTAAAAAATTTAATGTAAAAGAACTTAAAACATTACCATTAGTAGAAATAATATACGGTTATGCTGATGCAAAACCTTCTGCAATTATTGCAGCACAAAAAGATAGAGCTGTAGGAATAGTATATGCAGGAATGGGTAACGGAAATTTTAATGCCCCTGTAGGAAAAGCTTTAGAGAGTGCTTCTAAGGATGGTATTATAATTTGTCGTTCATCAAGAACCGGAGGAGGAAGGGTAACATTATATAACGAAGTAGATGATAAAGCACTTGGATTTATAGTAGCAGATGATTTAAATCCCCAAAAAGCTAGAATTTTATTGATGTTAGCATTAACAGAAACAAAAGATAAAACAAAGATTCAAGATATGTTTTTTAACTATTAAAATGATTTGGGCAATCATTTCGTGCCGTGATTTCCATTTAATCACTATCACAAACTAAAATAAAAAAAGGTTGATAAAGTTTTATCCTGTCAACCTTTTTTATTTAAAATAGGTTTGGGTTGTATTTCTTGATTTATACTATCATTTTGGTACTTATTCCAATTCTATTCCAGGCATTTATTGTAATTATAGCCATTATAATCTCGGCAATTTCGTTTTCATTGAATACATTTTTAGCTAACATATAAGTTTCATCACTTAATCCATTTTCATTAATTAATGTAATTTCTTCTGTCATAGCTAAAATTATTTGTTCCTCTTTAGTATATAAAGACGTTTCTCTCCAAACACTTAATAAAAATATGCGTTGATGTGTTTCACCTAATTTTAAAGCATCAGAGCTGTGCATATTTATACAGAAAGCACAACCATTTATTTGAGAAGCTCTAATTCGTATCAATTCAAAAAAAATATTTGGTAAAGAAGAACTTTGTAAATAATTTTCTAATCCGCAGATTGCATCATATGCTTTAGGTGAAATTTTCTCTATATCAATTCTTTTGTTCATTTTATCTCTTTTTTATGAGACAAACTTATAAAAGTTATTTTGTGAAAAACTTAAACTAGTTTAAGAACGAGTTTTATTTTTTATTTCACTAAGATATTCTGGTGTCATATTTAAATAAGAAGCTAGCATTCTTTGGGGTACTCTATTTGTAAATTCAGGAAATTGATTATTGAAATGATGATAAAATTGTTCCCTAGAAAAGTCAGATAAAAATTTTGATCTTAATTGTAGTGCACCATATGCTTTTTGATAAATTAATCTAAAATAACGTTCAAATTGAGGGAATTTTTTCAATAATTCTTCTTGATTATGATAATCGATTTTTAAAACAATTGATTTTTCTATACTTTGAATAGTAAATGAAGTGTTTTCTTTACTCTCAAAAGCTAAATAATCAGTAATCCACCAATTTTCTATTGCAAACTGGACCGTTTGCTCTGTACCTTTTTCATCAATGAAAAACATTCTTAAACAACCTTTCAATACAAAATAATGAGAGTTACATTTCTTATTTTGTTCTAATAAAAATTCTTTTTTATTGATTGTTTTTTCTTTGAAAAAAGACAGAATATTAGTTTCATCTTTAGAATCTATTTCTATATATTTTTTAAAATGGTTTAGGATATTGAGGAGCATATTAATGAAGTATAGATTTATATATTATTTGATAAATATAAAAACAAAAAAATCTCCTAAGAAAATAATTGCTTAGGAGATTTAGTATATTATTTAATGAATCTTTTTTTAATCATTCAATTTAAGAACAGCTAAAAATGCAGACTGAGGAACTTCTACACGACCAATTTGACGCATTTTTTTCTTACCAGCCTTTTGTTTTTCTAATAATTTACGTTTACGAGAGATATCACCACCATAACATTTTGCAGTTACATCTTTACGTAAAGCTTTAATTGTTTCACGAGCAATGATTTTAGCTCCAATAGCTGCCTGAATTGGAATATCAAATTGTTGACGAGGAATTAATTCACGTAATTTCTCACACATTTTTTTACCAATTGTATAAGCATTATCAACATGGATTAAGGCAGATAAAGCATCTACAACTTCACCATTAATCATAATATCAACTTTTACTAATTTTGAGGCTTTCATTCCTGAAGGCGCATAATCAAAAGAAGCATAACCTTTTGAAATAGATTTTAAACGATCATAAAAATCAAAAACAACTTCAGCTAAAGGCATATTAAATATCATTTCAACACGATGTTGTGTTAGATAATTTTGAGATTGTAATTCACCACGTTTTTCTATACATAAACTCATAACTGGTCCTACGAACTCAGATTTAGTAATGATAGCAGCTCTAATATATGGCTCTTCAACACGATTTAATCCAGAAGGATCAGGTAACTCAGAAGGATTATGAACAGGAATCATTTTTTCTGGATCCTTTTCTAAATAAGCTTCATAAGATACGTTAGGAACCGTTGTAATTACAGTCATATTGAACTCACGTTCTAAACGCTCTTGAACGATTTCTAAATGTAACATTCCTAAGAATCCACATCGGAAACCAAAACCTAAGGCAGCAGAAGATTCTGCTTCAAAAGTTAAAGAAGCATCATTTAAACGTAATTTTTCAATAGAAGCACGTAAATCTTCATAATCTTCAGTATCTACAGGATAAATACCAGCGAATACCATTGGTTTTACTTCTTCGAAACCATCAATAGCACTTTCAGCAGGATTATCAACTAGAGTAATTGTATCACCTACTTTTACCTCAGAAGCATCTTTAATACCTGAAATAATATACCCAACATCTCCTGTTTTTATAACAGGTTTTTCTACTTGGTTTAATTTTAAAGTTCCAATTTCATCAGCACCATATTTTTTATTAGTAGCCATGAATTTTACTTGTTGTCCTTTTTTGATTTGTCCATTTACAACTTTGTAAAAAGCTTCAATACCACGGAATGGATTATAAACAGAATCAAAAATTAATGCTTGTAGTGGAGCTTCTGGATCTCCTTGTGGAGCAGGTATTTTTTCGATTATTGTGTGTAATAAATCTAAAACACCTTCACCTGTTTTTCCAGAGCAACGTAAAACGTCTTCAGGATCGCATCCTAAAAGATCTACAATATCGTCTGTTACTTCTTCAGGATTAGCAGAAGGTAAATCGATTTTATTCAATACAGGAATAATTTCTAAATCATTTTCTAAAGCTAAATAAAGATTAGAAATAGTTTGAGCTTGTATGCTTTGTGCCGCATCAACAATTAACAAAGCTCCTTCACATGCAGCAATTGAACGAGAAACCTCGTATGAAAAATCTACGTGACCAGGAGTGTCAATAAGATTTAAAATATATTTTTCACCATCTTTTTCATATTCCATTTGGATGGCGTGCGATTTTATTGTTATTCCACGTTCGCGTTCCAAATCCATATCGTCTAAAGTTTGATTTTGTAACTCACGATCGGAAATCGTATTTGTTACTTGCAATAAACGATCGGCCAAAGTACTCTTACCATGGTCAATATGGGCGATAATACAGAAATTACGGATGTTCTTCATATTCTATTTTCGAATAGGCAAAAATAATCTTTTCCTTTCCATACTACAAGTTTTTTAAAAAATAAAGTAATATTTTAAAAAGAAACTATTTTAATGAAGGTTTCACTTCCAGTATATATCTATAATTTTCGTACTTTCTATCATTTATTGCAGGTCTTATATATAAACCTTTTGTTGCATAATCATTTAAAATAGTTTCAATTCTTTCTAAATATTCCTTAGAAATAGTTGGATCACTACCTGAAGCATAACTAAACATTGAAATTTTCCAATCTTTCATTATAGTGAAATATAGTGTTAAGTCAGAATTTACTTGACTTTCTAATTTTTCAAATTTTTTAGTTTTTCTTAAATCTTCCCATAGTTTATCAGAAAAACATTGAGATAATTCTTCGTTTGTTTTTAAAATTTCACATCCAGGATATATAGGAAATTTGAAATTTTCTTGTGTATATGTGGGTAAGTATAGAGAGACAATAAGAAAGAATGAAATATTATTACTCATATAAATAGTTTTAAATCAGTAATTTAATTATTTATTTTGAGAAATAAAAAAAATAATTATACATTTGTCATTGAAAAACAAAAGTTTAACAATTAATACCGAAGACATAAAATGTTCAAAGATTACACATATCAGACTTCAGCTATTGCAAATGATTTTGCAATGAGTGTTCTTCGTGCATTTATTTTTTAGAAAAATAACTTCTATATTATATCATAGCCCGAAGGAACTCTCTTCGGGTTTTTTTATGTAATAAAATTTCCTGATGAAATGATTGATAAGAACAATTTTGTTCTAATAAAATCCTTTGTGTTCAATCAAAGAGATTTTTTAATTAATTATAAAAAAATAATGGGAAATAAAATCTCAGGAAAAGACTTTATTAAATTAGGTTTTCCGAAAAATAATTCAATAAATATTGTATTAGGACAAATACACAGATATAGAAAAAAAGAAAAAAAGCAAGCAATTTTAAACGAAGCGAAAGAAGTATTACTAAATCCTGAAAAATTTATGGGAGATGGAATATGGGGAAAAGTTGCTGAAGGTTTGATAAAACCAGTTGATGTTCGTTTACAAGAATTAAAAACAACTCGATCTCCATTTTCTATATTTGGTGAAAACGAAATAGATGAACAAGCAAAATTTCAATTATATGATGCTTTAAAATTACCAATTTCGGTAAAAGGAGCTTTAATGCCAGATGCTCATTCAGGTTATGGATTACCAATAGGAGGAGTTTTAGCTACAAATAATGCAGTTATTCCTTATGGTGTTGGTGTTGATATTGGTTGTAGAATGAGTTTATCTGTGTTTGATTTATCTGCAAGTTTTATGAAAGGAAAATCACATCAATTAGTTCAGGTTTTACAAGATCATACAAAATTTGGGATGTATGAAACACACAAAATAAAGGCTGATCATGAAATTTTTGAAGAGGCTATTTTTAATGAAATTCCAATACTTAAGAGTTTAAAAACAAAAGCCTTTCAGCAATTAGGTACTTCGGGAGGAGGAAATCATTTTGTGGAATTTGGAATTGTTAAGTTAGATGAGGTAAAACCTGAATGGAATTTAATTCCAGGAGAATATCTAGCAATTTTATCTCATAGTGGTTCAAGAGGTTTAGGTGCTAATATAGCTAAACATTATACATATTTGGCAACAAAACAATGTCCATTACCAAAACAAGTACAACATTTAGCTTGGTTAGATTTGGCTACACATGATGGGCAAGAATATTGGCAAGCCATGAATTTAGCTGGTAATTATGCGAAAGCTTGTCATGATGATATTCATCGCAGAATTGCAAAAGCATTAGGTAAAAGAATTGTTTTTAATATCGAAAATCACCACAATTTTGCATGGAAAGAATTGGTAGATGGAGAGGAAAGAATTGTTCATAGAAAAGGTGCTACACCAGCAGCGAAGGGAGTTTTAGGGATTATTCCAGGTTCTATGACTGCTGATGGTTATATTGTTGAAGGTTTAGGGAATGAGTTAAGTCTCAATTCAGCTTCGCATGGAGCAGGAAGAAAAATGTCTCGAGCAAAATGTAAATCAACAATTACAAAAAGTTTTATGAATTCTCAAATAAAAGATGCAGGAATTGAGTTGATTGGGGGAAGTGTTGATGAAGCTCCTTTTGCTTATAAGAATATAAAAACAGTAATGAGTTTACAAACAGAATTAGTCAAAGTTTTAGGAACATTTTCTCCTAAAATTGTTCGAATGGATAAATAAATATTATGATGAAAAAAATAATTCAGATTACATCTGGTAGAGGTCCTGCAGAATGCAATTTTGTTGTAACGAATGTTTTTAAAAGATTTCAAGAGGCTTGTACAGAAAATGATATTCAATTTTCTATTATAGAAAGAGAAATTGATAAGGATTTTAATTTAATCACTTCTATTATTTTAGAAGTTGAAGGAGAATCTTTGGACAACTTTTTAAATGATTGGATTGGAACAATTCTTTGGATTGGTAAAAGTCCATATAGAAAATTTCATCAACGAAAAAATTGGTTTATTGGTTGTTTTGAATTGGAGATACCAAAAGAAAATCAAATTAATTCTAATGAAATTGTTTATCAAACAATGAGGAGTTCTGGTAATGGAGGGCAAAATGTAAACAAAGTAAATTCGGCTGTTCGTGCAACTCACAAACGTTCTGGTATTTCGGTTGTTTCTATGGAGTCACGTTCGCAATATCAAAATAAGAAAATTGCTACAACTAGGTTATTATTAAAATTAGAAGAAGAGAATTCTAAACATTTGAAAAATTCGATCCAAGAAAAATGGATAAATCAAACTTCTATAGAAAGAGGAAATCCTGTAAAAATATTTCGTGGAGAAAAGTTTCTTTCAAGTTAATTAAAATAATGCGTTAGGGAATGAAGTGGAAATCCTTTTTTCATTAAAAAAAGATTATAACGGAATGTCCGACCGAATGGAACGCCCAAATTGTTTTTAAAAGCAAAATGCTGTTTTCATTTATATGAAACAGCATTTTTTTTGATTGAGCGTGTTAATTCTAAACCTTAATATAAATTTTATTTTTATTTAATAAATAAGCTAAAAACCAGAACAATACTAAAAAAATAAGTGAATAAATAAATGAACCTATTTCTGGTATTCCTGGAATTTTAGCACAAATATTTTGATAAAACCATCCGAATGGAGAAACATAATTGATTTCACCTTGTTCATTTTGTCCATTATTTATTCTTATTAATCCGAATAATCGAGGTAAAAGTCCACTGAGAACAAATATAAACAGCGGATTTTTTCCGAAAACATCAAAAAATTTCATCAAAATGTTTCTAATAGATAATATTTCAATAAACCAAATCATGGTAGCTATAGCAAGTATTGCAAGACCAGTTGTGTGGACAACATAGGAACTGCTCCATATTTTTTTGTTGTATGGAAATTCTAATTGCCAAAAATAGCCAATGATTAGCGCTATTGTTCCGATTGTAAATAGCCCAGCAACCAATCTATGATTAGGATAATCTGTTGTGGGAATAATTTTATTAAACCATTTAATATTACCTTGTTTTGTAATAAAATATCCAGCTAAGTAACCTAATAAAACTTGAGAAATCGTAGGAATTGTACTGTATAATCCTTCGGGATCAAAAGGAATACCTTCTCCTTTATAAATGTGTGCTAATCCTAATATTTGATGATCTAATTTTGCTCCATAAAAACCATCAATAGAATAAGGATTGTTCCCTCCTAAAATAATTGTTGTTAACCAGTAAATGATAAGAATTATGATTGAAATCCAAAGTACTTTTTTAGGTTTAAAATAAAACGCAATAATAGAAGCAAAAAAGTAAGCAATTGCAATTCGTTGTAATACTCCCATTATTCGAATTCCGTTTTCATCAGATTCTTTCCAAGCTTTGAAAATTAAATGATTATTATCCCATTTAAAAAAAGGAAACCAATTAAGAAATAAACCAATTAGAAAAATAATAATAGTTCGTTTAATTACTTTCTGCCAAAACATAGTTTGGGATGATTTTTGCATTCTAGGAATTACAAATGCCATAGCATTTCCTACAGCAAAAAGGAAAAAAGGAAAAACTAAATCAGTAGGCGTACATCCATTCCATACTGCATGCTGTAGAGGAGTAAACATAAAAGACCATGTTCCTGGATTGTTAACTAATATCATTAACGCAACAGTCGCTCCGCGAAAAACATCTAAAGAATAGTATCTAACTTGATTCATTTTGATTTTTAATAGGGTAAATATAATTATTTTTTTATATTTTAATATATTAACCTTGTTTTTTTAAGGGGTTGTTTGATAAAAATTATATCTTTACTCAAAAATGTAACAAATCTTTTTAAGATGAGAATTGAGTCAGATTTATTAGGAGAACTTCAAATTCCAAAAAATGCTTATTATGGTGTTCAAACCCAAAGAGCGATTAACAACTTCAAAATTTCTAACAATTATTTATCACAGTATCCAGAATTTGTAAAAGCACTAGGAATAATAAAATCAGGTGCAGCAAAGGCAAATTATGAATTAGGAATATTATCCTTAGAATTATATGAAGCAATAACTTTTGCTTCAAATGAATTAATTCAAGGAAAATATCTTGATGAATTTCCTATTGATATGATTCAAGGAGGAGCAGGAACTTCAACCAACATGAATGCGAATGAAGTTATTGCAAATATAGCTTTAGAATATTTAGGAAAAGAAAAGGGAGAATACCAATATTGTTCACCGAATGATCATGTAAACTTATCTCAGTCAACAAATGATGCTTATCCATCTGCACTGAAATTAGCTTTATATAATATGAATAAACCTTTAGTTGAGGCACTTATCAAATTACATAGATCTTTTGAGAAAAAAGCGAGAACGTTTGATGATGTAATAAAAATGGGACGAACACAATTACAAGATGCCGTTCCAATGACATTAGGTCAAGAGTTTGATGGTTTTGCTAATGGATTACAAAAAGAAGTGGAAAATCTAGAAAGAGTTTCTAAAGATTTTTTAACGGTAAATATGGGAGCTACAGCAATAGGAACTGGATTAAATGCTATTCCAGGATATGCACAACTTTGTACAAAAAGTATTGCTGAAATCATGAGAGAAGATGTTACTTTGGCAGATAATTTAGTTGCTGCAACATCAGATGCAAGTGCTTTTGTAGATTATTCTTCTGCATTAAAACGTCTTTGTGTAAAATTATCAAAAATTTGTAACGATTTACGCTTATTAACATCAGGACCAAGAACTGGTTTGTTCGAAATTAATTTACCACCAAAGCAACCGGGTTCATCAATTATGCCAGGAAAAGTAAATCCTGTAATTCCAGAAGTTGTCAATCAAGTATGTTTCAAGGTAATTGGGAATGATACAACAATCACAATGGCTGCAGAAGCAGGGCAGTTACAATTAAATGTTATGGAACCAGTAATTGGTTTTTCTATCATGGAATCTATTATTTATCTTACCAATGCAATGGATACTTTGCGTGTAGAATGTATTGATGGGATTACTGCAAATGCAGAACATCTTAAAAAAGAAGTTTTAAATAGTATAGGAATTGTTACAGCTCTTAATCCATATATTGGCTATAAAGTTAGTACAAAAATTGCCAAGGAAGCATTAGAAACAGGAGGAAGTGTTTATCAACTGGTTTTAGATCATGGTTTATTGTCTAAAGAAAGATTAGATGAAATATTGAATCCAAATAATATGTTAGGTCCACATTTATAAAAATATAAAAATTTAAAAAATCGGTTGAATATCATTCAACCGATTTTTTTATGATTTGATTAAAATATTATTTTAATGAATTATATTTTTTGGGCAATCCCTTCGGGCCAGGCTTTTCGTTTCAATCTTTCCAAACAAGTAAATAAGTTCTTAAATGTAAATAGAATTGTTTGCAAAGGATTTCCACTTCAATCCCTATTGCGAATTACGAAGTTAGAATTTAGAAACTATAAGTTTTAAGTTTTACGTAATACGACTTAAAACTAAAAAACTTAAACACATAAAAACTGAAAAATCTACTAATATCCATGTAAATTAACATCATCAGTAGAAACTAAATCTACTTTTTTACCCATTTTCTTTTGGATAATTTTAAAATGATGTAAATCTTCTTCTGTAATTAAACTGATAGCTTTTCCAGTTGAATTTGCTCTTCCTGTTCGTCCAATTCTATGTACATAATCCAAAGGAGAACGAGGTAATTCATAATTTATAACTGTAGGTAAACCTTCTATATGTATACCACGACCAATTAAATCTGTGGCAACCAAAACTTGTACATCACCTAATTTAAAATCTTCTAAATTATCCATTCTTGCTCCTTGCGATTTTTTACTATGAATCGCCATTGCAGAAATTTTATTTTTCTTCAATTTATCAACCAAATTATCTGCTGTTCTTGTAGAAGATACAAATACTAAAACTTGCTCTAAATTTTCAGATTTAATTAAATAACGTAAAAAAGGACCTTTATCCTCTGGGTTTACTTTGTAAGCTATTTGTTCTATTTGGTCAATATCAACTTCTTGTTTTTTTATCTCTACAATTGTAGGGTTTATAGCAAGAGTTGTTTTTATTTCCTCAATTTTGTCATTCAATGTAGCTGAAAAAAGAATAGTTTGTTTCTTTTTAGGAACAGCTTTTAGAATACGATTCATTTCATCTCCAAAACCTAACTGAAACATTTTATCAGCTTCATCAATAACTAAATATTGTAACTGATCTAATGTAAGTGCATTATGATCCATTAAATCCAATAAACGTCCAGGTGTTGCAATTAAAATTTCTGTACCATATAGATTTTTCATCTGTGGATTAATAGAAGTTCCTCCATAAACAGCTTGTGTTTTTACTTCGCGGCGTAAAGCTTCTTGTAAACCTACAAATGTTTGTTCTATTTGTACTGCTAATTCACGTGTGGGAACTAAAATTAGGGATTTTATCGCACGAGATTTTTCATACGGTTGATGTTGAATTTTTTGTAACAAAGGAGCAACAAAACATAATGTTTTTCCAGAACCTGTTTTTGCAATTCCCATTACATCTTTTCCTTTTAGAATTGATGGAATAGTTTCCGTCTGAATTTCAAATGGTTTTAAGAATCCTAATTTTGAAATTGATTTTGATAGATATGGAGATAATCCTAAACTTTCGAATGACATAAATATGATTAATGTTACAAAGGTAGAGATTAAATTTGAATGATTTTTTTATAAAAAAATCATTCAAATTTAATCTCTGTTCGCTTATTTAGAAAGTATTGAAATATAGTTAAATAGATGTGATTTTGTGAATTTTCTATAATTGCTACTTTTTTAGAATTAAGATAATGTTAAAATAAGATAAAACAGAAAAATATTCGGTTTAAAACTTTATAAAAAGCTTTTTGCTTTATAAAACTATATTTAAATTTGATTGTTATGAAAAATGATCAATCTAAAATAATTCGCGAACAAGCTCCAAGGTCAGCTACACGCGAACATTCAGTTCCGTTATATTTAACATCAAGTTTTATTTTTGATAGTGCAGAACAAGGTCGTGCTATTTTTGCAGAAGAAGAAGAGGGTATGGTTTATTCTCGTTATGCAAATCCAAATACAACTGAGTTTATTAATCGTGTATGTAAATTAGAAAAAGCAGATACAGGTTTGGCTTTTGCTTCTGGAATGGCAGCTGTTTTTGCATCTTTTGCATCTTTCATAAAATCTGGAGATCATATTGTATCTAGTCGAGCTATTTTTGGTTCAACTCATCAATTAATTACTCAATTGTTTCCTCGTTGGGGAGTAACATATACATATGTAGAATCTTCTGATGTTGAGGATTGGGAGAAATCAATACAACCTAATACCAAAATTGTATTCTTAGAATCCCCATCTAATCCAGGTTTAGAATTATTTGATTTAGAAGCTTTGGCTAAATTAAAAAATAAATTTCCACAAGTGATTTTTATAATTGATAACTGTTTTGCTACACCATATTTACAACAACCTTTAACATTAGGATTCGATATTTCTGTTCATTCAGCAACTAAATATATGGATGGTCAAGGTCGTGTTTTGGGAGGAGTTGCTGTAGGTAAAAAAGAATTGATTGATGAAATGATGTTTTTCATTCGTCACACAGGTCCTGCAATGTCAGCATTTAATGCTTGGACAATATCAAAAAGTTTAGAAACTTTGGGATTAAGAATGGATCGACATTGTGATAATGCTTTAGCCTTGGCGCAAGCTTTAGAGAAAACAAATGAAATTGTTGATGTAAAATATCCTTTTTTATCTTCTCATCCACAATATGAATTGGCAAAAAAACAAATGAAAGCTGGTGGAGGAATTGTGACATTTGAGGTGAAAGGAGGTAAAGAAAGAGCATTTAGATTTATAGATGCGTTAGAAATGATTTTATATACATCAAATCTTGGAGACTCTAGAACAATTGCAACACATCCAGCAACAACAACTCATGCAAAATTATCTGATAGCGAACGTGCTGATTTGGGAATTATGCCAGGTACAATTCGCCTTTCTGTTGGTTTAGAAGATAAAGAAGATATTATTAATGATATTTTACAAGCTTTAGACAAAACAAAATAACTTACTTTTTTGTAGGATATAATTTTTCCCTTTATAAATAAAAAATCCACTTTAAAGTGGATTTTTTATTTATATTTTGTCTAGAAATTCGTCAACTTTTTCTTCAATTGTTGCCCAAGAAGTTACTAATCGAATTGCAGCGTGTTTTTCATCAATTTTTTCCCAAGTAAAAAATTCAAAGTCTTTTTGTAAATTTTTGATTAACTCAATAGGAAAAATAGGAAAAATTTGATTAGATGAAGGTTCTGTTAAAAATTGAAATCCTTTTTTCGAGATGCCTTCAGCAAGTTTTTTTGCCATTTTATTTGCATGTAGACCTAATTCAAAAAATAAATTATTAGTAAATAATTCAGCGAATTGAATTCCAATTAATCTTCCTTTAGCTAACATTCCTCCTTTTTGTTTGATATGATAACGGAAATCTTCATTAAGTTGTAGATTATTTATAACAATTGCTTCGCCTAATAAAGCTCCATTTTTTGTCCCACCAATGTAAAAAATATCAGAATATTTTGCCATATCTTCTAATGTAATATCACTTTTAGATGACGTAAGTGCTGATGCTAATCTAGCGCCATCAACAAAAAGATATAAATTATTATCTTGACAATAGTTATATAAATGTTCTAGTTCATTTTTTTTATATAAACTTCCTATTTCTGTAGAATTTGAAATATAAACCAATTTTGGTTTTACCATATGCTCGTCGGTATGTAAATCTAGAATAGATTGTATCTGAATAGGAGTTAGTTTTCCGTCCGTAGAAATAACAGTATTCACTTTGTGTCCAGTTGCTTCTATAGCACCAGTTTCATGTACAGCAATATGTCCAGTATCTGCAGCGATAACAGATTGATGAGGTTTTAAAATAGAAGAAATAACAATTAAATTAGCTTGAGTTCCTCCAGAAACAAAATGAATGGCAGAATTATGTTTAAGTTCTTTTTTAATCAATTCTTTTGCTTCGTTACAAAATTCATCTTCTCCATATCCTGTTTGCTGTTGTAGGTTTGTTGCTATAAGTCTTTCTAAAATAGAAGGATGAGCTCCTTCGCTATAATCATTTTTAAAACTATATTTTCCCAAAATTATTTTATTTCAATTAGATTATAAATTTAGTATGTTTTTCCTATTTTTTTCCTAATTTGACGGTTAATTTGGCAAAATTATAAAATAAAATCAATGAAGGTATTAGTTGTAGAAGATGAAATAGAATTACAACAAACAATAGTTCAGTTTTTAGAAAATGAAAAAATAATTGCTGAAACTGCAAGTACATTTTCAGAAGGTATGGATAAAATTATTTCTTTTGATTATGATTGTATTTTATTGGATATTATGTTGCCAGATGGAGATGGAATCTCATTATTGAAAGAATTGAAAAAATTACAGAAAAAAACTGCTGTAATAATTTTATCTGCAAAAGATTCTGTTGATGATAAGGTAGAAGGACTTTTAGTTGGAGCAGATGACTATCTTGCAAAGCCTTTTCATTTTGCTGAGTTATTTGCTCGTATAAAAGTTGCTATGAGGAAAAATCATCAACAAGGAGAAGAGATAATATCTTATAAAAATATACAACTTTTTCCTGATGATCGTAGAGTTTTGATCAACAATCAAGAGATAAAATTGAATAGAAAAGAATATGATTTGCTATATTATTTTATGCTTCGTCCTGAAAGAGTTTTTCAAAAAACTACTTTAGCTGAGAGTGTATGGGGGGATCATATCGAATTTGTAGATAGTTTAGATTTTATCTATTCTCAAATAAAAAATTTAAGAAAAAAATTAAAAGAAGCATCATCTGAAGCTGATTTGCAAGCTGTTTATGGTGTAGGTTATAAATTAGTTTAGAATGAAGGTTTCTCTTAAAAATTATACTTTTCGATATCTTACAATTTCTCTTTTGGCTGTTATTGCTATTTGGGCATTGTTGTTTCATACTTTTATTTTAGATGAAGTTTATGATAATGTAGATGACGGATTAAAAAACCAGAAAATAGAGATTATTCGTCAATCTTATATCGATCCTTCTGTTGTTAAAACAAATAAGTTTGGTTTAAATCAGTTTAGAATATTACCTGTTGATGAAGCTCATTATGATGAATCCAATCGTCTTACTAACGAAATGATTTTTATGCCTTATGATGGTGAAGATGAGCCTTATCGTGTTTTAAGAACTGGTTTTTATGGACGAGATGGAAAAATGTATTCATTAGAAATAAGAACATCTACAGTAGAAGAAGATGATTTGATTTATGATTTATCTATTTCACTTTTTGCATTATACTTTTTTATTTTAGTAAGTATTCTATTGATTAATCATTTTGGTTTAAGTAAAGCTTTTAAACCTTTTGATAAAATTCTTAAACAATTACAAAATTATCGATTTGGGCAATCCAAAGAATTAGAAAAAGTTGAAACTAATGTTGTAGAGTTTGAGCTTTTACAAACTGAAATTTCATCTATGATTAATCGTAATGAACAAGTTTTTAACGACCAAAAATTATTCATAGGAAATGCTTCTCATGAATTGCAAACTCCATTAGCAATTGCAATTAATAAAATTGATTTATTATTAGAACAAGGAAATTTAGAAGAAAAAGAGTATATACAATTAGCAGATGCTAAAAAATCATTGTGGCGAATGGTTAGTCTTAATCGTTCTCTTCTGATGTTGTCTCGAATAGAAAATCACCAATATCAAGAAAAAGAAAGGATCAATTTTAATAAAATTATTGAAGAAATATTAGAAGATTATGAATCAATTTTTGAAACAGAAGGAATAACTGTAAAAAAAGAATTTAATACAGTCTTTGAAACAATGTTTAATAAAGACTTAGCAAATATTCTAATTTCTAATCTTATTCGAAATGCTATAAAACACAATAATAAAGAAAAATTGATTAGTATAAAAATAAACAATCTCAATGAAATTATTTTTTCTAATACAAGTGATTTATTTGCATTAAATCCTAATGAAATTTATAATCGGTTTTATAAACAAGGTTTTAGCGTAGAAAGCAATGGACTAGGGCTTTCAATTGTAAAAACTATTTTAAAGAACCAACAGACCATACATATAGATTATCAATATAAAGATGGTCTTCATCAATTTATACTAAGAAAATAATCCTATGAAAATAAATTCCAACTTCTTTCCTAAATTCTTTATCAAATTTGTCTTATCAAAACAAACTAATAATAGAATAATGAAAAAGACTTTAAGTATATTAATGTTAGGAATTGGAGCTTTTAGTTTTGCACAAGATCGTGATATTACTTTTGAGCAATTACCAGAAAAAGGTAAAAAATTTATCAAAACTCATTTTAAATCAGCTCAAATAAAATCTGTTATTTTAGATGATGATTATTTGTCTAAAGATTATGAAGTTATTTTAGCAAATGGAACAAAAATAGAATTTGATGGAAGTGGAAACTGGAAAGAAGTTGATGGAAAAAGAAATATAATTCCTACAGCTTATGCACCAGAAAAAATTATAGTATATGTTAAGAAAAGTTTCCCGAATACAAGTATTGTTAAAATTGAGAAAAATAAATATTCTTATGAAGTTGAGCTATCTAATGGTTTAGACATTGATTTTGATGCGAGAGGAAATTTTAAAAGAATTGATGATTAATAAAGTTGTTTTAAAATACATATTTATTGAGATCAAGTAGGTCTTTCTTTGTAATCTTTACAAAAAGAAAAATATTTTAAGTTTTAGTGCTTACTACACTATATTTTTTCTTCTATAAATTTATAGAAGAAAAAATATAGCATAAAACTAAATAAAAGGAAGCAACCAAATTTAAAGATAAATATTATTTATCTCTTCTTTCTAACATTGGAACAAACTTGAAGTTACCAAATTCGTAGTGTTCATAATTATCCTCAGATAATTTTATAATTACAATCATTTGTTGTGATGTTTCACCGACAGGAATAACCATTATTCCACCTATTTTTAACTGGTTTAATAATTCTTTTGGTATTTCTGGAGCACCAGCTGTTACAATAATTTTATCAAAAGGAGCAAAAGAAGGTAATCCTTTATATCCATCTCCATAAGTTTGATAACGAGGTTCGAAATTAATTTTTTTTAACATTATTTTCGAATAATCAAATAAGTCTTTTTGTCTCTCAATAGTAAAAACTTCTGCACCTAAGCCGACTAAAACAGCAGTTTGATAGCCTGATCCTGTTCCGATTTCTAAGACTTTTTCATTGGGATATATATCTAATAATTGTGTTTGAAAAGCAACTGTAAAAGGATGAGAAATTGTTTGTCCAGCAGCAATTGGAAATGCTTCATCACGGTATGCATATTCTACAAAAGCGCTATCTAAAAAAAGATGTCTTGGTACTAAGTTTATGGCTTCCAGTACTTTTTCGTCTTCTATTCCTTTTGATCTCAATAGATCAACCAACATTTTTCGTCGGCCTTTATGTTTAAAATCGTCTACAGACATTATTTCAAAATTTTTACAAAAATGCATTAAATACAAGTAATTCTCATTAATTTTAACGACAAAATCTGCCAAATGTTAAAAGTAGGAGTTATAGGTGCAGGACACCTTGGGAAAATACATTTAAAGTTATTAAAACAATCGGAAAAATACGAATTAATTGGTTTTTATGATTCTTTTCAAGAAAATGGAAAGAAAGTAGAAGCTGAATTTGGATATAAATATTTCTCTTCAATGGAAGAGCTTATTGACAATGTTGATGTTGTAGATATTGTAACACCAACTTTGTCACATTACGAAGTAGCATTAAAAGTTATTGAGAAAAATAAACATTTTTTTATAGAGAAACCAATAACACATACATTAGAAGAAGCTGACCATTTGCTACAATTAACAAATGAAAAAGGATTAAAAGCACAAGTTGGACATGTAGAGCGTTTTAATCCTGCTTTTACAGCTGCAGCACCTTTTATAGAAGAACCATTATTTATAGAAACTCATCGCTTGGCAGAGTTTAATCCTCGTGGAACTGATGTTCCTGTTGTATTGGATTTGATGATACATGATTTAGATGTTATTTTATCTATCGTAAAATCTGAAATAAAATCAATTCATTCTTCTGGAGTTTCTGTAATTAGTGATACGCCAGATATTGCAAATGCTAGAATTGAATTTGAAAATGGCTGTGTTGTAAATGTTTCCACTTCTCGTATGTCAATGAAAAATATGCGAAAAATGCGTGTTTTTCAAAGAAATGCTTATATTTCAATTGATTTCTTGACAAAGAAAACAGAAATTATAAAAATGCATAAAGCTCCTGAACATCCTAATGAGTTTGCAATGATATTAGAAAATGATAAAGGAGATCGCAGAGAAATTTGTTTTGAACATCCTGAGGTTTTACCTAATAATGCAATTTTAGATGAACTTGAAAGCTTTGCAGATGCTATAGTGAATGAAACTCCAATAAAAGTTTCTTTACAAGATGGTAGAAATGCATTAAAAGTTGCTTTGGAAATTATTGCTTATTTTGAAAAAGAACAACAAGTGATAAAAAACCAGACAATAGAAAAAGAGTAATGTATTATTAACTTTTAAGTCACTTATTCTCTAAAAATAAAGTTTGTTGAAATATTGTTTCAGAATTATATAGCTTTTTTAATATTATTTTAATTACCATGAGCAGAAAAAAATAAAAACATAACACACAAAAAAATGAAAAATATTACAGTTATTGGTGCTGGAACTATGGGTAATGGTATTGCTCATGTTTTTGCTCAGGCAGGATTCTTTGTTAGTTTAGTAGATGTTTCTAAAGAAAGTTTAGAAAAAGGTTTGAAAACTATTGAAACGAACTTGGATAGAATGTTGTCGAAAGAAATTATTACTGAAATAGATAAAACATCAACATTAAGTAATATTAAGATATTTTCTGATTTAAAGGAAGCTGTAAAAGAAGCTGATTTAGTTGTGGAAGCAGCAACAGAAAATTTAGATTTAAAGTTGTCTATATTTAAACAAATTGATGAATTTGCTCCCTCAAAAACAATTTTAACTTCAAATACATCATCGATTTCAATTACAAAAATAGCTTCAGCAACTAATCGTCCGAAACAAATTATTGGAATGCATTTTATGAATCCAGTTCCAATGATGAAATTAGTTGAGATAATCTGTGGCTATGATACAAGTAATGAAACAACAAATAAGATTGTAGAAATTACTGAAAAATTAAATAAAATTCCTGTCATAGTAAATGATTATCCAGGTTTTATAGCCAATAGAATTTTAATGCCAATGATAAATGAAGCAATTTATTCGTTGTATGAAGGTGTTGCAGGTGTTAAACAAATTGATGAAGTAATGAAATTAGGAATGGCTCATCCTATGGGACCATTACAATTAGCAGATTTTATAGGATTGGATGTTTGCTTGTCAATTTTAGAAGTGTTGTATGATGGTTTTAAAAACCCTAAATATGCACCATGTCCTTTGTTAGTAAATATGGTAACAGCAGGTAAAAAAGGAGTAAAATCTGGTGAAGGTTTTTATGATTATTCTACTTCTAAGAAAGCAGAAAAATTAGCAATTCAGTTTCAAAAATAAATAGAACAGCATTACTAAAATATAATAGTAATGCTGTTTTTTTAAATTATTTTATAGCTGCTAAAGCATCTTTGTAATCAGGTTCTTGTCCAATTTCAGGAACTTGTTCAGTATAAATAACCTCTCCGTTTGGATTGATAATTACGACAGCTCTAGATAATAATCCTTCTAAAGGGCCATCAACCATTTTCACACCGTAAGCATTTGCAAATTCTTCCGTTTTAAAATCAGATAATGTAATAACATTTTCTAATCCCTCAGCGGCACAAAAACGAGATAAAGCAAAAGGTAAATCTTTAGAGATGCATAATACAACTGTATTTTCTACTGAAGAAATTTCTTTATTAAATTCTCGAACAGATTGTGCACAAACCCCAGTGTCAATACTAGGAAAAATATTTAAAACAACATATTTACCTTGATAATCAGCTAATGTTTTTTGATTTAAATCACTTGCGGTTAACGCAAAACTAGGAGCTTTTTCTCCAATTGTTGGTAAAACTCCTCCTGTATGAATAGGATTTCCTTTAAATGTAATTTCAGACATAATAAATCTATTTTTTATTATTAAATTTTAATGATTAAAAGTAATAAAATTATAATGAGAAAAAAGTATCTTCGCAATAATAAATTGTTATACGACAAATAATTCACATAAAATTATGCAACTTTCTAAACGTTTACAAAGTTTAAAACCATCTGCTACAATAGCAATGAGTGCTAAAGCAAGAGAATTAAAATCACAAGGTATTGATGTGATTAGCTTGAGTATTGGAGAACCTGATTTTAATACCCCTGATTTTATAAAAGAAGCTGCTAAAAAAGCAATTGATGAAAACTATTCAGGTTATCCTCCAATTGCTGGTTATCCTGAGCTTAAAGATGCTATTATTAAAAAATTCAAAAGAGATAATAATATTTCTTACGAGGCAAATCAAATTGTAGTTTCTACAGGAGCAAAACAATCAATATATAATGTTTTACAAGCTATTGTTGACGAAGGAACTGAAGTAATTATTCCAACCCCTTATTGGGTATCTTACTCAGATATAGTTGAATTATCTGGAGGAAAACCAGTTTTTGTAGAAGGAACTTTAGAAGCAGATTTTAAAATTACTCCTACCCAATTAGAAGAAGCTATTACAGATAAAACACGTGCAATTATTTACTCTTCACCTTGTAATCCTTCAGGATCTGTTTATTCAGAGAAAGAATTAAAAGGGTTAGCTGAAGTATTAGCTAAATATCCAGATGTTATTATTATTTCTGATGAAATATATGAACATATTGTTTATGGGGATAAAAATGTTTCTATAGCATCTTTTCCTGAAGTATATGATCAAACAGTTACAATTAATGGATTAGCAAAAGCTTTTGCTATGACAGGTTGGAGAATAGGTTATATAGGAGCTCCTGCTTGGTTAGCAAAAGCATGTGAAACATTACAAGGACAAGTTACATCTGGAGCTAATTCTATTGCGCAACGTGCTGCAATTACAGCATTAGAAGCTGATTCTAGCTCTATAAAATATATGATTGATGCTTTTGCAGAGCGTAGAGAATTAATGTTGGGATGGGCAAGAGAAATTCCTAGTTTTAAAGTAAATGAACCTAAAGGAGCTTTCTATTTATTTCCTGATGTATCTGCTACTTTTGGTAAAGTATATAATGGTGTGCAAATAAATAATGCTGATGATTTGGCATTATATATTTTAGAATATGCTCAGGTTGCTGTAGTTTCTGGTTCTGCATTTGGATCAAAAAAATGTATCAGAATTTCTTACGCAGCTTCTGTTGATAGTTTAAAAGAAGCAATGACTAGAATAAAAAATGCTTTAATAGAAAAGTAAATTTTAGGCATAAATTTTGTTTAAAATTGATTTAATAAGTTTTAATGATTACAAAAGAATAAATAAATATAATTGAATTGAACGTTGAAATTATTTATAAAAGACTTTTGTAAACCAAATAATTACTATGAAAACGATATTAATTACAGGTGGAGCCGGTTTTATAGGTTCTCATGTTGTAAGAGAGTTTGTATTAAATTATCCTGATACACAAATCATCAATCTTGATGCTTTAACCTATGCGGGTAATTTAGAAAATTTGAAAGATATAGAAGAAAAATCGAACTATGAGTTTGTTAAAGCAGATATAGTAGATGCTAAACAAATACTAGAAGTTTTCGAAAAGCATCAACCAGATGGTGTGATTCATTTAGCTGCAGAATCTCATGTAGATCGTTCTATAACAAATCCTTTAGAGTTTGTAATGACCAATGTAATTGGAACAGTGAATCTTTTGAATGCAGCCAAACATATTTGGAAAGATAATTATGAAGGAAAGCGTTTTCATCATGTATCAACCGATGAGGTTTTTGGAGCTCTAGGAAGTGAAGGATTTTTTACAGAAGAAACATCTTATGATCCACACTCACCATATTCAGCATCCAAGGCATCTTCAGATCATTTTGTTCGAGCTTATCATGATACTTATGGTTTACCAATAGTTTTAACAAATTGTTCAAACAATTATGGACCTAATCATTTTCCAGAAAAATTAATTCCTCTTTGTATACACAATATAATTAATAATAAACCTTTGCCAATTTATGGAGATGGAAAATATACAAGAGATTGGTTATATGTGATAGATCATGCAAAGGCAATAGATTTAGTTTTTCATGAAGCAAAAGATGGAGATTCTTACAATGTAGGAGGATTTAATGAATGGAAAAACATAGATCTTGTTAAAGAATTATGTAAACAAATGGATGAAAAGTTAGGAAGAGAAACAGGAACTTCAGAACAATTAATCACTTTTGTAAAAGATCGTCCCGGACATGATTTACGTTATGCAATAGATGCAACCAAAATTAATAAAGAATTAGGTTGGTCGCCATCGGTAACTTTTGAGCAAGGACTGTCAAAGACGATCGATTGGTTTTTGGCTAACCAAGAATGGTTAGATAATGTAACATCAGGAGATTACCAAAACTATTACGAGACACAATACAATTAAAAATCTATAAAAAAGCTTTGAATAGTTAAATTCAAGGCTTTTTATAATCAACTTAATTTTTATGAAAGGAATAATACTTGCCGGAGGATCAGGAACACGCCTATATCCTTTAACAATAGCAGTAAGTAAGCAATTAATGCCAGTATATGATAAACCGATGATTTATTATCCATTATCAACATTATTATTGGCAGGAATAAAAGATATATTAATAATAACAACACCACATGATTCAGAACCCTTTCAACGTTTATTAGGAGATGGTTCACAAATAGGGTGTAATATACAGTATGCTATACAACCTAGTCCAGATGGATTAGCACAAGCTTTTATTATAGGAGAAGAATTTATTGGTGATGATTCTGTTGCATTAGTATTAGGAGATAATATATTTTATGGGACAGGATTAGAACAATTGTTAGTAAGTAAAACATCAGTAGAAGGAGGATGTGTTTTTGCTTATGAAGTAAGTGATCCAGAAAGATATGGAGTAGTAGATTTTGATGAAGCACAAAAAGTATTATCGATAGAAGAGAAGCCATCTCAACCAAAATCAAATTTTGCAGTACCTGGCCTTTATTTTTATGACAATCAAGTTGTAGAAATAGCTAAAAACTTAAAACCATCACATAGAGGAGAGTTAGAGATAACTGATGTAAATAAAGTTTACTTAGAAAAAGGAGAACTAGAAGTAGGAATTATGGATAGAGGAACAGCTTGGTTAGATACAGGAACGTTTGAGTCTTTACATGAGGCATCAGAATTTGTACGAGTGATAGAAAAACGCCAAGGAGTTAGTGTTTCTTGTATAGAAGAGATAGCTTATAGAAAGAGGTTTATTAATAAAGAACAATTACTAATAGCTGCTGAGAAATATGGTAAAAGTGGTTATGGGGATTATTTGAAATCAATTATTTAATTGTTATGAAAACAACTGTTTATACATCTGATAAGCAAACACATTTTATAAAAGAATTAAAAGATGTATTTAGTGATATTAGAAAATCTAATTTCCTAGCTTATCAGATGACTAAGAGAGATATTCAGTCTCAACATAGACAATCTATACTAGGTGTTTTTTGGATTCTTTTTCCAGTAATAATAAATTCTTTTATTTGGTTGTTTTTAAATGGCTCAGGAGTTGTAAGTATTCAGATACCTGGTGGTTTGCCTTATCCTGTTTATGTTATTTTAGGAACTACAATTTGGAATATTTTTACAGAAACTATACAAAGTCCAATTCTTTCTGTTAATCAAGGAAGAGGAATAATTTCAAAGATTAATTTTCCAAAAGAAGCTTTGTTAATGGCAGGAATTTATAAAATTATTTTTAATTTATTAATTAAAATGATTCCAATAATTGGTGTAATGATTTATTATCAAATTGTTCCATCATGGGATATCATATTATTTCCAATTTATATTTTTGTGATTCTATTGTTTTCATTTTCAATAGGTTTGATAATAACACCTTTAGGTTTAATTTACACTGATATATCTAAACTTATAAATACGGGTATACCTTTTTTGATGTATGTTACACCAGTTGTTTATGCAATTCCAAAATCAGGTTTTTTTAAATATTTATTTGAATTAAATCCAATGACCTATTTAATTACTGATACAAGAAATTCTTTAGTAGGATTAGATGCTCAATATACTTTATATATAATTATTTTAAGTGTAATTAGTTTCATTTTACTATCAATAGGTTTAGTTATATTTAGAAAATCAATGCCAATTATAATCGAAAAAATAGGAGGATAATGGAAAAAGAAGTATTAGTATCTGTTCAGAATGTATCAAAAAAGTTTTCTAAAAATTTAAAATCCTCTTTAAAATATGGAGCATCTGATATTATAAAAAGCTCTCTAGGGTTAAAAATAGATAAAGATCTTCGTAAAGATGAATTTTGGGCAGTAAAAGATATTAGCTTTGAACTAAAAAGAGGAGAATGTATAGGGTTAGTAGGTCATAATGGAGCTGGGAAATCAACTCTTTTAAAAGTTCTAAATGGATTATATAATCCAGATAAAGGACAGATTGTTATGAAAGGAAAAATAGGTGCTCTAATTGAATTAGGTGCTGGATTTAATCCAATTTTAACAGGACGAGAAAATATATATAATAATGCATCTATTTTAGGGTTCACTAAGAAGGATGTAGAAGAAAAAATGCAATCTATTATAGATTTTTCTGAAATTGAAGAATTTATTGATATGCCTGTACAAAACTATTCTTCTGGGATGAAAGTTCGTCTTGGATTTGCTGTAGCAGCTCATTTAGATCCAGATGTTTTAATAATAGATGAAGTTTTAGCTGTAGGAGATATGTCATTTTCACTTAAATGTTTTCAAAAAATAGATGAAATACTTCCTAATACAGCCGTAATATTTGTTTCTCATAATTTGACTCAGGTATCAAGAATATGTAGTCATGTCATTATAATGGATAAGGGACAAGATAAATATCAAGGGGACAATATTTCTGAAGGAATTAAAAAGTATTTTGAAATTAATGAAACTTCTGATTTAAGTAAAACACAAGTTATTTTACCAAACAAAGATTTTATTCTAGATAATTTTAAGTTTAACCAAGAACAAAATACAGATTTTGAGATAGATTGGAATGATAATTTGATAGTTAGCTTTGATTTTGAAAATTTTTCTTTAAAAAAGATGCCTTATTTTTATTTACAAGTATTTGACAAAGAACAAAAACCAATTATATCAACTAATTATACTTTTGATAAAATTAATTGGAATACTGGTCTTTATAATATAGAGATAGATTTAGGAAAAATAGATCTTTCTACCAATACATATTTTATTAATGTAGGAATTATGGAAGGATTCGAAAATAAAAATATATTTAAAATGAATAATATAGCTAAATTCTATGTAAAAAATAAATATGTTTCTTATTCTCCAATATTGAAAAAAATTAATCCAAAAATCAAAAAATTATTATAAAATTGTTATGTTATAAAACTAAAACAATTATGGTCAGTATTCAATATATACATAGAAAATAAAGTTTAAAGTTAGATTTTATTCGAAATTTTGTTTGTATGATAATATGGCCAAAATATATGATATTTTGTAAAATATTTATTATGATAAAAAGTTTTAATTATTTATTTAAAGATTTTTCTAAAATTCCTATACATTCTAAAATTGATGAAAATAAAACTAGAATAGTTGATGATATTTCTAATTTGGAAGTAGGAAAAAATATAATCCTTTCTACATATTTTACAACAAAAAATGATCCTCAGCGTGGTATTGGTATAAATAAAAATAATTTTAATTATATTGAAAATTTTTATAATAGTGCTATTTCAAGTAATTATAATTTAATTATTTTTCATGATTCATTAGATGATGATTTTATACATAAATATACAAACAGTAATGTTAAGTTTATAAAATGTAAAATTCTATGTTATTCATTAAATGACGAACGTTTTTATATATATAAAGAATTTTTAAATATAAAAAACGTTGAAAAATTAATAATGTGTGACATTAATGATGTAACTTTTAACTTAAATAAGGATATATTCAATTTTATTAAAAATGATATTTTTTATATTGGACGAGATGAATTATCCTTAATAGGCACAAATGAGTGGATT
The DNA here is from genome assembly GCA_002484335.1 of Flavobacteriales bacterium UBA7612. Classification (GTDB taxonomy): domain Bacteria; phylum Bacteroidota; class Bacteroidia; order Flavobacteriales; family Weeksellaceae; genus Empedobacter. The sequence goes on from DLJQ01000002.1 coordinate 35,780, forward strand.
AGAAATAAAATTAATATTTTACCAAAAGAAATTAAACAGTATATCCCTCCAATATTTTATAATATGCCGGTTGTTAATGCTGGAGTAATTGGGGGAGATTATAATGTGATTAACTTGTTTTTAAAAGAATTGATTATTCTTTTTGAATTTATAAATAATGATAATAATAATAATATGATATGTGTAAATATTGTATTTTATAATTTATTTTGGACAAAATATATTAATAGACTTGATTATAAATTGATTAATCTTAAAAATAGCCAAAAATATTTAAATCAAAAATCAATCACTTATTCAAATTTTAATTTAGGTTTCCCATTTACAAGCAGTTTTAAAATGTATGAAAAATCTAATGAAATTTATATTTATCATAAATAAAAATGTAAAATGGAAAATCAATTTCTTATATCTATAATAGTCCCTTGTTATAATCAAGCACAATATTTAGATGAGTGTTTACAATCTGTTTTAGATCAAATTTATACTAATTGGGAATGTATTATTATAAATGATGATTCACCTGATAATACAGATGAAATAGCTTCGGAATGGGTGAAAAAAGATTCCCGATTTAGATATATTTATCAAAATAATTTAGGAGTTGCCGCAGCTAGAAATAATGGAATTAATAATGCTCTAGGAGAATGGATTTTACCCCTTGATGGTGATGATAAAATATCTGAAAATTATTTAAATAAAGCTTTTGAAAAAATAAAAGAAGGTTATACCTTAATATATTCTAATGCAATTTATTTTGGAAAAATTAATAAAGAATGGATTCTTGAGGACTATTCTTTAAATAAAATGCTTTATCATAATATTATTTTCTGTTCAGCAATTTTTAAAAAGAATCATATACGTTATGATACTAAAATGGATCAAGGACTTGAAGATTGGGAATTTTGGATTAATTATATTTTTTCACATAAAGAAATAAAGATATGTAAATTAAGTTCATTTGAATTTTTTTATAGGATAAAAGAAAATTCAAGAAATAATACGATAAATACTGATAATTACAAATTTTTATCTATGAAAAATTATGTATACTATAAACATTGGAGAATTTATGAAAAATATTTTGGAGATTATTTTACTTTATATGAAAAGAATTTAATATTAAGCAATCAAAATAAAGACTTTAAATTGAAGTTAGAAAGTAAAAGAATTAAAATACTAAATAAATTTTTATCATTTTTTAATAAATAATATGCCTTTTATTTCAGTAATAATACCAAACTATAATCATGCTCCTTATTTAAGACAAAGGATAGATTCAGTAATTAATCAAACTTATCAGGATTTTGAGATTATAATATTAGATGATCTTTCTCCTGATAATAGTAAAGAGATTATTGAACAATATAGAGATAACTCTAAAATTTCTCATATAATATATAATGATGTAAATTCTGGTTCAACTTTCAAACAATGGAATAAAGGAATTGATTTAGCAAAAGGAGAGTGGGTATGGATTGCAGAGAGTGATGATTTTTGTGAGAATATATTTTTAGAAACATTAGTATCGTTAATTGAAACATATAAAACAGCAGGTTTGATTTATTGTCAAAGTGTTTTTTATAATGAATTAGAAAATGACTTATCTCCTTATAGGAGTACGAATAATATTATTGAATTTATTGAAAAGGAAAATTTTGTAGAAAAAAAATTAATCCCTTTTACTACATTAATTAATGCTAGTATGGCAATTTTTAAAAAGGGTTTATATAAACAGATACCAGAAGATTATACAAATTATAGATTAGCTGGAGATTGGATTTTTTGGGCTGAAATAGGCTCATTGGCAGATGTAGTAATTAGTGGTAAATTTTTAAATTACTTTAGACAACATTCTATAAAAGTTTCAAATAATACAAAGAAAAATGGTATTAATTATTCTGAAGAAATAAATGTATTAAAGTATTTTAAAAATAGATTTCAATTAGATAATAATAAATATGAAAATGCTTTATTTCAACATTATTTTCGTTTCCTCTATGATTCATTTTCATTTAACGAAGGAGTGAAAGATAAAGTGAATAAATTATTTTTTGATAATTTCTCAGTAAAATTAAACAAGAGAGTAAGAAAACAAATTCTAGCAGATAGATTTACACATAGATATATTCCTAAATTATTAAAATTATTTTTTAATGAAAAATAATCCAAAAAATATTCTTTGGGGAAAAGGATTAAATAATTTGGATATTATCCCAAAAATAATTTGGATTTATTGGGATGGTAGTTCTGATTTAGTAGATATTTGTATAGAAAATGTAAAATTTTACCTTAAAGATTTTGAAATTAACATTTTAAATAAAAAATCTTTAAAGAGATTTTTACCAGATATTTTAGGACAAAGAGAAGATTTACCACTCGCTAATTATACAGATTTAATTCGACTTGAACTTTTGTATAAATACGGAGGTATATGGATGGATGCAAGTATTCTATTAACAGAAAATTTAGATTGGTTATTTGTTTTAAAAAAAGAAAATCATACTGATTTAATAGGTTTTTACTCTGATTTTTGTACAACAAACTATGATTATCCAATTTTAGAAACATGGTTTTTAGCTACATCGAGAGGAAATATTTTTATAAGAAAATGGTTAATGGAATTTAGGAATTGTTATTCATCTTTAAATCCTACATCTTATTATAATGATTTAAAATCAAACCTTGATTTAATACAAAATGTAAGTTATTTTGCAGATTACCTAATAGCTTATTTATCAGCAATAAAAATTATGAGAGAAAGTCGAGATTATAGAATATTAATGATTTCTGCTAATGAAACGGGACATCGTTATAATTTTGGTGCTAATTTTAATGATTATGAATTCATAGATTTTTTTCTAAATAATCAACCACCATCTAAATATCCAATACTTATAAAATTTGAAAAAAGAGGTAGAAATCTATTAGATAAAAAATTAAAAATAGGGAATTTTAAAAAATTATCATTTTTAATATTATTAAGCCAAAAAGAAAGTTTCAAGAAAAAAATAATTAGGCTATATAATTATTTAAAATTTATATTAACTAATATTTCTTCTAAAATATTAAAAAATGAATAAAGTTTCAGTTATTGTTCTTGTCTATAACCAAGAGGATTTTATAGAAAAAAATCTTCAAGGTGTTTTTATGCAAAAAACCAATTTTCCAATAGAACTAATTATATCGAATGATAAATCCACAGATAACACAGATTCAGTTATTCAGAAGTTAATAGAAAATGCACCTGAACATATTGAAATTAATTATACAAATCATAAAAATAATTTAGGAGCTACACCAAATTTTTATGATACATTAAAGAAAGTAAACGGGAAATATATTGCTTTCTGTGAAGGAGATGATTATTGGACGGATGAAAATAAATTACAAATACAATACGATTTTTTAGAACAAAATAAGGATTATACTATTTGTTGTCATAATGTGATCCAGGTTGATGAAAATGATATAATAATAAATAATAGTCAATTTAGTTCAATAGAAAATAGAGACTATACTGCATTTGAAATTTATAAAGATTGGCAAGTACATACAACTTCTATTTTTATGAAGTCAAGCGTTTTGAAAAATGATGCATTTCGTAAAACCTTAAATGATCCAACTCTATTATATTTTGATACAATAATGTTTATGGCTGCAACAACCTCAGGAAAAATGAGAGGAATGGATATTACTATGTCAGCTTATAGAAGACATTCTGCTGGATTATCTGCAGGAACAGATTTTAAAAGAGACTTGAGACATAATAAACTAGATCAGATCACTGGAAATTATTATAAAGGTAAAATTTCTCATTTAGCAGATTGGATGATTTTTTCTAGAAGTAGATTAGATTTTTGGGAATGTATAAATAAAAATAAATATTCTTTAGCATTTCAACATTTAAAATGGATTTTGAAGAAATATAAAATTTTACGAATTTATTTATTGAAGAAAATAAAATAAAATTGAAAAAAATAGCTTTTTTATCTGATGGAGATCCGAGAGATAAGTCATTATGGTCAGGAACAATGTATATGATGTATTCTAGTTTCATTCAACTAGGTTATGAAGTTGATTGGATTCCAGCTACAAAATATACTGAAAAAGAAATTAATTTTATAGAAAGAGTAGCTTCTTTTCATGAAAAAATATTAAATAGAACTTTCAATCGTTATCAAAATTTGACAAAAGCTTTTATAGCATCAAGAAGAATTAAAAATAAATTAAAAGAAACTGATTTTGATTTACTTTTTGTTTCTAATGCAATCAATGATATAGCTTTCTTGAATATAAAACAACCTATTATTTATGTAAATGATATTTTGTACGACCAACATATCAATTATTATTCCGCATATAAAGGGTTAGGTTGGTATTCTAAAAAAATATTACGTTATTTAGAGAGAAAAGCTCTTCAAAAATGTTCTGCTGTGCTTTTACCATCTGAATGGTCAGTAGAAAGAGCTGTATCTTTTTATCATTTACCCTCAGATAAAGTACATTTACTTCGATTTGGTGCAAATATAGATGTTCCTCAAAAAAATAATTTCCAACCAAAGAAGTTAACTCAACCTATTACATTCCTTTTTTTGAGTGTAGAATGGGAAAGAAAAAGAGGAGATATAGCATTAGATACTGTAGAGTTATTAGTAAAAAAAGGTTATAATGTAAAACTTAAGGTAGTAGGTTGTATACCTCCAAAAGAATCTGAGATAATGGAAGTTGTTCCATTTTTAAATAAAAATATACCTGAAGATTATCAAAAACTAAAAGATACTTTAAATTCATCTCATTTTCTTTTTGTTCCAACAGAAGCTGAGTGTTATGGTATTGTTTTTTGTGAAGCTTCAGCTTATGGATTACCGAGTATTACAACAGCTACAGGAGGAGTTACATCAATTGTTAAAGATGGAATAAATGGCTTTGCATTACCATTAAATGCTAAAGCAGATGAATATGCAAAAATAATTGAACCTTTTTTAATTAATGAGAGTAAATTTCAAGAATTAAGTAAAACTTCTAGAGCAAGATATGATCAAGCTTTGAATTGGGATGTTTGGAGAAATGAATTAAGAAATATTTTGAATAAAATTTTTGAAAAATAATGGAAAAGAGTTATAGGACAGAAAATAACTTTGATTTTTTAAGATTACTATTTGCAAGTGCTGTAGTTTTCTCTCATTCTTATTCTTTAACTGCAAAAGAAGATATTGTTTATGTATTAACTAATAAGCAAATTAATTTAGGCTGGCTCTCGGTTGATATATTTTTTATATTAAGTGGTTATTTAATTTTATCAAGTTTAAAATATAGTAAATCTATTCAGAATTATCTTTGGAAAAGGGTATTAAGACTATATCCAGCTTTATTTATATTGTTATTATTTACATTATTATTAGTTCCTTTTGTGTATGTAGGTAAGAATATTTTAAAGGAGGCTAGTTTTTGGAGTTATGCTCCTAGAGTTTTATCTTTATTTAATGTACAAATTGATATGAATAATGTTTTTAAGAATAATCCTTATCCAAGTGCTGTGAATGGATCGCTTTGGTCATTATGTTATGAGTTTTTAATGTATATTTTATTATTAGTAATCTATCCTTTTAGAAATAAAAATAAATTATTAATTCTATTTTTTTTATTAGCATTTATTTGTTCTTATATCCTTTTTTTATTTAAACCCACATTTCTTAATAGATATTTTTCTTTAATTTACATTGATACTTTTCAACTTTATAGATTATCAAAATGTTTTTTTGCAGGATGCTTATTGTATTTATTAAAATTAGAGAAGTTAAATTATTTTTTTGTTAGAGTGATCTGTATAAGTTTAATAACATTATCAATATATTTAAATTTATTTAAGTATATAGGACCATTATTATTACCAATATTTATATTATTGATTGGTCAATTAAAAACAAACTACATTAGTGGAATAATAAATAAAATAGGTGATATATCTTATGGGATATATATATATGGTTTTTTTGTTCAACAATATTTAATGTATTTTTTTAAATTAAATGTAATTGAATTAACTATATATGGAATGTTTTTTACAGGTATTTTAGCTTATTTTTCTTGGAATTTTATAGAAAAACCAATGCAGAAGTATAAAATGAAATTTTAAATAATTAACTATTCATCTAAAGAAAATAAACAATTTTCATTATTTTCATTTCCTAATTTTATTATAATAGTATTATTAAATTTTTGAACACTTTTAGGATTTGGCCATGTAGGCATTTCATGGATTAATTTAGTATCGATTTTATTAATATCTTTCAATGATGAAGGTTTTATATTCATTATATTTTGATATTTTAAAAAAGCTGAAATTCTATTTGTATCTCCTCCACACCATTCAAAAAATGAAGCACCGAAAACTTCTGATTTTTTTATTCTGAATTCTGAATTTTTTAATCTCCCATAAAAATAAAATGAATAATTAGGATCATTATAATCAGGTATGTTTATCATTAATTGAGTTTTTACATCTCTTGCTGTTGTTTTGTCTTGTTCTCCAACTTTATATTGAGAGTAATATAATTTTGAAATATAAAATATACTTGTAAGAGAAATAGTACTAATAATAATTGTTTTTAGATATTTATTTTTTAAGTGAGTTAAACAATAAATAATGGAAAAAGAAAAACAAATATTAGTTGATAAGAAAATTCTAGGAGGATAAGAATCCATTACAAGAATTATTATAAAAGGACTTATAACTAATATTATTAAAAATAAATAAGTCCAAATTTTTTCTTTATTTTTAATAATAGAATAAAGAATAAAACTTATTACAATTAAAGTTGCTAATAAATAAGGTTGCTGACCATAATAAAATCTTCCTAGTAAATTTCGAATAATATATTTAAAGTTCAATGATAAATTCTGTAATGAAAAAAAAGACTTTGCATACTCATTATTTTCCATTTTTATATTAAGTGTTTTTATTGTACAATAGTATATAAATACAGACACAGTTATAATTATTATATAGTAAAAGACTTTATTAAAAATTACTTTTACTTTATTCTCATTTTTTTTATAATCTAAAAAAAATCTTATAAATAATAATGTAAAAGGAAGTAATAGTAATGTTTGATAGATTCCAAGAATAAGATAAGAACAAATAAAACAAATAAAGTATTTTAATAAATTAGAAATATTATTAAGATATAATATATAAATACTCAAACTACATAAAAAAAGTCCAAATGATATAACATCAGCTTGTGTAATGAAATAATATTGATAAGCATATTGAGGAAAAGTTATATATAAAGCACTAAAAAGTATAGTATTAAAATTGTTAAAGTTAAAAATTTTAGAGTTTATAATAGCACTAAAAGATAAGAATATATTACTAATTAATATTGTGAAAAAAGGATTGTATGTATATATGGAATCTTTGTTAAGTCCAAATTTTATAAAATCTAAAAACCATCTTCCATGTTTTGATAAAAAACCATAATGAAGAGATCCTTCTCCATCAAGAGGTACATTAAAAAATATAATAGCTGGTAAATAGCTTATAAAAGCAATTAGAAAAATTAAAATATATAAATTATAATTTTTAGAATTATTAAGTAGTTTCATGTTTTGTTTTAAAGTATATAGTTTGGTTAATTTTTCTGTAGTATAATTTTTTTTAATCTATAAATTTAAAATTTTATTATTAAGATTGATTTACAAGTAAATTTTTACAAAATTAATTATTCCTATTTTACTTAAGACTTTAAATTTTGAATAGCCTTTAATTTTAGCAATTCCATTATATAATCTGGCAACTATTTTTCGTTGTTCATTATTTAGTGGAAATTTTAATAACTCTCTATAATATAGTAATGATGAATTAGGATTATTTAATAATAATTTTGAGTAAACTGAAGTTAATCCTCCTTCTTGGTACTCGCAATTATAAATAAATTCATCAATAAATAGGCAATTATATTTTTTACTTATTCTATTCCATACAACAGCTTCAGTACAAAATTTTTCATCATTAAAAACTGGAAAAAGAAACTCTTTCATAACAGAAGTTTTTACAACTTCTGCCATATCACCATTGTAATTATATTTATATCTAATATCAAAAAAATTAGATTCAAATTCTTTTTTATGAAATTCAATATTTTTCTCTAAATCATTTGTTATATATCTTTTTCCTGTTATTGATGCAATAGATGATATATTCTTAATTTTTCCGTAGTAAAATATGATTTTTTCAATACTATTTTCTGGTAAGTAATCGTCACTATCAACGATAAAAAACAAATCACCATTTGCTAATTCAACACCTTTATTAATTGCAGTGTGTTTACCTCCATTTAGTTGTTTATAGTATTTTATAGAGATTAGATTTTCGTTAAGAAACTGGTTGATTAAATTTTTAGTTTCATCAGTTGAACCATCATCGACAATTAACCATTCAAAGCTTTTATTAGTTTGTATAATTAATGAATTATATAATCTTGCTAGTAAATGTGCTCTATTATAAGTCGGTGTAAAAATAGTAACAATAGGTTTCATGTATAATACAATTGGTTATATTTGCAAATATACCTTAATTTATGATTCCAAAAATAATTCATTACTGTTGGTTTGGAGGAAAAGACAAGCCATCATCATTTGAATATTGTTTAGCAACATGGAGAAAATATTTACCAGATTATGAAATAAAGGAATGGAATGAGACTAATTTTAATATTTCTGAATCTATAGAATTTGTAAAAGAAGCATATAATCAAAAAAAATGGGCTTTCGTTTCCGATTATGTTCGAATTTATGCCCTATTGAATAATGGCGGTATTTATATGGATACAGATGTTGAGGTTAAAAATAATTTAGATGAGTTTCTTATACATAATTTTTTTATAGGTTTAGAAAAAGAAGGATTTGTTTCCACAGCTTTAATAGGAAGTATTAAAAATCACTCTATTTTATTAGATATGATAAATTACTATCAAAATCAATCATTTGAAATAAAAACAAGTAACCAAATCTTATCTTCAATCCTTACAAGTAAATATGCCTTTGATAATAAAAATAATAATACTCAAGAAATTTATAATAATATTTATATTTATTCGAACACCTATTTTAGTATAGATATTCCCAAAAATTATGCAACACCTTGGAATTTTATTAATAGAGAAAGTGCATATAAAAATTCATTACATGTACTTTATTATTTAGATGAATTAAATAAAATACCTTACGCTAAAAGAGAATTAAACAATATGATTAATAATCAAAAAATCATTGATGATAATTATTTATTAGATTTAATACCTTTAAAGAATATTTTATCTTATCTTAAGAAAAAACTAATTAATAAGTTTTTTAAATTTTAACGTTCATATCTTTTTATATAAAAAGGTGCACCGATCAACGTAGGTAAATGAAATAATAAACTTTTCTTTTTTTGAGTTATTGTATAATTATTAGATAATAATTCAATTAAATTGAGATAAGGATATTTTTTTAATTTTTTATAATTCTGATAAAAATATTTTCTATCAGAAGATAGAGCTTTCCATTGCATCATCAAAATCATTTCCTTATAATATAAAATGTATTTTTTTAAACTTATTTTTTTAAACTTATTTTTCTCGTTGTTATAAAATTTAGTGAAGACACTAAGTATAAAAAACATATCATCAAAATTCTTTTTTGTTTTTGATGATATAATAGAATTACTTCTTAGAAAATAGTAATAGGTATTCTCATTTACAAAGCTCACTTTTTCAGCACAAAGAGCCCATTCAAAAGCCCATAATTCATCCTCACCTAAAAGATTAGGTTTAAAATGTAGGTTGTTTTTTTCTAAAAATGATTTTTTATAAATTTTGTTTGGTGCAATAACAGGCCATTCATGGTTCATAAAAGCAGTAAAAACTTCTTCGTTATTTTTTAAAAACTTTTTAGTATTTAGTAGAGGGAAAATGACTTTTTCTATTTTTTCGTTTTCAAGATAACAAATTGTTCCACCTATAGCAACGTCAGAATTGTATTTTATAGAAGAGTTTAATAATAATTCTATAGAATCATTACTAATCCAATCATCGCTATCTAAAAAGTATATATATTCTCCATTTGAATTTTTAACTCCAGTATTTCTAGATTCAGATAAACCTTTATTTATAGAATGATGTATAATTTTTGTTTCAAAATAATTAGATAAATTATTTAAGTAATCATTAATTATAGGAATTGAATTATCTGGTGTACAATCATTCACTAATATAATTTCAATATTTTTATAGGTTTGTGAAAATACACTTTCTAAGCATTTAACAATGTATTTTTCTACATTATAAATGGGAATAATAATACTTACAAGTTTCATAGGAATAATTCTATTACGAAGATAAAATAAATTTGTAGATTTGAATTAATAATTAACTAAACTAAATGATACCAGTTACAAAGCCTTTTTTACCTCTTCAAGAAGAATACCAAAATTATTTGACAGGTATTTGGAAACGACAATGGTTAACAAATATGGGACCATTAGCAAGTCAATTGGAGATGGAATTAAAAAAATATTTATCTCTAAAGCATTTATTATTTGTTACAAATGGGACAATAGCTTTACAAATGGCTATAAAAGCATTAGATTTAAAAGGAGAAATAATAACTACACCATTTTCTTTTGTAGCAACTACTTCATCAATTGTTTGGGAAGGTTGTAAACCTATTTTTGTTGATATCGATGAAAAATCTTTAAATATAGATGCAGATAAAATAGAGGCTGTAATAACTGAAAATACATCAGCAATATTAGCTACACATGTTTATGGTAATCCATGTGACGTAGAAAAAATAGAAAAAATAGCTAAAAAATATAACTTAAAAGTTATTTATGATGGAGCACATGCTTTTGGAGTGAAGGTTAAAGATAAATCAATTTTCGAATATGGTGATATCTCTATTTGTTCATTGCATGCTACAAAATTATATCATTCTATAGAGGGTGGTTTAATGATAACTAATAATCCAGAGTTATTAAAAAAAATTGCTTTTATAAGAAATTTTGGAATCTCAGGTTATGATACATTCTCTGAACTTGGTATAAATGGTAAGAATTCAGAATTTCATGCAGCAATGGGATTAATTAATTTAAAATATGTAGATGAAATTATTTTAAAACGTAAATTATTAACAAAAAGATATGAAGAGAATTTAGTTAATTTTAAAGCTTCTAGACCTTTATGGCATAAATATTCAGAAAATAATGGAGCTTATTTACCTTTTGTTTTAGAATCAGAAGAATTACTTCTGAAAATAAAAACAGAATTAGATAAAACTGAAATATTTACAAGACGTTATTTTTATCCTAGTTTAGCAACAGCTTTACCTTATTTAAATTCGACAGATATGCCAATAACAGATGATATTTCTAAAAAAGTATTATGCTTGCCATTATTTTATGATTTGACTGAAGAGGAGGTAGATTGGATATGTAGAATAATTTTAAGAATACAAAATAATTAATATATGAAATATAATATTTTGGTATTTCCTTGTGGTTCAGAGATAGCTTTGGAAATACATAGATCTTTAAAATATTCTATTCATGTAGATCTTTTTGGCGCAAATAGCGTTGATGATCATGGGAAGTTTATATATGAAAATTATATAGGCAATTTACCTTTTTTTAATGAAGAAAATTTTATACCTAAACTAATAGAAATTGTAAAAGAAAATAAAATAGATGCTATATATCCAGCGATGGATTCAGTAATAACTATTTTAAAAAAGAATGAAGAGTATTTAGGCTGTAAGATAATATCTTCATCATATGAGACGACAGAAATATGTTTATCAAAATTAAAAACATATAGAATTTTAAGTACAATTATACCCACTCCATTGGTTTTTGATAATGATGATAAAAATATTAATTTTCCTGTATTTTTAAAACCAGAAATAGGTTATGGATCCAGAGGAGCAAAAAAAGTGACTTCTCAAGAAGATTTAAAAAATCATCTTAGTAATTATCCAACATGTATAATATCTGAATATTTACCAGGTAAAGAGTATACAGTTGACTGCTTTACTGATTTTAAAGGGAAGTTATTGTTTGTAGGTTCTAGAGAGAGAAGTCGTATATCTAATGGAATAAGTGTTAATACTTCATCTATGATCCTAGAAGATAGATTTTTAGAATTAGCAAAAAAAATTAATGATGGATTAAATTTTAATGGAGCTTGGTTTTTTCAAGTAAAAGAAAGGTATAGTAAAGAATTAGTTTTGATGGAGGTTGCATCTAGATTTGGAGGATCATCATCAGTATACAGAATGAAAGGAATAAACTTCGCAGCCTTAAGTTTATTTAATATATTCAATATACCAGTAAGTATAATAGAAAATAATTACGAAGTTGAGATGGACAGGGCATTAGATATTAAATTTAAAAGTAATTTAGTATTTAATCATGTTTATATTGATTTTGATGATGTTATAATTATAAATGATAAAGTAAATATTGAAATAATATCCTTTTTATATAAAATGATAAATGAAGGTAAACAAATTTATTTAATAACTAAACATAAATTTGATATTAATAAAAGCTTAATTAGTCATAGACTTGAACATCTTTTTGATGAAGTGATTCACTTAAAACCAGATGATAATAAATGGAAATATATAAAATATTTTGATTCAATATTTATAGATGATTCATTTTCAGAAAGAAATGAAGTTAAAAATAATCTTCAACTTCCAGTATTTAGTCCAGATATGATTTCATTACTAATATAATTAAAACAGTATGCAAACAATGCTGCCTAAAGTAAGTGTAGTAACAATAACCTGGGGACACGAAAAATTCATTGAGCAAACATTAGATAGTATTTTTTCTCAAAAATATGAAGGTCCAATTGAAATTATACTTTCAAATGATAAATCACCTGATAAGACAGATGAAATAATTAATAAATATTTATTAATTAATAATATTCCTAAAAATTTTGAAGTAAAATATACTAATCATGAAAATAATATGGGAAGTATGAAAAACTTTATTTGGTCTTTGCAACAAGCAACAGGTAAGTATATTGCTATTTGTGATGGTGATGATTATTGGACGGATTCTTGTAAATTACAAAAACAAGTAGATTTTTTAGAAAGAAATGAAGACTTTCAAATGATTTTTACAAATTGTAAAGAAGTTTCTTTAAACGGAAAAATAAATAATTTGTTAAAAAAAATATCAGAATCTAAATCTTATTCTGATATTGATATTTTTACAAATTGGATTATACCTACTTCAACAGTATTATATAAAAATAATTTTGATAAAAAAGATTGGAATATTATAAAAGATAAAAAAGTTTTTTTTGGAGACTTAGTTTTATTTCTTATTAATGCTAATAAAGGAAAAATATATGGATTAATAGATGAAACATCCATATATCGTATTCATAAAGAATCGTTAACAAATAATGAAAAATCTATTGTTTACTATGAAAAATTATTTTTTCATTTAGAGTATTTAAGTGTAATATATAATAACAAATATTTCTCTTATAGTAAGAGTAAATTAAAACAACAATCATATAAAAATTTTAGATATTTTATTAAAAAATTTAATATTAAATCAATTATATATTTTATGAAATATATAAAGTATAATAACTAATAAATGGTGTATGATTTTTTTATCAGAGCTTATCAAGTATTCTAAAGTTATTATCCAAGAATAGAAATTCTTATACATGTAATTAATAAAATATATTTCACATGAATTTATTTAAAATACCTAATTTAACTAAAAATAGAGTTTTCGGTTTAGATCTTTTATGTTTTTTTGCTATATATGGACATGCAGCATATTTTTTACCTTTTCGTGATAAAGTAGATCTTCATATGAAAATTTATTATGATGGCGTTGGTATTTTTTTTGTTCTCAGCGGATTTTTAGTTGGAACTATAATAATTAAACAATTATTTAAGGATGATGTGAAAAAATCTGAATTAATACATTTTTGGAAACAACGGTTGTCTAGAACTTTACCTAGTTATTATTTATTTCTTTTATTTGTCATAATTATATCTTATTTACCAATTTGGGATAATGTTGATATTTTTATTTCAACTCTTTTGAATAGAAAAAGTAGTTGGGGAATTACAATGAGTATTTTATATTTATTATTTTTGGTTGTAACTATATCATTATCAGTATTAATTTATAAATATTTTGAAATTCCAACAACTAAATATTTAAGAAATAATACAAATTTAATTTCAAAATAATGGACATAATAATAAAATCATTTAATAGGCCATACTATTTAGATAGATGCTTATATTCTATTAAAAAATATGCAAAAGGAGATTTTAGGATAATTATTATAGATGACGGAACTCCTGAGAAATATTTAGAAAAAATTAAAGAAAAATATCCAGATGTAGTTATAAAAAAAACAACTTTAGCAGATAAAAAAAGTGAATATTTTAAAAATATTTTTAATAAAAATAATAGTAAAGTTATTGGTTTCCCTGCAAAAGATTGGATAAAAACTGTAGAAGAATCAAGTAGCGAGTATATTTTTGTGACTGAAGATGATGTGTGGCTTACTCAAGAAATTAATTTTAATGAATATATTGATGATATGCATAATTATAATATATCATTATTAAAAATATCATGGCAAGGGATTTCTTCGAAAGGTTTAAGTATTGAAAATCCACTGACCAAAAATATTTTACAAATATTACCAATTAAAATGATTACTCCTTCAAAAAAAATGATTCATAATATTTTTTTTAATAAATGGAAAATAAAATCAATTCTTTATAGATTAGGTATAATTGATGCTACTATTTTTAAAAAATATTATTTATTAATATCAATTTCTATGGGAATTTATAAAAAAGAATATTGGTTAAAAACATGGGAAAATATTGATGGAGATTATATGGAATTAAATCAATTATCTAATGTAGGATCTAAATATAATAAAAATACAATTATTGCTAGATCTAATGAAGAATTTTTAAAGACTACATATATTTCATCTGCAACAATGCACGATCATAAAACCTCAAGTGATTTTGATATTGACTATTTTAACTTTATACTAAATGAGGAATGGTATAACTCTCAGCTAGATTCATATAATAATTTTCCTGATGATTTTTCAGAAAAGTATATAGAAAATTTTTTAGAAAAATATAATATTTCAGAAGCTTCTGTAAATGATTGGAGAAATTGGAGAAATAATTTTAAGCAATATTTTATTAATTCCGGAGCAAAAGTAGAAACAAATATATGAAAATGCTACTTGTTGTAATTTAAGAACTATTGAGTGGTTTGTGAATTGGTTAATTTACTTTTTACTTAAATAAACTTATTTTAATATCGAAATTATATGTATAAATGATGTATCTACAGATTCAATATTAAATGCTTTAAATGAATATCAAAAAATAGATAATAAGAATTATTGTTTTAGGTAAAGAAAATAAAAAATATGCTCAATATTCTATAATCGTAGTAAAAATAGCTTCTAAAATTATTTTTTTAATTGATTATGATAATTTTATTAGGGAAATATTTAAATCACTGGGCAAGAATATTAATAGCGTATAGTAGCATAATATGATATTAATATAAGAGGATTAGTAAAGTCTTCAATATTCATCATTATCTTTTAATTTTTTAGCCTTTAAAAATAATTCTCAAGATAAAGAAGTTGTAAAATTTAAACATAAAAAAGACTACAATTTATTTTATATTAAACGAATAATATTTTATAAATACTTAAACTATGATAAGCATTCTATCGAAAATAACTCTTAAAATATTAAAAAAAGGTACTTTTAAATTACTTTTTTCTCACAAAGCAGTAAAAAAATCAAACCAATTAAAAATAGGTAATTATAATACATTTACTATTCATGAAAATGCTTTCGAAGTTATTTTAGGAAAGTTAGAAATTAGAAATTATTGTAATATTTTAGTTCATAATAATGCAAAACTCATTATTAATAATAATTTTTTTATGAATAATTATTGTTCTATTAATTGTTTAGATAAAATCGAGATTGGTGAAAATACCTTGTTTGGAGAAGGTGTTAAACTTTATGATCATAATCATAAGTATTCGTCTTCACCAAATTTTAGAATTGAAGCAAGAGAATTTAATACAGCTCCAATAAAAATCGGTAAAAACTGCTGGTTGGGAAGTAATGTAACTGTTCTAAAAGGAGTAACAATAGGTGATAATTGTATTATTGGTGCAGGTTGTATTATATATAAAGATATTCCAGCAAATAGTATGATTATAAATAAACAAGAAGTTTTAGAAAAAGATTTGTAAAATGAATACTTTAAATTCTCCATTATTATCTGTAATAATGTCTGTTTATAATGCTGAGTTATATATCAAAGAAGCTATTGATTCTATATTGAACCAGACTTTTAGAGACTTTGAATTTATAATTATAGAAGATTGTTCCACGGATAATTCTCTGAAAATACTTGAAAATTATGCATCTATAGACAATAGAATTTGCATTATTAAAAAGGAAAAAAATCAAGGAGCTAAAGGTTTTATAAATAACCTTAATCTTGGAATAAAAAATGCTAAAGGAAAATATATTGCTAGAATGGATGCTGATGATATTTCTTCTTTAGATAGGTTTCAAAAACAAGTAGATTATTTAGAAAATAATTCTTCTATATTTATGGTAGGATCAATAGTTTCTTTAATTAATGCAAATGATGAATTGATTGGAATGATGGAAACTCCTGAGATTGATTCTGAAATAAAAAATAGAATGATCAATCATATATCGATGTTTCATCCCGTTATATTATTCAGAAGTGAGAAGAATATTTTTTATAGAGAGAAAATGTATGGATGTGAAGACTATGACCTTTATTTACGTTTAATGAATGAAGGAAAAAAATTTTATAATTTTCAAGAACCCTTATTAAAGTATAGAATATTAAACGATAGTATTTCAAGAAAAGAAAACAAATTAGTTCGTTGGAGCTTTGTAGAGAAAGCTAGACAATTTTATAAACAATATTCAAATAATATGAAGGATGGTTATGATAATTTCAATCCTAATAATTTTAAAAATATACTTGATAAAAATCAACAGAACAGTGAAAATGATATTATTTTCTGTATTAAAAGTGCAATAAAATTTGAAGATAAAAATAGTTTACTTTTATTGATAAACAAATTAAAAAAACAATATCCTTCTTCTCCAAATTTAAAATATAAAGTAGTTTCTTTTTTACCAGTTTCTTTTTATAAAATAATTAATAAATTTATTTAAACTTATGAATATTATTATAAAATCATTTAATAGAGCTTTTTACTTAGATCGTTGTTTGAAATCTATTGAAAATAATGTGAAAGGTAATTATGATATAATTATTTTAGATGATGGTACACCTAGTAAATTTATTGAAAAACTTAAAATTAAATATCCTAATGTATGTTTTAATCTATCAAGTCAAGTCAAAGAAAAACAGCTAGCGATTGAAAGTAATTTAAAGAATGGAACAAAAATAGATGGTTTTAAAATACCTACTGATTTATGGAAAATAACTGTAGAGAAAAGTGATGATTATGTTTTAGTTATTGAAGATGATGTATGGTTTACTAAGGAAATCAATCTTAATAACATTATTAATCAAATGATTTTATATAAAATTCCTTTAGTTAAATTAGGTTGGTTAGGTAATTTGAATGATGAGATCAATTTCTGTGAAGTGAAGGATTTATCAGTAGATTTAAAATCAGTAATTCCCAAAAAAATATTCACATCAAATAAATTTATTATGAATTTATTTATGTATAATAAATATAAATTTTTTACTATATTATATAAATTAGGAATTGTTGATAATTATACTAAAAATAAATATTGGACATTAAATTCAATTCTAATGGGATTATATCATAAAGATTATTGGTTATCAATATGGAAGGATGCAAAAGGATTAGTAGATGAGAAACAACAACTCCGTAATGCAGCAGTTTGGTATCATAATAATAAAAAAGTAATTTTCGCAAGAACCAAAGAAGAAGTTCTAAAAACTACGTTTCAATCTTCTGCTACCGGATCATATCATAAGGGTCAGGAAGAATTTGATGTTAATAGGATGAATCATATTCTAAATGAAGCTTGGTACAATGATGAATTTGATTCGATAGAAAATTATCCAAAAGATTTTTCTAATGATTATATAAAAAAGTTTTTAGATAAAGAAAATCATCCTGACGCTCAATATCAAGAATGGTTTAATTGGGCTGAAAAATTTAGACAACAATATAGAACTTTAGGAGCTGAAATAGACTAATAAACATATAATCATGAAAAAAGTAAAAGTACTTTTTCGTCATCGCTCTATGGAGATGGGAGGAGTTCAGAAAGTATTATTGGATTTATTGAATAATTTAGATAGAAATAAATTTGAAATAGCTTTACTTTTAAATTTAAATCAAGGTATTTTACTAAAAGATATTCCAGAAGATATACATTTATCTTTTCTTACTGAAGGAAAAGATAGTTTTTCGGATAATTTTATTTTAAATAAAATTCAACTTGGTTATAGAAGACTAAAATTAATTTTATTTAATAAATTTCCAAATCTCACAAAATCAAAAATTCCATTTGTACCAGATATAGAGATAGGTCTTTTTCATTATGATTTAGAAGGTCTTATTAATAGTCCTTATAAAAATTCTAAGAAAATATGTTGGTTGCATTCTAATTTAAGTAATTTATTACATTCTTTTAACATTAATAAGATCATATCTTTATATGAAAAGTGTGATTTATCTATACATGTTTCTCAAGATACTTTAGATGATGCAGTTAAGACATCAAATGGGAAGTTTACTAATGGTATTGTTATATATAATGCATTTAATATAAATGAGATTTTTAAAAAATCTAAAGTTGAAGAAGTGTATTTAGAAAATAAATATCCAACCTTTATATCTGTAGGAAGAATAGGAAAACAAAAAGGCTATGATATGTTATATGAAGTTCATAAACTGCTATTAGTTGAAAATATTCATCATACAATTTATATTATAGGTCAAGGTCCAGATTATAATGTTTTAAAACAAAAAATAGAACATGAAGGTTACAGTGAATCTTTTGTTTTACTTGGGCAAAAAGAAAATCCTTTCCCTTATATACAATCAGCTAATTTTTATGTACAATCTTCAAGATATGAAGCTTATCCATTAAGTATAGGTGAAGCTCTTATACTAAAAAAAATAGTTATATCAACAAATGTTGGTGGAATTAGAGAAATGATAAAAAATGGAGAAAATGGATTACTTACGGAATCATCTGTAGGAGGTATATATGAAGGAATGAAAAAATTATTATCTAATTCTGAATTAGTAATTCAAATTAAAAATAATTTAGCTAATATTGAAGAACAATTTGATAGTAAAAAAATTTTTAGTCAAGTTGAAAAAATATTATTGGGAGTAGTAAAAAAATAAATTATGTTTTTTTTTATATCGCATTATTTTAAAATTTCATATTATTAGTAGAAATATTTATTCTTATATATGTAAATCGAGAGGATTAAAGGTTGGAGAAGGAACTATTTTTATAGAAGCACCTGATTTTGGTTCAAAACCTGATTTAATTGAAATAGGAAGAAGACTAAGATTACAGCTGGTTGTAGATTTATTAATCATGATGGAGCTATGTATGTCATTTATTCTATGGATAAGTATAAAGATGCTCGAAATTTTGGAAGAATTAAAATTGGTAATAATTGTTTTATTGGTAACAATTGTACATTATTACCAGGTGCTAAAATGGGTGATAATTGTATTTTAGGAGCAGGTTCTGTACTTAATTGTTCAATCCCTGATAATACTGTTTATACAGGGGTGCCAGTTAAATTTATTTGTACAATAGAAGCATATGGAGATAGAGCCTTAGAGAATAATATTTCTTATCCTAGGGATTTAGAAAATAATAGGAAAGAATTAGATAGCTATATTTCTAAAAATTTACCAGATAATTATAAACCTTATAAATAAAAATGCCCCAACTATCTTGAGGCTATTTTTTTATTATTTAATATTATTCTTGAACTAATAATCTAAATCCTTCTCCATGTATATTTACAATTTCTACAGCAGGATCTTGTTTAAGATACTTACGTAATTTAGCAATATATACGTCCATAGAACGAGAAGTGAAATAATTATCGTCATGCCAAATACGAGTTAATGCTATTTCTCTTGGCATTAAATCATTTTTGTAAACAGCTAATAAACGTAATAATTCGTTCTCTTTAGGAGATAATTTCTGAGATTTACCATCGTAAATCAATTGACGAAGTTTTGCATTGAAATTGAATTTTCCAATTTTAAAATCTTCTTGTTCAAATTTTTCTTCTTCTCCTGAATTTCTTTGTAAAACAGCCTTAATTTTATATAATAAAACTTCAGAATCAAATGGTTTTAATACATAATCATCAGCACCTATTTTATATCCATTCAGTACATCTTCTCTCATATTTTTAGCAGTTAAAAATATGATTGGTTGCTCACTTTTTAACTCCTTGATTTCTTTACCTAAAGTAAATCCGTCCTTTTTAGGCATCATTACGTCTAAGATACATAAATCATAATCGCTTTCTTTGAATTTAGTTAGCCCATCTTCTCCATCTATAGCATGTGTAACATCAAAATCGTTTATGATTAAATAATCTTTTAATACACTTCCAAAGCTAGGATCATCTTCTACTAAAAGTAGTCTTTGTTTATCACTCATTGATCTATGATTTTAGAGGGATTTTAATGTAAAATGTACTTCCTTTTCCTTGTGTACTTTCTGCCCAAACTTGTCCTCCATGTAATTGGACAATTTTTTTGACATAAGCTAAACCAAGTCCATGGCCTTTTACATTATGTATATTTCCCGTTTCTTCTCTATAAAATTGTTCAAATATCTTTTTTAAAACACTCGAAGACATTCCCATTCCTTTATCAGATATCTCAATTATAAAACTTTGGTCTTTGTTGTAAGTTTTTACTCGAACCTCAGGAGCTTCCGGAGAGTATTTTCGAGCATTATCCAAAATATTTATAATAATATTCTCTAAATGAAAAGGATCACCTTTCACAAAAGAGTGTTCTGCGTTGTATTCTTCAAATATTGTACCATTTCTTTCCTCTACAATAAATCTAATTGGTTCGACACTTTTTTGAACAATACCATTTAAATTTACTTCTTCAAAATTCATATCCATTTGATTATGTTCAAGTTTAGACATACGTAATACCATTTCTACATGAGCATTCATACGTTTATTTTCTTGTTTAATCAAATTAGCATAATATTTAACCTTTTCAGGATCAGTATATATTTTTTCATTCTTTAAGGCGTCAGATGCTATATTTATAGTAGCAATAGGTGTCTTAAATTCATGTGTCATGTTATTAATGAAGTCAGTTTTTACTTCTGAGCTCTTTCGTTGTATTTGCATATTGTATATAGACAATGAAAATACAGTTATAATAATCATTGTAAGAACAAAAGTTAATGATATTACAGGTACTGTGGGAGCAATGATTGCTAGATTTCTATTTTCAAAATTTGCAGCTAAATAGTATTCTATGTGATCTTTTCTATCCAAAAATAGAGGTACCATAAATTCTATTTTTTCGGGATCAAATTTATCTGATTTAATATCAGTAGTAGATGAATCTCTTTTTAAAACAGCCAATATAGGAGAAGTTTGCTTTATACCTCTATTCCTTAATTCTGATTTTAAAATAGAGTCTAACATTTTATAAGACACTCGTTTATCAATAGGAGTTGTTCCAGCATCCCATCTTGCAGCACTTTCTAAAGTAAATGTACCATCTTGTAAAGAATGTTCAAAGTCAAAATTTAAATCAGGAATTCCGTTTGATGTAGAATCTTTTTTAATTTTAAAAATACGTTCTTGTGAATAAATATTAGCTTTTGTCAAGCTGTCATTAAATTTACCAGAAGGAAACATAGATTTTTCTACAACATAACGTGTCACATATGCATAAGTAACTCCTAAAGAATCTTTAATAACTTGATTAGTAACAACCTGAGGTTTGTTTTTATTTGATTTTAAATCAGATTCTATATGATTAAATTTTTTATAATATTTTTCTAATTCATTTTTATTAACTTTTTCTGTTGTATAATTCATTGCTTGATACACATTGTTATTAAAACTTTCTGTACCAGTCTTAATTGTTAAATTAAGCCAATAAAATTGAATAATAATTAAACCTATGAGTGCTATACTCATAATGATAATTAAGATTTTGTAAAAACCTTTTTTCATTGAAATTTTTTAAATTCTAGGTTATTCCTTTATAATTAGTATAAATATAAGTAATGATATTCTTTTAATACAAGAAATCTAAAAATTATATTCTTTTTTTATTTTTAATAGTGTTTTTTCTACTTCTTTTTTTAAATCTGGTAAATTTCCATTATTGTAAATGATATAGTCAGATTTAGCAATTCTTTCATCATCAGATATTTGATTATTGATTCGTTTTAAGACTTCTTCTTCTGATAAATTATCCCTATCGACTGTTCTTCTGATTCTTTTTTCTAAATCAACAATAACACTGATTACAACATCACAAGTTTTATAACTTCCACTTTCTATGAGAATAGCAGCCTCTTTCATTATAATTTTACTTGTTTGTTTATTTTTCCATTCTTCAAAATCATTAAAAACAGCAGGGTGAACAATTCTATTTAGTTCAATTAATTTAGACTTATCATTAAAAACTTCTTTTGAAACGTATGCTTTGTTTAAACCATTTTTATTATAAGAGTTTTCTCCTAATAATTCTATTATTTTATTTTTAACATCAATATTCTCATTCTGAATAATTTTTGCTCTTTTATCAGAATTATAAACAGGAATACCAAATTCTTCAAAAAAAATAGCAGCTGTAGTTTTTCCAGAACCAATTCCTCCTGTAATTCCAATTATAAAATATTGATTGTTTTTCATGGTGTGAAGATAAAAAAAAGCCGAAGAAATATTTCTTCGGCTTTTGGTTAAATGTATGTTAACCTATAAATTAATTTTTATCTTCTATAGTTTTCTCTGACTTTGTTGTTTTGTCAGTTGTTTTACCATAACGGGCAGCTGTTAATTCTTTTGAAAGAGCTGCTCTTTCAAATTTAATTTTTCCAGCGCCTGTTTCTATAACTATAGCGTCATCATAAATTTCATTTACTTTACCATGAATACCAGAAGTTGTTACAACTAAGTCTCCACGTTTTATGTCTGCTTGAAATTGTTTTTCTTGTTTTGCTTTCTTTTGTTGTGGGCGGATCATGAAGAAGTACATAATAACGAACATTCCTCCGAACATTAATAACATTGACATTCCTCCTTGAGCGCCAGCTTGTAAAAAGATAGTTTGAATCATTTTTTATATTTTAATTGGTTTTATTAATTTCCAAATGCTTGTTGTGCATTTTGGTTATTAACAGTAGCACCAACTATATTTGCAGTAATGTCAAATTTTTCATGACCATTAACTGTATTAGTTACTAATGTTACTGTTTTTTGCTGTTTACCATTCATATTTCCAGCAGTATACTGTACCTTAATAGAATCTGTACCACCAACAGCAATTGGGTTTGTAGGGAATTCTGGAACTGTACAACCACAACTTGCTGAAGCATCACGAATAATTAATGGTGATTTACCATTATTAGTAAACTTAACATAAGTTTCTACTTTTTCATTTGCTTTAACATCTCCAAAATCATGACTTGCTTCAGCCAAAGTTAGTACAGGAGCAGTAGCAGGATCAACAACATTTTCAGCTTGCTGAGATGTTTCTTCAGCAGAAAAGTTTTCACTTGCTTTTTTTTCACCACATGAGCTAATTGCTAATGATAGTGCAAAAGCTCCTAAAATAAATATTTTAGTTTTCATTTTTATAAATTTTTGTCCTAGTCAAAAATAAGAATTTTTTATAACTATAATAATCCTCTACCATATTTTGGTAAATTATCATTATCTTTTAACTCTTTTAAAGTTTTATCTAAGATTCCATTAACAAATACACGTGATTTTTCTGTTGAATAATTTTTTGCTAATTCAATATATTCATTAATTGTTACTTTTGCTGGAATATTTGGAAAATATAAAAATTCTGTTAATGCCATTTCTAATACAATTAAATCAATAGTTGCAATTCGATCTAATTCCCAATTTTGAGCCTTTTCATCGATTATCTTTCTTGTTTCTGATTGATGACGAATAGTTTTTCTAAATAACTCTTCTGTAAATTTCTTATCATCTAAATCTTTATAAACTTTGAATAATGAGATTAAAGGGGAACTACTTTCACGAAAAGACTTTAAAGTTGTGTGAACCATTGCATTAGCAATGTGTACATCATCAGCCCAAGTAATTTGTATACCTTCTAAATAGTCATGTAAATCTTCATATTCAGCAATAAATTCTACAAAAACTGATGATATGAATTCTAAATCTTCAGCAAAAGAGTTAGTTTCATTACTCATATAATTTTTATATAAGTCACTTTCAATTAAAGATTTGTAGATATTGTTTGGATAAGAATCATAAATGTCCCAAAGTAAATTTTTATTATCATTAGAATATCTACTTAATTCTAAGTTTTGTTCTAATATTCTGAAAACTTTATTGTTTACAAATTTTAAATTTGGGTTTAAATCTTCTTTGGTTGGAAAGTTTTTAGATTTTGCAAGATCTATTTTATGCTCAGCAATATCTTTCTGAACTTTAATTAAATTTAGCAGATAAATGTATAAATCATAGATTTGGTCAATACTTTTCATCATATTTTTTTCGACCATTCTTTCTTCACCACTTGTCCCTAAACAATTGTAAGCATAAATGTTTTGCATTACTTTTTCGCGGAGTTGTCTTCTTCCCAACATAATTTCAATGATATAACGTCTAATTAAGATGCAAAGGTAAAAAAAAGAATGTAATTTTGTCTTGTGAAATCATTACAAAAATTAAATAAATTTTTATGGAAGTATAAATGGAGAATTTTATTAGGCTTCATTTTTACAATTTGTGCCAATTGGGTACAGGTATTTTCCGTAACTTATATTCGCGAGGCGATTAATACTGTAGAAGAATTACTCCGTAATTTTAAAAAGAATGGTACAGATAATTTAGAAACATTAAAACAAGGATTAATGTATGCTAGTTTAGCATTTTTCTTTTTTAAAGTTTTAGGAGGAATATTAACAGTTGGAACAAGACAAATGATTATTGTAGCATCTCGTTACATTGAATTTGATTTGAAGAATGTGATTTATGATAAATATCAAAAATTATCATTGTCATTTTATAAGAAGCATAAGACTGGTGATCTTATGAACCGAATTACAGAAGATGTAGGTTTGGTGCGTATGTATCTTGGACCAGGAATAATGTATCCGATAGATTTAATTTCTAGAGTTATAATTATTGCTTACTTTATGCTGAAAATTGATGAAGAATTAACGTTATACACTTTAGCTCCTTTACCTATTTTATCAGTATTAATTTATAATGTTGCTAAAAATATAAATAAAAAGAGTAAAAAAGTACAAGAACAACAATCTACAATATCTTCTTCTGTACAAGATACATTTGCTGGTATTAGAGTTATTAAATCATTTAATTCAGAATCATTTGTAAAATCAAAATATAAAGAAGAAGCAGATGAATATCAAAAGAGAGCTCTTAATTTAGCACAAATACAAGCAGCATTTGGCCCTTTAATGGTAGTTGTAGTAGGTGTGAGTAATTTAGTTATTCTTTATTTAGGAGGATTAAAGTATATTGCGGGAACAATGGATATTGGTTCAATAGCTCAGTTCTTTTTATATTTAAATATGCTTATTTGGCCATTTACTTCATTAGGTTGGATAACAATGGTTGTACAAAGAGCAGAGGCTTCTATGTTTAGGATTAATGAATTTTTAAATGCGGAAACTAATGTAGATAATAATCCTAGAAAAGAACATCTTGTAAAAGGTAAAATAGAATTTAGAAATGTATCATATGTTTATGAGAATACAGGAATAAAAGCATTAGATAATGTTTCTTTTACAATTAATAAAGGAGAAACTTTAGCTATACTTGGTAAAACAGGATCAGGTAAAACAACAATTGCTTTACTTATAGCTAGATCTTTAGAACCTACATCTGGAGAAATATTGATTGATGGAGAAAATATCAATAATCTTACAGTAGATTCTATTCGAGAAAGTATTGGCTATGTTCCACAAGAGGCATTTTTATTTTCTGATTCATTAACAAATAATATTTTATTTGGTTCTAATGAAATTGAAGAAACCATTGCTGAAAAATTTGCAAGAAAAGCTGTTGTTCATGATAATATAGATAACTTTAAAGAAAGATACGAAACTGTTGTCGGAGAAAGAGGTGTAACACTTTCAGGAGGTCAAAAACAACGTGTTTCTATTGCTAGAGCTCTGGTTAATGATCCAACTATTTTAATTTTTGATGATAGTTTATCTGCTGTCGATACAGAAACAGAGGAACAGATTTTAAATAATTTATCTTCTGAAATAGAAGGAAAAACAACTATAATTATTACTCACCGTGTTTCTTCAGCTAAACAAGCAGACCAAATTTTAGTTTTAAAAGACGGACATGTATTAGAGAATGGCTCAAACACAGAACTACTAAATAAGAAAGGATATTATTACGAATTATTCAATAAACAACTTTTAGATTAATAATTTTATATTTTTTAATAAAAATTAATTTAAAATAGCAAATTGTTTGTATTTTTTTTTAGTTTTGTTAGGATATATTTAACAACTAAACCTAAATTTGATTTATGAATAATTTAGAAAACCAAGAAAAGGTGGATGCAGAAGGAGTGTTTTCCAAAGTATTAAGGGCTGGCCGTAGGACATACTTTTTTGATGTCCGAGAAACAAGAGCAGGTGATTATTATTTAACTATCACAGAAAGTAAGAAAAATACACAAGATGACGGAGCTGTCTTTTATAAGAAGCATAAGATATACTTGTATAAAGAAGATTTCGAAAGTTTTAAAGATATGTTATCTGAAACAACAGATTTTGTATTTTCACAAAAAGGACAAGAAGTAATTTCTGAAAAGCATCAAAAAGATTTTGATGCTAAGAAAGAATATAACTTAAATAAGACTGAAGAGAATAGTACAGAATCATTTACTGATATTGATTTTGATGATATATAGTTTAATTAAATTATATATTTAAATAAAAACTAAAATCCCTCTCTAACTAAAATTAGAGAGGGATTTTTATTTAATGGAATAAAAAAAGCTCTCAATTAATTGAGAGCTTAAAATATTATAAAAAAACTAATATTATTAGTTTAATAATTCTTTTACTTTATCTGCAGCGTTTTGTAAAGTAATAGCTGAATGAACTTGTAAACCAGATTCATCAATCATTGTTTTAGCGATTTCAGCATTTGTACCTTGTAAACGAACGATAATAGGAACATTTATTGCATCTCCCATGTTTTTGTAAGCATCTAAGATACCTTGAGCAACACGATCACAACGAACAATACCTCCAAAAATGTTAACTAAGATAGCTTTTACATTTTCATCTTTTAAGATAATACGGAAAGCTTTTTCAACACGCTCAGCATCAGCAGTACCTCCAACATCTAAGAAGTTAGCAGGATTACCACCTGATAATTTAATAATGTCCATAGTAGCCATTGCTAAACCAGCTCCATTAACCATACATCCTACATTACCATCTAATTTTACAAAATTTAAACCAGCTTCTCCAGCTTCAACTTCTGTAGCATCTTCTTCTCTTGTATCACGTAAAGCAGCAATATCTGGATGACGGAATAAAGAGTTGTCATCAATTGTTACTTTAGCATCAACAGCGATAATTTGATTATCAGATGTTTTAAGAACTGGGTTAATTTCGAACATAGATGCATCAATAGAAACATATGCATTGTATAAAGCAGTAATGAATTTAACTCCTTCTTTGAAAGCGTTTCCTGATAATCCTAAGTTAAAAGCAACTTTACGTGCTTGGAAACCTTGAATACCTACAGTAGGATCAATTTCTTCTGTAAAGATTCTTTCTGGAGTTTTTTCAGCAACTTCTTCAATATCCATACCACCTTCAGTAGAATACATAATCATGTTTTTACCAGTAGCACGATCTAAAAGAACAGAAACATAATATTCTTCTGTTTCAGTTTCTCCTGGATAGTATACATCTTCAGCAATAAATACTTGGTGTACTTTTTTACCTTCAGCAGAAGTTTGAGGAGTAACTAATTGCATACCGATGATATCGTTAGCTCTTTCTTTTACCTCTTCTAAATTTTTAGCAAGCTTAACTCCGCCTCCTTTTCCACGTCCTCCAGCATGTACTTGAGCTTTAACAACATGCCAACCTGTTCCAGTTTGTTCAGTTAAAGTTTTAGCAGCTTCTACAGCTTCTTCTGGTGTTGTAGCAACAATCCCTCGTTGTACTTTCACACCATATTTACTAAGAATTTCTTTTCCTTGATATTCGTGAAGATTCATTTTTTAGATTTTTTTCAATTACAAAAATAAAAATATTGTTGATGTATTCTAAATTTTAGGATACTAAATTTTAGCTAAAGTTACAAAAAACTTTTATAAGTTGATTTTTTATATTTTTTAAACTTAATATTCTATAAATAAAGGCCTGAAAAGATATCTTCTCAGGCCTTTATTTACGCTTATTAAAAAATATTATTTTGTGAATTTTTTTACAACTTCTGCTAATGGAGTTGTTGGACGATTCAATAATTTAGATAAAGTTTTGTCGTCAGAGAATAAAGCTCCATGAGCTGCTTTGGCATCACTATCAGCTAAGATTTGAGCAAATCCTTCAGGTAAACCTATTTTCACAAGTGCAGCAGTAAAATCTGCTTCAGATAAATTTACATAAGGAATCTCTTTCCCAATTTGTTTTGAAACCTCAGCAGCTAAATCAGATAAAGTATATGCTATATCTCCAGCTAATTCGTATATTTTATTCTCGTGTCCTTCTGTAGTTAATACAACAGCTGCAGCCTCTGCATAATCTTCTCTTGTAGCAGAAGATATTTTACCACTTTCTGCACTCCCAATAAATGCTCCTGCTTGGATAGATCCAGGAATAGATCCAGCATAATTTTCTGTGTACCAACCATTACGTAAAATAGTAAAATTTAAACCAGATTCTTGTAATGCTTTTTCTGTTGCAACATGTTCTGGAGCCAATGCCATGTCAGATGTAGAAGCGTGTAATAAACTTGTATAAACAATCCATTTTACACCAGCTTCTTTTGCAGCATTTATTACATTTTTGTGTTGGGTTTCTCTTTGTCCAATTTCGCTACTTGAAATTAAAAATAAACTATCAATCCCTTGTAGAGAATCAGCTAATATTTCAGGCTTAGCATAGTCAAATAATCTTGTTTCAATTCCTAAATCTTTTGCTTTTTCAGTATTTCTAACTAAAGCAATTAAATTTTCTTTTTCAGTTCTTTCTTTTAATTTTTCTATTGCTAAACGTCCTAATTGACCAGTAGCTCCTGTTATTGCTATTTTCATAATTTTATATATTATTTTATTGTAAATGTTCCTTGTACGTGAGTAGATTTTCCGTCTTTAGTATAAGTATTACTGTAAACAGTGTTGTTATTGAAGTTTTGTACTTGAATACTATTTTCATTTGTATTTTCGTCTATCCAATAAACCATAAAAATATTATTTGCTATTTCTTGTGCGATATATTTTATTTTTTTAGAAGAATTATCGTTAATTAAATTCTTATCATCTTGTATAGTTAAATTGTATTTTAGTTGACCAAAATCAAAAAGAATAGTATGTTCTATAGCAGGGTATACACTTTTTAAATCCCAATTTGCTTCTCCCATAAAAACTTTAGTACCAAATTCTAAATTGTCTATTCCTGTAAGATTAGGATATTTCTCTTTCATATATTTTATAACTTCATCTGCTGTTTTGTATGTACTAACAGTTTGTTTATAAGTTAAAAGATAATTTTTTGTAAAATCTAAAACTTTAGGAGAAAAGTTTCGTTCTGTAAAGTGGGAAGGAATCACAGTTGTAGGGTTTAAAGCTATCATACTATTTATTTGTTCAATCCATTTATCAATAGCTTGTATATTTTGTGTATCAGCCATCCAAATATGACCTTCTTCTGATACAGAAATTCCCCCTAGGATTGTTTTTATCGATGGAATCCAAATATAACTATGAGAAGGGTCATTTTTTGTTTTTTCAATCTCAATTTTGTTTCCTTCTAAATCAGGTAATGATTTTACTGCTTCTGGAATTATAATTTCCGATGGTATATCATTTTTTAATTGTGGTCCCCAAACTTTTAACTTTCCATCTTTCGAGGCATTTATTAAAAATGCTGTTTCGGCAGTAGATACTATTTTTGCCTTCGGGAAATTCTTTTTAAGAACATCTAAACCAAAATAATAATCAGGATCGCTATGAGAGATATAAATTATTTTCAAATCCTTTTTCAATTTTTTTATTTCTTTCACAAGTTCTTCAGCATATTGTTTTTGGAATTGCGCATCAACAAGGTATGCATCTTTGTCTCCATATATTATTGTTGATGCAACATTAAATATTGAATTTGAACCTGGAGTATAAGTTTTCGTTTTTATTGTTCCTGCAAATAAAAAACTCGTTATTAATAACGATAGTGAAGCGAGTAATGTTTTCATTTTGATTAGTTTATTTTATAAATATAATAATTATGTAATAATAATTGTTACAAAATAGATTAAATTTTTTTATTCTTTTATTGGTACAAATGTATATGTTTTTTTAATTGTAACAAAATTTATTACAATTAAATTTTATTTCTATCTAATTTTAATTAATTTTTGGGCATTCCCTTCGGGCGGGCTTTTGTTTCAATCTTTTTAGATTGGTGCTTGATTGAATATTAAAATGAATCCAATCTAAAAAGGATTTACACGACAATCCCTAATGCAATATCAAGTATATTTTTTTAGAATTAGAAATATCAATTATAAATTCTATTTTCTATAGAAAATGGATTTGCGACAGGGATAGAAATGGCATCCTTTACGAAACAATTTGCGAGTAAAGATAGAATGTATAGCCCGGTTGTCGCCCTAAAATAATATATACTAATATTCTGTATTTTTTTCTTTTTGTCTGTCTGATTGCGATTTATCTTCTGAAATACCAATTTTCCAATAAGAATAGGCATATAGCTCTTTATTTGTCCATGATTTTACTTTTCTTAAGTAAGTTCGAATTTCTTTTACAGTAGAAAATTCAGCAGCTACATAACCAAATTTAGATTCTTCAGAAAAATTAATTTGTTTTGTAACTTCAGCGAGGTTACTTCCTAATTCTGGTGATGAATTGTGTACCCATATAAATTTAATATCTGCATTTGTTTGTAATTCTTGTTCGTCTTTTTCATCATGAACTTCTAAAATACAAGTTCCTTTAGCTTGATTGGGTAGTGCTTCTAAAATGGAACTAATGACGGGAATTGCAGTAGCGTCTCCTACAAATAAATAGTAATCTGCTTTTGCAAAAAGCTCTGTTGGTTCCGTTCTCATCATTACACCAAGTTTACTACCTTTTGTAGCATTTATAGCCCATTTAGAAGCAGGGCCATTATCTCCATGATTAACAAAATCAATTATTAACTCCTTTTTTTCGAGATTAATGCCTCTATGAGTATAAGTTCTAATTGAGGGTGCTAATTCCTTGGGGGGATGAATCCATTGATGGTTTTGATCATTAAATTCAGGAAAATGAATTTCATTTAATCCTTCAGGTGGAATTAATATTTTATTATTATCTCCAATTGTACTATTTGCAAATTGGTATATATCTTCTGAAGTTACATGTATTCTAATGTAATGAGGAGTTATGAATTCCTTTTTTATAACAGTTGTTTCTATTGTACCTTTTGTTAGCATAAAAATATTTATTTTAATAATAATATTAAGGTGCCACCAACAATAAATGTAGCACCTAAGATTGTTTTAATATCTATTTTTTCTTTTAAAAAAAATGTAGCAAGTATAATAGTTAAGACTATACTAAATTTATCTATTAATGCAACTTGAGAAACATTTCCAATTTTTAAAGCTCTGAAATAAAAAATCCAAGATAATCCTGTACAAATTCCAGAAACAATAAGAAAAATAATATTTTGTTTTGTTATAAATGTTATCTCTTTATGTTCATTTCTAGCAAAAATAATAAACCATATCATTAGTAAAACAATAATTGTTCTAATACCTGTTGCTAAATTAGAATTTACATTGTTAACACCAATTTTTGCTGTAATAGCTGTTAAGGAAGCAAAAACAGCAGAAAGTAAAGCATAAATCCACCACATTTTTTAAGAATTATTTTATAGCATTTTCTATCTCGTCCATCATCATGTTTATAGAACTTATACCACCACCAGACAAGTACCAGATAGAGGAGTTTAAATAAATTATTTTATTATTTTTATAGGCATTAGTGTTTTTAATTAATGGATTTTCGAATTCATCTTTGTTTAATCCTTTGTCTCCAATAGCATCACTTCTGTCGATGACAAATAAAATATCAGGATTTTTATCCATTACAAACTCATTAGAAACACTAGAACCATGAAGATGTTCCCCTAGGTTGGTAGCAGCTTCTTTTACGCCCAAAATATCATGAATTAATCCAAACCTTGAGCCACTCCCATATGCACTCATTTTTCCTTTATTATGTAATACAATTAATGCTTTTTTATTTGTTTTTTCTGCTTCATTTTTTATTTTTTCACCTTTTGCTATAATTTCATTATATGCTTTGTTGAATTCATCTTTTTTATTAAAAATTTCACCTAAATTGTCTAAGTTCTTCTTTAAAGCTCCTAATTGATTTTTTGTATCCCATTCCGTTAGTATAGTCGGGGCAATTTTAGAAAGCTGTGTATATGAGTCTTGTAGACGGCCACCAATAATTATTAAATCTGGTTGTAGTTCATTAATTTTTTCGATATTAACTTCTACAATATTTCCAACATCTTCTATAGAAGAATCTTCTCCATATTTTTTTAGATGTGTAGGTAAACCAGATTTAGGAATTCCAATAACATTAGCTCCAATATAATCAAGGTCTTCTAATTCACTATAGTCTAATACAATCACACGTTGTGGATTTTTAGGAACAACGACACTATCTAATCCATGTACAATTGTTACAGTTTCTTTTTCAGAAATTGTTTGTTCTTTTTGTTCATTTTTACATGAAGTAAATAATATTACAACCGATGCTGCAATTAACAATGATATTTTTTTCATTTTAATAGATATTATAATAGTTACATAATTTTTTGTTGTTGGTAATAGAGATACAAAATGGAATTTCAAAAATGTCAGAAAGAATTTTTTCATCGATAACATTATTTGTTTCATCAAAATATTTGATTTTACCATTTTTTAAAGCAACGATATAGTCAGCATATCCAGAAGCAAAGTTGATGTCATGTAGTACAATAATGATTGTTTTTCCTAATTCATCAGTTAATTTTCTTAGAACCTTCATCATTTGTACAGAATGCTTCATATCTAGATTATTTAGAGGTTCATCTAATAAAATATATTGTGTATCCTGTGCCACAACCATTCCTAAGTATGCTCTTTGTTTTTGACCACCACTCAATTCATCAAGATAAGAATCAGAGATGTCATGTAAATCAAGAAAATGAATAGCATCTTCAATTTTTTTATGGTCTTCTTGTGTTAGTTTGTTCTCAGAATATGGAAACCGACCAAAAGTAATAAGTTCTCTTACAGTTATTCTAATGGCAATATTATTAAACTGTTTTAAAATAGATAACTTTTGTGCTATTATTTTGTTCTTATAATCATTTATATTTTTATTGTTAACAATTACAGAACCTTTATCTTGTTTTAGTAATCGACTGATTATTGATAATAAAGTACTCTTTCCAGCTCCATTACTTCCTATAAGAGCTGTGATTTTATTTTCAGGAATTTTTAAATCAATTCCATTTAAAATGATTTTTTTTCCAAAATTTTTAAAAATATCTTTTACTTCTATCATAACTTTTTTGATTTAAGAACTAACACCATGAAATAAATTCCTCCAATAAAATTTATTATTGTAGATAATGGTGTATTTAGATTTAAAAAATGTTCCATTACAAATTGTCCAATTACAATTGTGACAAAAGAAATTAAACAACATGTTATTAGTAATAGTTTGTGTCTATATGTTTTCATAAAAACATAAGACAAGTTAGCTGTCAATAGTCCTAAAAAACCTATAGGACCTATTAGTGCAGTTGAAAGTGATACAAGAACAGCTATAATAATTAATACAAAACGAATTATTTTATTATAATTTACCCCAAGACTAATTGCATTTTCTTTTTCTAAGGAAATAATGTCGAGTTTTTTGTTTAATCGGAAACCTATAAAAAATGTTGGAATGATAATTAGAATTGTATACCATAATATTTCTTTATTTATTTTATTGAATGATGCAAACATTTTTCCTTGTAGAATAAAAAAATCATTAGGGTCTATAAGTAACTGAATAAAAGAACTAAAAGAATCCATAATCATTCCGAAAACTAAACCAACTAAAACAAGTAAATATAAATTACTTTTAATTTTTTTATATATTAAACTATATATAAGTATAGAAAAACCTATCATAATAAGAATAGATACACAAAAATTTTGAAAGCTATTTATTACTTTGAAAGTTTTATCACTAAATATAAAAACGAGTATACTTTGTAGTAATAGATAAACAGCTTCAAATCCCATGATAGAAGGTGTAAGTATTTTATTATTTGTGATAGTTTGGAAACTAATAGAAGAGAAACCAATACAACATGAAACAATAGTTATAGCAACAAGTTTATAAAATCTTAACTCAATTGAAAAATGCCAATTGTTACCTAATCCAAATAATAAATATAGTAGAATAGATATAAGTGCAATAACTAAAAGACCTATTATTTTTTTTGAATATAATGTCATCTTTTTCTGATTAGTAAAATTAAAAATAATAGTCCTCCAATGCAGCCAGCCATTAATCCAATTGGAATTTCAAAAGGAAAAATTATAATTCTTCCAATAATGTCACATATCAATAAGAGTAAAGCTCCAAATAATGCAATAAGTGGTAAAGTTTTTTTTGTGTTATCACCATAAATTAAACTAACAATATTTGGAACAACTAAACCAACAAAAGATATAGCTCCAATAGTTACAGTAATGACCGAAACAGTGATAGAAATTAAAATCATTCCGATTATTAGTACTGTTTGATAATTTAATCCAATGTTTTTTGCAAAGTCTTCTCCCATTCCTGCAGCGGTAAATCTATTGGCGTATAGATAGGTTATTATTAGAGGAGGAATAGTTAGATAGATAATTTCATATTGACCTTCTAGTATTCCAGAGAAATCTCCCATCATCCAAGTATTCATACTTTGAACAATATTAAAATTTATAGCAAAAAACGTTGAAATAGAATTAATAATTCCACCAAACATTAATCCTATTAATGGAACAAAAACAATATTTTTTATTTTAATGTGTTTTATTGTTTTTAAAAATATAATTGTAGTTAATAGACTAAAAATAAAAGCAAAAATAGATTTTACAAATAAACTCGAAGATGGAATTAGTATTAGTCCAATTAATAAACCTAGCTTCGTTCCCTCTAATGTACCTGCAGTAGTTGGAGAGACAAATCTGTTTTGTGTAATTTGTTGCATTATAAGTCCTGCAATACTTAACCCTATGCCAGAAAGTATGATTGATAAAGTTCTAGGTATTCTACTGACAAAAAATACCATCATTTCAAGAGGCTCTTTTTTTATAATATTTACTAAAGAAATATCTTTAGAACCAATGAACAGAGATATGAATGAAATAATAAATAATAAAAATATTGTAATTACTAGTTTAAACAAAATAGTTTATTTTTCTAATTAAATTAAAATCAAATCTTTTTATTTAGAATAAATTAAATTTGTAAAGACAAAACTATTTTTTCTATTGGTTTGTTGATAGATGAAAGACGGAATAGTTTCGATGAAAAAA
The DNA here is from genome assembly GCA_002484335.1 of Flavobacteriales bacterium UBA7612. Classification (GTDB taxonomy): domain Bacteria; phylum Bacteroidota; class Bacteroidia; order Flavobacteriales; family Weeksellaceae; genus Empedobacter. Next base: position 71,979 of record DLJQ01000002.1, read on the forward strand.
ATGAAAAATGAAAATAAAAATAGAAAGTGTTTCACCAGAAGGGATATCAGTAATTAATGGATATACAAGGGAACTCTCTTTTTTAGATGTAGAAGAAACAAAAAGGACTAATTTTGCTGATGGAGTAAAGGATGAAAATTTAATTATATCCCTTTCTGATATATGTATTTCTGAAATTGAAATTGATTCTTTGAGAGAAATTGATTTTTATATTCATGTAGATAAGCCTGTCATTGAAATGATGTTTTTTATTTCAACAAGTTCTACGTTTTATTTTGATGGAATAAATGGAGCCTTAGAAATAAATAATTTTCATCATAATATTTTTTATAATCAATCTGGTTATCAAAATATCTGGCAATCTGGCAAAAACCAAAAAGTGGTAACAATTACAGTTTATCCAGATAATATACTAAAATATTTACAATCTAATATTTATAACAAATTTTTAAAAGCAATAGATAAAGAAAATAATGTATTTCTTTTTGATAAGGATTTAGTTATAACACCCCGTATGTATGTTTTGTTAGATGAAATTATAAAGAATAAACAAACAGAAGGATTAAGGAGACTACATATAGAAAATTGTATTTATGAATTATTTTTTTTACAAATAGAACAATATAATAATTTGATTGATAGAACGAAATCGGCTCTATCAGCTAATTTACAAAATAAGATTATTGAAGTAAAAAATATAATTGATGACAATTTATCAACGCCTTTATCTATTATGAATTTAGCACAATTAGTAGGAATTAATGATTACCATTTAAAAAAAGGATTTAAAGAATTGTATAATACTACAATATATTCTTATACAGTAAAAAAGAGAATGTATAAATCTAAAGAGCTATTATTGAATGAAGAATTAAATGTAAATGAGGTAGCTTTTTTAATGGGGTATAATGATGCAACAAATTTTACTGCCGCTTTTAAGAAATATTATGGATATACACCAGGTAAAATATTAAAAAAATAATTTTTTTAATAAAAGGCTGTTTCATAATAGAAATAGCCTTTTATTGTTTTTTTTGTTAAAATCTAAACGTAGCTCCAATTTGGTATCTTGTACCATCAATACGGAATTCTGTTGCTCCTGTACTGTTGTATACTTGTCTATTAAAAATATTATAAACACCTAAGTTAAACTGAAAGTTTTTGGTAAAGCGATAAACTCCTCCTAAATCAAATAACGAATAGTCTGATATAGTTGTTGTAGCTGCATTACCTCTTGATATTCCCGGAAGTGACTTACTTCTAAAATTATATCTAGACCATAAGTCTAATTCTTTTATTACTTTCCATTCTAAAATAGCATTTGCCATATGTTTAGGTAAACGAGATAAAGATTTACCTTTTAAGTTACCTGTTCTTACTTCAGATTCTGTAAAAGTATAATTAGTTTTTAAATTGATATCATTAGATAATCTAATAGCAAGATTACTTTCTAAACCTCTAATTACTGATTTATCAACATTTGTTTGTCTAGAAACAAAAAGATAGTCAACGCCATTATATTGACAGTTGTCACAAACTCTTACTTCTGTAATTTTATCATCAAAATTTGTATGATAACCTGTGATACTCGCACTTATAACTTTTTTGTTGTCCTCAAACATTATAGTTAACTCTTGATTGAAACTTTTTTCAGGTTTTAAATTTGAATCTCCAAGTATTACACCAGGAATAGGAGCATTGGCACCTCCTGTTATAGACCCCCAATTGTCTGTTGATTGCCTTAATGATGGAGCTTTATATCCACTAGCTACACCTCCTTTTAAGGTAAAATTATTATTAATAGAATATATTAAATATCCTCTAGGTGCTATATGAGAACCATAATTTTCGTTATTATCATATCGTATACCAGTAACAAAGTTCAATTTTTTTAATATTTTCCAATTCATTTCAGCAAATAAAGCCCATTGGTAACGTTTAATTTCATTTAGTATGATACCATTATTTTCGAATTGATTTTCTGGATCATTTAATTTTTCATTTCTAAACTCACCACCAAAAGAAAGAACATGTTTATTAAAATCATAGGTATTAATAGAATTCAGAATTGTTGTTTTATATTTCATTCCACGAGAGAAGTTATCACTTTTGTCATGCTGTAAAGTATTATTTAATCTTAATCTCCCATATTTTCCTTGATGACCTAATGCATAGTTTATACGATCATAATTATCAAAACTAGTTGAACTACGTCCTCCAGCTGCGAGTGATTTTCCTATTCTTGAATATCTTTCTTGTCTATTGTAATTAAAATCAGCAGTAATAGTATTATTTTCGTTAGGGTTATAGCTTAACTGCCCACCAATACTTTTAATTGCTCTTTCTGGAAAACCACCAACAATTTTATCTTCATCACGATGAGAGTATAATCCGTTTATTTTTAGACCTAATATATTTTTTATTAATGAACCAGAAGCATTAGCATTAACTTGATAAGTATTTCCTGCATCAGAATTAGTTGTTATCATAGCGTCTGTAGCCAATGAACCTCTCCATTCTATATCAGAAGTTTTTTTGGTAATTATATTTATTACACCTCCCATTGCATCAGAACCATATAATGTAGACATAGGACCTTTTACGACTTCTATTCTTTCGATAGCTTCTATAGGAGGCATCAGACCTTGTTCTAGTCCTGGTCCATCAGAATTTGGACGAATTGCTCTTGTATTTGCTCTCTTACCATCAATTAAGATTAGTGTATAGCCAGCATCAGCTCCTCTAATAGATATATCACTAGATCCGCCTCCTCCGGTGATGAATACGCCAGGAATATCTTGCAGTACATCTGTAATATCACGATAAGCTCTTTTCTTTATTTCAGATTGTGGAATAACAGAGATAGTAGCAGGAGCATCTTTTACATTTTGACGATAACCACTTCCTGTGACTACAACTTCATCAATTTCTATTTTTGCAATGGAATCATTTTTTTCTTGAGCATAAACAAAAGATAATGCCATTGTTGTTATTGTAGACAAGAAAATTTTATTTTTCAACATGTGTTAATTTTATTTAGAATTAATTAAAATAAATTTATTTTGTAAAACTAGATGCTAAAAAAAATACTATAAAGATGAATAAAGGAAAATTTTCGATGAATTAAGAAATGAATAGATAATTAGTATAAAAAATAAAAATTTGAATGAATATTGTATCTTTACCTTATGATAAAGGCAGAAAATATTGTAAAAAAATTTGATGATTTGGAAGTGTTAAAAAACGTATCACTTACCATTTCAGAAAAAGAAATTGTTTCTATTGTAGGAGCTTCTGGAGCAGGTAAAACTACATTACTTCAGATTTTGGGAACTTTAGAAAAAAGTACAGAGCCAAAAAGATATAATACAACAATTAATATTGCTGGACAGGACATAACAAAGATGAAAGATGCTGAATTGTCTAAATTTAGAAATGAAAATATAGGTTTTATTTTTCAGTTTCACCAATTATTACCAGAGTTTAATGCGTTAGAAAATATTTGTATTCCTGCTTTTATAAAGAAAACAAAAAAGTCTGAGGCTGAAAATAGAGCAAAGGAATTGATGTCATATTTAGGACTTTCTAATCGATTGACTCATAAACCAAATCAGCTTTCTGGAGGTGAACAACAACGCGTGGCTGTTGCACGAGCTTTAATAAATCAACCAAAAATTGTTTTTGCTGATGAACCTTCTGGGAATTTAGATTCTAAAAATGCTGAAGAATTACATGAATTGTTTTTCAAACTAAGAGATGAATTTGGACAAACTTTTGTCATTGTGACACACAATGAGGAATTGGCAAATATGACTGATAGAAAATTGGTAATGGCCGATGGGTTATTTCAAACAGAAATGTAATGAATAAACAGGAGTTAAAATCATTTTTAGATGAAAAGTATTTGCAATATAATACAACAGATTTTATAGATTCTGACCCAATACAGATTCCGCATCGTTATTCTTTGAAAGAAGATATAGAAATTTCTGCTTTTTTAGTTTCTACTATCGCTTGGGGAAATAGAAAAATGATTATCAATAATTCAAATAAAATGATGAAATTATTGGGAGATTCACCCTATGATTTTATTCGAAGTTTTAATGATAATGATTTGGATAAATTGGATGGTTTTGTGCATAGAACATTTAATAGTGATGATTTGAAACTTTTTGTAAAATCACTAAGAAATATTTACGAAAATCATAATGGTTTAGAAAGTATTTTTAATAAAAATCAAACAAAGGATTCTATGCAAGGTTCTATTTCGGCATTTAAACAAGTTTTTTTTGAAGTTGAACATTTGGATAGAACAAAGAAACATGTTTCGGATCCTCTTAATAATTCAGCAGCAAAACGTATCAACATGTTTTTACGATGGATGGTTAGAAATGATAAGCAAGGAGTAGATTTTGGGATTTGGAAATCTATACCAACATCAATACTTTCTTGTCCTTTGGATGTGCATTCAGGAAATGTAGCTCGTAAATTAGGAATTCTTACTAGAAAACAGAATGATGCAAAAGCATTACTAGAACTAGATACTCAATTAAGAAAAATGGATGCTAATGATCCTGTTAAATACGATTTTGCTCTTTTTGGGTTAGGAGTTTTTGAAGGGTTTTAATCTATTGTTTTGTTATTTAAAAATTTACGTGGAGTATAACCATAATATTTTTTAAATGTATTGATGAAATGAGATGGATTTCTATAGCCTAATATAAAAGAAGTCTCATTTACAGATTTTTTATTTTCGAGAATAATTAATGACATTTTCATTTTTAAGCTTATTTCATAATTATGTATACTTTTTCCAACAAACTCTTTAAATCCTTTTTTTAATTTGAATTCATTTAGAAATACAATTTTAGATAGTTCTTTTATACTTGTTATTTTATTGTAATTTTTATCAAGATATTCTTTAGCTTGTAAAATTTTTTGTCGATCGCTATTATGTATGTCATTACTTTCTAATGACGAGAAGTGTAGTAATAAAAGTAATTCTTTAAATTTATTCTGAAGGTAAAAATGTTCATTTTTACCTTTATATGTGTTTTCTTGTATTTCATAGATAATTTTGAGTAAATTAAATTGTAATGGGATTACTATTGTGCCAAAATTAACTGATAATCCATTTTTTACATTTTCATATAAGAAATCTTTATCTTTAAAATATTCATTTTTTATTAATGCTAAAAAGTATTCTTTTGAAAAGAAAAATCTAATATAACTAAATGAAGCATTAGGTTTTAAAAATACAGTAGTTTCTTTTCTTTCTCTATAAACAATTTGTAATATTCCTTCTGGAATACTCTTTAATAATGATTCAAGTTTTATTTGAGAACCACTTGTTACAGCAATAGATATTTGAATATGCTCTTTATCTATACTATAAAATTCATGAATTGGTTTTAGGATTTCATAGTTATTATAAATAATACAAAATCCACTACTATAATGTACTAAAGATTTTCCTTTAATAAATTCGTTACTTATGTTTATTTTCTTTTTTTGAATTTCAGAGTTTATATCAAGAGAAGAATTTATTTTTCTATCAATAATTATCTCATTTGCTTCACTCAGTTTATACTTTACATTCATAATCTTGATTATGCTATTATTAATCCAGAATTTACAATTTCTAGCTTTTTATTTGACTTAGTTTTGTTGCGAAATTATGTTAAACAAGTCTAAATAAAAATAGATAATGAATATAAAATTACTCTTTTTGAGCTTGATACTGTTGCCATTTTGGGGATTGGCACAAGGAACAAGTCAAATTTACGGAATTGTTTCTACAAATGAAAATTCTTTAGAAGGGGCAGTTGTATTTACATCTGATAATAAAGAAAATTTATCAAAAACAGATGAAAAAGGTTTTTATCACTTAAAATTAAATGATGGTAAATACAAATTAGTATTCAAAGCAAAAGGATATCAGGATAAACAAATTATTGTAAATGTAAAAAAAGGAGAGTCTAAAAGGCTTAATGTAAAATTAGAATCAGAATCATATAATTTAGATGAAGTAATAGTAAATAGAAAATCTGCAATACAACAAATTAAAGAATCTCCATTTAATGTTGTAGCTCTTGATGCAAAAGCTGCCTATAATTCTACACAAGATTTAGCACAATTACTTGATAAGGCCTCAGGAGTTAAAGTTAGAGAAAGTGGAGGTGTAGGATCAGATATGTCTATTTCATTAAATGGTTTTACAGGAAATCATGTGAAATTATTTATGGATGGTGTACCAATGCAAGGTTTTGGTTCCGCATTTCAATTAAATAATATTCCTGTAGGTATTGCTGATCGAATAGAAGTTTACAAAGGAGTTGTTCCTATTGAATTTGGAACAGATGCCTTAGGAGGAGTTATTAATATTGTAACGAATCAGAATAGAAATACATCCGTTGATGCTTCTTATGCCTATGGCTCATTTAATACACATAAGACAAATATTAGTTTTAATCATACAACGAAATCAGGATTTACTATTAGAGCAAATGCAAATCAGGCATATTCTGATAATGATTATAAGGTGAAAACAACAGTTTTAAATTTACAAACAGGGAATCGTCCAGATGAATTGCATTGGGTAAAAAGGTTTAATGATGCTTACCATAATGAAGCAATTAGTTTAAAAACAGGATTTGTTAAAAAATCATGGGCAGATCAGTTATTATTTGGTTTTACATATGGACAAGATTATAAAGAGATTCAACATACTAATTTAATGAGTATTGTTTTCGGAGAAAAAAATACAAAATCAACATCTTATTTATATTCAATTTCCTATGAAAAAAAGAATTTATTTACCAAAGGACTTAATTTAAGATTCAATGCAAATTATAATGAAACAGAAGGTAGAAATTATGATACAATAAATAGACAGTATAATTGGTATGGCGAGTATATAACATCTAATACAAAGGGAGAATATGGTCAAAATACTTTAGCAAAGTATCAAAATAAAAATCTTTCTAGTAGTTTAAATATAGGTTATCAAATTAATAAATATCACTCAATAAGTATTAATGACTTAATCTCCACTTATAAAAGAAAAAATGATGATGCAGCAGCTGTAGCTGAACCAGGAACTGTTTTAGATACAGTAAAAAGAACGAATTTAAAAAATGTTTTAGGAATATCTTATCGTTATCAACCAAATAAAAAATGGATATCAAACCTTTTTTTGAAACAGTATAATGTTCATGTTACTGGACCTGTAAATATCTCAACCCAAACAAACAGGGAAACTTTAGAAAGGCAAAATCGTTCTTTTAGTACAACAGGTTATGGTTTTGCAACTACATATAATTTTGAGGATTTACAGTTCAAAGCTTCTATTGAAAAGGCTTATAGATTGCCAACTGATCAAGAATTATTTGGAGATGAGGTATTAGAATCAGGAAATGTGACACTGCAAGCAGAAGAGTCTTTAAATTATAACTTAGGTGCTATTTGGAATAAATCATTTAATGAAAATAGTTCTGTATATATAGACGTTAATGGTTACTATAGGGATACAAAGAATTTTATTCGTAGAGTAATTGATGCTAGATATGGTTCTGGGGGAAGTGTAAATTTTGGTAAAGTAACGAATATAGGAATTGATGCTGAGATAAGATATTATTATAAGAATAACTTTACTATTGGAGGTAATGTAACTTATCAAAATTTAAGAAATAAAGAAAAATACGAAAAAGTAAATACAACTCAACCATCTGCAACATACAATGATCGTATGCCTAATATTCCTTATTTCTTTGGGAATGCAGATGCAGCATATTACTTCCATGACTTGTGGAAAAAAGGAAACACACTTTCTATTGGTTATACTTTTAACTATGTAGGAGAATTCTATCAACAATTTGAAAGTTTAGGTTATGCTGGTTCAAAAAATAAATTACCAGAACAAATGTGGAATGATGCAAGTGTAACATATTCATTACAAAATGGTCGATATAATTTCACTTTTGAGGCTAAAAATATAAATAACGCTTTGTTATTTGACAATTTCAGTTTACAGAAGCCAGGTAGAAGTTTCTTTATGAAATTTAGATACTTTTTTAATCGTAGAAAATAATTTAATCATAATAATTAACAATAATCAAAATGAAAAAATCTTTAATATCTCTAAAAGTTTCTGCAATTGCAGCAATATTATTTTTAAGTTTTATAAATATAAGTTGTAGTAGTGATGATAACTCTAATATTGAAACAGAAACACCAACAACTGAAAGTGATAAAAAGTTTTTTATTGCAGCAACGCAAGATGGGGCAACATATTTTTTAACAGCAGATGATTTAGAATCTGGTTCTACTACAATAAAAGGAACAGGAATAGAAGTAGTAAATAGTTTTACTCATTTAGTAAGTGGAACAAATAATGCAATTACGGCTCTTGCATATAGACAAGGAAATCCTGGTATAGGAATTTCATTTAAATTGGATGATAGTCATAATTTAACGAAATTATCTAATGAATTTCAATTAACAAGTGGATATAATACTGTAGGTATTTTTCAGAACTCCATAGTTGCTGGTCGTACGGCAACACTTTCTAGTGGAAATCAAGGTGCAGCTTTCTATTTTGTTGATCAAACATCAGGAGTTGTTTCTTCAAAAGAGTTTGAATCTACTCAACAATTAGGAAATGGAACTGTAACTCCAACTTTTGCTGGAATTGTAGATAGAGGAAATGGAGAATGGTTATCTGCCTATACGAAAGAAGCTGAAAATGTGGATAGTGTTTGGGTTGCATCATTTGATGCTAATTTTAGTTTGAAAAGAGTTTATAAGGACAACCGCATAAGTTATTCAACTGGACGATGGAGGTCAGCTCGATATTCTCAAATGGCAAATGATGATAAAGGAAATACTTATGTGTTTTCAGGATCATATGAAACGTCGACAACAAAACCTGCAGGAGCATTGCGTATAAATAAAGATGCTGCATCGTTTGATAATAGTTATTATTTTAATATTGAAGAAAAGTCAGGAGGATATAGATTTCGTAAAGTTTGGCATGCGGGAGGAGATTATTTCTTGTTAGAGTTTTATAATGATGTTGAGTATGGTAATATGACAACAGCAACACAGTATGCAATAGTTAATGCAGCGAATAAAACATTCCAATGGATAAAAACTGGTTTCCCTTCAAAAGAGAATATTACAGAAACAGGTTGGCCAATAGCATACAATGGAAAAGTTTATTTCCCTGTTACAACTACAAATGCAAGCCCAACAGTTTATGTTATAGACCCAACTACAGCAACTGCAAAAGCTGGACTTGTTATAGAAGCAGGAGGAGTATTAGGATTAGGAGTATTTGAATATTAATTAAATTATGAAAAAAATAATCTTAGCAATAGCATTTGTATTTAGTGTTATTAATATTAATGCCCAACATAAAATTTTAGATAAGAATTTTTGGGCAACAAAGCCTAATTTAGAAGAAGTAAAAAGAGAAATAAAAGGATTTGATTTTAAAACTATTCAAGGTTCTGATGATCCATTATTTTTAGCTATTAGTAATGATGCAAATATTAATGTGATTAAGTTTTTAGCAGATCAACCAGATGTAAATTTTGCTAGAACAATACATGAAGGAAGAATTTATCTTCATAGTACAGTTACAAAAAATAATTTATCTGCAACCCAATATCTTATTGATAAAGGATCAGATATTAATTTTATAGATGCTAATGGACATACGCCGGTTACTTTTGGAGGATTTAATGGTTCATTATCTCCTGAAATGATAGATTTATTGTATAAAAATGGATTGGATCTGAATAAAAAGTATGAAAATAAAGAAGGAGCTAATATATTATTATTATCTATAGGTTATGATAAAGATTTACGTATAACAAATTATTTAACATCAAAAGGTATATCAATACAGAGTGTTGATAGCTTTGGACACAATGTAATTTATCATGCTGCAAAAATAGGAAATGTAGACATTATAAAATATTTAATATCAAAAGGAGTAAATCCTCAACCAGAAGCACTAATTGCAGCAGCACAAGGAACTTATAGAAGTGCTAATAAAATTGATATTTATAAATATTTAATTGATGAATTAAAGTTAAATCCTAAAATTGTAGATGAAAAAGGACAAAATTTATTACATCTTGTTACAAAAAAGCAAAATCAAGATGAAGTAGTTCAATATTTAATTTCAAAAGGAGTTGATGCTAAACTTATAGATAAAGATGGAAATTCACCTTTTATGAATTCTACAAATGGAAGAAGTCTAGTAGTTGTAGAACTATTATATCCTTTTAATAAAAACATTAATAAGGTTAATAAGGATGGAAATTCACCAATTAATAATGCTGTTAAAAATTCAACAGGAGAAATTGTAGAATTTTTAATTAAGAATGGTGCTGATGTTAATTTAAAAGATAAAGAAAATAAAAGTCTAGCATATGTATTAATAGAATCTTTTCGTGAACCAAGAAATTTTGGAAGATTACCTCAAAAAGAACAAAAAGATGATTTTAAATTAAAATTAGAAGCTCTACAAAAAAATGGAATTGATTTCTCTAAATCATTTTATGATGGTAATACAATTTATCACCTAGCTGTTGAAAAAAATAGTCTTGATTTATTGAAAAAATTAAAAGGTATAAATGTAGATATTAATGCTAAAAATAATGAAGGGTTTACAGCTTTACAAAAAGCTGCATTGATTGCTAAGAATGATGAAATAATGAAATATTTAATTTCATTGGGAGCAAGTAAAGAATTTAGAACAGATCTTGATGAAACAGCTTATGATCTTGCTAAGGATAATGAAGAATTATCTAAAAATAAAATTTCAATAGAGTTTTTAAAATAAAGTTTTATGAAATTATTAATAAATAAACTCATATTAATTTCTTTTTGTTTACTGTCATTATTTTCTTTTGCTCAAATAAATAAATACAAATGTTTAATGCAAATAACAAACTATCAAGGTGAAGCTGCTTATGTTGTTGTTTCATTAATTAATCCAAAAGGAAATTATGAAAAGACACTTCATATTTTTGGTTCGGATAAAAAATGGTACAATACTTTAAAAAATTGGGATAAAGCTATAAAATCACAAAAAAATAATTTTAATGGAATTACAGGAGCTTCTATTTCTGGTGGTAAGAGAACTCTTATAACTATTTCTTTAGATGATTCTTTATTAAATAAAGGATATAAAATAAGGTTTGAATCTGCAGTAGAAAATAAAAATTATTATTCTTCAGAAGTTGAAATTCCTTTGAATGTTCCTGAAATGACAGAAAGAATAGAAGGTAAAGGTTATATAAGATTTGTGAAATTGAGTAAATTTTAAATAAATATATTTTGAAGTATTACAGTAGTAGATGATTATTTTATTTACTACTGTTTTTATTTTATATACAAATCTGATTAAAAATAATATTAATTAATATTTTTGATAAAAATATAAAATGAAAGAATTAGAAGGAATAAAATATATAGAAAGAAAGCCAGAAGTAAAAACAGAGAATAATCCATTAATAGTTTTGATTCATGGTTATGGTAGCCACGAAGAAGATTTATTTTCTTTTGCTGATGATTTACCAAAAAATGCTCATGTAGTAAGTGTACGTGGAGTTAATGATATTCCGTACGGAGGATATGCTTGGTATGATATTAGTTTTATGAATAATGAAAAGTGGATGGATGAAGAGCAAGCAGTTAAATCTAAAAATAAGTTATTAAGATTTATAGATGAAATACTTGTTCAAGAAAACTTAGATTCAAATCATGTAACATTAATGGGGTTTAGTCAAGGAGCTATTTTAAGTTATGCAATTGCATTAAATCATCCTGAAAAAATAAAAAATGTAGCAATTCTTAGTGGATATCCAGAACATAAAATTATAGGAGATATTGATAGATCTAAAGATTTTTCATATTTAAACTTCTTCATTTCTCATGGAACAGAAGATGTTGTTTTACCAATAGATTTAGGTAGAAAAGGAGAGGAATTGATAAAACTTCTAGGAATACACTTTGAATATCATGAATATCAAAGTGGTCATGGTATTATTCCACAAAATTATTTTGATTTAATGAAGTGGATTAATCAATAATTAAATGAATTTAACTTCTATGGCGTCTCCATGATATTCTTTAAAAGAGGCGTCATAGAATTCGATATTTGTATATCTATATAATAATTCAGTAATTTCTTTTTTCAGAATACCTTTTCCATATCCATGGATAATAATTAGTCTTATTTGGCTTTCGAACATTGCACGTTCAACTTCATTTCTTGCAACATCCACTTGTGTTTGTATAATTTCTGCATTGTCTAAATCTCGCCAATTATCGACTAAATTTTCTATATGCAAATCGATTTCTCTCGTTAAATAAGGATGACGATGAGACTTTCTAAAAGTCTTGAATTTAGGTTTAGAAAATTCTTTTATTTCTTCATCACGATATTCTTCGTAGTCAATATCAATATCTTTAATGATTTCGTTTGCGTTATATTCATATTCAAAACCAAATTCATCATAAAAGTAAATATTATCTCCTTTTATTTTAGAAATAATTCCAGAGATATTATCATCAATAACTTTTACTTTAGTTCCTATTTTAAACACAATTTAAATTTTTACAAAATTAATAATTTTTCAAGAGTTTTTTCTTTTATTATTAAATAGTATTTAAACTGATATTTGTATTTTTGTTAATTAAAACTAACTAAATCAGATTATAAATCTAAATGATCAACTATCTAAAACTTATGAGAGTTCACCAATGGGTGAAAAATATGTTTGTATTTCTTCCTTTATTTTTTTCAGGGAAATTATTTGAATTTAATTTATTAAAACAATCTTTTATAGGGTTTTTAATTTTTTCTTTTATAGCAAGTAGTATCTATATTATTAATGATTACGTTGATATAGAAAAAGATAAAAAACATCCAGAAAAAAGGAATAGACCTTTAGCAAGTGGTATAATCCCCAAAAATAATGCTTTAATATTATTTACACTTTTACTTATAATTAGTATTATTTTATGCTTTTTTCTTGCCACGATAAAAGTAGGAATGCTTGTTGCAATCTATTTTTTTATGAATATAGCTTATTCTTTCAAATTAAAACAAATAGCAATTTTAGATGTAATGATTATTGCATTTGGTTTTCTATTAAGAGTATTAGTAGGAGGTTATATGACTGGTATTATTATAACAGATTGGACAATATTATTAGTCTTTGATTTAGCATTAATATTAGCATTAGGTAAAAGGAGAGGAGAATTAGCAAATGCAGAATTAGAAGGAGTAACAAGAAAATCTCTTGATGGTTATAATTTAAATTTTCTTAACTCAGCTTTATCAGTTACTTGTACAGTAGCTGTTATGTGCTATTTAATGTTTATTTTATCACCAGAAACACAATCAAAATTTCATCATTATATAATATATACATTTATTTTTGTTTTTACTGCTGTACTTCGTTATATGCAACAAACGTTTGTTTATATGAGAACTGAATCACCAACAAAATTAATTTTTAAAGATGTTTTTTTACAAATTTTAATATTTTTTTGGGGAATAAGTTATGTATTACTAATCTACTATAAATAATGAATAATAAAAAACTTACATCGGTAGCTAATTGGGGATTGTATCCTACAATAAAAGCAAATGTAATATCACCAACAACATTATTAGAGTTTCAAGAGGCAGTTTTGTCAAACAAAGATATAATTGCGAGAGGAAATGGTCGTTGTTATGGTGATGCATCTTTACAAAATACAATTATATCAACATCAAAATGGAATAAGTTTATTGCTTTTGATAGAGAAAATGGAATAATAGAAGTAGAATCTGGAGTTCGTTTAGATGAGGTGATTGAAGTTTCTGTTCCTGAAGGTTTTTTTATATCAGTAACACCAGGAACTAAATTTATAACAGTAGGAGGTGCAATTTCATCAGATGTACATGGTAAAAATCATCATGTTGATGGATGTTTTTCTGATCATGTTATTCATTTTGACTTAATGATTGAAGATGGATCAATCATTCGCTGTTCTAGAAATGAGAATGAAAATTTGTTTTGGTCAACAATAGGAGGAATGGGGTTAACAGGAATTATTCTTTCTGCCAAATTTATTCTTAAAAAAATTGAAACATCATATATAAGAAATGAAGCAATTCAAGCAAAAAATCTTGATGAGATTTTTGAGCTGTTTGAGTCTTCAGAATCTTGGACATATAATGTAGCTTGGTTAGATTGTTTGCAAAAAGGGAATAGCCTAGGTAAGTCAATTATGTTACGAGGAGAACATGCAACAATCAATGAATTACCAGATAAATTTAAAAATAATCCGTTAAAAATTAAGAAAAAACTTAATTTAAACATTCCTTTTTTCTTTTCTGGTTTTGTTTTGAATTCATTATCTATTAAAATATTTAACTGGATATTCTTCAATAAACAAGGTAAAAAGCATCTTAAGAATTATGTTGATTACGAAACATTTTTTTATCCTTTAGATGCTGTTCATAATTGGAATAGAATTTATGGTAAAAATGGATTTATTCAATACCAATTTGTAATTCCTAAAGAAAAAGGAAAAGAAGGAATGAGAAAAATTCTAGAAACAATTGCAAAAAGTGGAAATGGATCTTTTTTAGTTGTTCTAAAATTATTTGGAGATAATAATGCACAAGCATACAATTCTTTTCCAATGAAAGGTTATACTTTGGCTTTAGATTTTAAAGTGAATAGCGGATTAGAGAAATTAGTGAAAGATTTAGATAAAATTGTAATGGAATTTGGAGGACATATTTATAGAACTAAAGATGCAATGTCTAATCCAGCATTAACTAATTATTTAAAAAATGTTGATTCAGATAAATTTGAATCAATGCAAAGTGAACGTATCAATAGATTAAAATAAAAAATGATAGTATTAGGATCAAATTCAGATGTAGCAGTTGCCTTTGTAGAAAAAATATTAAGTGAAGGAGAGAAATTTCCTATTGTTTATTTATTTACATCTAATGTAGTTAAGACAGAAAAGTTAGCACAACATTATTATGCTAAATTTGAACAAAAATGTGTAGTAATAGATTTTGATTTAACAAAAGAAAATGATTTTTCTAAGTTAAATACTATAGATTCAGATTTATTATTTTGTGCTGCTGGTTATTTAGGAAAAAACACAGAAGAAGGTTTATATGATGACTGGAATACAAAAAAAATAGTCGAAGTAAATTATTCAAAATTGATTGTATTAATTAATCATTTTGCTAAAAAATTCGAAGAAAGAGGTTCAGGAACAATTATAGGATTATCATCTGTTGCAGGAGAAAGGGGTAGACAAAGTAATTTTATCTATGGATCTGCAAAAGCAGGTTTTACAGCATATTTAGAAGGACTTAGAAATTATTTATTTCATAAAAATATCCATGTAATGACTGTCATTCCTGGTTTTATGGATACACAAATGACAGCTGATATAGAAACTCCTAAGCCATTAACTGCAAATCCTTCGAAGGCTGCTACAATTATTTATAAAACTTACAAGAAGAAAAGAAATATAGTTTATGTAACATTCTTGTGGTGGGGTATTATGATGATTATTCGTAATATACCTGAATTTATCTTTAAAAAATTAAAAATGTAATGAATCGAAAATTATATCTATTTGATTTTGATGGAACATTAACTAAAAAAGATACATTATTTGATTTTTTGAGTTATTCGTTTCCAAAAGAATATTCATACAATTATTTTTTATTTACTCCTTTATTTGTTTTAGCTAAACTAAAAATTTTAAATAAAGGCAAAGTGAAAGAAAAATTCATATCTAAATTTTTAAAAGGATTTTCAAAAACTGCTATTGATAAATTATCAAATAACTATTTTATTAATAATCATCAATCTTTAATTTATCCTAAAGCGGATCAATTTATAAAGTCAATTAATAATTATAACGATAAATTTATAGTATCTGCTTCTCTTGATTTTTGGTTACAACCGTTTGCAGATTATTATGATATGGGTTTGATTTGTACTATTGCAGATTTTGACCAAAAAGGTAACTTTACTGGTAAATTTTTATCAGCAAACTGTAATTATCTGGAAAAGAAAAATAGAATAGAAAAAGAAATAGATTTATCACTTTATGATGAAGTTATCGCTTACGGAGATACTAAAGGAGATGAATCTATGTTCTCTATTACGAGTAAAAATTTTTATAGGTATTTTTCTTAATATTAATTAATTAAAAACGCTTGTTGTGATTTTTATTTCGTAAATTAAATGATATATAACCAAACTCATTTTTTTATGAAATTAAAATTACTTTTATTACTTTTTTGTGTTAAAACAACAATGTTTGTTTTTGCACAATCACAAAATTCTGAACCTACTTTTATTGAGAATCTTAATCAGGTTTCAAAAGAAGACTTAACAGCTCCTAATAGCTATATTTATGATGTTGATTTAGCTAAAAATAATAATTATGGAGGACTTTATATTCCTGTTAAAAAAGCCTATGATGTATGGGCAGATACGTCAGGTTTTTTAAATAAAACAATTCCAAATGGAAAGCAATCTGTATCAGTTGT
The DNA here is from genome assembly GCA_002484335.1 of Flavobacteriales bacterium UBA7612. Lineage (GTDB taxonomy): Bacteria > Bacteroidota > Bacteroidia > Flavobacteriales > Weeksellaceae > Empedobacter. The sequence goes on from DLJQ01000002.1 coordinate 88,579, forward strand.
TTGGCAAACGAAACTTGAATTAATAAATTCCTTATCAATTGAAGGTGAAGGGATAGATGCAAAATTAAAAGTTGGAGTAAATCCTTCTAAAGGAAAAGGGAGTGCTCTTATAGCTTTACATGTAGGAGATAACGGAGATAATAATGACCCTATTTATTGGAGTTGGCTTGTATGGATTACTGATGATCCTACAATTAATGCAGTTACTTATGTTAATAATGCCGACAGTAGAATGGTCAACACTTTTATGAATCGTAATCTAGGTGCTATTGCAAATAATTTTATGGGTAACGACTGGAATAAAGCTGCTGGATTAATGTTTCAGTGGGGTAGAAAGGATCCATTTCCTAGAATGCGATATGCAGACGAAACTCTTTTAACTTATTACACATCTGATAATGAAGTGATTAATAATTATAATTTTCAAGAAAAGATTGTAAAAACAAGAGCTTATGATTTGATTTCTGATAATATAAAATACTCTGTGCAAAATCCATTGTATTTTATTAACAGTACAGAATATGCTGGGGCATGGTTTGCTTCTGATGCTAATAATAAAAAAGAAGTTAATAGTCAGGGTTATGCAACTCAAAATTACGATTTATGGGGAGATAATAATGAAGGATTTACGTCTCCAACTTCTTTTGAACAGAAAGAAAAATCTGCATATGATCCATGTCCTGCAGGTTGGAGGGTTCCTTCATTTGCTCATGCAAATTCTACAAAACCAAATTATTCTCCATGGGGTTCTGGATATAATTATATAGAAAATGAAGATCCAAATGTAACAATTAATGAATCAAGTAATCGTTATCCAAATGCTAAGTTTTATCCAAGAATGGGAGTTGAATTTAAAAATGGTTCTGATAATTATAATTTAGGGACTTATTCATTAACAGGAGGGTATAAAAAGCACAATGATGATATTTTTTATCAAGATAATTATGCTGAATTAAATCTTTGGTCAGCAACATTACAAGGTAATGTGCAAGGGAGAAATTTTCATATAATAAATGATCCTGATCAAAAAAATAATCCATACCTTATAAATACCGCTCAAGAAAGTCCTACAATTTCAGGATTTGCGTTAAGATGTGCTAAAGACACAGGTACTAAAACAGTTTATAATACAGATTTTTTTTATTCAAATATTAATAACTATGAAGAAGGTTTAAATAATCCTAATTCATATATATTATATGATAATAGAGAAGTTTCTATTCCTGTGAATAAAGCATATGCTGTTTATAATCAAATTCTTACTGAACAACAAATGATTCCTAGTGGTAAACAAACCGCGAATGTATATTGGACAACAAATAGTAACCTTATAAAATCTTTAGAGGTTACTGGAAATAGTAATACTGATAAAATAAATTTGAAATTAAATGATAATCAGTATGGTAATGCTATTGTATCACTACATATAGGAGATAAAGGAAATTCAAATGATCCTATATATTGGAGTTGGCATATTTGGGTTCCAAAATCTAATCCTGAAGAGAATACAATTACATATAATTCTGATAAATCAACAAAATCTAATTTTAGAGCTTATAAAACTAAATTAGGTTTTCCTCCAATGAAAACAGAATTTATGAATAGGGTTTTAGGTGCTGTTGAAACCTATGAGCCTAATCAAGTAAATGATATATCAACTGAAACTTATGGAATGTTATATCAATGGGGAAGAAAAGATGCTTTACCAGGTTTTTATAATGTTTCTTGGGAAGCTCAATATCCTATTTATGTAGGTAAGAATTCTGGTAATAATACTATTAGTTATTCAAAAATTGCTGATAATAATGCGTATGTAAATTTAGGATATCAAAAACCTAATCTTCAAAACAATTTTTCTAAAAATGAAATGTTAACATACTCGATAAAAAATCCACTTGATTATTTATATAATACAAATTCAGGATCTGCAGACTGGCTTTCTAATATAAAATTAAATGATAATAGGTGGTCACATGCTGCTGTTAAATCTGTATATGATCCTTGTCCAGAAGGGTGGAGAGTCCCTGATTATGGATTTAAATATCCTATAGGTTCTCCATGGGGGAAAGCTGATTTAATATCAATTAATAGTGATTTATCTGTTGTTGCTTCCGAAAAATTATCTGATTATAAGGTAAATAAAATTTATGTGCGAGATGGTTACAAAATAGTAAAAGCTTTTGCTTTTTATGATCAATCATATAAAATAGGTTATTTACCTGCAACAGGAAGTAGAAGGTATATAGAAAGTAAAGGAGGAGCAAATATGTATGATTTCATATATGCAGCTAGTCTTTGGTCTGCAACTGTTACAAATGAGTATAGCGGATATGTTTTTGGAATAGATGCTTACGATGATTATTATAATATTAATAATACAATTAGTCCAAGTGTCGCAAGAAATGTTGTTTGTGCTAAAGATGTTCAAAGATTTACCAAAGATTATTTTGATTCAATAGATCAAGAGGATGGAGATGATGAACTTAAAATACCAGATGTGGATAAAAATAGTAATTCACTAAGTTTTTATCCAAATCCTATTAAAAATGTTTTAAACTCAAATATTGATATAAAAGGAGAAGTTAAAATATTTACTATTAATGGGAATAAAGTATTACAAGGTAAATTTGTAAATAAACAGCTAAATGTATCTCAATTAAAGACTGGAGTATATATACTTTCATTAGATACAGGAAAGTCTTATAAATTAATAAAAAAATAATTTTATAATGTATAGATGGATGGTCAGAATTATCTTTTTCTGACCATCTTTTTTTTATATATATTTGTATCACTAAACCTATTTTTGATGAATGCTAATAATATTGATGAAAAAAAAATACTCTTTGGCTCAATAATTATAATAGTACTTAAGTCTTTATTTTTTTTAACAAACCATATACAAGAAGATGCTTTAATTTCTTGGAGAGTAGCTCGTAATATTATAGAGTATGGAATTTATGGTTATAACGGAGTGGAAAAAATTTCTGCATCAACAACTCATCTTTATGTATTTGTTGGCGTTATTTTTCAATCTATATTTAAAGGATTAAGTTTTATTTATCCATTATTAATATTTAATATGATTCTTTTTACAATAGGATTATATTGGCTAGCTAGAATATTTTTTAATTCAACGAATAAAATTATTTTATTCATATTTTTTACTAGTTTTTTACCGCCAGCAATTAAGATATCTATTTTAGGAATGGAGTTTGGAATGCTCTTCTTTTTTTATATTGCATTAATTAAATATGGATTTTTACTCAGAAAAAAATGGGCTTTCTTAATTCTTCCAATTGTTATTCTATGGACTAGAATAGATACATGTATTTTTCTTGGTATATTATTTCTTTATGATGTTATACAACAGAGGAAGTGGAATATGACATTTATGTTAGGAGGTATTTTAGCTTTATCAACAACTATATTATTTAACTGGTTTTATTTTGGAGAAATTGTAAATAATACAATAACTTCTAAAAAAAATAATTACCCAAGTGTTGATTTACACGAAAGATTAAAACAGTTTGAGTTATTTAGTCCTAACTACATGGGAATTATAAAGTTTCCAATATCGATATATAATTTTTCTACACTTTTATTTTTTTCTATTTCATTATTATGTTTAATCTATTTATCAAAAAAATGGGAAAATAGAAAAAAAAGTGTTTTGATTTTTCTATTCTTATTTGGAACTTTAAAATCCTTAATATTTGCATTTGCAAATTCTTGGTTTGATTGGTATTATTGGATTCCTCAAATAACTCTTTTTATTCCTATAATCTTATTTGTTTTAGATTCAGAAAAATATAAAACATTATCTATAGTTTATTTTCTTATAATTTTTATACCATTTACATTATATCAAGCTGTACATTCTATTGCAACAGGTCATGGAGAATGGAATCATGCAAGAAAAATAGGATTATACTTAGATTCAATAGAACCCAATAAAGAAAAATATATCTTTTTAGAACCTGCAGGTTATATACCTTATTTTTCAAAATTAAAAGTAATTGATTATGTAGGTTTGGTTGATAAAAGACTAACTGAAGAAAATATTGTTAAAAACGGAATAGGAATAGGTTTTTCAAATTTGATTAATAAAGCTAAGCCAGATTATATTTTAGAGGATAATAAACCAATGTTTAAAGGACAATTGGTGGATAAAAAGATATATGATGATTATGATTTAATAAAAGAATTTAAAATAGAGGATGTCACTAAGTCAGATAATATTATTTTAGATAAAATCTATAAGTTTAAACCATCAGGAAGAAATTTTTATTTGTATAAACGTAAAGATTCTGTAAAGTAATGAATTCTAAGAAAAAAATATTAATTAGAATTGGATCACTTCGACATGGAGGTGCAGAAAAAGTTCTTGTAACATTTCTTAAAAACCTTTCGCCACATAAGTATGAAATTGATTTACTTTTAAATCTATATTCAGGTAAATATTTAAAAGAAGTCCCATCTTGGATTAATATTTATTATTTGAATAAAGGTGAAATGATTACTACAAATCGTTTGCAAGATATTCCTCAAAAAGCATTTCGTGTTACTTATCAAGCTATATTAAAAAGGTTTCCAAAATTATTATATAAATATATTTTACCGAATACAAAGTACGATATAGAGTTCGCTGCAATTCATGGAATAGCAGGTGAGATCTTAGATTCACCAATAAAATCATCAAAAAAAATTATTTGGATACACAATGATTTATCTAATATACCTGAATATACTGAAGAGAAATTAAAATCATTTTTTAGATTTGATAAAATTTTGGTTATTTCTGAAAAAATAAATCAATTATTTTTGAACATTGCTAATTCTGATGAACAAAAAAATAAAATTGTTAGAATATATAATCCTATTGATGTAGAAGAAATTAAAAAACTTTCTTTAGAGCCTTGTACGATTAAGAAATTAGATAATGAACCAACTTTTATTTCAATCGGTACAGTTTTTCCGCAAAAAGGATTTGATAGATTATTGAAAGCTCATAAAAGATTATTAGATAATGGATATAAACATCAAATTTGGATTGTTGGAGATGGTTATGATTTTCCATCTATTCAAAAATTAGTTGATGATTTAAGAATTAATGAATCAGCTAAACTAATAGGTTTCAAAGAAAATCCTTATCCTTTTTTTGTAAAGGCAGATTATTATATTCTTTCTTCTCGATATGAAGGATATCCAACAGTTTTGTTTGAAGCAATGGTTTTAACAAAACCAATTATAGCTACTGATGTTTCAGGAGTCCGAGAAATGTTAAATAATGGAGAGTTAGGATACATAATCAATAATGATGAAGATTCAATATATGATGGAATGAAGTATTTTATGGATAACCCTGAATTAGTAGTAAAATATAAAGATATAATAAAATCAAAATCCTTACCTTTCCAATTAGATAATGCTGTTAAATCTATAGAGCAATATTTTAACGATTAAACCTATGAAAACAATAATTCAGAAAGATTTCTATAGAAATTTTGGATATTGGACAAATTTTCCTTTTATAAAAGGTTTTTTAAGTCCAGGATTCCGATTTATTTATTGTTTAAGAAATGCTCAAAAATACAATAGTAAACATCCTTTAGGATTGTTTTATAGATTATTATTGAGAAGATATTCCATAAAGTATGGTTATCAAATTTCTGCTAAAACAAAAATAGGAGAAGGTTTTAATTTAGGACATTGGGGCACGATTGTTGTTAATCCAAACGCTGTGATTGGGAAAAATTGTAATATTGCTCATGGTGTAACAATTGGACAGACAAATCGAGGTAAATCAAAAGGTTATCCAATAATAAAAGATAATGTTTGGATAGGAACAAACGCTGTTATAGTAGGATCAATTATAGTAGGAAATAATGTTTTAATTGCACCTAACAGCTATGTTACAGAAAATATTCCTGATAATTCGGTTGTAATGGGAAACCCTATTACAATTATTTCTAATGATAGAGCTACAGAAGGATATATAAATAATAGAATCGATTAATTTTTTGAAAACAATTTTATTCATATTACCAGATTTAAATCAAGGCGGAGCTGAAAGAGTAATTACAACTTTGTGTAACGAATTGAATAGAGAATTGTTTAAACCCAAGTTAGTTTTATTCAAAAAAGAAGGATTTTATTTAAATAATCTGAAAGATGATGTAGAAATTTATGAATTGAATGTATCAAGAATACGTTATTCAATTTTTAAAATAATTCCATTAATAATAAAATTAAAACCAGATATTGTTTTTACAGGTTGGGGAGAAATATCTTCATTTTTATCTCCTTTAATTCCATTCTTTTCAAAAACAAAGTTTATAACTCGAGAAACAAATGTTGTATCAAAACACGTAATTCGTAAAGAAATTCTATTCTTTTATAAATTTTATAATAATTTTCATCAAATTATTGCCCAAAGTGATGATATGAAAAACGATCTTATTCAAAATTTCAATATTACTGAAAATAAAATTATTAAAATTAATAATCCTATTGATTTTGATATGATTAATAAGATGAAAATAGAAAAACTAAATTTTGAATATGACAAGAGCTATAAAAAAATTGTTGCAATTGGTAATCTATCTCCAAGAAAAGGATTTGATTTACTATTAAATGTAATGAATGAATTAAAAAATGAATCAATTCTTTTAACTATTTTGGGAGATGGAGCTCTTAAAGATGAATTAGAAAATCAAAAAAAACAGTTAGGTTTAAATAATGTTATTTTTAAAGGTAAAGTAGATAATCCATTTTCATATTTATTCAATTCAGATTTATTTATTCTTTCATCTCGTTATGAAGGTTTTCCAAATGTATTATTAGAAGCTGGAGCTTGTGGTGTATATAGTTTAGCGAATAACTGTCCTGGAGGAATTAATGAGATCATAGAAATAGGAATTAATGGAGAAATTTTTCCTATTGAAAATTATAAAGGTTTTTCAAATAAGATTAAAGATATTCTTTATCAGAAACATGATAAACAAAAAATAGAACAGAGTATTTACTCTCGTTTTAGTAAAGAAATAATAATAAAAGAATACGAAGAGATTCTTCAAAATATATAATGAATAATTATCCTAAAATATCAGTTATTATCCCTGTATATAATACAGAAAAATATCTTTCGAAGTGTTTAGAATCAGTTATAAATCAGACATTAAAAGATATTGAAATAATTGTTATTAATGATGGTTCTACAGATTCATCACAAAATATCATTGATTTATACACCTCAAAAGATGATCGAATTATATCTATCATAAAAAAAAATGGTGGGTTAAGTGATGCTCGTAATATGGGAATCGATAATTCAAATGGGAATTATTTAGCCTTTATTGATTCTGATGATTATATTGATGAATATATGTTGGAGAATATGTATAATCTTAGTCAAAAGCATCAATCAGAAATTGTATTATGTGATTTGGTAAAAGTAAATGAAAAAGGAGAAGAATTCAGGGATTTACCACAATCACCACAATTGGCAGATAAAATTATATTAAAAGACGATTTTACAATTTTTGGAGAAATGAGTTGTTTTGCTTGTAATAAGATATTTAAAAAATCGTTATTTAATAAACATAGATTTAAAAAAGGTATACACTTTGAAGATATTGAATTGATTCCTAAATTAGTTTTAGATTCAACAGTAATATCAAAAATAAATCAACCTTTTTATAAATACTTTGAACGCCAAGATTCGATTACAAAATCTCATACTAAAAGAGGATTAGATATGTTTTTAGCAGTAAATGAGGTTTCAAATTATTTTAAAAATAGTGTATACAATAATAGTAAAACTGATTTAAAGAGATTTCAAATTTTTCAAGGTTATTATTCATATTTAGCTTATGTAGCTTATGTAAAAGATAAATCACTGAAAAAAAATATGCTATTTGCTTTGTCTGAATTCTTATTTAGTAATTCAATTAATAAAAAAGAAATTATTAATTATAAACGTTTTAATAATAATTATCTGATGTCATTACCTAATAAGAAAAAAATATTTTATTTATTAGCTCAAATAGACATTAATATATTAAACATAATTTAGCCAATGAGTTTTATTTATTATTTTTTATTTGGTTCACTTATTCTTTGTTCTTATTTAGAATTTTTTAGTAATAGAAAGCTTGGTAAACCTTTATATTTTTCATTAGTAATTTTAATGAGTTTAACAGCAGGTCTGTCTTATGCAATGAGTCCTGATTGGATTGCTTATTATGAGACGTTTTATTATATGAAAAATATTGATTGGAGTGAAATTCCACGTTGGAGTTATTTAAGTGGAATGGAAGCAGGGTATTTAAGATTAAATAAACTCGTATCAACCTTAGGATTTGGTTATGGGATGTTAACTTTATTAGTTGCTTCTGTATCGTTATATTTAAAATCATCTACTTTTTACAAATATGGTGGTTATGTTTTTTTAGTACTTTTTATTTATGCTATGCCAAACTTTATGTTTGAAGAGCATGTTCATGTAAGACAAGGATTAGCTAATGCAATTGCAATATTTTCTGTTAGATACATTATTGATAGAAAATTATTGAAGTTTTTACTCTGTATTACTATTGGTTATCAATTTCATGAGTCAATCGTTGTTTTTTTAGTAGCTTATTGGATTGCACCTATAAAGTTTAATGAAAAAATTATGGGATGGTTAGTTGTACTTTCTATTGTTGGTTTCTATACTGGTCTTACATCAATTATTGAAGTTATTATGCAGTTCATGCCTATTGGACAAGATAAATTTGAAAGTTATCAAAATCAATTAGGTGCAGATGGAGGTGTTGCTGTTGGAGATTTTGTTAAAATAATATCCGTACTATCAATCATTATTTATAATAAATATGCTGAGCAAGATAAGATTTATTGTTACTTTAGGAATTTATTTATTTTTGGGGTATTACTTTATTTCTTTTTAGGTAAAGGTATTTTTGGAATTCGTTTACCAGGATTTTATACTGTATTCCTTGGTTTTACAATTGGAAGGTTATTGTACAGTTTTTCTGGAAATCCTTTTAAAAAATCTTTTATATACTACAGTTTTATTTTTTACACAGTTGTTCTTTTATTTTGGTTTCAATTAAAACAAGCAAATAATTTAAAATTTAATGATTATACAACTTTTTTAAGTTCAGATTCAATTTATGGTATATGGAAGTAAATTTAGTTTCAATTATAACACCTTGTTATAATTCAGAAAAATATATTAAAGAGACATTTTTGTCAATCAAAGCTCAAACTTATACAAATTGGGAGTGGATAATAGTTGATGATTGTTCTGTAGATAAATCAGTTGAATTAATAAAATCTTTTGAAGACTCTAGAATAAAATTATTTATTCAATCAGATAATCAAGGAGCTGCACATGCTAGAAACTTAGCATTAAATAATGCAAAAGGTAGGTTTATTACATTTATTGATAGTGATGATTTATGGCTCCCTAATTTTTTAGAAACTACAGTTAATTATTTGATATCTAACGATGAAGATTTAGTTTATACAAGTTATAAAAGAGTTGATGAGGATTTAAATCATGCTCTAGATGATTTTATAGCAATAGATAAAATTGATAACAATAGAATTTTATATAATTGTCCAATACCAATGCTTACTTCTATTTATGATAGAAGTAAAATAGGCGTTATAGAATTTCCTGATGTAGATTTAAGAGAAGATCATGCAATGTGGATTTTATTATTGAGAAAAATAAAATATGCTAGGGCAATAAAAGATTCTTTAGGCGTTTATAGGATGAGGAGTAATTCTTTGTCTAGGAATAAATTAGATATTGCAATAAAACAATATAACGTATATAAAGACTTTCTAAAAATGAATATAATTAAATCTTTGTATTATACTTTTTTTTGGGGACTTAATGGATTAAAAAAATATGGAAAATTTTAAATTATTAGATTATTTATACTCATTAAGTATTTCTCCAATATTCATTAATATTTTAGGAGCATTTTTTACAGGTTTATTCATTACACTTATTTCAATTCCTAAAATAATAAGAATATCAATTAGAAAAGGATTAATGGATGTTCCAGGTGAGAGGAGTTCTCATAGTAATAAAGTTCCAACTTTAGGAGGAGTAGCACTATTTTTTGGAATAGTTGTGTCAACTTCAATTTTTTCAACTGAATTAGGAGTTAATTATTCATTTTTTCTATCAGCTATTACAATTCTTTTTTTTATAGGATTAATGGATGATTTATTGGTTGTTGCGCCTGATAAAAAATTATATGGACAGATTATTAGTACAGTATTGATAATTTTCGGTTCAGGTATAATGATTAATTCTTTTTCAGGACTATTTGGAATTTATAGAATTCCTTATTTTATAGGTGTTCTTTTAACATTATTTATTTTTATTGTTTTAATTAATGCTTATAATTTAATTGACGGAATAGATGGTTTAGCTACTGGTATTGGAATTGTTATTAGCTTATGTTTTGTATATATATTTTACAGAATATTTGATTATGCTATTGGTATCTTAGCAATTAGTACTATTGCTGTTCTGTTAGGGTTTGGGCGGTATAATTTATCAAAAGATTATAAAATTTTTATGGGAGACACAGGATCAATGGTTATAGGGTTTATTTTAACTTTTATGGCAGTTAGATTTTTATATATAAGTGAATCTTCTAATTTAGGTTTAAAAACAGGACCAGTATTATTACTTTTCATTTTTGTAATACCAGTTGTTGATACAATTTCTGTTTTTACAATTAGACTTCTTCAGAAGAAAAGTCCATTTACCCCAGATAAAAATCATTTACATCATCAATTTATAAAGCTAGGTTTTACACATATACAAACTTCAGTAATTTTAGTTGTTATTAACATATTTTTTATTATGGTTGGCTATTTATTAAGAAATATTGAAATTAATCAATTACTTTTGTATTTTATAATATTAACAATACTATTCATAGTACTTTTAAGATATATAGTGTATAAAAAAACTAACATAAACAAATCATTATAAATGTCTTACTTTAAATCAACTCTAACCAAATCATTAATTTTATTGATATTATTCAATCTATTTTCTTGTATATCTTTAAAAGATGTTCAGTTAATACAGCCAGATGATACTCTTAAATTAGATAAAAAAGGCTATATAGAATTTGATAAACCAGAATATCATATTCAAGTAAATGATCAAATATTAATAAATGTAGCAACAGCTTCAGGTGAATCAATGGGAATGTTAAGTAGTTTTATAACTGCAGCTAATAACACTACTTCTGGTAGGGGTGTTTATGTTCGCCAAGATGGTAATATTGAATTACCTCGAATAGGAAAAATAAAATTAGAAGGACTAACTCTTGAGGAAGCAAGAAAAGCTGTACAAACAGAATTCTATAAAATATATAACGAAGAAGGAACTTATATTGATGTTAATTTGGCAGGAATAGAATATACTATTGTTGGAGAAGCAAGTCAAGGGGTTTTCAGATCTCAAAAGAAAAAAGTTACATTATTGGATGCTTTTGCTCAATCAGGATCAAATAATATTTATGCGGATCTTAAAAACATTAGAATTATTAGATCAGAGTCTGATGGAACAAAACAGGTTTATGTAGACTTAACTAAAGAATCTATCATGAATTCTGAATATTATTGGGTTCAAAATAATGATATAATAGTTGTTAACCCACGTAAACAAAAAATATGGGGTATAGGACTAAATCCATTATCAGTTGTAACAACAATTATGGGTGCAATAGCAACAATTTTAGGAGTTTATTTATTTTTTGATCGATTATAATGAGTACAGAAGTAAAAGAAAAAAATACAAAAAAGAATAAATCTGAATTTTTAGATATAGAAAGACTTATTCCAAGACTTATAAATTCATGGCCGTTATATATAGTTTCTATTTTAATAGCACTAGCTATTGCTTTTTATTTTAATAATTGGAAATTAAATAAAATATACTCAGCTAATACTACTTTTAAAATTAAGGATAACAATTCCTCAAACAATAATCTTGCTTCAAATTCAATTAATTTTATTTGGGGAGGGAATGCAAATAAGATAGATGGATTATCTTATACTCTAACTTCTCGTATGCACAATGAAAAAGTTGTAAAAAAATCAGAATCTTATATTTTTTATTATGAAGAAGGTCGTTTTAAAAAGTCTGATATTTATAAATTAGATGCTCCTTTTCATGTGCATATAGATACATTATATCAACAAATTGCGAATGTAGAGATAAAGGTAAAACCAAAAGATAATAGATCATTTTATTTTGAAGTAGAAAATAATAATGGTTCACTTTATAATTTTTCAAAGGATAGTATAGTAAAGTCAGATGTAATTAATTTACCTAAAGTAGGTTATTATAATCAATGGATTATTGGTAAAAATTATAAGTTGAAACTGACTCGATCTAATTTACCTTTTACAAATAATACGTTTTCATTTAAATTAGTTCCTATCCAAGTAGCTACATCAAGAGCAACTAGAAATTTTAATGTATCCAATCCATCAAAAATATCTAGTATTATAGCTGTCTCTAAAAATGCTGAAAGTTTAAATGAAGCTGTAGATATTTTAAATAATTCTATTAAGGTTTTAATTGAAAATGAATTAGCAGAGAGAAATTTGTCAGCATTTCAGACTAGAAAATATTTACAAGGTAGAATAGCAACAGTTAAACTAAAATTAGATAGTGCTACTGATCAATTACAAGAATTACAAAAAAGAACAGGTGTTTATAATTTTGATACGAAAAAAAGTGAAATATTATCAAATTTATCAGAATTAGATAAGCAACGTATTCAAATTCAAGAAAAGATAAGTGCTTTGTATCGTTTGATGCCTAAAAAATCTAGTAGTGTAGATAATTTAATAGCATTAAATATAGCTGGATTAGATGTTACATATTATATGTCTAATGTTGATAAATTAGATGGCTTAGAAAATCAAAAAATTCAGATGCTAAAAGTTTATAAAGCTAATGCTGATGAAATAAAGGATATTGAACAGAAAATAGAAAAAACAAGAAGTGATATTTCTAATATAGTCAATGCTCATCTTGAAAAATTAAATACTGATTTATCTGCAGTTAATTCTAAATTATCTGAAACTGAATTTAAAGCTAAAGATTTACCATATGAAGAAATAGAATTTGTTGAGGCTAATAGAGGATTTGATTTAAATAGTAATTTATATTCAACATTAATCAATCAATTAAATACAACCGATTTATCTTTAGCTTCTATAGTTTCAGATATTACTATAATTGACCCTGCTAAAAACCAAAATCAGGGATCAATTTATCCAAATACTAGAAATAATTATTTAGTTGCTTTAGGTATAGGATTTATAATTCCTTTTGTTTTAATTATAATAAAAGAATTATTAGACTTTAAAGTTAAAGTTGTAAAAGATATAACATCGCGAACTAATATTCCTGTATTAGGTTTAGTAGGTCCTTTAGGAGATAATTCTCCATTGGTTGTTATAAATAATCCTAAATCAGGATTATCCGAATCATTTAGATCAATTCGATCTAATTTAAAATTTTTATATAAGTCACCAGCTCTTAATGAAAATAACAAGACAATATTAGTTACTTCTTTTATTGGTGGAGAAGGAAAAACTTTCAATGCAATGAATATTGCGAGTACAATTGGTTCTATGGATAAGAAAACAGTACTTATTGGTCTTGATTTAAGAAAACCTAAAATATTTGATGATTTTAATATTAATAACAAAATAGGTGTTACAGATTTTGTTGCAGGAGATATAGAGTTAAATAAGATAGTACAACGTACAATTCTTCCTAATTTAGATATAATTACAGCAGGACCAATTCCTCCTAATCCATCTGAGTTGATTTTGAGTGAAAGAATGGAGCAATTATTTTCTGAATTAAAAAACATATATGATTATATTATTATAGATTCACCACCAATAGGACTTGTAACTGATTCTTATGATTTGATGAAATTTGCAGATTGTACTTTATATGTTACTCGTTACAATTATTCAGAAAAGAATTTTATAAATACCATTTCTAATAAATACGACGAGGGAGAAATATCTAATGTTGGTATTATATTTAATGATTTTCAAATTAAATCTGGCTATGGTTACGGTTATGGTTACGGCTATGGTTACGGCTATGGTTACGGCTATGGTTACGGTTATGGTTATTTTTCAGAGGATGAAGCTTTTGATAATTCTACTTTAGGAAAGATTAAAAGATTATTTCAAAGAATTAAGGAAAAATTATTTTAATATTTAAATGTTAATTAAGATCATATTTGATTATATATTAGCTTTAATCCTACTATTTTTTTTAGTAGGATTAATTGTTTTATTAACTATTATAACATCTTTTGATACTAAAAGTTTTGGAATTTTCACTCAAAATAGAGTAGGTAAGAATGCAAAAGTCTTTAAAATTTATAAATTAAAAACGATGATAGATGGTTCATCTTCATCAATCACTACAAATAAGCATTCAATTACAAGATTTGGTAGAGTTCTTCGGAAATATAAATTAGATGAATTACCTCAACTATTTAATATCTTAAAAGGTGATATGAGCTTTGTTGGTCCAAGACCAGATGTAAGTGGATATGCAGATAATTTAAAAGGTGACGATTGCATTATTTTAAGCATAAAACCAGGTATTACAGGTCCAGCACAAATAAAATATAGAAACGAACAACAAATTCTTTCGGAAGTAGAAAATCCAAAAAAATATAATGATGAAGTATTGTGGCCTGATAAAGTAAAAATCAATAAAGATTATGTTATAAATTGGTCCTTTAAAAAAGATTTAGAATATATATACAGAACATTAATTAAAAAGGAGAANNTTCTCCTTTTTAATTAATGTTATACTTGTATAATTCCTAGATTAAATTGTTTTTCTATAGGGGCATTATTTGCAGCTTCAATTCCATTAGAAATCCATTTTCTTGTATCTAAAGGATTAATAATTCCATCAGTCCATAATCTTGCAGCAGCATAATATGGGCTTGTTTGATTATCATATTTTGATTTAATTTCCTCAAGAAGTTCATGTTTTTTTACTTCATCAATTTCCACTCCTTGTTTCTTTAATTTAGCTTCTTCAATTTGTAAAAGAACTTTTGCCGCTTGTTCTCCTCCCATAACAGCTAATTGAGCAGATGGCCAAGCAACTATTAATCGAGGATCATAAGCTTTTCCACACATGGCATAATTTCCTGCTCCGTATGAATTTCCTATTATAATCGTAAATTTAGGAACAACAGAGTTCGAAACAGCATTTACCATTTTTGCTCCATCTTTTATAATTCCTCCATGTTCAGATTTTGAGCCAACCATAAAACCTGTAACATCTTGTAAGAATACTAAAGGAATCTTTTTTTGATTACAATTTGCAATAAAACGAGTTGCTTTATCTGCTGAGTCAGAATATATAACTCCACCAAATTGCATTCCTTCTTTTTTAGATTTTATAATTTTTCGTTGATTGGCTACAATTCCAACAGCCCAACCATCAATTCTAGCATATGTACAAATGATAGATTTACCATAATCAGCTTTGTATTCATCAAATTCAGAATTATCAACAATTCTTTTTATGATTTCATACATATCATATTGTTCATTTCTTAATTCGGGCAGAATTCCAAAAATTTCTTTTTCATCTAGAGCAGGTTTTTGAGTTTCAATTCGATTGAATCCAGCTTTTTTAAAATCACCAATTTTTCCAACAATAGATTTTATTCTATCTAAAGCATCTTTATCATTTTTTGCTTTGTAATCAGTAACACCTGAAATTTCACAGTGAGTAGTTGCACCACCCAAGGTTTCATTATCAATATTCTCTCCAATTGCCGCTTTAACTAAATAACTTCCAGCTAAAAATATAGAACCTGTTTTATCTACAATCATTGCTTCATCGCTCATTATAGGTAGATATGCTCCACCTGCAACACAACTTCCCATTATTGCAGAAATTTGAGTAATTCCCATTGAAGACATGATTGCATTATTTCTAAAAATACGGCCAAAATGTTCTTTATCAGGGAATATTTCATCTTGCATTGGTAAATAAACACCTGCGCTATCAACTAAATATATAATAGGGAGTTTATTTTCTATAGATATTTCTTGAGCACGAAGATTTTTTTTACCAGTAATAGGAAACCATGCTCCAGCTTTTACAGTTGCATCATTTGCTACAACAATACATTGCTTGCCAGATATAAAACCTATTTTTACAATTACACCTCCAGATGGACATCCACCTTGATCTTCATACATTCCATCTCCAGCAAAAGCACCAATTTCGATACATTCTTTATCAGTATCTAAAAGATAATCAATACGCTCACGAGCACTTAGTTTTCCTTTTTCATGTAAAGCGTCAATTCTTTTTTGGCCACCTCCTAAATATACTTTTTTTAGTTTTATTTCTAATTTAGAAAGTAAAAGTTTATTGTGATCTTCTCTTTTATTAAAAGCTAAATCCATCTAGGTTTACTATTTATTTATAGGCCTAAACTAATAATTTTTATCCGTAATCTAAAATGAAATTTTAATATCCGAATAGGAACACAGAAATGTTTTACAATGTTTAATAAGTTTTGGATAAAATATAAGAAAATCATTTTCTAGATCATTAAAATTTATTTTAAATTCTGGAATAATATTATCCAAATTATTGTCAAATTTTGATTGTTTTCCTATTCCTTTTAAAGTTTTTTGAACTCCGTCAATCGTTTTATAATTATTATACCAATCATACTTTATTAAGTATGATATTTTAGTTTGTAATTTTTCAGGTAAATTATTATACCTATTCTGAAAGAGCTGATAGCAATTTTCTTTAAAAATATCGAAAGGAATTTTAGAAAATAAATGCCAATTTTTGATTAAAAAGTAATCATAAATAACATCAATAATTATTGGAGAAAATTTATGTTGAGATGAATGAAAATAACTAGCGCTTTTTTTTACAATTTCATGAGAATCAGTGAACGAATCAATTTCACGATGTAATAAAATTCCAATTTTTATTTTATCAGGAAACATTAAATATTTATTTCCTTTTATATAATCTCCAAGTAGGTTTCCTATTTGTAAATCTTTATCATTAAAAGATAATAATTGATGAGCTACTAAATTCATATATTTAAATTGGTAAATAAAGGTAGTATTTTTTGCGCTAATATTTTGTTATATAATAGTGAAATAACTGTAAAAAAAAAGACCATTTATAATGGTCTTTGGTTAAGATTAATTATTTTTTCTTGAAGTATAGGATAAGAATCAAGCATATCATCTTTTATTGATCGATCCAATAATAGTGCATTTGTCAAAGCTTCATCTCCTAATTGATCTTGATTAGTTTCGTAATAAGCATTACTTAATTGATAAAATAGTTCTGCTCTGTTAAAGTTTTTTAATGCGCCACTAATTATAATAGCAATAGCCTGTTCGTATTCACCGATAGCTGTTAATGTTTCTATATAAGCATACCATGAATTGAATACTAATGGATCTAACTCTATTAATTTTTCTAATTTATTTACAGCCTCTTCAAACTTCATTTGCTTTAAAAGATAATAAATAGAATTTTTATAGTAATTAACATTTTTATCATCTAATTCGATTGCTCTATTTATATAGTATTCAGCTTCTTCAAAATTTGTAAGTTTATCATATAAAGAAGCTATATTTGCCCATGCTTTATCAAGTTGAGGATCTTCTTTTATACAAATATGATAAGCTTTTAATGCTTTTTGAGGTTTATCTAATTTTTCATATAATTCTCCAATTTTTAAATATGTTGTAGCTGGAGATGTATCATATTCTAAAGTTTCTTCTAATGTTGTTATTGCATTACTAAATTCTCCTAATGCATCTAAAGAATTTGCTTTATGTGTATGAGCAGAAATACTATTAGGATTAATGGCAATTACATAATCAAAAGAATTTATAGCTTCATTATATTCTTTTTGATGATTATACAGTAAACCTAATTGTAACCAAGCAGCTTCTGAATATGGATTATCTTCTATATGATCTTTTAAAAATTCTATACAATCTCTTTCATCATTTATTTCTTCATAACATTGTACAATAGAGTAAAAAGAATAATCATTTTCAGGGTTAAATTTTAAAGCTTTTTTAAATGCAATTAATGCAGAATGAACTTCATCCATATTTAGATATTCATTACCTATACAGTTACAAATAAAATCAGTTTCTTCATCATCTATTTTAAGAGCTTCTTCATAAAGTCTGATAGCTTTTTTAGGTATATTCTTCATTCCCCAAAAGCGAGCTTCTACTAATAGGTAATCTATTTCTTTTGAAGCAATTTCTTTTAATTCTTGTATAATTAAAGATGCTTCTTTTAATTTGTTATTAAATAAAAGATAATCAATTCTTTTAATCTTAATGTCTAAATTGTCTGGATGTAATTTTTCTGCATATTCTAGTGCACGTTTAGCATATTCACTATCGTTTACTTCTATATAAAATTCAATAATTTCAACCAAATCTTCAGAATCGTAATATCTATATTCACGATTATCAAGCATTTGCTCAAAATTTTCTATTAATTCATTATTAAAAAAATCTTCGTCCATATATATTACTAAATTACAAAATAAAATAAGCAAAGACTATATCAAAATTGTTATAGTTTTTGCTTATTTGTTAAATACATGAATTAGTATTGTTTATAAAACACTTTTTATACTTTCAATCATTTTATCAGCTAATTCATTTGCTTTTTCTTCAGATGTACTTTCAGTATAAATACGAATTATAGGCTCTGTATTAGATTTACGTAAATGTACCCACTCCGATTCAAAATCTATTTTCACGCCATCAACAGTATTTATTTGTTTATTTTTATATAGTTCTTGTATTTTCACTAATAAATTATCTACATCAATATCTGGAGTTAATTCAATTTTCTTTTTTGCCATAAAGTAAGCCGGATAAGAAGCTCTTAATTCAGAAACTAAGTATTTTTTTTCCGCTAAATAAGTTAAAAATAAAGCAATACCAACTAAAGAATCTCTACCATAATGTAATTCAGGATAGATAATACCACCATTTCCTTCGCCACCAATTTTTGCATCTAATCTTTTCATTTCTGTAACAACATTAACTTCTCCAACAGCTGATGGGGAATAAGTTTGTCCATATTTTTCTGTTACATCACGTAAAGCACGAGATGAAGATAAGTTTGATACAGTAGCAGAAGGAGTTTTAGATAAAATATAGTCTGCAATAGCAACTAAAGTATATTCTTCACCAAACATTTCACCTTTTTCGTCAATTAATGCTAAACGGTCTACATCAGGATCTACAACGATTCCAAAGTCAGCTTGTTCATCAATAACTTTTTTACAAATATCTCCTAAATGTTCTTTTAAAGGTTCAGGATTATGAGGAAAATGACCGTTAGGTTCACAGTATATTCCGTAATGTATAACACCAAGGCGTTGTAATAATTTTGGAATAGCAATACCACCTGTTGAATTTACAGCATCTATAGCAACTTTAAAATTCATATTTTGTATTGCATTAGCGTTAACTAATGGTAATGCTAATATTTTTTCAATATGTAAATCTATTGCGTCATCAAATGTTTCATAAGTTCCTAAATTATCAACTTCTGCAAAAGTGTAATCATCTTTATCTACATATTCAAGAATTTGAGCTCCGTCTTCTGCAGAAACAAATTCTCCTTTTGCATTTAATAATTTAAGGGCGTTCCATTCTTTTGGATTATGAGAAGCTGTTAATATAATACCTCCATCAGCTTTTAGATGAGTTACCATAACTTCTACAGTTGGAGTCGTAGATAATCCTAAATCTATTACGTTTATTCCAAGTCCTTGTAATGTAGAGCATACAAGTTGAGAAATCATTTGTCCAGAAATGCGAGCATCTCTACCAATGATTACTTTATATTCTGATTGATTTGTTTGTGTTTTAAGCCATGTACCATAGGCAGCTGCAAATTTTACAGCATCTATTGGTGTTAAATTATCTCCTGGATTTCCACCGATTGTTCCTCGGAAACCTGAAATAGATTTTATTAGAGACATATTTTTAATTTTTATAGTCTTACAAATCTACGAAATACAAAAATTATTCTTAACTTTTTATGGTGAATTAATAGTAAAGATTTAATAATTAATAAAAAAATAATTTTATGATTGGTGTAGCGTTTATAATATTAGGGATTACTAGCTCTTGGAATGTTATGGTTTATATAATCATAGGTTTACTTTGTACAGGTATAGCTAGAGCATTATTTATTGAAGAATATTTTGGTGGTCTTGTAACTACTGCTATAGTAGGTATTGTTGGAGCTTTTACTGGAGCTTATGTTCCAGTTTTGTTAGGAATACATGATTATTTATTTATGAGTCCTTTACATTGTATTTTATCATTTTTTGTATCATTATCATTATTATACTTATGGAATAAAATTGTGATATCTTCTGTTGATAAACAAAAATTGCAATAGCGATAGCAATGTAAATCCTTTGCTAGCAATTTTATGAGGCTAAGTTGCTAGCAAAGATTGAAGAGGATAGCATGTACTATAGTGATTGGCAAATTTTTTTATAGAGGTAAGATTTCTTTTTCGTATTTATTATTAATCATTATTGCTGATGCTTCGTAAAATGCAATAAATCCACAAATAATTCCAACCCATCCAGCAAATGAAATTATTCTATTATTTCCTGTGAAATTTCCTGCTGCCAATAAGAAAAATAATAATGTAAGTGAACCAAAAAGTAATTTTCCTGTAAGATTACCTCTCAGTGTCTGTATGAAATTTACAAATGTGAATAAACCCCAAATTGATAAATAGGATCCCATTGCATTTTCATCAGGCTTATCTACACCAAAAAGAGGAGCTATCCATGTAAAAACTAAGGTTAACCAAAATGCTCCGTACGACATAAATGCAATACTCGCAAAATTATTACCTTTTTTCCATTCTAATGCTCCAGCAATAAATTGTGCTCCACCACCAAAAAATACTCCCATACCCATAATCATACTGTTTACAGGGAAAAATCCTGCATTATGAATATTTAGAAGTATAGTAGTCATAGCAAAACCATATAATCCTAATGGCCCAGGATTAGCTGTTAAATCTTTAATTTCGTATTGTTTTTCCATTTTTGTGATTGTTTGTATAACAATTATAATTGATAAAAATGAAATCAACAAATAAAAGTGTATTTTATACACTAAAAAATATTTTATAGCAAATTAAAAGAGATAAAAAAAAGGTCGTTAATTTAATTAACGACCTTTTTATATTTATAAATAAGAGTTTATTTTTTCTTACCTTTTTGTTGCTCTTGCATTTCTTGTGCTTGTTTCATCATGTCTTGCATGCGAGAAGCAAATTTACCTTGTTTTTTGGGTTTTGCTTTATTGGCTTTAATTATTTCATGAATTTTAGCTTCATTAATCATATATTTTTTGATGTATAGAACAATAAATATATTAATTGTATTAGAAACTAAGTAATACCATGATAAACCTGACGCATAGTTATTAAGGAATACGAAGAAGAAAAGAGGCATTATGTACATCATGTATTTCATGAATTGCATATTTGGCATTCCTTCTTGTTGTGGCATTTGGAAATTATCCATAGAACCTGAAACTTTAAAGTATATCATCATTGCAACAATATATAAAAGAGCAAATATACTTAAGTGACCATTTAAAAATGGTACCCATTCAGGTAATTTAATTAAATCATCAAAAGCAGTTAAATCATCAACAAACCAAAATGGAACTCCTCTTAAATCAATTAAATTAGGGAAGAAACGGAATAATGCATAGAAAATAGGTATTTGTAATAATGCTGGTAAACATCCTGCTAATGGATTAATCCCTGCATTACGATAAATAGCCATAGTTTCTTGTTGCTTTTTCATCGCATCTTTAGAATCCTTATATTTTTCATTAATTTCATTTAATTCAGGACGAATTACTTTCATTAATGCAGATTGACGGTTTTGTTTATACATTATAGGAGATAAGATTAACTTAACAACAATTGTCATTAAGAAAATAACCCAGCCATAAGTTATACCTACAGAAGCTAACCACTTGAATACGTTTAGGAAAAAGTATTTGTTTAACCAACCAAATAATCCCCATCCAAAGTCAATTAAGTTCTGAAAACCTTTATCATTATAGTTTTTCAACATTTTGTAATCCAATGGAATAAAATCCCATGTGAATTTTGTATTAATCTCACTATTTTTAAGGTCTATTTTCGAATTTAAATGATAGTATTTACTGTGTACTAAATCTTGTTTATCTGAATTTACAGACCCTCCATTAGTATCTTTAAATCCTTCTTCGTTAGAAAGTACTGTAGCAAAAAACTGTTGTTTGTTAGCTACCCAAGAAATTGCATCTTCTTCTTTCCATTCGTCAGCACCAAATAATTCGTATTCGATATCTTTATTTCCTTTAAATTGGAAATAAGTATGTGACCAGTATTTTTCTTGATCTTTTCCTTTCTCAGTACTGAAACCATTCATATTCCAAGCTAAATCTACTTTGTTATCAGATGTAATATTTGATAAACCTTGTGTTTTAACTTCAAAATCAATTCCATAAGAATCTCCAATAGTGTATATATATTGTATCTGACTATTTAATGCGTTAGCAGTAAATGTAACAATAGTATTGTTAGCATTTTTTTGTACTTGAGGTACAAAAATTAAGTCAGAAACATTTATTACAGCTCCTTGTTTAGATTTAAATGATAAATTAAATGTATTAGAACCTTCTTGTATTAAATGTAAAGGGTCTTTGTGTCCATCTTTTTTAACATTGTAAGCATCGTAACCGATAATTTGAACATCAGAAATCTGAGCTCCTTTAGGTGAAAATTTCACCTTAATTTTATCATTACTAACTTCTACATCTTTTGCTTGAGTAGTATCTACCTCTTCAAAAAGTTTTTGTGAAGCTGTTTTGTTTAATTGTTCTTGCTTTTTAGCTTGCTCTTGCTTTTGTACTAATTCTTTCTTTTGCTTTTCGACTTGTTCTTCGGAAGGCTTATTAAGATAATAGAATACGCCAAAAAGAATTGCAATTAAAATAAAGCCAATTGTCTGGTTAAAATCAAATTTTTTCTCTTGTTGCATGCACTAAATCATTTTGTTTATTCAATAAAGCTGCCTCGATAAAACTTATAAATAAAGGATGTGGCGAAGCAACTGTACTCTTATATTCCGGATGGAATTGCACACCTACATAATATGGGTGTGTTTTATGTTCTAAAATTTCTACTAATTCTGTTTCTGGGTTTTTACCAACAGGTAAAAATCCATTGTCTACAAATTCTGTATAATAATCATTATTAAATTCATATCTATGTCTATGACGTTCTAAAATTTCTGTAGAATTGTAAATTTTATTGATTTTTGTATTTTCAGTCAATGTACATTTCCAATTTCCTAAACGCATAGTTCCTCCTTTATCTGTAATATCTTTTTGGTCTTCCATTAAGCTAATTACAGGATGTGGAGTTGTTACATCTATTTCTGCAGAATCTGCTTTTTCATATCCTAAAACATTTCTTGCAAACTCTATTGCCATTATTTGCATTCCTAAACAAATTCCTAGTGTAGGTATATTGTTTCTTCTTGCGAAATTAGCAGCAATTATTTTTCCTAATATTCCTCTATCTCCAAAACCAGGAGCGATTAAAATTCCTGAAACTCCTTTCAATTGTTCAGCAACATTATCTTCTGTTATATCTCCAGAATATACCCAACGTACTTTTACATTCGTTTCGCAAGTTGCAGAAGCATGAGTAAAAGCTTCTGTTATAGACTTGTATGAATCATGTAACGATACATATTTTCCTACTAAAGCAATTTCAATTTCATTTTTTGGATTCTTATGATTTTCTAAGAATTTTTTCCAAACAGCGAAATTTGGTTCCTGATCAGTTGGCAAATCTAAGCCTTTTAAAACAACTTCATCAAAATTTTGTTCATGTAATAAAAATGGAACTTCGTAAATAGTACTAGCATCCATACATTCTATTACATTTTCTTTTCTAACATTACAGAATAATGCTAATTTATTTTTTACATCTTTTGGTAGATGATGTTCTGTACGTGTAACTAAAACGTTTGCTTGAATACCGCTTTCCATTAATGTACGAACAGAATGCTGTGTAGGTTTTGTTTTCAACTCACCTGATGCAGCTAAGTAAGGTACTAATGTTAAATGGATGACTAAAGAATTATGTTCTCCTAATTCCCATGTTAATTGGCGAATAGTTTCTATATATGGTAAAGATTCTATATCACCTACTGTACCACCAATTTCTGTAATAATAATATCATAATCACCAGTATTACCTAGTAACTTTATACGACGTTTAATTTCATTTGTGATATGAGGAACAACCTGAACAGTTTTCCCTAAATAGTCTCCACGACGTTCTTTTTCAATAACAGACTGATAAATTCTTCCTGTAGTAACCGAATTGGCACGAGAAGTTGGTCTATTTAAAAAACGCTCGTAGTGCCCTAAATCTAAATCAGTCTCAGCACCATCTTCCGTTACGTAACATTCACCATGCTCGTAGGGATTAAGTGTTCCTGGGTCGACATTGATATATGGGTCTAACTTTTGTATAGTTACTCTATATCCTCTTGCTTCTAGTAGCATTCCTAAAGAAGATGCTACAATTCCTTTTCCTAACGACGATGTTACTCCTCCGGTAACGAAAATGTACTTTGGTGCTTTGTTTGTTGTATCCATTGAATCTTTAAATCAATGGTTGCAAATTTACGAATAAATAATGGGGTAAAAAAAAGATACTTAAATTTAGAGAATAAAAAAAGGCAAGCGACCTACATCACACCGCTACGACCGTATACCTTTGCTACGTTCCCGTCCTGGAGGGTTCAACAGGAGCTGGTTGTGTAGGACTTGCCTGATGCAAAGGTAAAATATTTTTTATAAAATAAAAGTGTTTATAGAAAGTTTTTTCTCTAAAAATCTTGTGTTTTGATTCTATTATTTAGAAATGAGTAGATTATAAGCGAGTATTTTTTTTATTTTTTTTGGCAATTCCTACGGACCGCGCTTTATCTTTCTCAATCTTTTTTTGATTGGTTGTTTAGCTAATGTCGAAATGCATCCAATCAAAAAAGGATTTCCACTGCAATCGTTATTGCTTTTTTTTTTAAATATTTTTTTATTTCATTGTTTTAAAACATAAAAATATTCCACAAAGAATTATAAGATATATATATCTTTGTCAAATGATAAGTTTTAATAAGATTTTCAAAAATTCTTTGATATTAACAGCGATTACATTAGTGCTGTTTTTCGGTTTATATTTTTATTTTTCTACGAATGGTAATGTATCAGTAAAAGATTATTATACGTATAGTTTTATGATATGTTGTTTCATACTTTTACCTGTGTATGCAATATATTGTTTTTTCATGATATTTAATTTGTCAAAAAAGAAAGCAATTAATTATCAAACTAGAGAAGACTTAATGAGTTTTAAAGAAGGATTTAAAGTAGGTTTTTATACTATTTTCTTTGCTGGTGCTATGAGTCTTATTGTTATTTTTCTATTTTTCAATACAGCAGGAGAGTGGGCACAAGATAGCTTAAAGCAAGGTCTTTTAGATACTTTTACAGATAATATGGCTGATCCTAAAATTGCAAAGGATATAGAATTATACAGAAATTCTGATGGATATAAAAATTTAAATTTATTTACAATTAAAAACTTTTTTGGATTGTTTTCTATGTTTTTATCTTTTTATATAGCTATCTCAGCTTTATTTTCTCAATTTTTAAAAAAACGTGTTTTTTAACATATGGATATATCAGTTGTTGTCCCTCTATTAAATGAGCAAGATTCTTTAGAAGAATTATTTTATAGAATAAAAAAGGTTTGCGAACAGAATGATTTTTCATTCGAAGTTATTTTTGTTGATGACGGAAGTACAGATGAGTCATGGCAAATTATAGAATACATAGGGAATTTTAATCCTGAAGTAAAAGGAATTAAATTCAGAAAAAACTATGGTAAATCTCCAGCTTTAAGTGCAGCTTTTAAAGAAGTGAAAGGTGATGTGGTGATAACAATGGATGCTGATTTACAGGACTTTCCAGAAGAAATACCATCATTATATCATATGCTTAAAAATCAAAAAGCAGATATTGTATCTGGTTGGAAAGAAAATCGTCAAGATAATAAATTGACAAAAAACTTACCATCAAAATTATTTAATGGTGTAGCAAGAAAAACTTCTGGTGTTAAACTTCATGATTTTAATTGTGGACTAAAAGCATATAGATATGAAGTTACACAGAATATAGAATTATATGGCGATATGCATCGTTATATACCAGTTTTAGCAAAAAATGCAGGGTATTCTCGTATCATAGAGAAAAAAGTAAAACATCAGGCAAGAAAATATGGTGTTTCTAAGTTTGGAGCAAATCGTTTTGTAAATGGGTTTTTAGATTTAATTACATTATTCTTTGCTTCTCGTTTTGGAAACAAACCAATGCATATTTTTGGTTTATTAGGAACTTTAATGTTTATCTTAGGTTTTATGTCTTCTTTTTACATTGGAATAGAGAAGTTATTTAAAGTTTATATTTCACATTCTCCTGCTAAGTTAATTACAGATAATCCATATTTTTATATATCTTTAGTTTTTATGATATTAGGAACTCAATTATTTTTAGCTGGATTTTTAGGTGAATTAATTGTTCGTAATAATCGTGAAAAACAATTATATTTAGTTCAAAAAGAGCTTAATTTAAATTAATGAATTTTGAAAAAAATAATATTACTTTGCTTATTTTGTATTTTAATTTTATCATGTAATTCGTCTATTAATGGAGAAGGAATTGCAACTGCGCAAAAAGAATATAAAGTAGATAAAATTGATAATTTAACCATATCATGTAATTGTAATGTTATTTTAGTTCCAAGTAATACTATAAATCTTAGAATAGATTCTCATCAAAATTTAATTGATAATTTGGATATTACTACAAATAAGAATTCGTTATCAATCAAAGAAAAGAAGGATGTAAAAGACTTCAGTTCTTATGATGTTTATGTGTATGTTACACGAGATTTTAAGAAATTTATTGTAGATAAAAAAACTTCTGTAACAACATCAGGTGCATTGAATGTTGATGAATTAGAAATTATAGCGAAAGATCAATCAAAAATATCACAAACTTATTTAATTACAGATAAATTGGATTTAAGATCAGAGGATCATTCATCTATATTATTGGAAGGAACTGCAGATAAAATGAAAATTAAAGCAGAAAATCAAGCCAAGTTAAATTTATTTAAATTTGAAGTTAATGAAGTTGATTTCTTAGCTGAAGATAATGCTTTGATTGATATTAATGCAAGACAAATACTTTCTGGCTCTGCAAAAAACAATACAATTGTAAGTTTTATTGGTGATCCCAATAAAGAATTAAAAATAACTGATCAAGCACAAGTGCTTAAAAAATAAAAACAAGAATGAGTTCAAGTTTAGAAAATGCGAAATTATGGCTTTCTGATTCTTATGATGTAGAAACAAGAAATGCTGTACAAGATTTAATTGATAATAATCCTACAGAATTAGACGATTCTTTTTACAAAAACTTAGAGTTTGGTACAGGAGGAATGCGTGGAATAATGGGAGTTGGTACAAATCGTCTTAACAAATATACATTAGGTGCAGCAACGCAAGGTTTAGCAAATTATATTAATAAAACATATCCGAGTAAAGAAAAATCAGTAGCAATTGCATTTGATGTCCGTCACAATTCGGATGTTTTTGCAAAATTAGTTGCTGATGTTTTAACTGCAAATGGAATAAAAGTTTATTTGTTCGAATCTTTTCGTCCAACACCAGAATTATCTTTTGCAGTTCGTCATTTAGGTTGTGATGCAGGTATTGTATTAACAGCTTCTCATAATCCACCAATGTACAATGGTTATAAAGTGTATTGGAATGATGGAGCACAAATTGTTCCGCCACAAGATGGAGAAATAATTAATGAAGTAAATAATACAAAAGTTGACGATATCAAATTTCAAGGAAATGATGAGTTAATTACGATTATAGGTAAAGAAGTTGATGAAGCTTTTATTGAAGCTTCTGTTAAAAACGGTAGTTTTACTTCTGAAGGGAAAAATGATATAAAAATTGTTTTTACATCAATTCATGGAACTTCTGTAGTTATTACTCCAAAAGCATTTGAAAAAGCTGGTTTCACACAAGTTCATCAAGTTCCAGAACAAGCAATTCCAAGTGGAGATTTCCCAACGGTTAAATCTCCAAATCCAGAAGAGCCAGAAGCTTTAACAATGGCTGTTGATTTAGCAAACAAAATTGATGCTGATGTTGTTATTGGAACTGATCCAGATGCTGATCGTGTAGGTGTTGCGACTCGTAATAATGAAGGTGAGATAGTTTTATTAAATGGTAACCAAATGAATACTGTTTTGGCTTATTATTTATTAGAAAAGTGGCAAGAAGCTGGTAAATTATTAGGAAAAGAATTTATAGGTTCTACAATCGTTACTTCTGATATATTTTATGACATCGCAGCAAAATTTGGTGTAGATTGTAAAGTTGGTTTAACAGGATTTAAATGGATTGCTGATATGATTCGTCGTTTCGAAGGTAAAGAAACTTTCGTTGGGGGAGGAGAAGAGTCTTTTGGATTTATGGTAGGTGATTTTATTCGTGATAAAGATTCTGTAACTACAGCTTTGTTAGTTTCTGAAATTGCTGCTGTACAAAAAGCGAAAGGTAGTTCATTATATAATAAATTAGTTGAAATTTTTGTTGAGATAGGAAAAGCTTATCAAGAAGATTTAATAAATATTGTAAAACCAGGAAAAGAAGGTGCAGAATTAATCGCTCAAATGATGGTTGATTTTAGAACGAATGCTCCAAAAGAGTTGGCAGGTTCTAAAGTTATTCGTGTAAAAGATTTTCAATCTTCAATTGATAAAGATTTAGTAACTGGAGAAGAAATAACGATTGATGTTCCAAAATCAAATGTGTTAATTTTCTATACTGAAGATGGAAGTAAGGTTGCTTGTCGTCCTTCTGGAACAGAACCTAAAATTAAATACTATTTCTCAGTAAATGCTCCAATTCAAAATGTAGGAGAATATAAAGAAATTCAAAAACAGTTATTAGATAAAGTTGATCAACTTAAAAACGATTTTAGTTAATAATTTATATTATATCATACAAAAAAAGACCNNGGTCTTTTTTTGTATGATATATTTGCTTCTTTAGTTGAAAAATAAATTAAAAAAGTAATAAAATCCAGTTGCAATTAAAGCTGAAACAGGAATAGTTAAGATCCAAGCCCAAAGTAAACTGATTGTAACTCCCCAACGAACGGCAGAAATACGTTTTACCATTCCAACACCAATAATAGAACCTGTAATAACGTGTGTAGTAGAAACAGGCATTTTAATGTGTTCTGTAAAAAATAAAGTTATTGCTGAAGCAGTTTGAGCTGTGAAACCTTCGATAGGTGTAATTTTAGTAATTTTATTACCCATTGTTTTTAAGATTTTCATTCCTCCTCCTAATGTACCAATTGCAATAGCAGAAAAACACATGATAGGAACCCAATCATGAATATCTGTACTACTTGACGTTATAAACCAACTTTTCCAATTAAAAACATCATTCATAAACCATCCATCCATATTAGCTTTACTAATAGCTTCTTGGTTTGCAAGTAAGGCAAATGTGATAACACCCATTACTTTTTGGGAATCATTTAATCCATGTCCAACACTAAGCATTGCAGATGAAACAAGTTGTAATCTTTTGAACCATTTATCTGCTTTATGAGGTTTTGCTTTTCTACAAAGATTTAATGTAATAATGTAAATAACATTACCTGCAATTAAACCAATAATAGGAGCAACTAAAATGAATATTATAATTGTTAGGATAATAGATCCATTTATTGCTGAGAAATTATAACCTGTAGCAGCCAAAGCACCACCTGCAAGTCCACCTATTAATGTGTGTGAAGATGAAGAAGGAATTCCTAGTTTCCAAGTTAAAATATTCCAAGTTATAGCTGCTGATAGAGCTGCCATTACAACAATAGAAGGATTAGATCCAAATGCAACAACAACATCTTCTTTGATTATTTTTGCAATTGTATCTGCAACTCCAAATTCTCCAATAATATATTTTGCAATAAAGAAAGCTACAAAATTGAAAAATGCGGCCCAAATTACAGCTTGTATAGGTGTAAGTACTTTTGTTGTAACTACAGTTGCAATAGAATTTGCTGCGTCATGAAAGCCATTTAAAAAATCAAATAAAATGGCTAATCCTATAATTACAAATAATATAGTTAATTCCATTTTATGAATGTTTTACGGCAACAGCCTCTAAGACATTTGCTACGCTTTTACATTTGTCTGTTGCAGATTCTAAAGAAGAAAGTACTTCTTTGTATTTGATAATATTTTTTGCGTCTGTTTCATTTTCGAAAATCTCTTGAACTGCTTTATCAAAAATACGATCAGATTTATTTTCTAATTTATTGATGCGTTCGCATATTTCATAAATTCGATTAACATTCGTTAAATCTTTTAACTGTTCAACACCTTCACCAATTAATTGACAAGCTTCTAAATTTACAGCACTAATTTTGCGTATTGATTTAGTAATTTTTTCAACTTGATAAATATTGATTCTATTGGCAGCTCCATTTAAATTGTCTGCAACATAATCAATAGATTTTACTAATTGATAAATATCCTCTCTGTCGAATGGAGTAATAAAATTTTTACTTAATTCAAGATTTGTTTTTTGAGTAAGATATTCAATTTTACTTTCTATTTTAGAAATTTGAGCTATGTAATCTTCACGTTCTTCTAAT
>DLJQ01000022.1 GCA_002484335.1 Flavobacteriales bacterium UBA7612
CCTGAACCATCAAAAAAATAATCTTGTTCTACAATTTCTTTTGCGGATTCTGTTTCAATTCCTTTATATTTTAGGTATTTATTCCATAAAGTTTCAGGCGAAGGGAATTCGTCTAATTCTAATTCGGTTTCTATTTTAGAAGTATTGGTCTTATCATGAAATAAAAAACGATCACCATTCGTCGAAAAGATAAATGGTAAATTTAATATTTCAGCATATTCCAAGCCTTGTTGCATTCCTGCACCAACAGAATGGTTATTCTCTTTCACTTCAATAATACCAATTGGTATGTTTGGTTTATAATACAGTATATAATCTGCTCTTTTCTTTTTTCCTCTAGTTGTTAAATTACCACGTATATGAATTCGACCATCTGTAAACGTCTTTTGTTCAACATATTGTTTCATTCTATCCCAACCAGCAGATTCAATAGCTGGAGTAATGAATTTTGTACTTATATCTTGTTCTGAGAATTTACGTTTGTCCATAATTTGTGTTTGTGTAAATATACAAAATGTTAAAATGCGAATAAAGACATATTAACGGATAAAACCTTATGGAAAACCGTAATATATATCACATTTTTAATTTTATTTTTTTGATATAACAAATATAGTTTATTGTAACGACAGAATGAGTCGTTATAAATAAGAATTGCGTTAGGAATAGTAGTGGGAATCCTTTTATAAAAATGGTAACTGAGGTTCTCGAAGTTATTATTTTTATATGATTTCATTTCTCTTCCCTTCGAGTCCCTCAGGGAACGAAAATGGTAACTGAGGTTCTCGAAGTAATTCTTATAAAAAAAGCGATAAACTGAATGTTTATCGCTATTATTTATGTGTTTTTTAAGTTACTCACCGACACGAATTCAACAAACTATTTAAATTGAATGATTTATAATTGAAAAGATGTAATTTTAATGTAGTCAATTTTATAAAAAAGTTTAACAATTTAGATTTTAATCATTAATCAAAATAGTGCGTTATACAGCACTATTTTTACACTTTATACTAAAACCAGAGTAATACATCTATAAAAGTGCTTTTTATTGCACTTTTCTTGTTTAATATCAAATTTATTTCTAAATTTACTTTAAAAGTGCATTATATGACACTATCAATAATTAAGCAAATCAAAGAAAGACGTAAAGTTTTAGCTATATCACAAGAAACATTAGCCGAGATTTCTGGTGTTGGTTTACGTACGTTAAAACAATTTGAAAGTGTCAAAGGTAATCCAACGCTAGAAACACTACAAAAAATGTGTGATGTATTAGGATTAGAAATTAAATTAGAAGTTAAAACAATTGAATCATGAGAATTGCTTGTTCTACAAGTTCACTATCTTTACTATGAACTTTCTTTATTCTAAATAATCCAGTAGCTCTATCATTGATTGTTACGATTGCTCCCTGATGATTCTTGCCTATTATTGTATCTAATTCAAAATCTCCAAATCGAGTTTTTTCTTCAACTATTTTAGGTCTATTTTCTATTGGTTCTCTATCTGTTAAAACTCCTCTTGAATGGGTTGTATTTCCTCGCTTCTTATAACGCTTACCCTGTGTTCTTAGACACTTGTACAATGTTCCTCTATTCTTTTATCCTTCCAAATATACTGATAGATACGTTCTATAGATACACAAGCTATTTTATTCTTTTTACAATAACCTACTATTTGCTCAGGACTGTAGTACTTTGCCTATAATCTATTTACTGTAGCTTTTATCTCATAGGTAAATCGTTTTAACTTGGGCTTTTGTTTATGCCTAAGAAGATATTTACGATGAGCTAAGTCTGCTTTATAAACTTTATCACGATCTCTATTTCTTCTAACTTCTCTGTAAATAACGCTTCTATCTTTGTGTAATATACTAGATATTTTACGTGTTGAATAATTTTTACAAAGTAATATTTCTATTGTGTATTTTTGTTCAAAGGTTAAATGACTCATATTTTGCAACATTAGAGGGTGCTAATTAAGTTTATTTATTCCTAGTTTGAAAGGTCTACTTAAAGACCTTTCTTTAGATATATAAAAACTTTATATGTCCTTGTTGCATTTATTAGTTGAATCTAGGTTTAAATAAATAGATAGTAATAATATTTTCCATCATCAACCTGTAAAAAGGCAGCCAATGTATGGCGGCCATCCCACACTTCACCCCTGCCAAAAGACTACAGCATAAACGGCTTCCTCCCTAAAGGTACCCTCCAATTATTCCGTTTCCTTTTGTCTTTCTCTATTGACCGCTTTGATAGTCTGCTTTCTTTTTTCAGGTTTTTCTTTTGGAAAAATATGCGCGAAGCGAGGTTAAAAAATCCTTACAAGTTTGCACAGAAAGTTAAAGAGAAGAAAGTAACAAAATGTAGAATTTAAAAATTAGAACATTATGAACATTATTGGAAGACTGACCAGAGACGCAGAAGTACGAACAACATCACAAGACAAACAAGTCGTAAACTTCTCAGTGGCTATAAATAATAGTTACAAAAACAAACAAGGCGAAAGAATAGAACAAACCATTTATTTTGATTGTTCTTATTGGATTTCTACTAAAGTCGCAAGTTTATTAACCAAAGGAACTTTAGTTGAACTTATTGGACGGTTAAGCCCAAGAGCGTGGACAAATTCAGAGGGAGAACCTAGAGCGGGTTTAAATTTTCATACTTCACAAATCAAGTTACATGGAGGTAGTAGAAAAACGGAAACGTCACAAGCTAGTGAACAAAATTCAGAGGACGACCTTCCATTTTAATTATTCAAAATCAATTTAGTATTCATCATAAAAATTTAAAATTATGGCACATAATATCAATTTTAATGAACAAACAGGACGTTATTCATTTTTTAGTGTAAAAGAGAAGGCTTGGCACGGATTAGGGCAAATTGTTAACGAATACCCTACAAGTGAACAAGCGATAAAATATGCAGGTTTAGATTATGAAGTTATTAAATCGCCATTATTTACAAACGGTTCTGAAATTATTACAGATTCTGAATTTACAGAAGTTAATAAGATGTTAGAAGTTCCGAAGTATTTTGCAAACATTCGCACCGATAACAATACTGTTTTGGGTGTGGTTGGAAAAGATTATCATATCGTACAAAACCGTGAAGCCTTTAACTTCTTTGATGCAATTGTAGGCGGTGACCAGGGAATTTTATATGAAACTGCGGGAGCATTAGGAAATGGAGAACGTATTTTCATTACGGCAAAATTACCCGATTATATACGTGTTGGAAATGGTGACGATGTCACAGAAAAATATATTTTCCTTACCACTTCTCACGATGGTAGCGGAAGTATTACAGCCGCATTTACTCCTATTCGTATCGTTTGCCAAAATACTTTAAATGCTTCACTTAAAAATATGACAAACGTTGTAAGAATTAAACATACTTCGGGAGCAAAACAACGTATTGAGAATGCTCATAAAATAATGGGATTAGCCAATACTTTAAGTACACAGTTAGAAAATATTTTTAACAATTGGTCAAAGGTTAGAGTATCAGACAAAGAGGTTAAAAAACTTATTCAATTAGCACTTTGTCCAAACAAAGAAACATTGGATTTAATTAAAAATGATGCAGAAGATGAAATGTCTACAGTATTTAAAAATACAATTGATGATGCTTTCCAATATGCGATGTTAAGTGATACACAACAAATGGACACGACAAAAGGAACTTTATACGGAGCATATAACGCTGTGACAGGCTATTTTCAAAATGTACGCAATTATAAAAATAATGAAGCCAAACTTCAAAGCATTGTATTAGGTGGGACAGCTCAACTAAAATCACAAAAGGCATTCGAGTTATGTACTGATTTTGCGCATAATGGTGCTGAAATTTTAAACTTTAATTAAATCTATAAGTGACCGCCTATCAAGGCGGTTGCTTTACAAAATCTTAAAATTATGAATAGCAATTTTTTTAATCAAATAGCACAATTGGATTTCATCGGAAATCTTCAATTAACCATCACTAAAGGAGTAGGAAATAATTTGATTGTATCGGTACTACTTAATAATGATAATTGTAATGATAATGCTAAAAATAGTATTCCTCCTTTATTATTTAATGCGACTGCACAAGAATTTGACAAAGAATTAATTCAACAAATATCTTCTCCTATTCAAATTGTTTCGAGTGTAATGGTAGATATGGAACTGTTTCTTAAACAAATGGAAAAAGTTAAAAAACAATCAACAAAGGAGAAAGAAAAGACCGAAAAAACTAAAAATGATAAGCAGTCCAAAGACAAAAAGTATGAAGATACTATGTTAAAAGTTAATAAATTAGAGAAAGAGGGAAAATTTAGAGAAGCGTGGAAAAAAGTTCCAGAATCAACAGAATTTCCTCAAAAAGTAGATGAAATACGGAAACGAAAATCGCAATTATCAGCCCAATTTTCTAATCCAAATCTTTTTGGAACTATAGAACAAGAAACAGCGAGTAAACCGCACTAAATTATTATGCTAATTTATACCCTATACTCACAACGGCAAAAGTATCTGCCCCAGAAATTAAAGATGATACAGTCGAATATAAATTCGAAAGTACAATGGGAACAAATTGCAAAGCTAAAATCCAAAAGTTTCAACGTAATGAATTAGGGCATTTACCCAAAAATACGAAAGCAACCATTTATATTAGTTGTGTTGATACTGTACAAACTCGATTTGATATAGCAGAAATGCTGAAAGATGTAAATGATAATAAATTATGTCGAAACACTCCAAAATATTGGTTAGATTTTGAAAATAGTCAACATACTGGGCAGGTTATATTATCTACTATTGGAGAAATTAAACAACCAATTTCAGAAAAATATCAAACGGTGGCAAGTCTGCCAATGATTACAGATGAATAAGGTGAATTACTAAAACAATCTGAAATCTTAGATAATACTCCAAGTTGTAGTTTAGCCGAAGCATTAGAAAAACAAGATTTATTTATCAATTCTACACTCACTCAAATAGGGTGTTTTTTACTTTGGTCAATGTTTCGTTATGGCAAAATTGAGAACAGAGGTTTCTTTCTTAATTTAAAAAATTACCATACTAAACCTCTTAAAGTATAACGTAAACTCAATCAAAAATCGGTCGGCAAAAATGCCTTTGCTCCCTATGGTCGCAAACGCATTTTTGCTAAACACGGAAAAAATCACATCGATAAAATAGTTTTTTATCCATGCGATTGTATTTTTTTGCTTCGGATATCCATTATCCGATAGATTGAAAATATTTTTTAGATGATTTGATTATTAATATTATCAATTAATATACTTCTGTTTCGGTCAAATAATCTTGATTTAAATTGTTTACTTAAAGCAGTTTGAACTTCCTTATTGTTAATATCTCGTATATCAAAAAGGACATTATAACCACGAGCTGGTATTACTAATGTAATGGGAAGAATATTGGAATCTTTTAGTTCTAAATCTTCCAAAAAACATTCAATATCAAATTTCAAAAATTTGACATTTTGATGCAGTATTCGTTCTGCATTTGACTCTTTTCGAATTTTTCCAATTCTAACTATATCATATTTAATTGCCATAATTGATTTAGCTTATTTTTAAATGTACTACAATTATTGTTTTAGATTTTTTTAATTTTAAATCAAATTATAAGAGTTATTTTCTTAATCGAAAAACAACTCTTTTGATTTTATGACTTATTCTTTATCACGACTATTAAACTGAAAACTCACTTGTTTTTCGTTTCCAAAATTATCAGAAATCCAAACATCGAAAGCTTGTGAAACGGATGATGTTGATGTGTAATATAATCTAAATTCTTTGGTTGGTAATTCATATAAATCGTTCGGCTGATATGGAGAATTATCATAATACTGAAGACTACCTTCTCCATCAAATTGAAAATAGCGTAGTTTATAAGTAGTATTTTTAAAATTTCCTGTTGATATTATCGTAAATCGTATTTCAACTGTTTGTCCTTTGATTAGTTCTTTTGGAACCGGCATCACTTGAAGCTCAAAAGGAAAATTCTGCTGAATATCTAGTTCATTATCATTACTACATGAATTTAAAATAATGAACATTAAAGCAATTAATAATTGTACGGTGATACTTGATCTGTTATATAAAAGTTTCATTTTAATTGTTTTTAAAAGTTAAATCGTATTCCTAATCCTATAGATGGGCGAAACTGCTCTAAGTCTGTTCCCCAAAAAACTTTAGTTTTTCCTAGTAGAATAAAAACAAGATGATCAGTTAAATAAGTTTCAAAAGATAATCTGGTTCCAGCTCCATAAATAAAGTTTTCTTCATTCAATATTCTTGCTCCATCATACAAGACTTGTTCGCCTCTATTAATATTTTCATAACCAATAGTAGCTGTTAAAGCTAAATTCAGTGTAATATTTTTATAGGTATCTCCTAACAGAAAGAAACTATAACCACCTTCTACGGTATAGGTCTCATGTGGAATTTGAATATCCCTATAGCTGTAATATTGATGCGCATATTCAAAAGCCCAAAGCTGATAATTCCCGTTTCTACCATTTACAGTTAATCCTAAATTAAGGAAATAATCATTTCCTATTTTCGAATTGGATAGTAGCCCAAAACTGGTTTCTAATCCTTTCTTTTTTGGAATCATTCGTTGTCCTTGTAGATATGAAATCGCAGTTAAAAGAAGAAAAACGGTTAAACAATATTTTTTTATCATCGTAATTTGGTTTTAGAGTTTTTAAAATTTTAAATGCATCTCATCAATTAATTGAGCATGAATTAAGTCTGAATTTTCAACTTGTAATGTTTGGTGTCGACCACCATTTTTCTCATAGAGTTCAATAAATAAAACATAATCATCTGTTAGTGTAAATTGATCTAGTAGAAATACATTTCGTTCAATTGATTTACCTTTTATCACCTCCAAAGATTGATAATTTCTGAGCGGTTTCAATAGTTGATGTTGTATAACTGTTCGCTTTGCTAATTTTTTTTCGGCTATTTTAAAATGAATGAAATCAACATTAAATGGAACATTACTTCTGTTTTTAATTTCTAAATGAAAGTAATATTTACCATTGTGATTATAGAGACCCTTTAATATAAACTGAATACCAAATTTAGCTGTTCCAATATGTTTAATTGTCTGTTTATTATTCTTGTAAATAGTTTCTAACAGTAAAGCAGTTAACGAAGGAGATTGTTTTCCTAATTCACTAAAAAGAACTTCGTTTGCCTCTGTTTTCTTTAACTTTTTTTCCATCGTTAGAAGATTAAAACTTAAATTTTCGGGGTATTGGCTATAGTAGACATTGAAGTTGTAAAAGTTTCCATCATTTGTGATGACTGAAAAATTTGTTTCTGGTTCAAAATCTTTCACAGAAGCT
Organism: Flavobacteriales bacterium UBA7612; assembly: GCA_002484335.1. GTDB lineage: Bacteria > Bacteroidota > Bacteroidia > Flavobacteriales > Weeksellaceae > Empedobacter. Next base: position 7,375 of record DLJQ01000022.1, read on the forward strand.
TTAACGCGTAAAACATTGTCCGCATCATCTGCTTTTTCTGCAATTAAATAATCACTTCCTAAATCTACGTATCGAATTGAAGATGGAAATATAAGATGAGAAGTTTTATTGTAGGTAACATTCATTAAATAAGGTTCTATTTTACCTAATGAAAGTGGTAATTGGATATTTTCTTGTGCATAAAGAAGTTTACTCACTCCTAAAAGAAGTAGAAAAAATAGAAGGTTTTTATATTGAAATTTCATTTTTTTTTAATTTAAAGGATTAATAATTTGAGTTACTTTTTAGCAACAAGTAAAACTTGCAATCCAGCTTTAAGCGTAACTTTAGGTGTTTTAATTTTCTTTGAAAAATAACCTGAAACTCCTTGTACTACACCACGACTAAGATCTGATGCTAATTGTTGTCCTGCTGATTGTGTCATCATAATACTAGCTCCAGAATTTTGACTCATGTTTGCAGCCATTTCTTTTACCGCACTTATCTCTTGGGAATCTGAAATACTTAATCCTTGTTGCCCATCTAGATCATAAACATTAAGTTCAACGGGGATAATAGATTCGTTTAATTCAATAGATGAGATTTTTAATTGTAAACGTCCATTTAGTAATTTAGCATTTGCTGTAACAAGCGTTCCTTTTGGAAAATAATGCTGTGATGTTTGAGCTGATTCAAGTAAGCGTAATCGAACGTTCATATCACCTTTTATAATTTGCGTTTCATGTATACAGGCTCTAATGCTATTTTTTGATTGTTCAGCTTCATATAGTTTACTTGGTGTTATAAATTCACGACTTTCAATTAAAAGAGAATGATTTTCTGGCTCTCGAAATAACATTGATACAGGATTCTTATTGATAGATCTAACAGCTGTAATATTTTGTTTTTCTTGAGTGTTAGAATTTACCGTCGATATATCATCTTCTTTTGCTTCTTGTTTTTTTTCAACTGGAAGTTCTTGTTGTGACGTTGGAAGATATTTAGCTGCTAGTTGATATGATTTTTCCATCAGTTCTACCTGATCATTCATGGTAATAGGTTTTGGCAAATCTTTATTTGCTAATTGCGTTTTCAATTCTGAGATTTCTCTTCTTAAATCTGTTGTTTCAGTATTACTGGGCTGATAAAATGAACCGAGCTCTGATTGCATATTTCTGTAACTATTAATGGTTGAATTATTTTGATTGTTTCCACCTATTTTTTTACTTGTATAACCGTCATTTTGCTCTTCATTTAAAGTGTTCATCAAACCATTTTCATTACCCTCACTATTCAAATAATCTGAAAGTGTTGTAAGCGCCTTTTGTTTTTCTTGATTTTTAATTGCTAGCATTTCTTCTTCATATGCTTTTCCTTTATCTAAAGGCATTGCTAAATTTGTACCTTGTGGAACAGCTCCATTTAAACCATGTTCATCTATTTCAGTTGTATTTTCTGAGGGACGAAAGATTAAGTATAAACATCCCATACAAACTATTGTCATTAAACTAAAAATAATCGGTTTTTTAAATTTCTCTAATCGCTTGATTTTTTCTTCAGACAAGTTTTCTAATGTCTCTTCTTTATTCCTAGATTCATTTCCTACAATTAATCTGATTCTTTTTTCATTATTCTCTTTCATACAAATTGTTTTTTTGAATTGAGTTGATCGAATCTGTAAAGACGCTTATTTCACTACTTTTTTGAATAGGAGTTTTTATATGTTCAATTTGAAATTGCTTATTCGAAGTATAGAGATCATAACCTATCTTTATAAAAACACTTAGACTTAAAAGTCCATAGCTTAGTAAAAAAGTTAATAATACTTGATGTTGCTTTTCTAAAGACAACAATTGCCACTTTTTTTCTGCGGTTTCAAAGAAAGATGATAGCTTCAATTTTATATTTTTCATCATTAAATAATTTAGCGTTCTACAATCTCGATATCTTGATTTTCCAATACTTCAAATTTTTCAATATTGAATCCTTGTGGATTATTATCCGATCGAACTGAATTAAGAAGATCACAGGATGTGATTAGCTTCCGTTTTGTAATATTACTCGAGCGAATTATGTACTGTTTAGCATAAGTTTTTACTGTATAAGGATAGTTATTAAAATCACTAACGATGCTATCTACTTCTAGTCGTTGCTGTACATTTCCTGATATAATTCGATTATAATATCCTTTTTCAGCTAAATCATTGTAATAATTAAACGCACTTTTATCGGCAAGATAAAATGCTCTTTTCATATTACCTTCAATCGCGTTTTTATCTGGCGCAAGCGTGAAAAATAACTCATGAAATCTTCTTATATGTTCTCTAGCTTCTACAGGACGATTAAGATTAATATCTTGTGATAAAGCAAGCATCAGAGATTTCCCTTGATCTAATACATATATTTTTTGACGTTGTTTTTCTGCAAAATGATAGGATTGCCACAGGGCAAATCCTACAACACTACAACAAAAAAGAACAAACATAATCGCATAAAGCCTTATTTGCTTGAAACTATTTTCTATATTTCTTAATGTTTTGAATTCCATTGTATTTGAATTTAATCGTTGATTATTTTAGTAATTGACCACCAATATTCCCTGCTACTGATCCAGTACCAGCACTAGCGATATTACCAGCTTTCTCTGCTGTTTTTGTTACATTTTTCATAAAGTTTCCTGCTCCTCCAGCTTGTATAATCCAACTTGTGATTGTTGGTATCGTAAAATACCCGATGATACCAATGATCATAAAAATCATATAAACGGTATTGGAATTGTCGGGAATAAAAGTAGGATCTGACAGCATTTGAATATCTCGTTCTAAAATAAGTGACTGTATTCTAGCAAGCATTGAACTAAACAAATCTGATACAGGAAGCCATAGATAAACGCTGATGTATCTTCGTAGCCACTGCGTTAAAGTGATTTGAAATCCATCCCATATAGAAATTGAAAAAGCGATCGGACCTAGTATTGAAAGGACAATGAGAAAAAATGTTCGTATGGTATCGATAACTAAAGCAGCTGCTTGAAAGAGTATTTCCAGTAGATTACGAAACCAATCTTTAAAGGTTTTGCCTATCTGATAAGTTGCTCGATCCATGTACATACCTGCCATTGCTCCTATATCAGATGGTAACCATCCTAAGCCTTCAAGCTTTTTATCATAAGCTTCATCGGAAACTAAAAAGGCTGTTTCAGGATTTCGGATAGTGGCTTCATATTCCAGTATATCTTTTTGTTCTTGTAATTTATTTAAATCAATGACTTGACCTTCTAAAATACTATGTGTTCCTGTTACAATTGGATGTAATACTGAATTAAGTGTTCCTAATACAATTGTTGGAAAAAACATAATACAAAGCCCTAGTGCAAAAGGACGTAAAAGAGGAAATATATCAATTGGTTCTGCTTGACTTAATGCTTGCCAAACCTTTAATGCTACATAAAATAATGCACCCAAACCTGCTAAACCTTTTGCTACTGCTGACATATCAGCTGCAAGTGGCATCATATCATCGTAAAGCGAACGAAGAAGTTCATGAAGATTATCCCATTCCATTTTTACCAGTATTTTTGGTTCGAACTTCCATACAAATCAAGCACTCTTTTAGCATCATTTTTCTTTTTTGCTCTCAGGTAGCTTACAGAAATGTTTTTATTGGTATAATAGCGAACAAGACTGTGGTATTCTTTCACTTCTTTGTAAACCCTATCGATGATATCCATACGTTCCTTATCATTTAAGGAAAGACTCGAAGCCGTGATAATTTGTTTTAATTCTTTTAGTAGTTCAGTGCTTTCATTTAATAGTGAAGCATAACCGTTACCAATTGTGACCAATTCCTGTGGTTTGAAATTGGGATCATTGACCATTTTCCCAAAATTCTGAACATATATTTTAGATACGTCTCCAATTAGTAAAACACTTTGCTGTACTTTACGAGCATCTTTCACAAGATGATTAATTGCTCTTAATTTGTCGTAATATTCTTTCCCCTGTTCATACACTTTCTTTACTTCATTGAAGTTTTTCACGACATTACTTACCGTAGAAGATGTTTGTACGATTTCATTGGCTGAATTAAGAATACCTGATGCTAAGTTTGTTGGATCTGTTACAACAAATTGAGCTTTTACTGTATGTTTTACAGATAAAAAAAACAGTAAACACACTACAATTCCTTTTTTAGATAGATTCATTGTTATATTTTTTTAGATTAATAATTATTTTATTGATTGGATTTATCCCGCCTTTGCATGGCGATATGTTTAATGGCTATTTCGACATCGTTGTCTCGTTCTTCGGCAAGTTGTAGTACTTCCATTTTCTCTGTTTCTTCAGTGGTATAAGCGAGGTACTCCTCTAAACTTACTTCTGTGGCATATACAGCAGAATGAGTTCCTCCAAGTCCAATCCAAACTTCTTTATACAAGCGGTTGGGGTCATTGTTCATATTGATAGAGAGTATTTGTGCTTTTTCTTTGTCTGTCAATCCTAACATTGCCTGTATTTCATCAAACTTATTCATGTACTTGCGCTGATCGAGTAAGATTTTGCAATCTGAATTATTGATAATACTTTCTTTTACAATGGGTGATTGAATGATGTCGTCAACTTCTTGTGTAACGACAATGGCTTCTCCAAAGAATTTACGAACAGTTTTAAACAAATATTTGATATATTCAGCCATTCCTTCTTTGGCTATCGCTTTCCAAGCTTCTTCAATTAAAATGAGTTTTCGAACTCCTTTAAGTCTTCTCATTTTATTGATAAACACTTCCATGATAATAATGGTTACAATAGGAAAAAGAATTTTGTGATCTTTGATTGCATCAATTTCAAAAACGATAAATCGTTTTGAAAGTAGATCTAATTCTTTGTCAGAATTAAGTAAGTAATCGTATTCTCCTCCTTTATAATAAGGCTCTAATACATTAAGAAAATTAACTATATCAAAATCCTTTTCTCGGACGTTTTTTTCTTCTAATATCTTTCTGAAACCTCCTTTTACATACTCATAAAAACCATTAAAGGATGGAAATATGTTCTCTTTTTTGATTTGTTCAATATAGCCACTAACAGCATTCGAAAGTGCTACTTCTTCTGCTCGTGTTGGCGGTTCATCGTCACGTTTCCATAATGTTAAGATGAGTGTTTTTATACTCTCTCTTTTTTCAATATCAAATACACCATCATCGGTATAAAAAGGATTAAAAGAAATGGGGTTATCTTCAGTATAGGTAAAGTAAACACCATCTTCTCCTTTTGTATTTCCTTTTATCAGCTCACATAATCCTTGATACGAGTTTCCTGTGTCAACAAGTAAAACGTGTGTACCTTGCTCGTAATATTGGCGTACCATGTGGTTCGTAAAAAAAGATTTCCCCGAACCTGAAGGTCCTAATATGAATTTATTACGATTGGTAATAATTCCTTTTTTCATTGGTAAATCTGAAATATCTAAATGAATTGGTTTTCCTGTTAGTCTATCAACCATTTTAATTCCAAATGGAGAAGGTGAATTGTGGTAATTAGTTTCTTCTGTAAACAAACATAAAGCGGGTTCTATAAATGTGTAAAAACTTTCTTCACTTGGAAAATCACCCGTATTACCAGGCATTGCAGCCCAATACAAAGTAGCGACATCTGTGGTATTATGTCTAGGTTTACATTCCATTAATGCTAAAGCGCTACCACAATCATTTTTTAATTGTTTGAGCTCATTTGGATCTTCTGACCATGCCATCACATTAAAATGTGCTCGAATTGAGGAAAGTCCAAAGCTGTGCGCTTCATTGAGATAATTTTCAATCCATTCTTTGTTAATTTGGTTTGCTCGACTATATCTTGCTAAAGAATGCATGTTTCGTGCAGACTTTTCGAATTTTTGTAGATTTTCTTCGCTGTTGTCTAAAAACAAATATTGATTGTAAATGTGATTACAGTTAAGAAGTAATCCTACTGGAGAGGCAAAAGATAAACGGCAATCACTTCTGTCTGTTGATAATTTTTCGTAACGTACATCTGCTGAAACGGAGCTTGGTAAATCATCAGTATCCGATAAAGTATGTAAGCTTAATCGTTTATTTCCTATTCGAACTTCTTCTGCAGCTAATGCAATATCTTGCATAGAAGTTGCTTTTTCTGTTGAAAGGGTAAAATACTGTTCAAGTAAACCTTGTTTTTCATTTGTTCCAATAATCTCCTCTTCATCTAATCTTCTTAAATAAACAAGAGTACTATCATTTACAATTCGCTCAAATTGAGCAACAGCTTCCATAAAATGATGAATGACTTCTTTATCTCGGATTTCTTTTGGAATTAAAACACCTTTACAAAGTGAACTAAAGTTACTTTGCATTCGCATTCTATCTTTTGTAGTTTTAGTTAGAAATAAATAACAATAGTGATTTAAGAAAGGACGTTCATTAAAATGACGCTGAAAGGATTTTGATAAGAAACTCTGGTTTTCTTCTGTTAAATTAGATTCATAGTTTTCTTTGATGTACCAATCTTGTTTATGAACAATTGTAAAATCGGGTAATGTTTTAATTGCTTTATGCCAAGCAGAATGAATGGCTTCATAATCTGCTGAAGCTACAGTAAAAAGTTCGGGTAAACGTACTTCAAAGCAGGCTGTAATATCAGCATCTTTGGAAATGATACAATTGTTTTCGACAGCTAAAAGTGGAAATTTATTTTCAAGTGTGGTAATTCGTGATTTATTTTTCATCGTTTTCCATTTTTTGAATTAAACTTCACATAACGTTTGATCGCTTTTCGACAAATAATAAACTGAGGATGCTTTTTTTGAACTCCTAATTTCATGAGTCCAAACTCTCCGTATTTCTTATTTAAGCTGAATGTCAACCATGTAATTATTAAACTGAGTGTGATCCCTACAGTTAAACAGATGTAAGAATTTACATTTGCCATGTACATGATCATAACAAGTAATAATATAGCGAGCATTCCACCAGCAAAAATGAAGAGATACTGGGCTTTTAAGCCTTTAAATTCTACGGTTCTTCCAATTCCTTTGTTTATATTGTAGTTTTTCATACATCAAGATTTAAAGGAAGAATGAACGCAAAATAGTTGCAGCAACGATTAAGAAAATACAGGCTCCAAACCATGAAGCAGCTGTTTTACTTGTATCAGGATCACCAGAACTAAATTTATTATACACTTTAACTCCTCCAATAAGTCCAACTACAGCACCGATAGCATAAATTAATTTTGTGGCGGGATCAAAGTAGGAAGTAACCATTTGGGTGGCTTCATTTATTCCAGCTGCTCCATTTCCTTGAGCAAAGACTGAAATTCCCAAGAGTAAAATTATTCCTGAGAATAAAAACTTGCTTTTTTGTTTTTCCATAATTGAAATTCTTTACTTAATATTCACACGTTGCGAACTTTCAAAAACAAAGATGTTAGCAATATGGAAGTAGGGTTAAAGAATGGTAGTTGGTGGAAGTGTTTGGTAGATATAGGTATAGATTTAATAATTTATTTCTATTTTTATAAAACAAAACGCAATGAAAGATTATCTATGCCATTAAAAATAAATGTACCATACCATGAAAAAGATTTTGCAAAATCTAAAGGAGCTTTTTGGGATACAAAACAAAAGACTTGGTTTGTACCAGATCATCATAAGAATATTAACTATTTTCTACAATGGATTGATACTAGTAAAGTCTCCATAATAGTAAAATCCCCATTCTTTATCGCTGTAAATAAAAGACAATGTTATAATTGCCCTGTACTAACTACGGTAATTACTTTAGCATCTAATAATTTTTATAATTTAGATAATGATGATGACGGTGAAAAATGGCTACTGAATGATTATTTTTCTTTTTTTAATAATATTTCTATGATTAATAATGATGAAGTCAAGAATATAATCAACGAGTTATTCCCTTTTTATAAAATAGGATATTCCAAAACCATAAAGAGTGAATATTGGGCAAATCATTGTGAAAATTGCGGAGCTATTCAAGGTGATTTTTATTTACATTCAGAACCTGGTGGAGCCTTCTTTCCTATGGATATTGAAGACTGTGAACGTATAACTTTAATAACTATTCCTACTAAATTTGACGTAGAATTGAACACAGGTTATACGTTGGCAAGTAATTCAGAACAAATAGTTGATTATGCTAACACGATAAATTTAGAAGAATTCATAAGAAATGAGACTCCTATTCGAATTACTAGAAATCAGAAACAAGATAAACCTTCATTAATTTATAAAATACTATCAAAAATAAAAGCTATTTTAAGGTTAGTAAAATGAAATTTAACTTACTATAGAAAACATTAATTTACTATTTAAGGAGTAAGATAATATTTTTTACGTATTGCTAAGTGGTAAAATAAAAAAGCTTTATACAGTGATTACTGCATAAAGCCATATTTTTTCTTATGTAGACAAAGTTTGGAATTCATTATTAGAAAAATAAAGTTTGGTACTTATTCTTGAAATCTATTTCTGACATATTCATTAATGAAGCTGCTTTAGGAGTATCTATTTGGTTTTCTATTAAGGCTCTAAAAAGAATCTGTTCAAAACGATTACTTTCCTCTACACCATTATAATCAAATGGTTCATCAATTTTCCAATTCATCTGTTTGAATAAAAAGAAAAACTGTTTTGTATAATGTTCATTAATAATACTAGTATCTTTTGCTCGCATTGTAATAGCTTGCATGGAAATGCCATATTGTTTCTTAACGTTACCTAATTCATTCATCGATAATTTATTCCTATGGTCTCCAAGCTCAGTCTTTATAATAGATTCAGGCAATAACATTGCGCCAGCAAATTGAAAGCATAGTTTTTCTTTTTGAGCATGTGTTACATCGCCAAATTCTAAAATTAAATGGGCTAATTCGTGTAAAAGTGTTAAACGAATTCTATCAGGTTTATTAGTTTTATTTATGTTATAAGCGACAATTGGAACTTTTATATTGTCATTATATATAACTTCTGTTTGCAAACCCTCAAAATCATCTGACACATCTAGTTTTACTACTTTTATTTTATGATCTTCTAACAACTCTACAACATTGAATATTGAACCAGTTCCTAAACACCATGCTTTACGTACTTCATTTGCAGCCTGATTAACTTGTTCATAAGTTGTAACACTACCAAAGTTCTTTATTGGATTATTAAATACTGTGTCTATACTTAAAATTTCTTCTAACTCTAAATATCTTGATAGATACTCTTTCGTCGTTTCATTAATTATTGCTTCATCTTTTTGAGAAATTTTCGCATTAATACGGTATTCAATTTCTCCAAGTTCAATTTTTGTATCTCTGTAGAAAAAATCAGTAGATAAATTTAAAGCCTTACTAATTAATTCAATTTTTTCCTGATCAGGAACTACCTCTCCCTTTTCATATCGATGTAAAGCTTGACGAGATAATAAACCATTAAGCCCATCTGCAACATCTTGTAATGAAAAACCATTCATCATACGAGCAGATTTAAATCTTTCCGCGAATAGTGATTTTGATTCCATTTTATTTATAATTAAAGTGTAAAGTTACAATTTAAAGTTACAAAACACATAAATTATGACATTTTAACATCATTTTATTTATTCATGTCATATTTATATTATCATAAACATTAAATTAACAAGACATTATGACATATATTTCAATAAATTACCCAATTGACATACTTTAGTTGACAAATTAATAAATTGGTACACATTTTGTAACTTTAATTACGAATGCAAATAGATGCATTTAGTAAAAAACTATATAAACTATGGATAAAAATAAACATTTGGATTCTGTTATTTCTACACATCAAATAACGAAAGAAGAAGCTCTTTTTGATAAACATGTCAAAAAGAAAAACGAGATTAAAAAAGCTTTGGAAGAAAAATACACAAGCGATATTTATTCTCCATTTAATTCTGGTTCGTATGCCAAAAACACCGCTATCAATACAAAATTTGATTTTGATTTGGTTTCTCCATTCAAACGTAATGCTTTTGGCACTAATGGAACATTAAAAGAAATGTATGAAGATGTATATGATTTTCTTTACGAAAAATATAAAAATGTTGCAGAGGTCAAAAAGCAGAAAGTTTCAATTGGTTTAGAGTTTTATGAAGATAATGATGGAGACATAATTAAGATAGATGTTGTACCTGGTCGTGAATTATCTCAAGACAAATATAAAGAAGATGAAAATTTGAATCTGTACGTCTATTACAAATACGGAAATATTGATGCAGGTAGTGAACGAATTAAGACAAATGTTAAAGCTCAAATCAATAATATTAAAGATAGAGCTTCAACTGAAAAAGATTCGATAAGAAAAATAATACGTCTTTTGAAAGTTTGGAAAACTACCAAATATAATTACCCTACTAAATCTTTCTTTTTGGAACTTATCACTATCAAAGCATTTGATTATAAAGATATTACTGGCAGTATTTGGGATAAGTTAGAAACTGTATTAGAATATATTAGAGATAATGTAACAAAAGATGGGTTTACTTTAAAAGACCCTGGTAATAGTTCTAATAATTTAGCTGATACTTTGACTTCAACTGAAAAACAGCAATTGTCAGATGATATGAAAAATATGCTTGAAAGAATTGAGGATAATGAAGAGAATTTAAAAACATATTTTCCTGAAAATTTGAAGTTTAAAAAAGACGACACCAATGATAATCAATACGGAAAGAATAACAGTATGCCAATTCCTCCACCGAATTTAAATTTTGGATAATTATAATGAACCAAAGAGTAAATGAAATCAATACAGTAGTAGAAAACATTCCCAATGTAAAAATTGTAAAGCCATTTGAACAAGGTGATTTTGACATTGAGGGATGTATTACTGTTTTTGTTGAAGGGTTGGAAAAACCATTAGAATTCAATGTTATTATCCATCCTCAATACCCGTTTAAAAGCCATGAAACAGAAACTATTAAGTTTTCTAACGATGATTTGATAGAACACAAACATGTTATGCAAAATGGAGCCATCTGTATTCATACAGGACATACTCCTGTTTTGTCCCAAAAACTAATATATGATATTGAATCTGTAAAGGCTTGGATTAAGAAATATTACATCAACAAAGATTCTGATACTCATTATGAACATTTAATTGTCCCACAAAAAGCATTTAATGAAAACCATTTTGCTTACTTTTTCAATGAAGTAGATTATACTTTTCAACAAAATCAATATGGTTTTGTAGACTATTCTATAATGAGTAATGGAGTTTTCCTTAAAGAGAATATTCAAAATAGTATTCTACAATCTTTTTTTGATAAGGATAGAAAAAAAATAATAGATTTAAACTGGAATTTTCAACTTAAAAATTTACCTTCTAATGTTGGTTTATTCATTTTTATAAAAGAAATTCCAAGTAAAAATCAACGATGGATTTTTGATAATTGGAAAGATTTTGAGACTTTATTACCACAAGATTTTTTAAAATTCCTTCATAATGTCGAGGAAAAGTTAATAAAAGAGAAAGGAAAAACACTTCCTTTATTTTTTGGATACAATATTTCCGAAACAGAAATGCATTGGCAAGCTGCTATATTAGAAATTGGTAATTTTCCTATTTACGGTGAAAAAATAAACAGACAATGGTTTACAAATATAAAAGAAGAACTCCCTATTGAATGGGGAATGACAAGAAATTGTTCATATAAATACTTTTTTGGTAGAGGAAAATTAAACGATCAAATAACAGAAAGCAAAATATTGATTATTGGAATCGGAGCAATAGGAAGCATAGTTGCCAAAACATTGGTAAGAAGTGGGTGTCGAAAATTAGGTTTTATAGAGTATGATGTTAAAGAGCCCGAAAATGTTTGCAGATCTGAATATTCTTTCTTTACTGGTATCACTAATAAGACAAATGATTTGATAAACGAATTATGTTTGATTTCACCTTTCTTTGAACCAATTAGTGGTGGATATGAATACTCAGAATTATTAGATTTTTTTATAAAATCACATTTAACCGACCATAGCATTAAATCCGAGATCGAAAAAAATTTTGAAGATTATGATATTATTATTGACTGCTCTGCAGATAATGATTTGCTTTATATATTAAGTCAATTAAAAATAAATTCAACACTTTTAAATCTTTCTATATCAAACCATGCTAAACATTTGGTATGTGCGGTAGAACATAATAGATATGACTTTATAACATCTCAATTTGGTGGAAATATTCTCAAATTTGATGTTGACGACTTACATAATCCAACAGGCTGTTGGAGCCCAACATTTAAAGCTTCTTATAATGATATAAACGTTCTTGTACAGACAGCAATAAGGCAGATAAATTTAAAGTTTAAGCAGGGAAAAACATTAAGGAATTTTGTTATTGAAACAGACGATAAAAATAATTTCAACATTAATATAAAAGAATTTTGATTTTAAAAGTAAAACAAATAGGATTAAGTATTGAAGTTGAGAAAGAACTGTTAAATAAACTTTTAGCTGTAGGTAAAACTTACTATCCTAAAGAATTTGGCGGATTTTTAATTGGATATTATTCAGAAGATAATAAGCATTTACATATTACAGATACTATACTTCCGAAGAAGTATCAAGCATACAAACATTCTTTTGAACGAAGTACAAAAGGAATAGAAAATGTACTTATAAAATTTTACACAGAGAATCCGAGAAAGATTTACATCGGGGAATGGCATACTCATCCAGATAATAGCCCTATACCAAGTGCAACAGATATTTCCGCAATAAATACAATTATAAACAGCAAAAATACTTCCATCGAAAATCCAGTTTTATTGATAATAGGATACTCAAAGACAACGGTAGATTTTGGATTTTACGTTTGGTTTGAAAATAAATTATATAAATATGAGTAAAGTAGATTTAAAACAATTATTCAATGGATTACAACAACAGATGTCAGCCCAACTAAATACAAACAGAGAGTTTGTAGACCATCCAGGTTCTAAAGGTGATGCTTTAGAAAATGCTTGGATAGATTGGTTGCGAAAATATTTACCTAACAGATATTGTGTTGACAAAGCAATAGTGATAGACCATGAAGGTAATACTAGCCAACAAATAGATATTGTTATTTATGATAATTGGTTTACTCCCTTTATTTTTACTCAAAATGGATTTCACTATATTCCGGCAGAAGGAGTATATGCTATTTTTGAAGTTAAACCTGATATACAAGGGAATGTTGGAGAAAAGTCTTATATCGAATATACAGGAGAAAAAATAGAAAGTGTAAGAGTACTCAAAAGAGAAGCCGCAAGCTTTATTAATGGTGGTGTAAAGTTCTCTCCTCGTCCTTTAACAAAAATAGTAGGTGGGATTCTATGTAGCACTAATGGTTTTACACATAAGAATAATGATACTATTGAAAAGCACATCAAAGCATTAGATAATCTACAGAGCATTGATTTAGGTTGTATTGCTGATTATGGTAGTTTTTACATAGATTATAATCCAAGCGAAGAAATTACGATAGTTGGACAAGATGCTTATTTAGAATTTTATGCAAATCGTAAATTTAATAAAATGAAATTTAGTGAAGCTGATCATTCATTTGTAACTTTCTTTATGCAATTAACCAGATATTTGCAACAAGCTATCGGAACCATTCCAGCTATAAATCTTAATGCCTATTTGAAAAATATTGGAGAGGAAGTTGACGAACAAATATAAAAAGGGAGTTTTTTTACATAAACTCCCCTATATCAAAATCGTCAAGATTCTGTTTTCTTAAAATAGAAGAATTGGAATCAGTTTCAGATGAAACACGACTATCTAATAATTTTGAAATTGTAGTAGAAGCATTTTCTATAGAATCTTCCAACAGATTGAATAATTCGGTTCCTTGTAGTTTTTGAACAATAGCAACTGTTGTTTCTTTTTTAGACGTTTCAACCCCATTTGTTTCTAAAAAGCTTTCCATTTGACTAAGTTCTTCGAAGGTAACCCCTTGAGCAAGACCGTAATTGTCACTGTCTATTTCATTCCTTCTCCATTCTTCTTCCTCCTCTTCAAAATCAGGTACGTAACTAAAAGTATCATCCAATTCTTCATTAGAATTTTGATGATGAATAATTTCATTCTCATCAAATTCTATGTCTAAATTATCGGGGTTTATCTCTAATTCCTGAATTTGACTTTCATTGGTAGTCTTTGGAACTGAATGGTAATGTGTGTGTTTTGGCTTCCCTATTATATTATGTAAATTGAGAATATTATCTTCTTTTTTTGCTGTTTGATTTCTATTTAATGGTAGCTTATCATATACAAGCAAACCAATGATAATCAATAAGCATAAAACTATTAGTGTTTCCATCTTTTATAATATTGGTTTATGTTTATCATTGTAATTCTTAATAATCTGGTCACTAAATTCATCGAAATGATGTATTAATAAATTATCTAAATAGTTATAAATCGAGATTTTATCTTCACCAATTACTTGAATTATTCTTGTTAACTTTTCATGAAAAGTAGGTCTTATGTAGACAGTTTTTCCATCGCGAGCATGAGTATCAGTTTTTCTGAAAAATGTCTTTTCATAATCAATTTCAGTATTTTTTCTTGAACTGTTTTTACTTTTGACAAAGGTTTTTGCAGATTGTTTTTCAATAGATTTTTTCTCTGGTTCTTCAGAAACTTCTATTACTGATTCTTGAGGTAACTCTAAACCATCTTTTTTTACTCCATCAACCATAATATTCATCATCAATTCTTCATTGATTTCAGGAGTTATTTTTTTATTATTTTCTTTTTCCATCAACTTACAATTCTATAATTTTTAAAAATTCATTTAAGAAAAGGTCTAATCTACAATTATTCATCAAACGAATATCAGGAGGAAGTAAAGTAGATCGAAAAATAACTTTACTATAATCTTCACTTTCTTTCCGAAATCCAGCGCTGTTTTTAATTGAATTTTTCATTAAGTCTAATCCTAATTGCTCAATAATGCCATTATATATATCATATAAATAAGTACTTTCTCTACCATCAACTTGATTCCAAAATAGATTAACTGTTTTTATAGATGTCTCTCCCTTTTTCATAATTACATCTTTTAAGATTTGAGAGAAAATAAGTGTACTTTCCATTATCAAACGATCAGCTGTAATAGGCGTAAAAATGTGATGCATACCTGCTAATGCTTTCAATATTCCTGGAGTATTTACCGTACCAGGTAAATCAAAGAATATGACATCAATGGGGACCGATGAATTATCAATGTACTTTTGAGCGGCTTCTAGTACATTTTCTGATTTATGTTGTATTATGTCATAAGCTTTCTTATTAATCGTTGTAAATTGTTGATAGGCAAGCTTTTTTAAAGCTTCATTTTTCATCACCATTTTAAAATCACGTTCTCTCATCTTTGTAAGACTATGCTGAGGAAAATCTGTATCAAATATTGCTACATTATAGCCTAAACGGTAATGAAATTCACTAGCAATAAGTGTTGTAAATGTACTTTTCCCTATGCCTCCTTTTTGAGAAGAAAATGCTATAAAAATTGTATCGTGTTTTGCCTTCATATATAATTACTTTAACAGTTACTTATCTGGTTTAGCATGTACATACTTTAGTCAATAATTAGATATTTACATCTGTTTGTATATGCATTATTAAAAATGTACTTAAGTACTTTTATAAGGGGTTATCATTTTATGTATCTACCGATATATTAATGTATCAATCTAACTACCTCTTCATGTATAGCAATATTTACTTTTATAGATAACTCATTACTTATAAACCTATCTGAAAAGGTAATTACGTAGTGACGTAGATACCTATTTACTTTTCTACATCCTTTTGTATGTACAAATAAAATGAATGACTTTATGGACTTTCAATTTCTGGTAGGACTTGGCATTTAAAAGCAGAATTTGTCTAGTTGTTTTATGATAAAACTCTTGTAAACAACTTTTTACTTTGTTAAATAATAACTATTAACAAACAATACAGCGTCTATTAAACTATTTAAAGAGAAGTTATAAATAGTCTTTGTGTAAAAAGGTGTTCATCAGAACACTGCAAGTTGTGTTTTGAGGCACTAAAAACAAAGTTTGTGCCTCAAAACAACTTGCCCTACGGGGCTTAGAAAATCTTCCGAAGTCAGATTTTGTATAAATTAAAAATGGATATATGAGAAAAGAAAATAACAAGGATAATACTAAAAGTAAAAACAAAGGTGGACGAATTCCTAAAGTAAATCCTAGAATTCATCGCCATGTTTTTAGATTAAATAAAGAGGAAAATATTAAACTATTATCGCTTTTTAAGGAATCTGGAATGTCTAATAAAGCAAAGTTTATTATTTCTCTTTTGTTTAATAAAGAGATAAAAACAGTTAAAATAGATAAAGGAACACTTGATTTTTACATGCGATTAACAACTTTTCACGGTCAATTTCGTGCTATTGGAGTTAATTATAATCAAGTTGTGAAGATATTATACAGTCATTTTACTGAAAAAAAAGCAGCTATTTCTTTATATAAATTAGAAAAACAAACAAAAGAACTGGCATCATTATGTCAAAAAATTATTCAAATAACAGAACAGTTTGATACAAAATATCTGAAAAAGTAAGATTAAATGATTGCTAAAATTGGAAGAAGTAGTAATCTCTATGGAGCTTTAGCCTACAATACTTTGAAAGTTGAAAAAGAAAATGGACAGATTTTGTATATGAGTAAAATGATTGAAACTTCAAATGGGAAATATTCTATCGGTCAGTTAATACAATCTTTCTCATCTTATTTAATTGCTAATCGCAAAACTGAAAAACATACTTTACATATTTCACTTAATCCAAATCCAAAAAATAAGGTAAGTGATAAGCAGTTTCAAGAAATTGCAAAGCACTATATGGAACAAATGGGGTATGGTGAGCAGCCTTTTATTGTTTTTAAACATACTGATACAACTAGAACACATATTCATATTGTATCGGTTTGTATTGATAAACAAGGAAAGAAAATTTCGGATAAATTTGAGAAAAAACGTTCTATGAAAATATGCAGAGAAATAGAACAAAAATTTGGATTAATTCCTGCTACAAAGAAAGATTTTAAAATAAATAATAATTTTTTCAAGCCCGTAAATTATTCTGATGGTGATTTAAAAAGTCAAATTGCTTCAGTGGTACGTTATCTACCTAGTTATTATAAATACCAAACTTTTGGAGAGTACAATGCGCTACTTTCATTATTTAATATTACAGCTGAAAAAGTTGAAGGAGAAATAAATGGAAAAATTCAAAAAGGACTATTATACTTTCCTATCAATGAAAATAAAGAAAAAATAGGTATGCCATTTAAAGCCTCTCTCTTTGGTAAAAATGCTGGACTAATAGGTTTAGAGACTCTTTTTAAAAAGAATAAAAATAAATTAAAAAATCATCCAAGTAAATTAACATTAAAACTAGCTATTTCAAGTGCTTTTAAATCTACGAACAATGAACAAAATTTCAAAGAATCATTAGCGGAGCAGAATATTAATGTTATCGTTCGTAAAAATAGTGAGAATCGTATTTATGGAGTAACATTCATTGATCATAATTCAAGAATAGTTTACAATGGCTCACAATTAGGTAAAGAATTTTCAGCAAACATCTTTAATAATTATTGGAAAAAAAATACATCCGAAATGAATGTTAGTGATAAACATCAACAATCAATGAATTATAATTATGATGATGCTAATTTTCTAAATGAAGAAAATCATCATTTATTTGATTTTTTAGATAACATTCAACAACAAGAAACTTCAGCTGATATTTATATAGGATTACTTCCTAAAGCACAAAACGAAGATTATGAAGAATTAGATTCTGTTATTAAACCAAATAGAAAACGCAAAAGGAAAAGAAATCAATAATTTTATTCGTTGTCAAATCATTCCAATTGCAACCATTTTATGCCAAATCTTATTATCAAAGCATTGAGTATATAAGTTTAACTCAACTTAATATTAAATATTCTATACATGCAAGGAGAAGATGACTTAAGAGGTTTAGCTAAAATAATGGGTTTTATGCGAGCAGTAAGCATTATATTAGTCCTCATGCACTTTTATTGGTTTTGCTATTCATTATTTTTAGATAATGGTTTAACTCTTGAAGTTATCAATAAAATATTGATTAATTTCAATCGTACAGCAGGATTATTCTCCTCCATTATTTTTACTAAAATTTTTGCTGTTTTATTACTCGCTCTAAGTTGTTTAGGAACAAAAGGTGTTAAAAATGAAAAGATTACTTGGTCTAAAATATATTGCCTTTTATTTATAGGTATTGTTTTATTTTTCTTCAATTTTCCATTATTAAAATTCAATCAAAAAGTAGCTACAATTTCATATTTCCTCACGACAAGTTTAGGTTATATCGCTATTATGGTTGCTGGAGTTTGGATGAGTAGATTACTCAAAAATAATTTAATGAATGATGTTTTTAATAATGAAAACGAAAGCTTTATGCAGGAAACTAAATTAATGGAAAATGAATATTCTGTTAATCTTGCTACAAAGTTTTATTACAAAGAAAAATGGAATAAGGGTTGGATTAATATTGTTAATCCTTTTAGAGCAACTATTGTTTTAGGAACACCTGGTTCTGGAAAATCATATGCTGTTATTAATAACTACATTAAGCAACATATTGAAAAAGGATTTTCAATGTACATCTACGACTTTAAATTTGATGATCTTTCTACTATTGCATATAACCATTTATTAAAACATCAAGATAAATACGAAATACAACCAAAATTTTATATCATCAATTTTGATGATCCAAGTAAAAGTCATCGATGTAATCCACTGAATCCTGATTTTATGACTGATATCTCAGATGCTTATGAAGCAGCATATACTATTATGCTAAACCTTAATAGAAGCTGGATACAAAAACAAGGGGATTTCTTTGTAGAAAGTCCGATTATTTTATTAGCAGCTATTATTTGGTATCTTAAAATTTATGAAAATGGTAAATACTGTACATTTCCACACGCAATTGAGCTATTAAATAAAAAATATTCAGATCTTTTTACTATTCTAACATCTTATCCTGATTTAGAAAATTATCTTTCTCCTTTTATGGATGCTTGGCAAGGTGGTGCACAAGATCAATTACAAGGTCAAATTGCTTCAGCTAAAATTCCTTTATCACGGATGATCTCTCCTCAGTTATATTGGGTAATGACAGGGAATGATTTTTCACTTGATATAAATAATCCCAAAGAACCTAAAATACTTTGTGTAGGAAATAATCCCGATCGTCAGAATATTTATTCTGCAGCTTTAGGTTTATATAATTCAAGAATTGTAAAACTCATTAACAAGAAAGGACAATTAAAAAGTTCCGTTATTATAGATGAGCTACCTACAATTTACTTTCGAGGGTTAGATAATCTTATAGCAACAGCAAGGAGTAATAAAGTGGCAGTATGCTTAGGTTTTCAAGATTTCTCTCAGTTAATTCGTGATTATGGAGACAAGGAAGCAAAAGTGATACAAAATACTGTAGGAAATATTTTTAGTGGTCAAGTAGTTGGAGAAACGGCTAAAAGTTTATCAGAACGATTTGGAAAAGTATTACAAAAACGTCAAAGCATGACAATTAATCGAAGTGATAAATCTACTTCTATCTCTACTCAGTTAGATAGTTTAATTCCAGCTTCTAAAATCTCTACTCTTACGCAAGGAATGTTTGTAGGAGCTGTTTCGGATAATTTTGATGAGCGTATTGAACAAAAAATATTTCATGCTGAAATTATAGTTGATAATGAAAAAGTTGCTTCTGAAACTAAAAACTATCAGAAAATTCCATCAATCCAATCATTTAAAAATAAAAACGGGAAGGATCAAATGAAGCTAGAAATTGAGGCAAATTATACACAGATAAAACTAGATACTTTAAGTATCATTGAATCTGAACTTAATCGTATTGAAAATGAAAGTAATTTAATAAAACCAGATTAATTTGAATTATACAAAAAGAAATCACGTCCAAAAATAAATTTTTAAAATAGCTGTTGTAATTGTTATACTCCTAGAAAAACAGATTGTTTTCCTTTGAAATCTTTTTAAAGATATTTTAATGGTAAGATTTTTCCTTTCAATATGATTTGTACCATATTTCCTTGTAAAATGAAAATTTTTTGGAATAAGAAATTTATAGTTAGCAAGTTTATCTGTATAAATTCTTTCTGGTTTAGCATTTAATAAC
The DNA here is from genome assembly GCA_002484335.1 of Flavobacteriales bacterium UBA7612. Taxonomy (GTDB): domain Bacteria; phylum Bacteroidota; class Bacteroidia; order Flavobacteriales; family Weeksellaceae; genus Empedobacter. Next base: position 27,631 of record DLJQ01000022.1, read on the forward strand.
GTTTTTACAACCGTATTTAGTGTTTTATTTGTCCTTTTACCAAATGAAAATCCGACCACTTTTTTTGTTTCTCGTTCTAAAGCATAAACCAACCATTGTAAATTTTTCTTTTTATGAATATAAAATCTCATTTCATCAATCTCATATCTTTTTCCATAAATTAATATTGGACGTTTGATTTTTTGAGCAATCAAGACTATTCTTTTTAGTAAAGTTGTGGTAGATATGTTTTAAGACTCTTGAAATAGACCGAATACCTAATCCCTCTTTTATAAATTCTACGATATAATTATTAATTCTATGATGATAAGCCTTATAACTATAATAATCTAAAAATCTACACCTACATTTTTTGCAGAAAAATTGTTGCTTTTTTGTTTTAGTATGACCATTTTTAACTATTTTATTGGAATAACAGAATGGACAAATTTGAGTATCACTAACTTTGATACACGAGGTAGAAAAATTAATCATTTTAGGCTGTTTCTTTAATCTAAAAATACAAAAGAGTAGATTATCTCTACTCTTTTGTATTTTTAGATTAAATATTTTCATTGACTTTTAGTAACGTAACTTTTCAAAAAAAAACATATCATTAAATATGATAAATTACCACGTTTAATTGATTTTCTGTAAGTTCCTTTCCTAATGATGAAATCTAAACTTAACTATCTTTATCAAAAATATATAAAACTTTACCTTGCGTTAAAACACCCAATTTTTCATCATTTCCATCTATCTTACTGATACGTGATTGATATCCATTACCATCGTCTTCAAACTCATGAAACCAATCGATTTGTTTCGTCTGACGATTAAATGCCGCAACCTTTACATCGTGATGACTTCCAAAATAGATGTGGTTATCAGTTAAAACAAAGTCTTTTAAGTCATTCCTAATTTTTTGAGCTAAAAATTCCTCTGTAAAATCTAATAAAGTAATTTCTCCATTTTTCGGATTGATTTCCCAATAGAACTCCCACATAAAACCTATGAGTGTATTATTTTTCTCGTCGATAACAGTGGCTTCAGACAATGGAATGGCAGGGGGTAACCATTCGCATTGAAAACTTGGTATATCGTGTATTTGATAGATTAGTTTTCCCGTTTCCACATCAAGTGCAATGATAGTGTGATGATTCAAGGTAATCCATAGTTTTCCCTCCAATAATCCGATAAACTTCTTTACTTCCCAATCAGCAGCCTTGTCATAATTGTCGTCATGTGGATTGTTTGGAATGGATTGTAAGTCGAATTTCCATATTTCACAACCATTTTTGACAAAATTTAATTGTACTTGTTTTGTATGAATTTGCAATAAAAAATCATTAATTCTATGAAAACTCCCTTCAATAGTATAATTCAATTTTTCTAATTCCTCAAATGGCTTAAATTGAAATTTGTATAAATCACTTACCCAACGTCCATTTTCATTCTTAAATATATTTTTAGAACTAATAAAATTATTCTCATACAATGTAGTTGGCTTAAATACTATGTCCATATCATATATAGCCTTACCATTTATATCAAAAAACTCCGTGGTATTTTCATTTGTATAACAACAAAAACTATCTTCATAGAAGAAAAATCCTGAGTTCTCAATTTCTATCAAATTTCCATTGAAATATATTTGACTATTACTATCTTCAAAAGCGACATTTTTTTTTGAAATACAAAAATCATTAATTTTATCTATTATATTAACTTGTTTAAATAACATTAGTTTGATTTTATAAAATTATACAGTTTACTATCTGTCTTATTTATTATTGATTTAAAATCTGATATTAAAATAGTCTTTAATTGTCCTTCACTGATGTTTGTTGGATATGATAACATATCAAATATACTATTTCTAATATTCTTGTTTCTCCATATCACATCAAATGTATTATCTAAATTCTTCTCATACATTTTTTTAAACTGCTCTACAATTTTTTCTCTATTAGCGAATTTTTTAGCATCAAACTCATATCTTATTTTGTTAATGCCTTCTGCATCTTGTAGGTAGCTCAGATGTTGTTTTAGGAATGCATCACTGGTTGATATTCTATTGATAGATGCTTCGCTGTAACTCTTGTATTCGAACTTAATTCCATTATTTAATTCAATATCAAATCTACATTTTTCACAGATATTATCAATCTCCCCTTCAAATTTTCCATCAAATTTTTTAACTGTAGTTGTAGTAATCTCAGGAGTCTTTTTAATCTTATCTAACATAAACGTGCTCCTTCCATTGCATAGTTCGGTGAACCTCCGCTATTAACTTTTTTAAGTTCTTTTAGTACATCATCAAAACCATCTTTTTTAGAATACTTATTAGAAAAATCTAATACATCATCCAAATATTCATCCATATTTTTAAGGAAATTGGTTGTCGCTGTACCACAGGTAGTACATCCTGCACGAACATTGGCTTTGATAATATCTTGTAAACCTTGTTCTCCTCCTATATATGATAATGCTTTTTTGTTCTTTTCTGTTAAAAATTCGGCAACTTTGCGAACTGTATTATCATCTGTCGCAAATTTGGTTTCTCTACCAAAGGTTTTTAGTATTAATTCTTTAGAATCTTTTAAAAGTGGACTAATTTCATCACTGTATTTCAGTGCATTTCTCACATAATCTCCATCAATATATTTAGAATCGGCTTTAACACCATCTAATACTTTCTGTGTTAGCTTTTGATCGCCACCATAATAAACTGAAGATACATGAACTTCGTTGGCTCCAATTTCGCTAATCTTTTTGGCTTCTAGGATATAACCGTTGGCATTGTCTGCTTTTCTGGCTACTATACCAACTAGCTGGCTAGCATCTTCGCCCACTTTCAGAGCTCCCTTCATGTATGCAGAACCTGCTAACGGTATTGCAAATGAAGCACTGTAAATAGTTGCATTGGTATAATCGCCTCGGATACCTGCATATACAGCCCCAAAAGGATCGGTAAACGTATCAACACCTGGTATTAGCCCTACACCATCTACTACACCATAAACTACATCGTCAACCAACGCCATTTTATCAAAATTGTAAAAATGTTTTGATAATATTGGACTAGTATTTAAAGATATTTCTACTTTACTGCCCCAAGCCCATGATTCTTTAGATTTTTCCCATAATTTATTAGTTAATTTTACATCATCTATATAGATTTCTCTAAACTTGCCTAAATCGTCAGTTGAAATAGTTTTCCAAAGATTAGCATTGTTAATACTTCCTTCTTGTTCTTCTTTTGTTGTGTACTCAAAGTATAGTTTATTCGCTTTTTCTAAATATTGAGCATAAAGTCCTAGATATTCTTTGAAATTAGTATTCTTATACTCATCATTTAAGCTACGAATAGCATCATAACCTTTGGACTCGTAAAATGTTAGATTGTTAATAAAAGGATAACCTTTAATATCTTTAACCGAACTTTCAGCTCTTTGAATAATTTTACCATCAGCCATTTTATAATATCTATTTACAAATAATGGCTTAGGTATTTCAGTATAAATACCCAATACTTTACTTAACCATTTTTTCTTGGTATCTATTTTTACAGCTGAATATTTTACGATATCATTATCTTTTGTTTGAGAGAATCCGATTGGTAAACAATCTGTATCATGTGCCACTTTATAAGTGTAAGGCACTATAATAAGCATTGCTTTTTTACCTCCTAATTCTCCTGCACTAGATTTTATAACTTCGCTTGCTAATTTATCTACAAGGTCTGCTTTATAGAATTCTTTAAAATTTCTTTTTAAGAAAACAACTCCAACATAAGTGTCTTTTTTGTAATATGATAATAAATGAAGTTTATCTTCTAATAACTCTAAATCATCTTTGTCTATATCTGTAATAGAACCTTCTTTTCCAGAATTATTTACATATTGAATATGACTGTATTTCCCTTGTTCTCTTTCTTTGGTTTGAATAGATTTTCTATCGTTAAATCCTTTTAAAAATACAGTTTTTATAGACTGAATATCTTTGTCTGAAGGTATAGATAAATATTCGAAAGAAGTTGTATTACATTCTTCATTACTACCGTCATCTGATTGATTATTAGGATCAAATTTCCAATTATTATTCCCATTATCAACAGTAGAACTTGTAGCCCCAATACAAGGTAAATCTTTTCTATTATCATTATTCTCATGGATAAAACTAGATAAATCACTATTTGCTTTAAGGTATTCTTTTACACCTACGTATTTATAGGTTGTTTTTCCACATGGATTATTCTTATTAAAGAATAAATAAATATCTTTTGTATCATCTAATTTAGACTTATCAATAGGATTTATTTTGAAAATAATTGTGTCTGAGTTTTCTTTAGACTCATATCTATTTTCATTATAATTCCATGTATAGTATTTATTATCTAATTTAAATCTAGGTAAAGTTCCATCGTCAGCATATTTTTTGTTATCTTCTATTATGTAATCTATATCATCAGTTACAGTTGAAGAAGCAACAGAAAAAACAGAATAATTTGGCGTAATTGCATAACCACCATTAAACTCCCCCTCACTCTGATCTTGGAAAGCATACAATTTAAACTTAGGATCTCCGATTTGTTTCCAGTCTAGGTGAGATAGGATGTTGGGCGTTCGAGCGGGTTTTTCGTTGTATCTTTTGTTCGCTAGTTCGCTACACAAAAGGATGTCACTACAACCCCTAACGCTAAAATTACATTTTCAAAGAACGAATAAATACTCCATCACTAACTCTGATACACAAGGTAGAAAAATTAATCATTTTAGGCTGTTTCTTTAATCTAAAAATACAAAAGAGTAGATTATCTCTACTCTTTTTATTTATATATTTTTAATATTTATATTGAATTTCAGCGATTTAAATTAGTTAAAATTCCATATCACTAACTCTGATACATTACCCTACTCGTGTTATTAGGAAAGTTTTCCCATGTTGCTTTTTTGTAACTTTTATATTCTCCTAAATGAGTTCTCCCATTAATCGTTCTTTTTATATCAGCTTCAAATTGTCGATCTGTCAAATATTTTATTTCAAAACCTTCTATTGAATTTACAAATTCTTTGGGCTTGTTTCGTAATTAACCAAAAACATAAAGGTTATTCTCTGTAGTATGAACAAAGAGTTTTCCGTTGCTTGATTTTAAATCTTTTACTAAACCTTTTTCTTCAATTTCTGTGTGAAATACCAATTCTTTAGTTTCTATATTTAAAGCTCCTACTTGCAGACCTCTTTGCTCAGAAAAATATAAATATGGATAATCTACAGAAAAATAATCTGGCGAAAATCTAAATTTAACTTCTGTTTTTCCTAAATCTACATCGCCTATTTTATCGTCTATTATTTTATTTAATGGAAATAGTGTTTCTGATAAATCAATACGTTTTACTTCGTATGTTTCGGGATTACTTATCCATAAAATTTGGTCGTATAATGTATAGCCTAGTCCATTTATTAATTTTTTACCCAATGTTTCTTCTGTACGATAAAGTTCTTTACCTGTATTAACATCTAATACAATAGAAACATATTTATTCTGTAGTAAACCATTTGTAAGTAAATGAATAACTATCTTTTCTTTATAAACATAATAATAGCGTAACAATACTTCTTCTGACTGTAGTAAATCGGTAAAAGATTGTTGCCAAAGAATTCCATTGTTATTAAGTTTATAACAAAATAATTGCTCAATTGTAATTTTCAAATAAGTATTATTTATAAATAATTTTGGAAATCTACCAATATTATGATACTCTGTTATTTTATTTATTTTATTATCATACTTAATTATATTTCTATTTGAATTAAGAATATATAGTTGATCATTTTCTATGAAACTATGTGTTAATATTAAACCAAAAAGTAATTTATTGTTTTCATTTATTACATAAACATTTTCTCTTTCTTTATCACTTTTAGGCTGTAATAGTATATAATTATTAAATTTTTTTAAAAAAAAAACCCCTATATTTTCTTTTTTAAGAACCTTTAAATGAGTGTCATATATTGTTAAAAAGGTGTCATTTCCTACATAAATTTGATTATTAAGAATTTCAAATTCTTCTGCATTATTAATTATATTTTTTCTTATCATCCTATTTGAAAATTAAATTATACCAATCATTATTTGACTCTATAAATTCTAATACTTCTTTTACATTTGTAATTTCATTACGATAATTTACATCATTTGCATAATTATCGATTAATTTTATTGTTTGTTGTTTATCTAACATTTTCCTCCCTTCATTAGAAGAAAGATATTCAATCACTTTTTCTTTGGTTAGTTTTTGCCCTTTGATACGCCATTGTAAATTGTTAAGACTTTCGATATTGTTTAAATCCCTTTTTACAAACTCATCTAAAAATGTTTTCTGTGAAACAGTTTTATCTCCTCCGTACCATTTATATTCTATTAAAAGATCATCGGCATTGCTTGTAGTCAACCCTTTATCATTTACAACAACATCTATAAAGCCATTTGAATCGTCAATTTTACTTACCCTTACTTCACGATTTATTGTTTTTCCTGTAAAGGTTTTTGTGTCATTTGCTATATCTTCCAAAATATAAAAAACACCTTGTTTTGAATTATTGGCAGAACCTGTAAAAACATTAAAAAACTTGTCGCATTCTATGCAATTTATATCATTCTTTTTTAAAGCAGATATAAAATTATCTATTTTATCTACAATTTCTTTATAACCAACCTGTACTCCTTTGTTTCCCCAACCATTTATTTTTGACAATATTTCGTCTGACATACCTGACGAAAGGTAATTGGGGTTTTTACGAATTTTAACAATAGATTGTAAACTTCCTATATCTTGTCTTAACTGTTTAGATTCTGAAAGTATTTTATAGGCATCATAATGTTCTACTGGAGCATTCTTGTAAAATGCTTTAAAAGCATCATTCTTAGAATTAGCTATATCAATAAATAACTCATTTGCCCAACATTGTGCATTTAGGACTATTCCTATAAATATAAAAACAATTAAAAATATCTTTTTCATAATTAGTTACATAAAATTAATGTAGGATTCTTTTCTCTCAGATTTTTCCATGCATCGAATGCTTCTTTGTTATCCAATGCTTTTAATACATCTGGAGATGCATTACCAAAATCTCTTTCAAAAATCTCTTTCAATTTTGGATCATCAAGCCACTTTCTTAGATTTGGATAATCTTTTATTAAATCATCTATATGATAACCTGTTAAATTATCCAAGGCTTTTTCTATATCTGCTTGGTTCTTACTTTCAATTTTCGTTAAACGATTTCCTGTTTTGGTTTCTATTAAAACTGTTCCTGTTCCTTCGTCTACTAATTTAACACCTTTGTTGGCTAATTTTCTATCCAGTTGTATAGATGCTTCTAGTAAGCTTTCACTTAACTTTGTAAATGTTTTCAATTTATTTAAAGCAGATACTTTTGTTATCGCCCATTCTCCTGCTGTAAATACTATAGGAACTACCATTACCGTTATTTCTCCATATTTATAAGCACACATATTTTGTGAGTTATCATATTTCAAAATATCTTCATTTTTATCACATTCTGTAAAATAATTTTTGATAAAACTATCTCCTACTTCTATCGATTTTTCAACTGCTACTATACTACTATTAGCTGGTGGATATAAAATAACCTCTAAAGCTTGTCGTGGAGTTACAGTTTGATTTCGAGAAATTGTTTCAAGATTTTTATAATAATCTACATAAGATTTCATAGTCATTAATGCATTTCCTTTTATTAATGCTACAACTCCTTCTACTATTTGTACAACATCTACACTAGCTACCAACTCATGTGTAGCTCCTGTAATAAATTTAACTGTTGAAGATGAGTTCTTACAACTTTCTTCGTTCGTAGCACAATACAATACTCCAAAGAAACCATAATAAGTTGCTGTACCTACTTCCATCGCGATTTGCTCTGATCGTTCTGCAGTTTTGTAGGCTATATTTTCTTTTAATGACTTTAATGCTTTATTAACATACTCTTTCGCACACGTATCATTGGACTTCCCTCCTTCTGGTAATAATTTTAGTAACCAATCTGGTGTTCCAAAACTAAAATCCAATGTTGATTCGCCATTTGCTTCTAAAGTTGCGATGATATAACTTGCTTGTTTTTTAGCTTCTACCAATTTTTGTTCATAGTCAGGGTCTTTTTTATCTAACAATGAGTAAGTAATATTCTTTTCAGGGAATTGTGCTTTTATTTTATCTTCAATAATTTTATTGGCTTTTTGTAATAATTCTTCATTTGTTCTATTTTTACTTTCATCACAACCTAAATATCCTGAATAGATATCTGTATCTTTCGGTTCTTTTGGGCGATTTATTTTATCTATTTCAGCAATATAACCTACTAATGCTTGCTTGTCTTTACGAGCAATAATATCTTTTACGTCTCTGTAAAGTGTACGTATAAACTTACGTTCTTTACACTCTTTGTCAAGATTATAAACCAACCAAATAAATCGATTATCAGCTGGCGTAGTGTTAATAAATGGATATTTATTTTGATTAGAATCGATATACTTTTCTAAAGTAGTATCCCAATAATAATCAGTTCCTTTATTGATGAAGCCTTCTACAAATCCATATTCTAACTTAATATCATCGTACGTAAGAATAAGATTAGAATCTGTTTCAAATAAATCGAAATTAGGAGATAATCCAAATCCATTTGCTAACTCTCCCTCACTTTGCCCTTGGAAAGCATACAATTTAAACTTAGGATCACCGATTTGTTTCCAGTCTAGGTGAGATAGTAATTCTCCTGTTCCATAACCCATCAATAATTTATCGCTATTACTTGTTGGATGTTCTAGTTTAAATACACCATGTCCTAATTCGTGGGCTGCTGTTTTGATTGGGGCTTTCCCAAATACATACCCAAATTGCCCATTGAGACGCATATACCCATATTGACCTGTAGAAGAAGATTTCTCTGTTACAAAAACCACATAACGTAATTCTTTACTACGCTTATTCAGGTAATAATTGTTGATTTTTACTTGATCGCTTCCATACGTACTCATCAGTTTTGGGTCACCTGATGCTATTGTATTTCCGATTCCTAAATCGGTAATATCTAAAACATCTTCTTTTACAATTTCAAAGTCAACGCCTACAACTTTATAAGATTTTTTGATGTTTTCTTCAATTTCTTTCAGTTTTCCTTCAGATATATTATCTAATGGAACCAAATGTACCTTTGGTTTCTCATTCTTGATATGAACTAGATTAAACGAACTAATAATTTGTTGTTTCCCGATTGAATCGGTTGGCATTGCTACTGCAATTATTTCTTCTTCGGCATAATTGTAAACGCCTTTTAATTCTAATTCATACAAACGTTGTGTAGACGAAACTTTATTTTCTTCTGCATTTATTTCTTTTCCTTCCTTTAAGGTTTTAAAAATAATTTTAGCGTCTTTCAACGTTTCATCTGTAATGGTTACATTAGCCTGTAAAACATCTTTTTTTCCGTTTACAACCAATTTGTAAGGAACCGCAACAGTTACTCCTTTACTGTCTTTTACATTCGCATAATCACTTAGTGCTAAACCAGAATTTAAAGGCGTATCAAACGTATAAGTCGTTTTATCTTTTAATTCTTCCCATTTTAGTGTTATACCTTTAGCTGTATAGTTTTCTACTTTACTATTTTTTCCACTTCCTGATATACCTTCGGTATTAGATGAAGTTGATGCTCCTCCTTTGGCTATTTTTCCACCATCGGTTACATTACCATCTTTGTCTACTTCCCAAATATTACCTTCGGAATCTACTATTTTGGTTTCTTTTCCGCCATCATAGGTTTGACTCGCTCCTTCTTCTCCATTTTCGCCTGGTTTACCTTTTACAATGATTTTTCCTGGTGGTGGTGTTGATATATATTCTACTGATTCTATTGGATAATTGAAGTTAATATTCGTTATGTTTTGATCTCCAAGACCACTCCATAAATCACTTAATGTGTAAATTGCTGATTCATTCGGATCATACGTCGTTTCAATAACTCCACCAATTAATTGTCTTTCAGTATTGATTTGTATACTGTTAAAAACTACTTTTAGTTTCGTGTTTCCTAAATAAGGAACTACAATGTACCCTTCTCCTGTAAAATTACCATTACTACCTTTTGCAGAAATAACCGTTACAGGGAAATCGCCTGCTGTGAATATTTCATTAGCAACTAATAACTCTTGTAATGGTGATTGATTGGTTATATTACTATCAGGAAGTAAACCACATTGGTAATTATTGTCTTTATCACTACTATTTGTTGTAAACTGCTGAATATTACTATAAGAATATGCATTGGTTGTCCCATTTTCAAACGAATTGTTAAAAGACGTATTAAGCCCACAAACCGAACCTACACGATATTCATAAACTGTTTGATCTTCTAAACCTGTTATGTAAGCAGATTCCTGATAAGCATCTAGTTCCATCCAAGCAGAAGTACTTCCCTTTTTACGGTACTGTACTTTATATAAGCTATTGGGCTTTTCTCCTGGATAAGACCAACGGATTTCTACGCGTCCTCGTCCTGCATTTTTAGCTGATAAAAAAGAGGGAATTTTACAATCTTGAATGTAATCAAAATAAAAAATTTCTGATAAGCCATTGTTTTTATACACGCCATTGTCTTCGGTTGGATTTCCTCCTAAAACTGGGTTACCTGATTTCGCTTGTACTTGCCAGGCATATCGCTTACCTACTAATAATTGCGTTTTATCAAATCCATAAAATAAAGAGTTACTATAAACTTCTTCTTGATAAAGTACTGGTGAAGATAAAAATGCTGTAACAGGATCTCGCTGTGTATCCCAAATTTCTTTTAATGTAAAAATATAACGCGTATTGGGTGCTAATTGTCTCGGCATCCACTGAAAAACAAGATTCTGTATTTCGTTCTGTTTTTGTACTAACTCTCCATTTTGTGGTAAAGAAAGCATCGGTGGATCATATTGTACAAAATAAGCTGTTGAACAAGATTTCTGAGATAATGTTCGACCTGTATTACTGTCAATTACTTGAAAACAAAAATTATACATTCCTTGAGGTAATGTTCTAGCATAATCAGCGGCTGAAATCCCTCCCAAATTTTGCAATTGAAATAAAGGACGAATATCAATATTCGATAAAATAAGTGGAACACCTGGAGACAAAGTAATATCTCGCATTCCGTTAATGTATTGATTAGATACAGCTATTGGTGTTGCGTTTATACCACTTTCTAATGAAAAACGTAAACGTACATTATGCGTTGGCTCCATTAAATCGGTCATGAGCAATTGTAACTGTAACTTATTCTCGCCTGTTGTGGCATAATCTCCCAATTTTAAACTATAAGGAGGAATAAGTACAGGTGTTACCTGTACTGGGTATTGTTGCGCATTTATCCAACTAAATAGAAAAAGAAATGCTATTATAAAATAATTTTTCAATAATCGTGTATTCATACTTTTTCTATTTATTTTCAAAATTAACTTGATATTCTGTTCCTGTCTTATTACCTGGCATTAGATAAATCATTTGTATTGGGTATTTACCTTTTGGTATTATTCCGTAACTAGAACCGATTAAATCATTAATTTTTGCGGGACGTCGTTGTACAGGAACACTTAAATAATTAGAACTTGCCTTAGTTACCAACTCATACCAATCATTTTTATAATATCTAAACAAATCATATTTATATGGTAAGTAATTTGTTAGAAATGCGTTATTTTCATTATTTTCTAAATACATTAAATAAGAAGAGAAAATTGGGATTGCTTTTATTGGCGGAATTCCTATTTCATCACCACTACGATCTAACTTTAGGTGCTCTACTGGATAATTATTATAAAATAATGTTTTAAATTTTTGTGCAAAAGCATCATCCATTAATGCTGAAACTTGGAGTAAAGGTTTATTATCTGTATATCTTGTTCCTACTAATTCAGATAAATCAAAACTTTCATTCCCATTGGTTACTCCATTTTGTAACATCACAATATCTGAACTTACTTTTTCCCAATAATGATTAAATTTTAAACGTTTTAATTTCTCTTGCAATGTGTTATACTGACTTGTACCAAATGCAAAAGATAATCGTTCTATTTCTCCATCTTTAGAAAGTTTCTCTGCTTTCTTAATTGTTGTTTCAGTCTCTATAGAAGAACCTTCTTCATCTTCTCCTTGTGTTGATGTTGATGTTGTAGTAGAAGAATCATTCGTTGTGTTTCCTTTTAAACTTTTAGCAATAATTCCTAAGGTATAAGTGCTTTTGTTCTTTAATTCTGGCATTTCAAATTGCACTTCATTTGTTGCTTGATCATAAACAAAATTGGTTTCTAATGATTTATCATCCGTTGTTTTTAAAACTGTTTTTGTTGTCCAATTCGGATCGTCAAATAAATAATCTTGTCCTCTTTTTAGTTTTATGTAGCCTTTATTAGACTCCTTTTTATAATAATAATTTTGATCCACTACAGGATAAGCATATTGTATATTGTGTAATGGAATAACATTAGGAGCACTTCCTGTTGTAAACTCTCGCTCTTCTGTCTCAATCGCTTTTTTACCATTTTCCATCATCACCTGGTAAATTCCACCTTTTTTCTCCATGAAACTAACTGTTACAATTGCTTTTAATTTCTTATTCGGTGGTAATATATCTTCTGAAATAAAATTAGCACGATCACTTGCTTCATAATCTATTTTACCTACAATTTCTTTTCCTGCTTCATCAACTACTGTAAATTTATCAATTACAATCTTATACGTATGATCGCCATCATCTTCAGGAATAACAACAGGTTCGTTTACTGTTAAAGCAAATGTAGCTTGTGGAATAGCAAATACATCTACATTAGTATCTGCTTTTTTAGGTGTAACATCTGTAATGATTTTCATTCCTCCTAAAATCGATTCATTTTCTAGTTTACATTCTTCACCAAATTCTAATTTGAATCTAAATTTACCTTTTATTAAACCGCCCAATAAATTATAATTTCCACCAAGATAACCTCTCATCCAAAAAGGATTAGGTCCTCTAGCTTGTAAAAGTGCAGCTGCACCAGCTTTAATAATTGGAATTTTCTTTCGAATAAAAAATAGTTTTATTTTTATCCCTAATTCTCCTTGAAGATAAACATAAGCTTGTCCGTTAGCATACCATCCATTAATCCCTATTTGTTTTCCTCCTCTATTGGTACATACAGCTTCACCATAATCTTTAAGCATGATATCGGCTCCAAATCCTGCAGCAAAACGAGCATACAAGAAAAGTGCATTCATATCTCCAGTATCAAATTTGAAATGTGTTCCAAATGCAAAACCTTTTCCGTCTCCTAGATCATTAAGATTTTTCATATAATCCAAATCACCTTGTTTTAAACCTAAAATTTGAGCAACTTCAATTGGTGGTGGTGGAGATCCTGGAATACGATCACCAACCATAAAATAACTTGAAGATTGTACATAAAAATTACCAACACCAACTTTTAATCCTATCATATCTGTTGGTGTTCCTATATGCATGTACCATTCATCTGGTGCTATATGAAGAACTGCCCAACCTGCTCTTCCTCCTGGACCTATTCCTTTTACTATACCTCCAGCAACGTCTACATATACATCTAAATTAGCATGAAATATTTTATTATTAAAATCATAATCCATAGCAAGTTTAGCTGATAAAGCTGAATTCCCAGTAAATTCTGTAGGATAATATTCATCGACATCAACATCTATTATATTTTTTAGAGGGCTATTATCGCTTGTTAAGTCTTTAGTCAATTTATCAAGAAATCTACCTCCAGTTGTTTCGTGTAATTTTTCTTGTAACTTAGCCAAAGGATTATTAAATCCTACCGTTATATCAGCCATTACTTGTGCTTCTCCTATAAATCCAATATTTCGTAATCCTCCATTTTTATTGGTTGATACATTAAAGCCTGCCATAAGAGAAATAGCCTCTTTTTTTGAAACATAACCATAAACAGCGGCTCTTACTGCTACTCCAACTTGTTCATTCGGAATAAAAACAACAGCACGTTTTTTATTTTCTATACTAAGTCCTGCATCAGGTATCATACGATAAAATAATCCTCCTGAAAATCCTGAAACTGTAAAAGTTCCTGTATTGATATTTAACCCATCTACCATACCTTCCAATCCCCAATATCTAAAAGTACTACGACCGAAAATAGCATTAAGATTTATAGTTCCCTTACCTAGACCTTTGATCTCTGTAGCTGAAAGGTTTGCTCTAAATCCTTTTCCATACAAAGGATCATCTCGCATGAATTCTAATTCACCACTAACTTTTGCAACAGTTATATCAACATTGTTAAGATATAATTTTGATATTCTGAAACCATTATAATTCCAGCGTTGTCTTATAGTATTTTTCTCTATTATTCCATCAATAAAGAAAGCTCCTCTAGCTGCAAATCCTTTATCTTGAAGGCCTACAGTAATATCCATTCCAAGATTAGCTTGGTTTTCTGTTAACTGTAAGACAATTTCATTTATGGTTACAGGAAAATTACCTATTTGGTGAGCTCCTTTTGTTCCAAAGTAGTCTACAGTCATAATAGGACCTTTTGTTTGAAGTGTTAATCCTTCGAATACAATTCCCTTAAACTCTGATTCTTTCTGATTTTCTATAGTATTATTTTGATTTGGGTTACCATTTGCACTAATATCCATTGAACCATTTAAAACAGCTTTAGGTAAAAATTCTTTATTACGAACTAATAATTCTAAATAAGAACCAGGAAGAATACTTGCTTTAGCACTCCATAAAGAAAAATCTAATTTTTCTTGAACTGATACAGCTAAGAGATATTCATCTTCTGTTATATAACCTTCATAAGCTAATGTACCTAGATTATTGGTAGCATTTTTTTCTGTATTTTGTATTGGTAATTGGATTTGACCATTAATATTTGCTCCAACTATTTTAGAAGCTGCTAAATTAAGTCCAATTTGATCTAATGAATAACTCCATGCATTTTTTTCACTGGTAATACCCTCTTTTAAAGGAAATATATTATTTGCAGCAAATTGACCTGATACCCCATACCCATCAATAATTAAATGGTGAGCATCAAATGAAATAGGAGCAACTCTTTGTTTTTCGGTCTTAAATTCTTTTGGTAGACCTATGTGTAAAGATTCTACATAAAAACCTCTCCAACTTTCAGCACCATCAATTAAATAACCGTGGGTATAATAATATTCAGGAAAAACAATTCCAGGATCAGAGCGAAGATCACTCATATCCAAAATTGCATTGTTCGCATAAAAAGTAAAATATCCTTGGTTTGTTTTTTGAGTTTGTTTTGTAATAGCAAATGGAGAAATGCTTACCTTTACTAATAAATCATTCCAGCTTGTTGCTTTTACAGCAAAATCTCCACGAACACGAATTTTATCATCTTCTATAATATCTCCCGAACTTAAATCGACAGGTACTAAAACATTTCGAGAAATTTGTACATTACCCTTTAGGGCTAATTCTTTTATTCCGTCACAGTCTATTACAACATACGTATTCTCATTAACAGAATTTCCTCCTCCTTTTTTATTAATATATCCACCTTCTAATGTAATTAACCATTCATCTCCGTTAAATGGTATATATTGATTCCCTAAAAGAGAAAGCTTGGCATCTCCGATAATTTTACCTTGATAAGAAAGCTTTACATCTTCTGCCCCAAAATATAATTCTTTTTTTCCTCCATCTACTCCTTGTTGAGGCGTAATAATTCTTGCATAAACATTAATTAATGCATATTCTGGAGTAAATTTAGCTTTTGTAACAATAATTGCATACTCCACATTATCCATCATCTCTTTTACACCAATAGGCAGCTCAGTTAACTCACTTGGATTAATTGTTGTTGAATAGCTATTATTTTTTTCAACAATATTAAAAGCCCCTCTTGCTATTGCAATTTCTTTATCAACTGATGGATCTTGAATTGGAGAATATAATTCGTTGTAAAAATCGATAGGTGTTTTTACATCAAAATTAGGATTTGCAAATACTTTTATTGAAAGTAAAATGCAAATAAAAAAATAAAGTTTAATTGGATTATATATTTTCATTTGGTTGAGGATTAAAAGGAATAATTATAGCCAAGAGTAGCTGTTAATTCGTTCAATTTTTTATCTGGAATATCCTGATTGGTATTTCTAAATAATTGAATGATAGTTGCACTAAAATTATGCTTTTCCCAAGGTGAATAACCTGCATTTAATCTAAAATTAGAAACCTTAGTAGAAATTGCATTACTTGTTGAAGCATTGTATGAAACACCAAAAGAAGTTTGTAACTTTTTATCCATAAACATTTTATTAATTGTAGCAGAAGGTCCCCAAATATTAGTGGTTTTAGATGCTGCATACATATTAGTATAATTTATGGAAGTCGCTAAACTAATTGATCTTTCAGGTAAACCTATAGAATAAGTTAAATTTGCATTATGGAAACGATTTAACCCTCCTCTTCTAACAATATTATTTTCTTTATTGACCATGTCATTTAAAGAATAATTAAAATTTATATTTTGTGTTAATTCTTTTCTACTTGATAAATTGTAATTTGCATTAAGATTAAAATTCTGAGAAATTTGCTTGTAATTAATTGAATCTCTAGGTTGTTGTAATGCTAAAGGATTATTATTTAAATTATTGAACTGATTAAGTTGGTTGTTTGTATACATTGTAAAATTAGAATAAGTTGCTGTAAACATTAACTTATCTGTTGCTTTTACATTGGTATTTATTGATCCAACCCAACGGTTCGTTTGTTTTAATTTAGCCGAATTCAAATTATCTCTTTGACGACCAATATTTGCACTAACATTTACATTTCCTTTAAATAAATTAAATGCTGTGTTTATGGTAATATTTTCTAAATCATTATTAAAATAATAAGCCCCTAGTGTTCTATATCCAGGATCTATTCGCTCATATTTTATTCCTAAACTTGTTGATTTTAAATTAAAATTTACTCCAGCATTATATGCATTAAAACTTTCAGAAGAAGAATTATTTTTTAAAAATTTATTTGCTATTCCTTTTGAAGATTTTCCTTTTTCGGCTCGAATATCACTGATAAGACCTGAATTAGAAAATTCTGCAAAAACTTCAACATTTTCTAACAATTTAAAGGAACCCAACATCGAAAGAACTAAATTTTCTTCAGGTGTTATTCCTCTATCATCAATCGATTGTTTTAAAGAATTAAGATCATCTTTAGCATAAAAACCAATTAATCCCATTTTATAACGTTCTTTTTCCCATTTTAAATGAGCTCCATATCCCATTCTTTTATAAGATGCTATTGTTTGCTGTTGTCCATCGTCTTCTACAGCTTTATTTAATCTACCTCCTAAAAGTGCTATTTTAAAAGGGATATCAGGTGTTAACTCTAAACCAAGGCCTGTGAATAGTAAACCATTATACGTATAAGAAGAAAAATTCATGTTTGAATCTCCTATATGTGCTCTTACCCATTTATATTTGGGGCTAACACTTATTCTATTAAATTTAAATGGAACTTGGTATCCTAAATTAGATCCTTGATTGGTTAAACTATACGAAATAGGCATTGACCAATTGTATAAACCTAAATTAAGATTTCCATTTAAGAAATACGTAAAAGGTTCCCTATTTTGATTAACGTTTGAACTATAAAAAATAGCGTTTGCAGATACTCCACCTGAAATCTTAAATGGATTTTTCTTTAAATTTTCTTTAATATTTCCACCTATATTTTCTAAATCAACTTCTTGTGCATTTATCTTTATAATAGATAAAAAACAAAATACAAAAGCTATACAATGCTTCATTTTTTTCATAAGTAAAGAGGTTTAGCTTTTCGTTTTTTGAATTTTAATTGATACTATAATAAAAGATTCTTTTCCATCCTGAACATAATCGGTCACTTTTATAGCTCCTTTTCTTCCGTCAACTGTTTCAAAAAGAACAATTCTATTAGAAGTTTTATTATCAAATGGTGTTTTTCCTCTAGTTGATTCTGTTATTGTTAATCGATTAAAATCATTTCCGTTATCAATTGCATCATATTGAGAAATATTCAATTGGGTACCGACTAGTTCTTGCGAATTAATAACTTTTATATGTATCGCATTTTTAATGGCATTAAATGATTTTGTTTGAACTTCGTCTGGTGACAAAAATTCATTATAATTAAATGTTGAACTTAATCCGAAATAAGCAAAATCAATCAACGATCCATCTATATTATTTACATCAGATTGATTAACAACTTTTCCTAATTGTGATGAGAAGAATGATCCAATTGAAGTATGTGCTGTATTGATTCCTAATTTTATATGATTGAATGTTAATAAATTTTTATTGGCTTTTATTTCTACATTTTTTTCTATTATTTTCTCTTCTTTATCATTTTTGGCTATTAACTTTATTGTATTCGTCCCAATATTCTTTAAAACAATAGTTGGGTTTTGTAGTGTACTAAATGCAGTTGATGAGTTATTTAAAAACCACTGATATGAAGTTGCTTGCGTTGTTAAATTATTTAAATACAATTTGACGGGTGTTTCATAATCTTCATCTATAAAATCAACAGACCAGTCAAAATCAACACTCATTGCATCTTTTATTGTAATTGTTTTTTCTGTTGTATCTTCTTCACGTCCGTTTCCAATCGTAAGTTTTATTTTATGAGTTCCTGATTTATTGAAAGTAACAACAGGATTTTCTTCTGTTGAAGTTATAGGATTACCATATTCAAACTCCCAATAATAACTTATTGCTCCTTTTGATAAATTATTTAATTTAATTTTTACAGGAGCTATATCACTTCCTTCTTGTTCCCAATCAAAATTTGCTTGCATTGCTGCATCTATTTTTATTTCAATAGATTTTTCTTCTTTTATACCATCTTTATTTGAGGCTAATAATTTTATAGTATAAGTTCCTGGTTTTGTATAAACTATTGTTTTAGGATTTCTTTGAGTTGATACTACTTCAGTTGCTCCATCAAAACTCCAATTAAATGTATCTGCTCCTGTTGTTTTATTTTTTATATCAACTTTTACAGGTACTGAATAATCATTATTCTGAACAGTTATATCAAAATCAATATTAATTCCTACTGATTCTTCAGAAGCACAAGATTGCAGGATAAATAACCCAATGATTAAAAAAATATAAATTAATTTTGTTTTCATTTTTATAGGATTATTTAATTAACATTCTACGAACTAATATTTCACCTTCTGTTTCTAATACAACAAAGTATGCTCCTGATACTAATGATTGATGAAAAGGAATTTCAAATTCTGTATTTTTAATAAATTCACTTGATACATAAAATTCTTGAGCTAGCATATCTATAATTCTAATTCGTATAGGTCTAGCTTCATACAATTTCACAATGACTTTATAATTTCCATTATTAGGATTTGGCGTGACAATAAATTCTTTAATATTTGATATACTTTTAGGATTGATATCAATACCATTTGTGTTTTCTTCCACTAAAATTTCTTTATAAAAAGTTTTTTCACATAAACCTTGATAACCTTTTAATCCAAATTGATATTTTCCAATTTTAGAAAACTTTATTTCAAGACTTTCAGTACTTTCACTAATTATTTTATAATCGTTTTCTGAAGGAAAAATCCATTCAACTCTTTCAGGAATAATTTTAGAAGAGTTTACTAATTTTACATTTCCATCAACAAATCCGTGTGTAGCAATTAAAAATTCAGGTTGTAAAATAGCTGAAGAACTAGTAATAATAACACTATCTGTAGAAACACAGCCTGATTCATTTGTTATTTTTACTGTATATTCCCCTGGTAAATTCAATGATATTTTAGCTGAAGTAGAAATAATATTACCATTTTTATCTAACCATTCATAAGTTGCATTAGCATCAGTACTTGTAACATCATAGTCTATTGAATCACCTAAGCATAATGTGACATCTTTTCCTAAATTTACTTTTGTTTCTTCAGGTTCAGTTAACATATAAGTTTTAATGGTCTGGCAACCGCTCTCATCTGTAATAGTTACTGTATATGCTCCAGCTTTTAACCCTGAAATAAGTGCTCCTTTCATTCCATTAGACCATTCTATTAAATATGGGTATGTTCCTCCTGAAATACTTATTTCAAGAAGTCCATTTGCTTGGTCAAAGCAAGTAGGATTTATTTGTTGAACAACTTCAACTTCAAAACTTGAAGGTTCTTTTATTGTTACTGAATTTGTTGCTACACAATTATTCTTATCTTTTATAGTAACAAAATAATTCCCAGCTGTTAATCCTGTAACTGTACTTGTTATATCGGATGTATTCCATAAATAAGTATAATCTCCTGAACCTCCAATCGCCGTAGCTGTAATTACTCCACCATTATCACTATTACAAATTAGTTCATTAGCCTCTGTATTTACTATTAATTTTTCTGGAGAATTTATAATGAGTTCAGTTTCTGTTTTATTTTTATTTTCATCAACAACCTCTAATTTATATTCTCCAGCAATAACTTTACTAAGCTCTGCCAAAGTTTCATTTTGGAGTATAATAAAACTACCATTATCATTTTTATACCATTGATATTTATAACTCCCTACACCACCTGAAACTTCAGATTGAATAATTCCTGTTTCAGCTTGATCTGGAATATTATTATTATCTCGATCAAAATTCCCATAATATTCATTTTCTATGTGACATAAAATTTCTTCTTTTATACTTAATTTAGCTACCAAAGGCAAGGGTTGATCTACAAAAAATTCTCTTGAAATAATACCACATCCTTCTTGACCGTTTAATGCATTTGAGTAATTTTTATCTTTGACTGTTAAATAATATTTTCCTGATGGAATATCCTTCAAAACAATTGTAAAAGGATTATTTGTAGCATCTGTTACAATTTGTGATGAAGAAATAATTTCCCCAGATGGAGAATCTTTTCGCCATTCAAAATTATAACTACCATCATCATTTTTTGTTCCTCCAACAATACGAACAGAAATTAATCCATTCGATAAACCATAACCAGTAGGTTGTTGTAGCATAATTTCATTTTCTACAACACTAAGTGGAGCATCAGGTTGAGTAATTTTTACTTTTACCTCTTTTATCGTATCTCCATTTTTAGCTAAACAACCACTAGAATCCATCACTTTGATTGTATACTCTCCAGCAGGTAAATTTTCTATTTTTGTTGTACTTGTTGATGAAAAATCAACCCAATTATCTGTTGTAAAACTTCCTCCAAGTATAGAATATTTAAATGTTCTACCTGCTTCTCCTGTTGCAGATAAGCTAATTGTCCCATCAGCTCCATCAAAACAAAAGACATCTGTTGATTGTGTGACCGAAAATTCGACAGGTTTTGGTTCTTTAATGGTAAATGTATATGAATAGTCTGCTCCATCAGTATAAGTAGAATTTCCACCATAAGTACCTTGAGCTAAGTCTAACCTATAATTACCTTTTTCTAATCCAGAAATCGTATAACTTGTCGCATTTGATAAAGATGATAAATTATAATTATCTACAACAGCATTTCCATTATCAGTGTTTACTAAAGAACTTTCTAAAGTTTCACCTTCCTCTAATTTTCGATCAAAATTTAATGTTACTTGACCATTTTCTTCTCCAAAACAAGTAATATCACCAGAAGAAGCCGATGTAATTTTTGGGGCAGTTTTTAAATAAGTAAATAAAATAATATTTGATGTATTATTTTGATAACCTGTGTTTACTCGTATAAATATAGATTTACCCAAATCATTGTTTTTTAAGAAGTCATCTCCTTTTAAATTAAGTATAGGTTGATTATTATATTGATCAGGAAATCTTATAAAATTATCTGGATTTCCTACTGAATATTCCCAATTATAATAAGAATTATCTATATTATCTGCTAATTGAATATTTAGATATTTTTCGTTTGTAATTAACCTATTGTTTTCATCAGGTGTATTTAAAGTTACAATTGGTAAAGATTTTATAGTGACGTATCCAGGAATATGTCTCTCTTTTTGTTCAAATTCTTCAAAATCATAGTATCTATCCATTGTAACTGAAATATTTGGAGAACCTGTATTTTCATAAGAAGTACATGCTGTATTTCCTCTTCTGGCTGTGGTACGTATATTTAATTTTGTTAATATGTTGTTTTTTGTATAAAAAATATTATCAAAATTTATAGAAGCATTGGAATAATTCTGTTCCCTATTATTATAAGTACCAAATATGTCTTGATGATTACCATTTTGATAAAAGGCTGTAATCCATTGTAGACCTCTAAACGAACCACAACTAGAAGAACCTGTATGTCCCACCCAACCATCTAAAGAAAGTTTATATTTGGAATCACCTTGTACATTCTGCCCAAAAGCAACCCCATTTAACAAGACAAGTATAAAAAGTAAAAGTTTTTTCATAATAAAATAAGGTTGGTTTAGTAGTTTACAGTAATTTTTTCAGTTGTTGATGGTTGTTTAGAAGACAGAATGGCTTTTATGAGATAAGTATAATTATTACCCGTCATTATATTTTTATCTTCAAAGAAGTTCTGAGAACCATTTAGTGTAGAAATTAGACTAGATTTTTCGCCTTCTTTCTTTCTGTAAATAATGATTTCTTTGATATCCTTTGTTTGATTTTTCCAAATAAGTTCAACCATTCCCTTTTTAGGATTTGCAGTTCCTGTTAATGAAGAAATAACTTTCTTAGGTCGTAAATCTATATTTCGTAGAGTGATTCGCTGCGATTCTTTTGAAATCAATTTATTATGATCAATAGCTTTTAAGTAATAAATATATCGCTTATCAGCTTCTAAATCTTTATCTTCAAAATTATACTCAGGATTTAATTCTTTCGTCTCATAAATCTTTTTAGCTATTGTATCATTATCATCAATGTTAATTCGATAAAGTTGATGTAAAGCCACATCATCACTTACACTTTTATACCAACTAAGTTTTATTACACCATCTTGAATTTCATATTTATTAAATGATGGAGATTGTGGAGGGATGACATCTGGTTTTTCTACTTCTATAATTTGAGATGGTTGAGATTGATTTTTTCTAAAATCCACAGATGTCACATAGTAATAAACTTTTGAGTTTAAATTTTCTAACTGAACAGAATCATTAAAAAAAGCTTCATTAATTGGTTGAGTTGTAATACGCATTAATTCTTCTCCTTTTTGATTTCCTCGAAAAACATGATACCCTTCCAAATCAATTTCTGTATTTGGTTTCCATTCTATTCGAGCAATACCTGTAGAATCTATTTTTCCTTTCAATTGTATTGGAACTGCTGGAGGTGTATTATCTTCTGGTTGAACAAGAACAGAAAAGGATTCTCTTTTGTCATTATTTTTGCCAGTTGCTCTAACTTTAAAATAATTGGAAGATGATTGATTTTTTACTGTAATTGTTCGTAAGTTTTTAGCAATTTTAGATTGAATAACTTTATAGTCATTCTCTTTATCAGTAGCAGAATACAACAAATCAAACTGTTCTATTTCTTGTTCATTCTCGTTAGGAAATTCCCAATTTAAAATGATTTTATCTTCATTTTCTATTTTGACTTGACTTATTCGAGGTGTTACTTCTAATTTTTTTCGACTTTTACCTGAAACAATACTTGAATATGGTCCAAAATCTCCAAAAATTGTTTTTCCTCTTACACGGTACGAATAATCTTTTTCTACAGTTTTTAAAGAATCAATAAAAATCATATTATGAGCCTCTTTCTGAGAATCACTGTTCATATTCATTACAGGTAAATCACTCAAAGAAGAAAAATTATTTCCGTCATCAGAACGTTCAATAAAATAAGACGTATAAATATCACGTAATTGTAAATATTCCCATGATAAAATAACCGATTGATCTTGAAAAATCCCAATAAAATCCAACGGTTTAGGTAAATCTTCTTCTTTATTTTCAAAAACTAACGCTTCGCCTTTTTGTGTAGAATTTTCAGACTTATTTTCTTCGTTAATATCAACAATATATAAATAACGTTCATTTGGTTTTATAGAATTATCTACAAATCCCCAACCTGCTAATATTGCTACTTCAAAATCCAAATCTGCAGCCATTAAAGCATAAGCAAATCGTTGTTCTAACTCTTGAGATTTATTTAGAATATTTTCTAACTCGCTTGTTTTCTGATTTCCTAATTCAACTTCAAAACTATCACCAAATAAAGATTGAGCTACAATTGCAGCATAATCATTCTGGTTTACAATAGTTTCCCATTTGTTTTCTTTTGCAGGAAAAAATAAGCCAAAGTTTTTCTCTTCAGGAATATTCAATATTTTCCCATCACGAACCATTGTATAACGTTTCAAAGTAAAACCTGTTGTATTTGCTTTTTGCCATGCTGCAGATTGATCTACAGCCCAACGTAATTTTACTTCATTTTTTTTTGTTCCAACTTTTACACGAATGTGTGGTAGTTTTTCTAGTTCTAAGTTTTGACAATATATAGTTATAGGTATAATGAATACCATAAAGAATAGTAAATTTTTCTTCATTAATTAGGAAAGTTTAAATTTTGATGGATATATTCTACTAAATAAAATATTGAAATTAAATATTTTCATAGGCAATAATTTAGGTTTTGCGAAGATATAAAATTTTCTTACTATTTTATCCGATTCTGAATTTAATCATATTTTTAAATGTTGTAATTGTGAAAGTTAAGATACTTTGGAGTAAAATAGTATATCTATGTTATACAATGGAAATCCTAATTAAGAAGTTGAACTTTCTTATTTTCTAGATAATTAAAAAAATTGTAAGTTTAAATAACAATATTTTGATAGAATATATTATTACTAATAAATAATGTAGAATTTCAATACGATATTGTTATCTTAGAATTATACTGATTACAGTTTATAGAAAAATTTTGAATCAAAAAGTTCATTTTTTCATTAATCTATTTTTACTTTTTCAATGTAGAAACATTCATAAACTTTACTAGATCGATCATAATCTTTATAACGCCCTTCATATATTTTTCCACTGTATTTGATTCTTATTTTCCAATCATAATTACCAAAAAATAATACAGGTTTACTTAATGTCATGCCATCGGGTTGACAGTTTATATTTGAGAAGAAAATGGGTGGTTTATCCTTTGGATCATAGGAGTTCCAAATTTCTATTGTATTATCTTTTTCTAATTGTTCGTAGCTATTGGTAGATGATTTAATAACATCTCCAAAAATTGAATACATATAAATTAAGTCATTATTGTTTTTTCTCTCTTTCTCGGGATAATATTCAAAACCTAACTTTTTCCAAATAAATTGAGAGGATTTGGGTTCACAATATAAATTGAATGCCTTATATCCAATATCTCTATACTTATTTTCAAGTTCTGTTTTTATTAACTTACCAATCCCTTTATTCTTTTGGTCTTCTTTAATTTCTGCAATGATTATAAAAATACTAATTGACTCTAACCTGTAAGCAAAAAATCCAACAGGCTTATTTTTTATTGTGGCAACACACAGATTTCCTTTTTGAAAACACATTTGAATAGAAGACCAGTTACTTTCTGGAAATGTAGTCCAACAGTATATTTGATCTACTTGTTTTTGTGTTGGTGAAAATGTAATTTTTATATCATTCATAATTTTTTAACAATTTTATCTTTTACTATTCTACACAGCGCAATAAATTTAGAAATTACAATTATATAATTAGTTTGACAACATGAGATATTTCTATTTCACATTTTTATTAAATATAACCTTGCTTATTACCTGTAAGAAAGAAGAAGAACAAATCAACGATTTATTATTATATAAACTAGAAAATACATTACAAGCCAATAATTCTTTACAAAAAGAGTTATTGAAAATGCAGGAAGAAATTGATTTACAAAATGAAAATTACACATAACAAGAAAATTGACAAAAACTAAATAGATATTCAATAAACTTTGATTATCTATCTATTTTTTATTTTAAATCTTTCACTTTTTTTACAAATTCCTCATACGTATCTGATTTTTCATTATCCCAATTAATTGGTTCTATCAAATCATAAATACTAACTCTTAATAATTTTGCTATACATATTAACTCTTCTAGAGATGGTTGCCTTTTATTATTTCTCCATAGTGAAATAGTAGACTCAGACTTATTAATAAATTTCGCTATTACTCTATTTTTAATTTTTTTTTCTTTAAAAATAATATCAAGCCTATTTATTTTCATCATAATAAAAACTTTTTCAATAAAAGTTTTGCGTTTAACGTAAAACTTTATATATTTGTTATAATAATTATGCGACATAAAATATTAGTTAAGTATCACTTAGCTTAATAATGTCTCTCATGAAAGAAAACCGCTAAAATTCCACATGAGATGATGGGTTCGCCAACTTCTATTAGATTTTACTATTTTTGTAATATATCTAATAGGGCGAACTTCATGTAAATCTTTGTGGAACTATAACATAAGTTATAGTGGTTCTTAGCGGTACCTCTTTCTAAGTATTGAAGTTCGTCCTTATTTCTTCTATACTTACAATGAAAGACTATCGCTCTTAACACAAAATGCATGAGAACGAAACAATTACTATTCATCCGTAAAAAACTACCAGACGAAGTCTGCAACGTTTACATTTTTTTTAAGAATATCATCCGTTTTTATAATATGTAAAAATGGATTGCAAAGAAAAAGATTCTCTTTTTCTTTAAACGCTCTCTATCAGAACCTCGTTAATGAGATTTTGACAGTAAGGTTATACTCTTTTTTTTTTCGCACATTAAAAGTAAAACCTTTATTATTATTATCCAAATCTATCGAGGTTCATACCTTATTGTAATTAGACTTAAAATTAATAGACTCACGTCAAATTCCCTTGAACACATATTTTAGTGAAGAAAACATCTTCATCAAATTTAATTAGTGTTAATTTTTATTTCATTTACTCACTATAATTTTTTAAAACTGTTAGTAGAGGGAATTTTTAAATATGAAGAAAAAATAAAAACCCCTTTCCCAAAAACAAAGTTGGCGCGATGTACTGGAAAAGGAGTGGCTTTTAAAACTAATGTTGAATTAAAAAACTGATGTAAAATTATGAAAATATTTTACTCTAAACTCAATAGGCATACAATAAGTGTGCTATTGGGGCTGATTTGTGCTACCCCACTATTTGCACAAAAAGGTAAAACAATCACAGGAACAGTAAAAGAAAATAATCATTCTCTAGCTGGAGTGATTGTGACAGAAAAAGGTACTTATAATACAGTACAAACCGATGCAAATGGACAGTATTTATTAATCTTAGAAAAAAATGACTCTAAACTTACTTTTGAGCAAATCGACTTCTCCGTTAAAGAAGAAGAGGTTCAAAATAGGAATGTGATCAATGTTAATCTTTTAAAAGAAGACGGATCTGTTAAATTAGAAGATGTAATCATTAATGCAGGATACTACAATGTAAAAGATAAAGAACGAACAGGTTCTATTTCACGTATTACATCCAAAGAAATAGAAAATCAACCTGTGAATAATTTCCTCTCTACTATGCAAGGAAGAATGCCAGGAGTGGAAATTGTTCAAAACAGCGGAGGTGCTGGTGGTGGATTTCAGATAAAAATACGTGGACAAAATAGTTTAAGAAGTGATGCCAATCAACCGTTGTTTATTATTGATGGAATTCCATACTCTTCTGATCCAATTGGAGGTACTACAACTTCTGGAAATCGTCCTTCGTTTACAAGTCCTTTATCTTCTATAAATCCAGCCGATATTGAAAGTTTAGAAGTATTAAAAGATGCTGATGCAACCGCTATTTATGGATCTAGAGGAGCTAATGGAGTTGTTTTAATCACCACTAAACAAGGAAAATCGGGCGCTACTCAAGTTAGTATACGAACATCAATGGGTTTAGCCAAGATAACACGTCAATTAAAACTGATGAATACACAGCAGTATTTGGATATGAGAAAAACTGCTTTTACAAATGATGGAATAACAACTTACCCTGCTACTGCATATGATATTAATGGAACATGGGATCAAAATAGATACACTGATTGGCAAAAAGAATTAATTGGAGGTACTGCTGAATTTAAAACATTACAAGCTTCTATTTCAGGAGGTAATTCTTCTTTTAATTATACCATTAGTGGAACTCGTAATGAAGAAACAACGGTTTATCCTGGAGATTTTAAATACCTAAGAAACGCTGTTCATCTTTCTTTAAATTACAAGGATAAAACAAATAAGTTCAATTTCTTATTTACAGGAAATTACACAGACCAAAATAATGATCAACCCTCAACTGACTTAACTACTGTAGCAAGAGAACTTGCGCCTAATGCTCCTAGATTATACAATGAAGATGGTAGTTTAAATTGGGAGAATAATACATGGAATAATCCACTAGCGAGTTTAAATTCTAAATTTTTATCCAAAATAAATGATTTAACTACTAATATGGTTATTAGTTACAAGCTATTACCAGAATTAACTTTCAAAACAAATCTAGGTTTCAGCCAACTTCATAGTCGTGAACTACGAACATTTCCTTCAACGATGTATAATCCATCTTTAGGCCAAGGAAGCGAATCATCCATCGTAGAGTCGAATCAAACAAATCGTAATTCTTGGATTATAGAACCACAACTAAGCTGGGATAAAAAATGGAATCAACACAGAATCTCTGTACTTGTTGGAACAACTTTTCAAAATCAAACAACAGATCGCTTGCTATTAACAGCTGGAGATTTCCCTTCAAATGAAATGCTCTTATCCCTTTCTACAGCGGCATTACAATTAATAGGATTAGATGAAAAAATAAATTATCGTTACCAAGCTTTTTATGGACGTCTAAACTATACGTTACATGATCGGTACATATTAAATATAACAGGAAGAAGAGACGGATCAAGCAGGTTTAGTCCTCAAAATCGTTTCTCAAATTTTGGCGCTGTTGGTACCGCTTGGATTTTTTCAAAAGAAAAATTATTAAAAAATAATTCATGGTTGAGTTTCGGTAAATTAAGAGGAAGTTATGGAATAACGGGAAGTGATAATATTGGTGATTATCAATATTTAGACAATTATCAAATGACATCTAATCCCTATGGTGGAACTGTTGGGTTAAGCCCAATACGTCTTTATAATCCCGATTATCGTTGGGAGACCAACAAGAAATTTGAAACTGCGTTGGAATTAGGTTTCTTTAGAGATCGATTAAACTTCTCTGTAGCTTATTATCAAAATAGATCAGGAAATCAACTGGTAGGAATTTCTCTACCTACTACAACAGGTTTTTCCTCTTTTTCAGGAAACTTGCCTGCTACAGTAGAAAATAAAGGATGGGAGTTTTCTTTGAGTTCAGAAAATATTCGTACCAAGAATTGGAAATGGATAACAGAATTTAATTTGACTTTTAATCAAAATAAACTTATCTCATTTCCTAATCTCGAAAGCTCTGCTTATGCCAATACTTATGTAATTGGTGAACCTACTAACATCATTAAACTATATCAGTTTACAGGAATAAATCCTATAACTCAACAGTATGAATTCTATGATTACAATGGTGATGGAAGAATAACAACATTAAATGATAGGTTATTTGTTGCAGACCTTAATCCATCTTTTTACGGAGGGCTTTCGAATCAAATCAAATACAAACAATTTAGTTTAGATGTTCTTTTTCAATTCGTCAAGCAAGAACGCCAATTGTATTTACCAACTGCTATAGCTGGTGCTATGATGAATCAGCTTGTAGATTACGGTATACCAATGCAACCTTACAGCACAAATAATTCTCAAATTACTGCAAACTATAATTTGATGAGAAATAGTAATCTCTCGATTGTTGATGCCTCTTATATCCGACTAAAAAATGTTTCGATCACCTACGACATTCCTTTGCCTGAGAGTCAATTAAAACCTCAGATATTTATTCAAGCACAAAACCTCTTTACCATAACACCCTACAAAGGAGGTGACCCAGAATTTAGATACAATCGTTTTCTACCACCACTTAAAACAATTGTAATGGGAATGAAATTGAATTTTTAAGAATAATAAAATTAAGTACAATGAGAAAAATATATTTAACTAGTTTAATTGTCTTCATCTTTTCATTATTTTTTAGATGCAATGATTTTTTAGATGTAGACGTACCCACAACTCAATACAACAGTAAGTTAGTTTTTGCAGACAAAAAGACAACCAATGCTACCCTTGTTAACTTATATGCAGATATAAGAGATAAAGGATTTTTAAGTGGACAAATGAGTGGTTTTGCAGTTTCTATGGGAATTTATACCGATGAGTTAGATTCTTATCGCGTAAATGATGTAGAAACGCAGAATCTATATAATAATACCTTACAAGTCAATAGTTCTATAGTCTTACAACTTTGGTCGCAAACCTATTATCAAATTTACATGGCAAATGCCATTATAGAAGGATGCGAGAAAAGTACTGGTTTAACTCAGCAAGAGAAAAAGGAATTTATTGGAGAAGCCCTTTTTGTAAGAGCATTACTACATTTTTATTTATTAAATACTTTTGGAGATGTTCCGTATATAAAAACAACAGATTATGAGATAAACAAGAATGTTTCTCGTTTAGAAGAGTCTATTGTTTATGAAAATATCATTGAAGATTTAGAAGAATCAATTTCTAAACTACCTATCCAAATTAACTCTCAACGAAATCGTCCTAATCAGTTAAGCGCACAAGCATTATTAGCTCGTGTGGAACTATATAGAGGAAACTGGCAATTGGCAGAACAATTGGCTTCTTTGTTAATTAATAATTCTTCACTTCAATGGCAATTAGATATTAATCAAGAATTTTTAAAAGAGAATAAATCAATTATTTGGCAATTATCTCCAAGACAATCGGGCAATGCTACTTATGAGGGAGCGACATATTATTTTGCTTCTGGACCACCAGTATCAATAGCTTTAAGAAATGAATTAACTCAATTTGAAGCAAATGATTTACGTAGTCAAAGTTGGATTAGAACAGTTTCAAATCAGACTAATACTTGGAAACATACCTATAAATACAAACAAAGAGGTAATGCATCAGCAACTACTGAAAACTCTGTTGTATTTCGATTAGCTGAACAGTTTTTAATTCGTGCTGAAGCTCGTTTAAAACAAGGGAATATTGAGGGTGCAGTAGAAGACATTAATAAAATTAGAACAAGAGCAGGATTACCTTTACTCAATTCTTCATTATTGACAAACGAAATGATTTTAGATGCGATTGTAAGGGAAAGAAAACACGAATTATTTTGTGAATTTGGACATCGTTTTTTTGATTTAAAAAGATTGAATTTAATTGATCAGGTTTTATCATCAACAAAACCGAATTGGAAAAATTACCATCAACAATGGCCAATTCCAGAACAAGAATTGTTAAAGAATTCAAATTTTACTCAAAATAGCGGTTACCAATGAAATGTATTATAATCAAATTAGCCCTTATTCTTATTCAGTTATTTTCTCTTTTTAAGTTTCAACCATTATACGCTCAACCTAAACCAACCATAACCGAATTAGAGTATGACAAATGGGGAACATTAGCAGGAAATAAATTATCTGAAAAAGGAAACTGGTCAAGTTTCTATGTAACCTACCCCTCTGTAGACAGTTTATTTCTTGTAAATAATCAAACAAAAAAACAGCTAACAATAAAAGGAATAAGGGAAGGATTCTTCATGAAAGAACATACTTTTTTATGGTTAAAAAATCAGGAACTTTCACTTCTTAATTTAAAAACCAATGACATAACTATAATTCCATTTGTCAATAAAATCTATTTATCTCAAAAATATAACAAGCTAATTACAGTCGAGAAAGAGAAAGCAGATCAGCAAATTGTCATAAGAAATCAGTTTGGAAAAGTTGAAAGACAAATTAAGCAAATTAGAAATTTTAGCTTAGATGAAAAGGTTAATCGAATGGTTTATGAAAGAACTATTGATTCTACCACTTACTTAGAATATCTTGAATTAGCTCATCCTTTATCTTCTTATTTAATTGATCAACAAAAATCAGTCACCTACCAAAACTTCTCATGGAATAATAAAGGGATTGCCATGATAAAAAAAGATGAAAACTCATCTAGATCAACTGTTTGTTATTTTGATGAAAAACAAAGAAAAAGTGATTGTATGAAAATAGATTTATTTGAAGATGAAATAGATTTAACACCAAGATCACTACATCTTTCTAAAGATTCTAAGCTAGTTTATTTTAATGCAAAAAATAAATTAGTAAGTAAGTCAACTAATGATTCAGTAGAAATATGGTATGGTTCAGATCAGCTGATTTATCCCATTAGAAAAGCAAAAGATGAAAGAGGATACGAGTTATATACATGGGTTTGGAATAGAGAAGAAAATATAGTTAGTCAACTAACAGATACCCTACTAACTTCAGTTCATTATTTAGCCAATGCAAAAAAGGTTTTACTCTATAATAAATATGAGAAAACCACAGATGATAAACTAATTAATAATCATGATCTTTACCTTTATGATGCTATTACAAAGAGTAAAAAACGAATTATTAAGTCATTTAACCGCAATGCATCCCTTATAAAAAATATAGCACAAACAGATAACTTCATTTATTATGCAGATAATAATTGGTGGATGTATGATACAGGATCTGAAAAAAATATCAATTTAACATCACTAATAGATACTCAATGGGACAATCAAGAAGTTGATGAAGCTTATCAGAAAGAAGCATGGGGCGTTGCAGGTGTAAGTATGGATAAAGAAGAGATTTTTATTTACGATACTTACGATATTTGGAAAATAAATTGGAGAACTTTAGCATTTAATAGAATAACAA
Source organism: Flavobacteriales bacterium UBA7612 (assembly GCA_002484335.1). Lineage (GTDB taxonomy): Bacteria > Bacteroidota > Bacteroidia > Flavobacteriales > Weeksellaceae > Empedobacter. Next base: position 60,541 of record DLJQ01000022.1, read on the forward strand.
AAGGAAGAGAATCTCAACGAATTTTTCGATTTGATTTTTCGGATGAGAAACGAAAAGAAGTAAGTTATTCAAATAATTTGCGAGAGCTAGACATTAGGCAAGATGCAAGGTTAATCATCGATAATTTAGAAGCAAGAACTAAATCCTATGGAATTCTAAAGCCAAATCTTAAAATCAATGTATTTCTAGAAAGTGAAGATTTTTTATATTCAAATCTAAAACAGGCTTCTCTTTCTAAAGCATTTATTTTTATGAAAGAAGCTTATAATTTACCAGCTGAAGTATGGTATCAAAAAGCAACTGAATCAGCACCTGTAAAAATTTATTCAAGTAATTTACAGCATTATAATTACAGTTGGGGAAAATCTGAATTAATCAACTATACCACTCAAAATAGTCAAAATTTAAAAGCAGCATTATTTTATCCACCTCATTATAAAAAGGATAGTATTTATCCAGTTATTATTCGTGTGTATGAAAATCTCTCTCATGAAGTAAAAAAATATCATCCTCCATCATGGTCGAATACAATTGGTTTTAATGTTTCGAATCTTACCCAACAAGGTTATATTGTTGTTTTGCCTGATGTAAACTATAAGGAAGGTTTTGCAGGAGAATCAATTACAAATTCAGTGGTTGCAGTTTTGAATAAATTGATAAAAAATGGGGTAACAGAAAAAGGAAAAATAGGACTAATTGGACAATCATTTGGTGGATATGAAACAAACTATATACTTACTCAAACTGATTTATTTAGCGCAGCTGTTACAGGTGCTGGATTTTTTGATTTGATAAAAGGATATTTTACAATGAGTGATACTTTTGAGAAAATGGAAAGTTGGCGTTATGAAAATCATCAGTTCAGAATTAGAAAAACATTTTACCAATCGCCTGATTTATATATCAAGAATTCACCTTTGTTTTATGCCGATAAAATAACAACTCCTTTACTAAGTTGGACAGGTTTAAAAGATCCAATTGTTTCTCCTGAGCAAACAATGACTATTTATACTGCATTAAGAAAACTAAATAAAAATATTATTATGCTACGTTATCCAAATGCAGGACACTTTCTACTAAATAGAAATGACCAAAAAGATTTAACAAAAAGAGTACATGAATGGTTTGCATACTATTTGAAAAATAAGCGTAATAGCAAGTGGATTAAATAGTTTTAAAAATAAGTTTATTGAAAAAAAGTAAGAGGTTCCCTAAAATGGAACCTCTATTTTTATTAATTGGTTTTATACAATTCTATGACACACTGACCAAGTCCATTTTTTTGCCAAACTTGCTCAGGAGTTGCTTCCTCCGTCATACAAAGTTGATCAGTTACTTGAGTTGTACAATCGACACTAATCGGTTCACAGTCTGTAGACGAACTGTGTCGAATGAATCCATCAATTAAAGCAGCATCTTGATTAGATTGACTACTTGTTGTTTGCTGTGTAGCAAACGCTCCTATTCCAGCCAATAAAAATGCAGCAATAGGCAAAACTGTTTGAAGTTTTAAATTTTTCATTTTTGTAATTTTTTAAGTTAACCTACTATATTTTACAGGTGTTCGGTTTTACTCCTGCTATCGGCCGATAGATTATTTTATTTACTGAGTATTTAATTCATAAATTACCAGTTGATAACCAATTATGGCATATAATTTATTTTCAATCACCATTAATTCATTCGCTTTCTGTCCTTTTATGTTATAGAGATAAAAACTGCCTTTATAAACTTGTTTTTCATAATCATAAATATCAATTGCAGAAGCTTGTTTCCAAACCTGCTTGTCTTCAAACTGACCTTTTTTAGTTGAGTTTATATATAACAATCCATTGTCCACTGTAGCTAAACGATTTACAGTACTATTAGGATTTAATAGCTTTTGTTTGTTATTAGTGGATACAACTTTTAATGGAGTAGTACGAGTTGTATCAATAGTTTTAGATGATGTATCCATTTTTAGATTATCATCTGTTACAAAATATTGATTCTTATAATAGTAGACATATAGAAACTTATTTTTCTGTAAATCATAAAGTGGTATTCCATCTGTATCAAAAATACCATTGGTTTGATCATCAAGTAATGAATCGTTATGAGTTTCTTTAGTAAGACCATTCAAATCAAATTGAGCAATTACATTTCGTTTTTGTGTAAAATCTTGTTTTCTTACAAATAATTTATTGTTTGAAGAGCCTACAGCTTTAGAGAAATAAAGAGTTGGATCAGTGGAAAATACTGTTGCCTCCCAATTAGCTATATTCCCTTTAAAAATAACAGGAACTGTACCGTCAACTAGATAAAAATTTGGATTGGAAATAAAAACTTTGACAGAACGAAAAGGAAAGTCATCACGATCAATTTTAATTCTAATATCCCTCGATTGGTAATTATCTAAATCAATTTCTGCTAAAGAAAGAGGCGCTAATCGATCTGCTAAATATAATTTATTGTTTGTGGAACCTATGAAATATTGTGTACTATTTTTGAGTGTATAGGTCTTTTTACGAATAACTAAATCTTTTAAATATTTACGAATAAAAGGATTTTGCTCAGTAATTTTTGCTTCTGACTTTATAAATAACATGATGACGCTACCAGTGCTAAAAATACTAATTACAATAAACAATATAATGGAAGTAATTACTTTATTTTTAAATGCATTTTGATCAAATAAGATTGCTATTACAGCTAATACTATAAAAAATAAATTAAAAATAAGATGTTCTGTCCAACCTAATTTTTCAAGAATACCACCACAAGAACAAGGGATAAAGTCACTATAATTTAAAATAATATAGATATAAACTGTAAATGCTAACATTAGTCCATAAGAAGCAAATAATCCTATTTGCTGAGTTCTTTTTTGACAAAGTAAAAAGGCAATGATGAGTTCTGTTATAATGACAGCGTAAGATACAAATCCTGCATATGCGCTTAATAAAGGAGATTGAGCCAATTGAATTTGGAAATTTTCAAAATCAATTAATTTGCTAAATGCTGCATAAACAAATAATACGATAAAAAGGTAGCAGATGAGTATTCTTAAAGTTGGAATTAGTTTTCTCATCTTTCATATTTAAACGTTATTTTTATATTTATTAATCAATTGGTAATGAGTACCATTTTTTTTATATAAGGATCTTTATCTTTCGGTGGATCAGTTTCATTCTCTTTTTCATTTTTTATTGATTCGAAATAACGTATACTATCTATTTCTATGAGAGAATCTTTTTGTTGTAAAATTGGTGAATTGATGGAGTTAAATTCCTCATCTTCTTGATTATTTATACATTGATAAAATAAGAAACTAACAGTACTAAGTAATAAAAGGTTTTTCGTGTTCATCGTTAATATTTTTAGATTATTCATTTTAGTAAAGTAAAATTAGGATTCATCACTACTTCAAAAGTTATATCATAAATTCAAAAATGTAAATGAAATGACGATTTTATAAATACGTTGATCAATTATCTATAAAACACTTTATTACAGGTGTTTACGATTTGTTAAATTTTAGTGATTTTTCAGAATTTCACTATTTTGAGTAATATTTGAGCGTATCAGATTTATAAATTCACTTTTTGATTTATGAAAAAATAGGATAAAATCGATTTAGAATTATTGTAATTAAATAATAATAAGTAACTTACCTATGATTCTACTGCTGTTTTCATTAAAAATTCAAGAATTTGAAAACATGTCTACATTTAACATTCAGATTTTTATTGCTTTGTTTAAACCCTAAAGAAGTTTATTCCATTGACAATTTAAGTGCTCAGACAAATGATTATTTGGTTCAAAAAATTGATTCTTTTCAATTCGATAAAAATAATCCTAAAGTTTGGAGGTATATTAATGCATACATATTAAAAGCAAAAATTCGAAAAGACAACGAAACTTTATTTTACGCATACAAGGAAGGAATCTATTTTTCAAATGACTATCATACTAAAGTAAAATACGCCGATAGTACGATTGTTATTGCTCAAAAAACTCGAGTAAATGATTTACTCATTCAAAGTTATTTATCGAAAGGAATGGTTCATTATCAATACAAGAAATTTCAACCTGCATTACAAAACTACTTATTAGCTGAGAAAAAGTTAAATAGTAAATCATCTAAATATTTATATCACAAAGTAATATTTAATCTTGCCTTAATTAAATTTCATTTGAAACAACTTAATGAGGCATATATCTTATTTCAGCGATGCTCCAGCTATTTTGAAAAAAACGCGTCAGATACTAATCATCAAACATATTATTTAAATACGCTTTATTACATAACAAGTATTCTCCAATCTCAACAGAAATTTGATCTCGCAAGGCAACTTAGTCATGATGGGATCAAATTAAGTAAGCAAATGCAAGATTCTCATTTTATTCATTACTTTTCTTACCTTAGTGCAATCGATAAATATTTTGAAAAAGATTACAAGAATACCATTTCAATCTTAACAAAAGAAATCCATTATTTAGAAAAACAACAGGATTTTAATACGCTCAGTAAAGTCTATTTTTATATTGGAAAATCATTTGAAAAATTAAACGATTATGAGAAATTAATTGAATATTTTCAAAAAGTTGACAAAATATTCAATCAAAACGAATTTCTAGATATTGAAATGCGACCAGTCTATGAAAGCTTAATTAACTATTCTGAAAAAAAATCTCACTATGAGGATGAACTCTACTACATTAATCAACTACTCAAATTAGATCAGCTTACACATCAAAACTTTGAAAAATTATCTCCCGTTATTTTGAAAGAATATGATGTGAAAGAATTATTGAAATTGAAAAAAGAAGTAGAATTCAAACTTTACTTCTATCCAATTTTAGTGTTTAGTGTTATTTTAATAAGTTTTATTGGTCTATTCTATATTTATACTCATTTTTTCAAAAACAAATCAGTTCATAAAAACAAATCAATCAATCTAAAAACCACAGATATTCCAACCGAAATAGTTCTAGAGATATTAATTCAATTAGATCAATTTGAGGCGAAAGAATTATATCTGCAATCAACTTTAACACTTACACAATTAGCCAAATCTTTCAAAACAAATACGACTTATTTATCGCGTATCATTAATACACAAAAGGGAACAAATTTTTCAAATTATATCAACCAACTCAGAATAAATTATATTATGAACCTACTTGAAAATAGTGAAAAATACCACAAACATTCTATAAGAGATTTATCAGAATTAGGTGGTTTTTCATCTGCACGACACTTTTCAGATGCTTTTTTTCAAGTAACATCACTACGACCGAATGATTTTATTAAACAATTAAAACATCGTATAAAATTGAATGAATTAAATAATAACAATTCTTAGTACAAAAGACTTTCTACTTCTTATTCTCAATAATAAATAGACTTTCCATTTTCTCATTCAAAGCAATAAAAGCATTAAACTTTTTTCCTGACCTACTTTGCATTCCTTTAATAAGCGAAGTTTTTCCTATATTAATTAAATTTTCAATCTCCTTAATAGAAATTAAAACTCCACAAAATGTTCTAAATAGCATCCAATTACAAGACGTAGTTGAACATCTAATTTTCTTTTCATTAATAATTAAGTGCTTATTGTTACATTTTGGACAATTTAGTTTTGGATAGTTTACAGGTAAGATAGGATTTGCTTTAGCTTTACTTTTTAAATGCTCATAAAATTTTAATCCCTTTTTTGTAGGAAGTAAGAATTTATTCTTTCTTACAATATATTTTTTAGTCAATAGCTTCTTAATTCCTTTTTCTGAAACTTCCATTGCTATTAATAAATCTACTTCTGTATACAATTTTGGAGGCTTAGTTCTCTTTTTTAAGAGTACAAATTCCTTTACTTTTAATTCATCATCATTTTTAAAAGACGGTAAATCTTGTTTTATTTCAGTTTCTTCTGAAAAATTTCCTTGAATAGCTCGCCAACCAGCTTCTATAATTTTACAACTTTTAGAAGAAAATTTATGTTGTAATATTTCCAATTCAATTGTTGTCATTTCTTTGATACATGGTTTAGAAATTGATTCTAAAAACCTAAAAGCAATCATCTGGTAGATAATTGTTTCTTTGATTGATAAAGCTGAAGGAATTCTTTTTGTAATAAGTAACCCATGGTGCTCAATTAATTTTAGATTATTTACAATTTTCTTATTAAAGAATCTCCTTTTTAAATTACTTACAGCTTTTTTATACTTCTCTCTTTCTTGAAGGATTCGAACAAGATTTGGAATCTCATTCCATAAATCTTCTGAAATAAATTTGTTTTCAGTTCTAGGAAATGTAATAAACTTCTTTTCATAAAGACTTTGTGCAATGCTTAAAGTTTCTTCTGGGGTGAAATTAAACTCTTCATTAGCCTTTTTCTGTAAATCAATCAAATTAAAAAGTAGAGGAGATTCTTCTACTACTTTTTTGATTTCTACAGCTAATACTTCAGTTTTTCCTATTCGCTCAACTAACTTTAAAATATTCTTTATTTCTTTTTCTGTATCACACTTAAATTTAGATACACTTTTAAATTCTATAAATGCTTTAATATGTAAGAGCTCTAATTGAAAATACGTTTCTTCTTTAAAGTTAATATGTTCTAAATAACGTTCACAGATAAGTTTTAATTCAGGAATTCGTTCAGCTTTCATGATAATTAGTTTATAATTACATTTTATGACGTTTCGATTTTACTGATTTTGAAACTTTTTCAACTGCTTTTTTATCTTCTTTGTTCTTTGGTGATTGTTGTTTTGGTTTCAATTCCTTTTGAAGATGTTTTGTAGATTCATTCGTCTTTCCTTTAGAATTTACAGCTACTTGTGTTTTATGTGCATCACTTGGTTGTGCAGTTTCTTTTAATTGGTTTGGAAATGAAAATTTAGTTTTTCCAGATTCTTTGTTGAATGTAATGTAACCTTGATAAGGTTGTCCTTTTTTATCTACTAATCCATCAATATAAACTGTTTTACCGTCTTTAAAATCATTGTACTGTTCTTTCGAAAGTTCTTTGTTTCTAAATATTTTTGGCGCTTCAAAAGCTTCTTTTTGACTTTGTTTAGAATCTAAATTTTTATCAAATAAAAATTCTACATAGCGTTTATCTGCATTATACTGAACATAAGAAGAAAACTCTTTTCCTTTAGTTGAAGTCATTCCTTCAATCTTTAGTGGCTTTCCTTCTTTCAAGGTTTGTTTCTGCTTTTCATTTAACTTAACTCCTTTAATTTCATCAGGAATCTTTATGTATTCTGTTTTTAATGCAATCAGCTCATTTGTTAAGCGATCAATACTAATAATTGATGGAATTGTTTCTCCTGTTTTGGAATTAATTAAATTTACAACTCTACCCATATTTCTAGTATCCAAAAGATTCTTTTTATCTTCATCTGTGAATCGATGTCCAAAGAACTCGTAATTTAAATTAGGTTCTTTTCGAATACCATGTAAAGCAGGTACAATTTTACTATCATCAGTTTGTTGTAGTGAAAGTCGAACATCTGTTCGAAGTATTGCTGATCCAAAATTTATACTAACTGGAATAAGTTGATTTGTTTTATAACCTTTTAATAATGGATCAAGTTGATTTAATTTCTCTAATCGTTCTTTACTTAATCCTAAATTGTTCATTGTTTCCCAATCAATTTGCTCTGAATCGAAACGGTATTCAGTTTTTTCTGTTTCCATATTATCTTTGTTTTTTAAATTACTATGCTCAAGTGAATCTGGTTTTATTTCATACTCATCGATATTTTTTTCACTTTCAGTAGAAGGTGATTTATAGTGATTTTGAATCTCTTTTGCTTTTTCTATCGCAATAGGAGCTGGTACTTTGAAGAAAGAAAAATTGGAAGGATTCTTAAGTTGATTATAGAAATTTGAAAAAAAATTGGATAGAAAATCACCATGTTTATCTATTCGCATAAACTGGTTTTGATTTTTCTTTGTAGGTGAAACAGTTTCCATTTGACCATTTTGATGAAGACTCTTCACTGCCTCAATCTTCATTCTTTCTTTATCCAATACCAGTAAAATATCTGATAATTGTGCTAAATTATCTAGTTGATTATCACTCATTTTTATTATTTTTTAATGTTCATCGAAAATAATAGAATCATTCATGAGGTATTTTTTTTGGCTTTACTAGGCACATTCTGTCATTTTTTGTCTCTCCGATTAGAAGCTGAAGAATTAAAACTGTTTCGAATAAATTCATGAACATCGGATAGTTTGTAATATAATTTACCACTAATGGTATAGTAAGGAAGTCTTCCTTCTGATCGGTATCGTTGTAAAGAGCGGTTACTAATTTTCAACATTTGAAGGATATCTTGATTATCCAGTAATTCTTCTCCATCGATAGTGGTTTTACTTTTCTGAAAATCATTTATATTTTCACCAAGTAGATCAAGCCTTGTCATAAGACGCTCCATCCAAGCTAAAAATTCCATTCGATCAATATTCATATTAATTATTTTGAGTTAATAAATCTTAATACAAAATTGAATGATTAAAAATGTCTAATAAGCCAAGTTATGCCAATTGGCAAGAGAGTTTATTTTAGATATAAAAGAGAGTGAAATGCTGATTGATAGTAGAAAAAATGCTTTTTTTGAATAATTAATTTTCAATAAAACGTTTTACCAATTGGCATAGATAATACTTAAGTATTTTTTAGAAAAATATGTTTTATAAATCCTTATCCATATATTCTTCTAACGAGATTTTTAGATAGTCTAAGAACATGGTTCGTGAGCCACTTCTGGATTTCATGCGATGAAAAGAATGATGAAGATCTCCAATAGGAACTTTAAATACTATTTGAAAAACTAAACTAATTTTTCGAATACCTATTTTACCATGTGAAATTACACCTGAAGCATACAGTGCATAAATTAATTCAATAAGAGCATTTTTACTATCTGTCCACGATATATCTTTTTTGTTGTTTTCAGAACTTAAAAGTAAGCCATCTACTTCTTCATCGGGATTTATCTTACTTAATAGATAAGAATATAATAATTCATTGGCTAAGATTCGAGCAATTTTGTAATCATAAAAAGTAGAAAATTCAGGATCAATTTCAAACACTATACTATTGAGTCCATCATGATAATTGATATTACCTCGTCTAAAGTAAGTGCTATCTCTATCTTCTCGTCCAGAACGATAGTACCTATAAAAATCTGAATTACATATATGCTCTATAAAATCTCTTTTCAAATTAGCCAATTGTCTTGAAAAATATTTATTGTGCATTTTTCCATCATGAAAAGGACAGGTTGTTTCGATTCGGTATACTTTATTGTAATAAATTAATTTACCAAGAATACTGGGTTTAATTTTCTTGAAAAAATAAATTTCTTCCTCATGGCTTGCAAAACCTTTTTTTGCTGACAAACTTCTTAATTCATGTAATAAATTTTGTAAAAATGTAATCATTCGATAGGAATTGTCAATTGTATTTCCTGCTAATAACTCTACATTTTTCTCTTCAACTTGTATTTCATCCAATACATTGAAGTAAAAACTTTTCTCCATATAAATTCTTTTTCGTGTTAATTAATCTAAACAACTTAAATGGTTTTACTGTTATACTTATATTGTTTAAATTGTTTTTTTTATCTATTTTATAGGAGATATAAACAGTAAATTGTGGAAAAGTTATAGTTTAAAACAAAGATCTTCACGAATTGTTTATATCAATTATATCTTCTCATCGGAAAATGAACGAAAAGAAGTACCAAATAATTTGGTTTTTAATCTATTCATTATTAGATGAAAAATATTTGTACTCAAATTAAAATTTATAGCATGGATAGAATAACAAAAAGCGATCTTGAAGTACTGAGAAGACAAATTGTATCAGATATTAATCATCTGTTAAACAAAAAAATTAAAGATTTCTAATAAAAATAAAGAATTCGAATGGTTAAGAAGTAAGGTTGTCAGGGAATATTTAAATATTTCTGCTGCTACTTTACAAAATCTTAGAATCTCTGGAAAAATTAGATCTAGAAAAATAATGGGTTCTTATTATTATAATAAACTTGACCTTGAAAATTTATTATAATATAAAAAATAATGATAATAATCTGGAAAAATGGATTTATACTTAACATTAGAGCTTTTCAAAAAGAAGTTCAGCCCATAACTTTGTTCTAACATAATTCAACATTTTTAAGGTTATAAATGTCAAACTAAAAGTACTTTAAATCAAGGTGTTAAAATATATCACATGTTGATTTTCAAATTGTTATAATTCTATTCGTGACAATTTTTACTTATTTTAAAACTTGCCACCAACTTGCCATAAAACTTTTGAGAATTTAGGAAGATTTTCAAAATCTTCCTAAATAAAAAAATCCTGAAAAATATTAATTTTGTAGGATTTATCTAATTTTTAATGCTTTTTAAAAATTCTATTAAATGCATCTTGCAGAGGGTGAGGTTCTCGATCTATTCTCTTAGTAATATAACACAGCTCTTTTGATTTTAATCTTATCAATGAAGAATTAACAATTAAAATACCACAAATTTCAGCTAATCTCATCGTTAAATGTTCATTTTCGGGCATCTCTGGATAATTATAATTTTGAGGTTTTAATATATATGGCACTACCTAAAAGTCAAATCGAATTCAAATCTGAAACTTTATTTCCTTTTTATAATTTATCATTTTATAGGTTATTCCTTCTTTTCGACGTAATTTTATAATTGAAATAATAGAAACAAAAATGAAAAAAATAGATATTACAACTTTGGATCAATTAGACCAAATTGATCAAGCATCTTTTAATCAACCAAAAATTATTTATAAACACAGTACAACTTGTGGACTATGTGATATTATTTGGGATATTGTAAAAGAAAGCGATTTCGAATTGAATTATTTAGATTTATTAACGTATAGACCTCTCTCTAATGAGGTTGAACGCCGTTACAATGTTCTACACGAATCACCACAAATCCTTATTATAAAAGATGGAAAATGTGTGTACAATGCATCACATCGTAAAATAAAAAATGAAGAAATTCAGAAACAATTAGATCAATTGGTTAATCTATAATAAATTAAAGTTATCTTCTTTTGAATCTGAGCCTAATTATTTACAAAATTTTCAACGTCGATTGAAGAAACTAAGAAATAATTAATTTCAAATATAAATGTCCGTTATTCTACATATATTATATGTTTTTGTATGGAATAACGGACGTTTTAAGTTGTATAATCTGTTCGTATTGGTGAAGAATTTTATTATATCAAATATCCAATATCACCTTCTGTAACAATGTTTGTGCATCCGTATAGAATGGTACATCTGTTTTAGTGAAAATAGTTTGAGGCAAAGTACCAAATTCGGACATGTTTAGCATTGGAACTAAAATGATTTTAGCACCATTTTCTGACAAATTTGACACACGATCTGCAAAATTATTGGCTCTTTCAATTGCTCCACCAATTGAAATATTACCTAAAACAGCTAATCCGCCTTTTAAGTTTTTCTTATATAATGCTGAAATAATTGCCACATAAACGGCAGCTCCAATTCCATCTGTTACATTAGAACCCAAAATAGTCGAAACTTGTAAGTTAATATCAAAATTGCTTAAAGAATGACGTTCATTCAAAATTGATTTTTCGTTCGCTTTTAGGTAATTGTAAGTATTTTTGATATTCTCTTTTACGGCTTGGTTCGATGTACCTGTAATGTTTAATTTACCATTACCTGCGATTGCAACTACTTCTATTTTCACAACAGCGTTGGTTTCGCCATCGTTGGTAGCGGTATAACATGTACCTGGAGCTAATGGATTTGCTTCGATTAAAGACGATCCTTTTTCCTCTGGCAAACCAACAAAAACTTCTTCTTGTGTCTCTTTGTCAATGTATGAGAAATTGGTGTCCCAGAATTCCATACCCCCAATACGTTTTAATTGTTCTTTTACACGGCGACGCATTTCCATTGCAATCGTTAAGTATTTACGGATATCCTCTTTCGTATATTCTCCGTGTGGGTGTAATAGTTTTACAAATCCTGAAACAATACGACGCACTGATTTAGCATCACGTTGCTTTAAATGGTTCCCTAAGGCAAAATATTGATCTAATGCATCTGTGAATGTTATTTTACGCTGTGATTTTAGTAATTCTGAAAAGAAATCTGTACTAAACCCATAGTGCTTCGTAAAGTTTGATGGACTAAATTTTACAATTTCCCAACCAGGTAAAAATAAGTTGATACGATCTAAGAAGGCTGTATCTTCATTAACTTCATCTGATAACGGACTGAATAAATGAGAAGTCTGTAAAACCGTTTCTACAGGCTGATTGATATTTCCGTTTAATATGATCGAAGCTGAACCTGAAATCTCTCCATTCTTCGCACGAGAGAATGATCCCGATTCCATATAATCTTTCATTAATGGAATAGCATCTTTATCTTTAAAAAGCTTATCAGTACTTTCGTCAAAACAAATCGCATCCCAAAGTCCTACAGCTCCTACACGTCCTGAAGCATTGTTCACAAATAATTGCGCAACCGTACCTTGACCACCCGATATTAATATCGCATAAGGTGTTATTTCTTTATAGATGTATGATTTCCCAGATGAACGAGGCCCTAATTCTACGATGTTAAAATTCTTTTCCACCAGTGGAATTAAACGACACAATAATAAATCTTGCATACGCTCGTCCATTCCTTCGCTTTCTGGCTCATATCCCGCACTTCGCAATAATAATTTTTTCCAGTCTGCAGTTTCGAAATTCTTACGTTTATCAACGATCGATGAATTGTCAAAAGACGATAATTGTATGGGTGTAATTTTACTTACTACGAAAGGAAAAACTTTTGATCCAATAGTAATTAATGGATCATATTCTACATCGATAATTGCCCAAATACCTCCTAACAAAATCTTTTCGTGGTATTTTACCAAATCACTACTGATATTGGCATTTTTGATGTTTGAATTTACTAAAGTTGCCCAATAGGTATCTTTCGTCGCATCTAATTCTACCGAAATTTTATCGATGATTTTATAACGTCCTTTCTCTCTGATTTTTGATTGGATTAATGAACTCTCTTCAGGATTTACATAGTGATCGCGTAAAATGGTACGTACATTTTCTAAGCCTTCTTTTATTTTCTCTTCATCATCTGTACTGCAACTATTCGCTAATAAGTATTCTAAAACAAAGGCGGGCACATTGGCTCCCCCTTTAACAATACCTACTAAATCTTTTTTCACCACATAACCTCTAAAGTTATCTATGGCTTGTGTATCTAAATTATCTAATTGAATCATTGTTATATCTTTAGAAATTAAAATAATCCTCCCATATCTCGGGCAGATGATTTGTTCACGACCACTTGGTCTATTTTTTCTTTTGTAGTCGCATCTTCTACCAATACCACAATCTGTTGATGTCCTTCAAAGCTAAATTCTTTATCCCATTGTTGGTCTTTCTGAATCGTGATGGCTTCTACCGATTGCATTGGAATATTGTTTTGGTATAAGGTAATATTTACGGTACGCTGTCCATCAAATAGCGAATCTCCACTTGCTTGGGTTTCTAATTTGATTTTAAAATATTCACCTGATACGTCTGCTAATTGGTTTTTATTTGAAATAAATACCTGTAATGCAGGTTGTGCATTCCCTTTACGCTTGAACATAAAATTTGGAATGATGACCTCTTGCGGTGCAAAACCTCCGTGCGCAAAACCATAAACTCCTGGTGTACGGAACGGACTATCGGATTGTGCTACATTGATGTACTGGTATTGCTCATAAGTTTTTGGAATGCTCCATAAGATATCCGTCTGTTGTTTTTCTACCGAGCGAATGTAACGTTCACTTTTACTGTGATTTCCTTCAATAGATACTTCTAACTTATCGGAATCTGATAATAAACCTGTTAATACAAATCCGTGATCGGTTACTAAATGTACTTCTTCATAACCCGCACGTAAAAGTTCTTCAATTTTTTTGATTAAAACTTTTTCGAATTCTGCGAATAATTTAATGGCATCCAACTGCAATTTTTCACCTGCGCTGTCAATATCCTTGTAGGTTAAAACTAAAATAGGATCTTGTGTTGTTGCATTGGTATCCACTAATTTCTTGAATGCGATTTCTTTCCCTGTACGTTTAAGCAATTCCTTTTCACGGTCGCTTTGTTTGGCTAAGACCTGCTGATCTCCCACATATAAAGCCGACATATTATGCTCGGTTTCTGATGGTAAATCGGCTAACATCACTTGTTTTTGTACTTCGTAGGTTTTATCAATGGCATTGGCAACCGCTTCTGCAATTTCCCAACGTACGCCATCGCCTACAATTACCGCCAATTTCTTCGTTGAATTTTTAATCAAATCAACCAAATATCCTTGTTGATTGCTTTGGTAATCGTCTTTGTAGGCGAACCATTTATCAATCAATTCTTGGTTGATACTTTGGTAGTATTCTTGTATCGGTTTTAAGATACTTTCTTCGTTTAAAAACTCTTGATACAAGTTGCGTATCGCACGATCCAAAGCTTGATATTCGGTGGTGTAATATGCTACGACCTCTTTTAAACTGAATAGCTTCGTAATTTTTGAAGGATCAAAACTTAAAACAATACTGATATCTTTCCACCACGTTGGTACTAACGGATTACGATGGTTTCCTATTCTTTTCTTAATGGTACTGTGGTATTTTGTTTTAAATGCCACATTATGCAAATTCGCCACCACATCTACCAATTGTCTGCGGTCTATTTCCTCAAAACAATGGTTACTTTCTACTTCCCAATGGTTGATACCCTGTGGTATCGTAAAATGCTTTACGTATTGTTTCAATACAGCTATGTATTGGTTACTGTCTAACCAGTTGGTGTACCATACTCTATCTTCTGTAGCTTTGTTCTGTACGATGTTGTGCAACATTTGCTCGACCACTTCTTGTACGAGTACCTTCAATGGTTTATCTGAAACGGGTTGTGCAACAAAGGCAAACAATTTATGACGAACGTACTGAATTACTTCCTCTGCTTGTTGTTGTTCCCAAACTTCTGGATTTGAGATTAACGGTAAAATTTCGTGCTCTAAATTCACGACATCTGCTAAACCTTGTAAGACCGATTTCCACCATTTGATGTCTTTCCCCATACTTGCTTTAGCAGCAGTTAACAGCTCTTCTTTGCTTAACTGTATTTGTAAGCCTGTTTCGGCAAATAACTTTTGACGCAACCATTCTTCGGCATTGGTATAATCTAACAAGCCGTGGGTTTCGGTGTAATCAAATAAAAAACTTAATTGCGGTTTCGGTCTTTGGGAATAGACAATTGTAGGTTCTTTCGGGGCCTGTTCTATGGCAACCCGAATAAACAATTCTTCTTTTACACGTTGCCACTCTTCTTTTAAGGTGGCATCTACTGTAATTACTTGCAAAACCTGTTGCTCCCACATTGGGAGCAATTGTTCTAATTGGCCGTCTGGATCTACTACCATGACCAAGTTTCTACGGCTCAACTTATTTTGTAGCTCTTGCTGTATCCATTGATCTACCATTACCAGTCTGCGTTTAGGTATTTTGTTAACTGAGGTGCTTTTAAAATATCGGCTTTTATCATTCCTTTTTTCTGTAAAGGCGCAATATTTTTAGCCACACCGCTGTCTAATATCGGGTTGTAATTTTCTGCGATTAACTCATCTAATTTTGCCTCATACGCCTCTAACTCGATGAATTGATTGGCAATAAGTTCTTTCTCCGCTTGTGCAGCTGCTGAATCTGCTTCGCGGATGTCTGATAAACGCAATTGCAACTGCTCTCTGCGTTTGGCTACATAAACGGCTTTTAATTTGAAGATGCTATCGCGGTTCCATTGGTAAATGGATGTGTACACTTCAAAAGCTTTGTATTTCCCCGAAGATAAGTGCCAAATAAATGGTGACTTTGGTTGGAACATAAAAAGATTTAAATGATTAGATAAATCTTCAAAGAAATGTTCTTCGATATATTTCTCTAAAGGCTTCCCTAAGAACTGATCTAATTCTGCTATTTGTGCTGCGGAGAATCCTTGCTCATGTAAGTGATTCACCAAACGATCGATTAAGCGAGTTTCTAACGCTTGTGCATACAATGGAATAATGCCATCATCATCCTGTGCTAATAAGGTACGGATATGATCGGTTACAAACTCTAAAGCAATTTCTTTGGCTTTACCCATTGGTAGAATATTGGCTTCTTTGAACCAATACCATACATTGATCGGGTTAACTTGATGACGAATACAGAATTCTTCTAAATCGTTATTTGATTGATATAAAGTTTTAAAGCCTTCTTTAATCTCTTTTACAACATCTTCTTCAAAGGTTTGCTCTTCTAAGTTTTTAATATACTCCACTACTTCAGGCAATGGATTCTTTAATCCTGCTAAAAAGGCTTGTTTCGCTTGATTTGTTATTGGTAAAGATCCAATAGAAACACCTACACTTTGGATTACCATTTGATAATCCGATTCAGTTAAATCATAAATTTGAAAAACTACATTATTAATGATTGTTTCATTAATTAATGTTTGGGCAACATAACTGTTTACATCAATTAATACCTGTAATATTTCTTTGTGAAATAACTCAAATTGGCCTTTTAACTTTGTTCCATTAAATAATGGATCAATTAATTCTGATTCAGCAAGTTTTTTAATATATGAAATATTAAATTCAACAAGCTGTGTAACTAAACTTTCTTGATTATTATTCGGACTAATAAATGGTATTCTCCATATATCTCCTTGATTGATATTGACTGTGGGATTCAAACAATTAGAAATATATGTAATTAATGACGAATTTAGAAAACCAATTATATAATTGGTATTACTAAACTTTTTAGGAAAAATTCCCGATCCTCCAGCGTCTGTAATATGATTTTGTGGCAGAGTCCTAAATGATGCACCTTTGCTACCAGCAGCTGTATATGTTATGCCTTCATTAAAATAAAATTTTTCATTTTGCGGTCGCGATCTTTGTTTTCCATTTTCGTCGACTAAGTTTTTTATTTCATAACCATTATCTTTCCAATTTATAACAGACCATAGGTTTCCATACCATTTCTTAAATGGTCCCCCTTTAGCATATGGAACCCATTTTAATTTATCTGTACTATAATCTTTTGAAATATTATTTATATTTACTTCCCACCAGTATCTTATAAATCTATTATTATCACCAGTTGTTAATCCTTTAACAATGAATAAAAATTCATCTAATGATTTGCCTCCAAACTTCTCTCTAAATTCATCGGAAATCCAATAAATAAACGGCCAAGAATCAATTATTTTTAGCTTTTCTTGGTCTAGGAAAATGTTGTGCTTATTTGGATTATTTGCAATACAGTCGTTTAATGCTTCTAAACAAAAATCTTTCTTATACTTTTCATTCGGTGTTCTAGTATATTGATTTAAAGAAATAAATAATGATTCTTCTTTAGTTTTTTTCCCTTTCTCTAAAACATAGAATGCAGGATCAACCATCACAGCACCAAATAAATTACTTAAACCATAATCTACAAAAACTGAAATATGTGTTTTCTCGATGATATATTTACGAACATTCTCAAATGTTTTAATGTACATAAAAGTTAAAGGATGAATCATAGCTACTTTTCCTACCTCGTTGGTTAATTCGCAACAACGTTTGATGAAGGTCGCGTATAGATTGGTATGAAACTTATACGGTTTTTTGTAGTGTTTTTCTACAAAGGTTTTTAATTCAGGACCAAAATCGGCTGAATCTGTATAGGGCGGATTGGCAACTGCTACATCGTATTTGTTGGTTAATACATCCAAATAAGTTACCGCATTGGCTGCTTGTACTTGGATAAAGTTTTGCACCCCTGTAGAGGCGTACTTGCTTACGGCTTTGTACAAATCGTTAATAAAAGATTTACGGAAAGACAAGTAGGTTTCGTTTTCAGCAGAAGTAAACAAGGTCACTTCTGATTTTTCGAAAGCCGATAAGTGTTGTTCTACAATTTCTTCAATACGGATCAATGCTCCAAACTTATGAGCTTGCATTAAATCGTCCCACAAACTGATCACGACTCTTTCTACCGCTTGTTCGGCAGTCGTTTTTTTCTCTTCTGAAGGGAAGAAAATATGTTTTACCTGCTCGTAAGGTGGTAAGATAAAATCGGAACTTACCAAATTGAAATGTTCAATTTTGATATTGCGCTTTTTACGTCTTGCTTTGATGTACAGTCCCAACTGTGCAATTTGAGCCGCACGGTTGTCTAAATCGACTCCGTATAAATTGTGTTCTAAAATAAATTTCGGGATGTCGCGTTCGTCGTAATCGGCACCAAAATTATCGATTTGGTCTTGGTACAAATCATAAAACACATCAAACGCATACAATAAGAAATTTCCCGATCCCATGGCAGGATCGATTAATTTGATTTCAGTTAATGGTTTAGACTCACGAACACGTTCAGTAGGTGCGTTGGCAATGGCGTATTTGTTTTTGATGTCCGAGTGCGGGTACATTTCCAAATACTGTTTTCCTAAACTGTTATCCACCAAAAACTTTACCACCCACTTTGGTGTGTACACCTGAGATTGTATGGATACTTTATCGTATTCTGTTTTGGCTTTAGAATCTTTGTGGGCTACTTTCTTGTAGTTGTTATAACTTTCGTACAACCAACCCAATACATCATCGGATTGCCAAATGGCATCATCCACATCTTTGTCTACTTCTACGGCATTAAAAGCGTCGATAATTTCCTTTAAGTCCATTGCAGAAGGCATCAGATGATAATAATCCGATAGACTATAAAGAGGTAAGTTTTCTGCTAAGTTTTCGAACTCGAAGCTGATGAAATCCACCAAACCTTCTTGTTCTTGTTTACGCTTGTCAGGAAACTGCTCTAAGTAAGCTGTGTGTGAAAACGAACGATTTCCATTTTCAGGACGTTGCGTGATCATTTCTGGAATTAAGGTATGCGCTTCTGATACTTTTAAAGCAGCAATACGGTTGAATAAAGTAAATGTTAATTCATCTACTAACTTTTCGTACGCTTTTTCTTTTGTTCCTGTTTCGTCTTTTAAAGATTGAAACACTTCTAACAAGCGTTCTTTTTCTTTTTGTTGTTCAGCCGAAAGGCTGATTTCTGTTTCTTCTATAGTGATGCCTAAACGATCCAATCTGTTGCTCACAGCAGATTGAACCTTTTGGCGTATATGATTAGTATGATCTGAAAGTTTCATTTAATTTATCGTGTTTTCTATGGTTCGGTTTTAGTCCTCAAATTCAATTTCATCGTCAGGTTGCGCATTCGCTACTTTCTGTAATTCTTTGGTTAACCACGCTTTGTAATCCACTACCGTCATTTTACTTGTAGGAATTTGCGTTTTAATTTTACGAATGACAGGCGTAGCTGGCTCTTGTACTTGCGTTGTTGGTGTGTCAGTACCATCCGTTGTTGGCGGTGTAACTGGCGCTGGCGCTGTACGAATAATGGATGCTTTTTGAATCTCTAAGTGCGTGTCGTTTTGGTTGATTAAAGCGGTAGCTGTCGCATATTCAGAAAACGAGAAGCCCGACTTTTTATTCACGATAGAAAAATCCAACTCTAAATCGCTTACAGCACGTTGTTGCGCAAAGGTTAACACCTTTTTCACCTCTGATAAAATACCCGCATTCAATTGATTCGGTAAAGCCTCGATATCCAATTTAATATCTTCCGCCTTAGTCTGTAGCTTTTTAAACTCAACAGCATACTGATCGATAAGCCCTTTGAATTTAGCGTGATACTTATCTTTAATCTCTTGCGCTAATTGTTGTAATTGTACAAAAGCTTTGGTAATATCTGTTTTTAACAAGGCCTCATATTCTTCCATTTTATCCGTTACCGAAGCATCTAAAGCATTGGCTTTTAATAAATCGGTTTTAACGTCTTGAATATAGATGGCCCAATCTTGTAATTTCTTCAAGTTCTTTTTAACGAATTTCTCCATTTTATCCACTTTCAGAATTACAGCTTCTAATTCTTCTTTCTGGGCAATAAAGTCATTCACTCTGCTGATGTAATTATCAGGTGTCACTTGACTTGTGAATGCATTGATGTAATCTTTATGTTCTTTGGCTTTCGGGAAATAGATGGTAAAATCTTTCACATTATCCGTTAGCTGTTGGATTTTTTGTACATATATTTTCGAAACATCTCGAATAGCCACCGCTAATTGGAAATCGTTGGTGTTGTAATCTACTTTATACCCCTCTACTTTTTGAACAGTATAATCAAGTTCGTTGTTCAAGAAGAAATCAACGACCTGCTTTTTCTGGTGTGCAGAAAGGGATTGTGTATTGGCTTTGAAAGATGCTTTTTTGAATTCATTTGTTTTTGAAAACACTTCTAAAGCCCCTTTATCTGTTACGGCATAAATAGGATTGGTTTGTGTAGGCGTTTTAACGGCTAATCTTCCCGCTCGTAATAAGGCAGCTAAGGTAACGATTACCGTTCCGTAAGTATAACCAGTAGGTGCACCTGCTAAATTTGATTCGATATCTGATCCTGGTACAAATGAGTTTCGAATAAGATTGGTTATTTCTTCAACCACACTTAAATTTTCTCCCACAAAATTTCCGTTTGCATCAAAAAAACCAAACTCTTTGGAATTAAAAAATGTGGCTAAACGACTTGGATTTTGCTCTTTTACCACTTGTACGGCTACTGCTTCCTGCATTTGACTTTGCAGTCTTTTATTGTACACATTCGTTACCATTTTACGCTGTAGATTTTGTACTTCAGCAGCATAATTAGCATCATTCAGTATCGTAGTATTAAAGCAATAAATTAACGTAGCGTTGGCTAATGCTTTGTCGATTGCATTTTTAAGCGCATGTTCTTTATCCTCTTTGTTACGTAATAAATTTTGTACAACTTTTCCTTCTTCAGTACTCTTACTTGGGTATTTTGCTTCCACTTGCTCAATACGAATTATCGCGTCAATCAATTTATCTATTTCTGTAAAATGATCGTTTTCTGGATACAAAATAGCCATTCCTTTTTGTTCGTCGTATTGTGTTTTTAACTGATTGATTTCAGCCACACGATTGTCTTGCATCGTGTATAAACTCTTAACTTGGAACGCTAATTCTTTTGTATTTGGGTTTGCAATATCATCCTTATCATCGGATTGCACATTAAAATTGAACTTTATACCATCCGTTACACTACTTAATTGACTGATCATACTTGACTTTTTGTAATAGTCAATTAGTCTTCCCTTTTTTAGGAATCCTTGCACGGCAAAATTGTTCATCTCGTCTAATATCTTTTGCTCGACATCAGTCGTAATTTTATAGGTATGATCTGTTTCAATTAAAATTTTAGCCTCTACTAATATTTGTAAAGCCTCTTTAATTTCATTCTGCTTCGTGATCACGTCATCCGCATTATTGAAATACGCTTTTGCTATATTTAAAGAGGTTACTTTAACTGCATCAGAATCATGTAGAAATTTTATAGTTTCTGATAATTTTCTCCCATCAATTGAGTGATTTTCCAAAACCTTTTCTGCAGTCTTATATCGGGTTGAAATACTGGTTTCGGGTTGATTATTAGCTTCTCGTGCAATTTGCCATCCAGTTACCGTGTTATATAAATCATCTTCTTTTACTAATTTACGTAGGATGTCGAAAGTCGTAATGATCATCCCACGTGCCGCTACTTTCGTAGAAGCATATCCCTTCGTCCCAAACAAGAAATTTTGTAGTAGGCTGAATTGGTTTTCATAAAATGGATAATAAGCGGCGTAAGAATCTACTGTTGACGTATTCGATATACCATAGCCATTTAAATTGGAGTGATCTCCAATTTTACCGGAGTTGGATTGATAATATTGATTTAATAACTGAACGCCTTCTTCTGTTTTTTTAAGGATTCTACTTTTGATAATGGTATCCACTTCAGTGGCTTCTAAGTGAATTTTCTCCACAAATCGGTCTGTCACTTTAACCAAGGAAGCCTTCGAAATATTTGCATTAGAAATCACGTCATCTAATTTTTCCTGAGCAATTGCAATGGTCCATACTTTTTTACCCAACGTATTTAATGCCTCAGAGACCCCTTCTAAATCCAATAACTTTAGTTTATTTTGATTCACCGCTTCCGAAGTTTCATCAAACATAAATACCACAGTCGCGTCAGTTTTAACTTCTAAGTACGATTTTAATTCACGTGCTAAATCAGCCGCTGCAAATACACCAATGGCATTTCTAACCGATGAAAATAATTGATCGTATTCTTTTTCTGATAAACCAGACTTTAAATGTATATCCTTACAAGCCGTAAAATAAGTACGCATATTTCCTTTTAATGTAGCCCAATCTTTTCCGATTGTGTCCTGAACATGGGCATAAATATCCGACTTGCCTGCAGCAATCATCGAATTGAATAACATGTATCCATATTCGTCTTGCGGAAGATCAATCGTTTTTAAAAAGTTCTTAAATAAGGTATAACTAAACCCTTTTGATGTATCTTGTTTTGCAATATCAAGAAACACGACAATATTATTGTAACGGTCTAATTTTGCAATTTTATTTTTAAAGAAAACTTCATCATTAATCCCAGTAAATCGGTGTAATAAACGTTCTCTTGATGGTGTTCCATTTATAGATTGATTGGCTAACAAATACCCAATCATTTTTGAAAAATAGGATTTACCTGATCCATAAAAACCAGAAATCCAAACACCAGTTTCAACAGCGTTAGATGTGAATTTATCTATAAATTGTTCAAAATCTTTCGCTAAACCATCGGTCACAATATAATCTTCAATTTCCTTTTGAATTTCATTCTCAGAAACATCCTCGATATTAATCACGTTCTTAATGTCGACCGATAGATCAATTGATAATAAATCTTTAATTTTCATGTGTTACTGGCTATATTATTTTACATCTGTCTTGAGATGCAATTCTTTTATTTAAAAAAACTAATTGATTGTTTTGATTGTATTCTGCAGGATATAAAAACACGGCAGGCAATGAAGCATTCATGATCAGTTCACTTCCTGAAAAAGTAGCTAAATCAAAATGCGTAGCATATATAACACCTGTATTAATTACTACAGGGATCTTATTCACTGAAAATGCCTCATTAATTTTATCTAAAATTAGATGATAGAAATCTTGTTGTTCCTCTAAATCATTTTTAAAAATTCGATCTAGTGAAGATGGCCAATGCTCAAAGTAAAATTCAATATCTTCTTTGTTATTCGTAACAAACTCTACTAACAAAAGATTCATATCTACAATGTGGTATTTAGATTCTTCTAGTTGTTTGATTTCATTAATGAAATTAATTTCTTCAGAAGGTTTACAAACTAATAGAATAGAATTTCCACCATTCGCTTGCAATTTAATTTCAGAATCCTTAGAAGAAACCAATCTTTCCAGTTCTAGAATTGCATTATGCGGATTTAAGTATTTCATAAAGTTGATCGTAGTTAATAGTTGGATTAATTTTTAAGCTGTCCCCGTTATATTGAATTTCAACGTATTGAATAAACTGCTTATTAAGCACCTTTTCAACGAAAAATTCTTGTTCGTAGAACGAATACTTAATCCAATCGGAATTAATTTTATTGGTGTTTTCTTCAGCTATCGTTAAAAAATAAGCAAATACTAAAAATTCTTCGCTAGATAAATTTTTATAGACTATTTCTTTTTTTTGAACTCCAGATAATAATTCAAATTTCTTTAATAGAGTTAAATACTTAGAAGCTGTAGTTGTAATCGTAGATTCAGACCAGCTCTTTAAAGTATCCTCTGTTTTTTGAAGTTCAACAAGACAAGCAATGACTTCTTCTTTTTTTATGATTTTACGTCCTGAATAATAAACTGGAAAAAACACCTGGTTATTTAGATAACTAAATAATTCATTATTGAAGGAAAATAGAAGAAATAATAAATAACTATTCTCTTCTATAGACTGCTTTTCTATGAATGGAAGTACTAAATGATTTAGATTTTCATTCGTAGAAATGAATGACTCTGTAATTGCCTTTTTGAATCGATTAACCGACTTAAGTGTTCTTATATCAGAATATTCCACATGGCTTATTTCCTGTAATTCAGTCTTTATCAAAAAAGTTTTGATCAGATTGAATTCAGGTAATCCACCAATGATATTTATATTTGAATTGATTTGCATTTTATAAAATGTAAATATACAAAATGTTAAATTGCTAATAAAGTAATAACAACGGATATATCCTTACGGGAAACCGTAATATATATCACATTTTTAATTTTATTTTTTTAATATAACAAATATAATTTATTGTAACGACAGAATAAGTCGCTTAGATAATAAGAGATAATAAAAGTGTACTAAAGAATTATAGGCTATTGAAAGAAAAAATTATACTTTTAGATTATAATTAAAATTATGTGTAAAAATTTTTCAGATATAATCTTTTGTACCTGCTCAGACTTTAGTGAAGAAATGATTGATCAATTAGAGAATTATTGGGTGTTGTATCGATACAATGAAAAGCTAGATATTGTTATTGTAGGTGAAATTATTTTAGATCCACTTTTTAAAGAAGCTAATTCAAATAATATAGTGGAAATAATTCTAAAAAAATTAAATACAAATTCATTATTTGATAAATTATTAAATTTTGAAAAAAATGATCGATTACAAGTCTATATAACTTTAAACAATAATGGTATAAATTTCGGTTTTGAATTTAACGAAAATCTTTGGAAAGAAATTGACTATGATTTTTATACTTGGACAAATAAATTTGAGGCTATCGATGGAGGAAAAATAGACTTAAAATAGAAAAAATTATTCAGATATTTAAGTAACACTTTTGAATTTAATATAAACTGTTTATTATAAAATTTACTAATCATTTTCTATCTTTACCTCATTAAAATAGTAATTACGTGCGCGTAAGCTATCGTTAATCACACACACGAAGTATAATCACCCTTTTAAATGAATTATGAATTCATTCAAATCTTTGAAGTTTTTATAAAAAGATGAATCATCTTTTACTTTATTTTTTAATTCATTTTCTAAAAAAATTGTTGCAGATTTTCCAGCAGTATCATGGTCAAAATAGGTTTCAATTTTTTTATAATTATTAATTAATTCTGATTTTTTTCTGAGTAAAGAAATTGAATTTAATATTAAAAAATCTGATAAAAATTCTTGAGCTGGAAATAAAAAAATATAACTGATAAAATCACTCCAACTTTCAAATATTTTTACTTGATTTTGATTATTTTTTATCAAAGAAATATCTTTTTTTACTAAACACATTTTTACATATTTATTTCTAATTTCATATCCATTTTGAATATTTGGAAATGCAATTGCATAATAGTATTTTCCATTTAATTTATAATGAATTTCTTTACAATATCGATTTACAATTTCTAAGGGAAGTTTTCTTTCTTCTAAATATTGAATGAGTGGAAATGATGAAATTTCTTTCAATTTTAAAATTTCATATTCATTTTTAGTTTGAGTCTCTTTTATATTTCTTTCAATAAGAAAATCATTTTGCTTTTGAAAAGAAAAAGAATTTTCATTAAAATATTTTAAAACTCCTTTTAAATCCGTTTTTAAATAATGGAGATAAAAGTCTACAATTTTTCCACCTAATCCATTTCCATGATCAAACCAAATATCATATTTATACATCTTCGAAATATGAAAAGATGGCGTTAGTTCATTTGGTCTAAATGGTGAAATAACCCATATTGACTTTTCTGATTTATATAAAGGATTTACTCCAAATTGCTTCATTAACAATTGAACAAAATCAAGTTTATTTATGTCGTTTAAGTTCATTTTTTGAAAGTTTAATTTTAAATTTTACCCGTTCTACCCGTTCAGTTCTTTCTATTACTAGGTTTGTGACTATTTTTACTACTAGTTCATACCCGTTCGGACTTATCCATAAATTAAATTTTGAATAGGTATGAATAAGTAAAAACATTTAACTTACCCATAATTATGTTCCATAAATAGAGACTTTGAATAAGTAGAACGGGTTGAACGGGTAGTTTTTTTAAAACTTCATAAATTCATAGTAATATTCGGATAATTTTATTTTGTATTTTTTTGTTCTTTCCTCCCCTACTCTAAGTTTTTTATAACCTATATTGTTTAATAGTTTACCAAGCACAACAGGATGCTTGTTTACAGATACTTTTCTTAGTTCAAAAGAAAGTTCAGTAACAGTCAAAAAATCATCTTCATTATCACTATAATCTACGAAAGAAATAATCTCTTCTTCTTCTCGAGAATAAGACCTGAATTTATTATTCTTATCATCATTATAATTTAATTCATCGCTTGTTAAAAATGGATCAAAATTTTTATCTTTATAAGCTAAATGATAAGCTTGAGACCAAACAATATTAATATCAATATTAGAATATGAAAAATCGATAAAGTCAATTTCGAAAACTAACCATCTTACATTGCTATTGTCTTTTAGTATTCGAATTTGATTGGTAGACCCTAAAAATGAAGCTATACGTTCAATTCGTTCTGATTTTCTCCCATAGGGTAATCGCTCATTTATACTGTCCTTTGAAATAAGAGATTTAGTAAATTCTATATCTTTTGTCATAAAATTTTGCATTTCATCAAGATTTATTATTAAGCATTTGGCTATTTTAATAATAGAATCTTTATCGTTACTGATGTTCTCAGCTATATATTCTTCCAAAATAGGTGGACATAAGTATCGAATAAAAGTACTCTTACCTATATTTTGTTTAGGGCTATAAAAAATAATTGCGTTTTTGTTAACTATTTTCTTTTCACAAGCACAGAGGATTGTGCGAACTAGAAACTTTCTGAATTGTTGATTAAAAAACTCTTGATGTTCATTTACGACAATTTTCGATACCAATTCGCCTATATAATCATATCCATCCCATTTTGGTAATAGGTTATGAAAATAGTTTTTAATAGGGTTATAATGATAAGATGTAGCTTTTAAATAGATTAAAAGCTTGTCAAACGAAATACGAATATCATTCCTTTCGAGTTCAATGTAAAGACGTTCTAGATTCAATTCATTGTAATTATATTCTCCGTGAATTGAAGATTCATAAAGGAGGCTAATGTTATTAAATCTGATATCATATCTATTTTTTAGATATTCCTCTAGCTGGTCGAATACAGAACGTAACGACTTATAATTTTTGTTCATAAAATGATTGAATTATAAGTTTTTTGCCTTATCTTTGACTTAGGATTATAAATAAGACAAGGCAAAAACTTTGTTAATAATATTTGAAGTGTTTATTGGGGAATAAACACTTTTTTATTTTCTAGTCTTTGCATATTTTGAAGCTTCATTTTGCAATTGAAGTTTACTTTTCGATTTATTAGAAAGTAGCCATTCATCAATTTCTTCTTTATCAAAGAATAAGTGTTTCCCATTGGGTTTTGAAAATGGTAAAATATTATTTTGTACCATTTTATAAATTGTCGATTTAGAATAGCCTGTATAATCAGCTAATTCGTCTGGGTTTAAAACTTTCTTTTTATCAAGTAATAAACTTTCAATACTTAATAATTTTTCTAAAATTAAATTGTCCATTGGTATATTGTTTTTATGATTATATCACCAAAACTACATTAACCTAAAAGTGGAAAAGATGGAAAAAATGGTTTACCATTAAAATTTATTAAAGAGTTCAATAATTTCATCACTTAATTTCGAAATCGTATGCTTATGATTTCCAAACTGTTTATAATTATATATATTATTATCATTAGAGTTTATGAAATAAATTAAGAAATCATCATTTATTTTATTGAAAGTTACATTTTTTTGGATTTTCAAATTGTTGTAGAATTCTCTTAATGTAGGTACATCTGCTTTTAGTCTAATAGGCTTTTTTAAAAATAAATCTTTAAAGTCTATTAATTCTAGATTATTTTCTACTAAAAGGTCATTATCAACGAAGAAATTATATAATTTTTTCAATTGTTCTTCGGATAATTTATTATTAGTATTATCACTCGAGTTCATAACGTCTACCTTTTCTTTTTTTTGACTGCTTTGTTTCGAATGAATATTCGTTACATTATTATTTTGTTCGAAATGATTATTCGTCTGTAAATTATGAAAGGTATTAGAATTATCAATTGTATCAATATTAGTATTATGATTAATTTCTGTATTATTGATTGTTGTTTGTACAGGTTTATGTTTCTTCGAATTAATTTTTCTAATTACTAGTACAATTAAAAGTAAAGAAGTTAAAAATATAACCAACCAAATAATTAAAGTAATATCATCATCATTTGAATTTGCCTTATATCCAAAAATAATACTGTTAATTAAAGTTATGAAGGGAAGAATTAATACTTTGTAATTATTACTTAATTTCTTAATTAAAGCAAAATAAACATATATTATTAATCCTGTTAATAATATGATTTTAATGAAGTCTATTAAAGTATTCATAATTCTAAGTTTAAAGTTGGTAATAAGTTAGAGGCTTCTTTTAGTTTTTTGTCTACGATTTTAGCGTAAATCTGAGTTGTGCGAATATCTTTATGTCCCAAGACTTTCATTACAGTATATAAATCTGCTCCAGCTTCCAATAAAAGTGTAGCAGCTGTATGTCTAGCACAATGAAAAGTAATATGTTTTGTAATTCCTGCTTTCATACACCATCGTAATAGTTCCGTATTAGTAGCTGATCCATAATTTAGATTTACAAAAACTCTCGAATTTCCTATTTTTCTTTCACCTAATAGTTCACGAGCTTGATTATTGATATACATATATTCTAAATCATCTGTTTTTTGTTGAGTGAAAAAGATTCGATGTTCATTATTTTCATCACGTACTTCATTCCAAGTCAATTTATATATATCGCTCCAGCGTAAACCTGTTAAGCAACTAAATAAAAATGCCTTTTTTAGTATACTGTATTTACATTCTGTAGAAGCTAATACTTGTAATTCTTCAGAAGTAAGATATTCTCTTTGTGATTCTTTTTGTTCGAATGATTTTATTTTTAGAAGTTTTGGATTCGTAAGGTAACCTTCTTCGTAAGCTTGTTTAAGTGTTGCTCTAAATCGATTAAAATAACCATATTTAGAACCATGTTTTAATGGCAACCCATGTTTTGTTATTGCATCTACATCCAAAAATCGTTTGAAACCACTCACAGATTCTACAGTTAATTCAGCTAAAGTAATTGATGGATGAAAATATTGATCTAAATATCTTTTTACAGATTTCCAAGTAGCATAATTAGAAAGATATGAGGATCTATTTTCTTTTAAAATTTCGAAGTAATCAAATAATTTAATCTTAGATTTTTCACGATCTACAATACCAAATTTACCTTGCAGGAATTCCGTTTTACGAATTGCTACTATATTTTCGGCTAATTCTATTTTCTCTTTATTTTCTTTCTTTTCACTAGCATTCTTAGGATCAATAATTAAATAGCCTATTTGCTTACTTAAATATTCAAATTCACGGTTATGAATTTCTCTTCCGTTCTCATCTTTCTTCGAACCTTTATAATATTCAATATAAAGACTAATTTTACCAGAGTTTAGTTTCTTTTGTTTCAGACTTATTTTCATAGTGGATAAATTTGAAGATGTAGAATTCTACATCTTTTAAATTCTGTAAATAAAAAGGTGTAGATAAGGTACAAATAAAGTACTAATAACAACTTTTTAACTCATTCCAAATATAAAACAAAAAAACCTAACAAGCACTATATTAAGCACTTATTAGGTTTTCATTGTCCGTTATCACCTCCATTACTTACCGATACAAAACTTACCGAAAATAGTTCCTAAAATATCCTGATCCACATCTATTTCACCAGTAATATGACCTAAATATGTTAAAGCTTCGCGGATATCCATTGCTAATAAATCACCAGGAAGTCCCATGTCCATTCCTTGTTTTATTTTACCAATTTGCGAAAGTGTATTTTGTAATGCTTCCAAATGGCGAGAATTCGTAACAATAGTATCGTCCTGATTAGTACCTTTTAGTTTTATTTGATGAATTAATTGTTCTTTTAACGCATCAATATTAAACTGATCTTTAGCAGATATTTCTAAATGTACAACATCTTTAAACTCATGTTTTATAGCATCCGAAATAACAGATTCATTATTCGTTACATCTATTTTATTGGCAACATTAAACAATATTTTACCACGCTGTTGTAAATCGTCCAATTGTTGTGCAATCTGGTTATCGGCTGTTATATTAGCATCATAGAGATAAATAACAATAGAAGCATTATCTATTTTCTCGAAAGTCTTTTCGATCCCGATTCTTTCTATCGTATCACCTGCCTCACGAATACCAGCTGTATCTATAAAACGGAAACCTACTCCGTCTATATATAACGTTTCCTCTATCGTGTCACGTGTTGTTCCTTCAATGTCAGAAACTATTGCACGTTCTTCATTCAACAACGCATTTAGTAAAGTGGATTTTCCTGCATTTGGAGCACCAACTATAGCAACAGGAACACCATTTTTTATTACATTACCAAAGGCAAAAGAATCTGCCAAACGTTTCAAAATATTCTGTAATTGATTCAATAAAGCATAAAATTGTGTACGATCTGCAAATTCTACATCTTCTTCAGAAAAGTCTAATTCTAGCTCCATTAAAGCTGCAAAATTGATCATTTGATCTCTCAAGTCTTTAATTTGATTAGAAAAACCTCCACGCATTTGCTTAATTGCTATTTCGTGTGATGCTTTAGAATCCGACGAAATAAGATCTGCGACAGCTTCTGCCTGTGTCAAATCCATTTTTCCATTCCAAAACGCACGAAAAGTATATTCTCCAGGATTTGCATTACGAATTCCTATTTTATTCAATAATTCTAATACTTTTTGTTGAATGTAAATGGAACCATGTGTAGAAATCTCTACAACATCTTCTCCTGTATATGAGTGTGGATTTTTGAAAATAGAAAATAAAGCTTCATCAATAATCATATCTCCATCCATTACGTATCCTAAATGAATAGTATGAGATTCTGCATCAGTTAACGATTTTGATGAATTAAATTTAGATTGATAAATCTGAGCAACCTTTGTAATTGCTTCTGGTCCAGAAACACGAATTACAGCTATTGCTCCCATTCCATTAGCCGTAGCTAATGCACAAATTGTATCATTATTTAACATTGTACAAAGTTACTCGATTTTCATGAAATGAAAATCATGATAAAAATAAAAAAACAAGAAAAATCTAATCGACTATAATATTGTTTTACAGCTATTTATACATTTTTTATTTCTTAACATTTAAAATGATAGAAAAAATGCATAATATTTGTAATTGAATTTACCACATCAAAGTTTTAAAAATCAAAATGAAAAAAATTATTGGAATTTTTTGCCTGTTGATTACAACAGTTACATTCGCTCAAACAAATAATGCGGATTCAATTTTTACTCATAAATACACAATTATTCTAGATGCTGGTCATGGAGGAGATGATACGGGTGTAAAAACAGACGAATTTCAAGAAAAAGATATTGTACTAAACATTGCCAATGTAATCAAAAACAATAATCCTTCTTCTAAAGTTAACTTTGTGATGCTTCGTAATGGCGACGAGCAAATTATCAATACG
The DNA here is from genome assembly GCA_002484335.1 of Flavobacteriales bacterium UBA7612. Taxonomy (GTDB): domain Bacteria; phylum Bacteroidota; class Bacteroidia; order Flavobacteriales; family Weeksellaceae; genus Empedobacter. The sequence goes on from DLJQ01000022.1 coordinate 92,230, forward strand.
CAAAGAGCAAATAAAATCAATGAATTAAAACCTGATTTGGTTCTTTCTCTTCACGTCAATTATAATATAAAAGAAACTGTAGAAGGTACTGAAACACATGTATCACCAATGAATGCTTTTTATGATAAGGCAAAAGAATTAGCTGAAAAGATTTCAAGCAACATTAGTTCTTTAGGGTTTAAAAACTTAGGTGTAATTGATACAAATTCAAAAGTTTTAAGAGATTCTAAAACACCTACTGTTATGATTGAAATAGGCTATTTAACAAATGATAAGGATAGAACATATCTTATTAACCAAAAGAATTACATAAATATTGCTAATCAAATCTATAAAGCATTAGGTTTAAATTAAATTATAGTAAAAGTTTTTTTGGGGGCAATGCCTGCGGCCCGCGCTTTATCGCTCCCAATCTTTTTACAATGTAAAAAGGATTTCCGCTACAATCGCTATTGCAAATAGCAAGATATTCTAAAAGAAACAATAACAATCGTTTCATAAAAAATCATAATAATTAATCTATAAATACTGATAAATCAAGTCTAAAATTCTCTTTAGTTTTTATAAATTTGAGGATATTTATATCAGAAAACTTTTTAGCTTAACAAAATATGATTCCTGTAAAACTTACTATAGAAGGTTTATATTCCTATCAAGAAAGACAAACAATCGATTTTTCTTCTCTAACCGAAGCTGGACTTTTTGCCATTTTTGGAAATGTAGGATCTGGTAAATCTTCTATCTTAGAAGCTATTACATTTGGATTATATGGTAATTCTGATCGTTTAGGTAAAACTGATTTTGCTTACAACATGATGAATTTAAAATCGAATAAGTTATACATCGAATTTGAATTTCTAAATCATGAGAATAGGTTATTTAAAATTACACGGGAATATAAACGAAATAGCAAAAAATTTGACAAAATAATCAATTCTGGTGTTGTTTTATATGAAAGCATCAATGATGAATGGATTCCAAAAGAAAGTTCCGACGTTGAACCTATTCTTGGATTAAGTTCAGAAAACTTTCGTCGAACAATTATTATTCCTCAAGGTAAATTTCAGGAATTTATACAATTGAAAGCAACTGAACGTACTCACATGATGAAAGAGATTTTTAATCTTCATCGTTATGATTTACAAGATAAAGTTGCTGCACTCAACAGTAAAAATCTTACGCAACTAAATATTCTAAAAGGTAAACTTTCTGGTTTTGAAGAAATTTCTGAAGAAAATATCAAAAATACTGAAGATATTTTTCTCCAAGAAAATGAAATTGCTTCTGCTTTACAGAATGAATACAAAACAGTTAATGATAATTTTCAACGTCTTAAAGCATTAAAAAATGATGTTGAAAATTTAAAAATAAAAAAAGATGAATTTAATCATCTTACTGAACAAAAAATTGAAGTTGATAAACAACAAATTCAATTGCAAGAATATGAAACAGTTTATCAAGCTTTTCATCAATTATTGTACGATTTTTCTAAAACTGAAAAAGAAATACAAGTCAATCAATCAAATAATGAAAGTTTAAAAAAGGAACTTATTCTTTTAGAAAATGAACTTTCTACATTATCTGAAAAAATTAATGAAATAAAACCTGAGTTTGAAAATCTTCCTAAAAAAAGACAAGAAGAGAATGATTTACAATTAATTGATGAATGTATTTCTCTTCAAAAATCAATTGATGACAATAAAATTCGAACAGAAAATGGTTTGAAAAAAGTTGAAGAAGTTAAATTAGCTGAAAAAGAAATTGAAAACCAAATAAAACAAACTGAAAATGAAATAAAAGAAATTCAGAAAAATAAAATTAATTCTTCTGAATTAATAGAAATTGGAAATTGGTTTTCTCAACAGCAAAATAACACAAAAGCTTTAGCTAATCAACAGCAAAAAATTGATAAACTAAATGAAAAAATAGAACAGATTTTATCTAAAATTAAAGTACTTATTCCTGATTTTACTGAAACAAATCAATTAAATACTATTTTAATTGATTTGGATGAAAAGAAGAAACAATTAGAAGCCAACAAAACAAAATTAGAAGTTCAGCAAGAATTATCTCATTTCGCTCATAACTTACATAACGGCGAAGCTTGTCCGCTTTGTGGCGCTTTAGAACATCCACAAATTATTGAAGAAAAAGATGTTTCTGTTCATTTAACAAAAATCAATTATGATTTAAAATCGACAAACGATTTATACAATGAATTAAAAACAATTTTCTCTGAAAAAAGTTTTATTGATGAACAATTGAAAGCTGAATCTGATGAATATAAAATAATTGAAAATCAATTATCAAATCATTTAAAAACTTTTGTTTGGCAGAATTTTAATCCAAATAATTTTGCTGATTTCGAAGAAAAAAGAAACGCTTCTCTCCTACTCGACAAAACGATTGACGAAAAAAATAATTCACTTTTTGTTCTTAGAGAAAATTTAGAAAAATCTAAAGTAAATGTAGAGCGTTATTCAAAAAAATTAGAAGAAATTAAAATTGAAGAAATTGAGAAACAAGCACAAATAAAACAAAATATTTCTCAACTGAAAACTCTTCGTTTTGAAGATTATATAAGTAAAAATTCTACTGAAATCAAAGAACAACTTACAGCATTACAGTTAAAAAACTCTAATTTAGAAAAGTCATTCAAGGAGCTAACAGAAAAATTCAACGAATTGAATCCGAAAGTTTTTGCACATAAAAAGTCAATTGAAATTTCAGACCAATTAATTGTAACATTAAATACTGAACTACAAAAATTGACAGCAAAACTAAAATTAGTTCTTGAAGAACAAAAAATAACTTCTGTTGAGGATGTAAAAACTATTTTAGCTTTAGAACTTAATGTAGCAAAAATACGTGCTGAAATACAACAATTCACCATTCATTTTGAGACTTTAAAAAACTCGATTAAAGAATTAGAATCAAAATTGGAGAATGTCTATTTTGATGAACAAACATTTGAAAATGAACAACTAAAATTAGCTGAATTAGAACAACGTTATAAGTTAGCAAATGAAAAAGTTATTGAATTGAAGACAGAAATAGCTCGACTAAAAAAAGCATTCGAAGAAAAGAAAGAACTTTTACTTGAACTAGAAAAATTACAAAAACGAGCAGAAAATCTCAAAATCATGCAAAATATGTTTTACAAAGCTGGTTTTGTACAATATGTTTCGTCAATTTATCTAAAACAATTATGTGAAAATGCTAATGTTCGTTTTCATCGAATGACAAGAAATCAATTGAGTCTTCAAATTAATGAAACGAATGATTTCGAAATAATTGATTATCTAAACGAAGGAAAAAGCAGAAGTGTAAAAACGCTGTCTGGAGGACAAGCTTTTCAGGTTTCACTTAGCCTTGCGTTGGCTTTGGCGGAGAGTGTACAGTCGAATGCACAATCAGATAAAAGTTTCTTTTTTATTGACGAAGGTTTTGGTACTCAGGATTTGGATTCGGTAAATATTGTTTTCGAAACATTGCTTAGTTTACAAAAAGAAAATAGAATTGTCGGGATTATATCTCATGTCGAAGAACTGAAAGATAGAATTCCAATGTCTTTAGCCATAACAAAAGATGAAGAAAGAGGAAGTTTAATAGAAGTTTTAAACTAATTTAGTTAATAGAAGTTTTAAACTAATTTATTTAATAAAATAATGTTATATAATTTTTGATCTTTAACTGAATTGTTATACAACAAACAACATAAAAAAACGATTGCTTTTATAAGCTAAAAAGTTATGTAAAAAACATTTTTTTCTGAATTATACAAACTTTTCTTTTTATCCTTTTTCTCTAATTGTTTCTATTGCAATAAGGATTGAAGTGAAAATCCTTTGCTAATTGAATACATTTGAAATTCAGCTCTTTAACCAATTAGTAAAGATTGGAACGGAAAGCCTGCCCGAAGGGATTGTCCAAATAATATAATAACTTTAAAAGTAGAGTTTATTCTGTACTTAATAAAAAATACTTTATGTTTTATTTTCTATTAATTTCTTTACAACCTCATCTAATTCTTCTTTGTGATTTGCTACATAGGTTTTTGCTACTTTCAATAAGGTTTTTATATTGTCATCAGAAACATTTCCTAAATCAATTGCAGATTCTGGAATTTTAGGATTGAAACGATAATAGTTTTGTTGGTATTTAGGTTTTAAAAGTGAATATAAACTTTGCATTTCAGTATCAACCATATCAACACCTGTCGATATAAAAATATCTACTAGCGGATCTACCCATTTAGACTTTGAAATTCCATATAAATCCTGATATGTGTATGACTTTGCTCGAGACCCATTTCCTATAGAAATAACGACAAACTCTTTTAACGGAGCAATACCGTTAAATTTTGATTCATCTTTCAGGTATTTATTAAAATTTATTTTCTGTGTTTCGATGTAACCTAGAAACGTTGGATTATTAGCGAAAACACCTCCATCAATACAGCAAAATTCTTCTTTAGCAAAAGATTGTATATTAACTGGCTCAAAATATGTTGGTGCAGCAGATGAGGCGCGGCAGACATCTTTTATATAGAAATTTCTGAATGGTGAAATTGCATCGATAGAATTAAAGATTTTTGGTTTTTGATTGATCGTATCATAAGCAACAAATGCACAAGGGCGAATAAGCTGTTTAAGTTCTGTATTTTTGAAAACAATATTAAGTTGTTCTTCTAAAACTATTGTAACTAAATTACCTTTGAATACCGAAAGAGGATTGTTGAGAAGTGTCCAAAATGTTTTAGAGAATATATTTTTACCTTCGCCCAAGTAAATATTAAGCGCATCGGTAATGGAATGTTTTGCTTTTTTGGGATGATTATCATCTGGCATTAATAACAATGAAGCAATGAGAGCGCCTGTGCTTGTGCCACTTACAAAGTCTACATAATCCCCTATTTTAGCTTCTTCATTATCCAATTGTTTTAATTGATCTTCTATATATTTTAGAATAACACATGTAATTATTCCTCGTATACCTCCACCATCTAATGATAATAATATTATTTTTTTCTCTTTGAATTCCATTTAGTTGATTATCTCATTTTTTAAAGTTAGAACTTTCATTTTAAAATATTAGCTTTTGTGACTATTTTTACTAATATTTAATACAAAGCATGAGCAAAGACCTATTTCCTACTTTTGATATTTGCAATCTGAATGCAGAAAAAAATAGTAATGAATTATTAACTGTTGATCGTTTTAGAGGATATGTAAACAGTAATCCACATTTATTACAAGTACATAGTCATAAATACTATCATTTGGTTTATTTTACACAAGGAAGTGGATCTCATTTAATAGATTTCGAAAAATTTGATGTTACAAAAGGAGCTATGTATTTTATGAAACCTGGGCAAGTACATCAATGGTATTTTAAAGAAGAATATGATGGATTTGTAGTTAATTTTTATGAAAATTTTTTCGATTGGATTGGGATTAATTCTTCTATTTTACATGAATTTAGATTTTTACAATCGATACAAGTAAAAGATCATGTTGTACAAATTCCTGATAATTTAGTTGATAAAATAACTGGTTATTTCCAGTCAATGATTGCTGAAAATACAAATAATAATCATTTCTCTAATCTAAAAATAGGATTTGATTTAATGAATTTATTTATTGATGTAAATAGAAGTTTAGAAACTGAAAAAGAAAAGAATACGCATTATCAATCGGTTTTACTTGATAATTTTCAGATGTTAATAGAAGAAAATTTCAAAACAAAAAAATTACCTAAAGAATATGCTGAATTATTATATATAACACCAAATCACTTAAATGCATTGTGTAAAGATATTTTTGGACTTCCAGCAGGAACTATAATACGTAATAGAGTTATTTTAGAAGCAAAACGATTATTAGTAAATAAAGAAATCTCAGTTACTGAAATTTCTTATTTATTGAATTTTCAGGATGTATCTTATTTTGTGAAATTTTTTAAAAAATACACAGATTTTACTCCTGAACAATTTAGGAAAAAATATTATGTATAATTAAAATCCAAAGTTAAATCCAACAACAACACGTCCTGGATCTTCACCTTTAAAATATGAAATAGATGCTGTAACAGATTGTACTCCATTCAACCAAATTCCACCACCTGTAGAAGTATGCCATTTATTAGAGTTTTCGCCATCTAGCCAAACTCGACCATAATCTGCTCCAATAAAAACACCCAAACGAAGTGGGACAATAGCTTTGAAACCGAAAGCATCAAAACGCAAGTCAGAACTTTGCAAGAAAACTTTATTTGCACTAAATCGTCCAGGTCTATAACCTCTAAAATCTGAATCACCACCCATAGATGCCATTTGATAAAATTCTATATTTTCATTCTGTCCCCAAACTGCTTTACCTTTTAACATAGAAGCTATTGTTAATCTTCCATTTGCAGAAACTTTGTGAGTAAATCCAAGATTAACTTCGGTGAAGAAAAAATGTCTATGAAAATCAGATAGATTCGTAATATATTTACCATTAGCGAAAAATGTCATTCCTAATTTAGGCAATGATTCATTGTCATAATTTTTGAAAATATATTTTATTCCTAATTCACCAAAATTTTGACCTTTAAAAACATCTCTATTGATATTTTGATCAGGTTCTCCAACAATTCGATTTAAATTTTCCTCAATTTGTTTATAACTATATAAGGCAGAAATATCTAAACTACCTATATTATTTGTTGATTTTATTAAAGATGGACCAAAACTGTAGCTATGTAATCTTATTCGATTATAATCCATTCCTAATCTTCGTTGATAATTAGCTGTTGTATTACCTAAACCAAAAAAGTTTGCACTAAAAGCTGGGCTGGTATATGTTGCATTTAAATCTAAATTCCATTTTCCTATAGCTTTTACAAACGTCCCTTTATATTTAGCTTCAAAACCTCCAGTAGCAAAATAATAATTAAGTTGTAAATTATGCTTTTGAGAATATGGGTTTCTATCAAAACCGTTTATTGTATATGTTGGAGAAAGACCTAATTTAAGACCATCATCTGGATTATAACCAACAGTTGGAGCTGTTGTTAAAAAATTATATTCTGGTTCTTTGAATGAATAAGTATTTATATCATAATCATTTTCAAATTTTTTAAACGTTAAAAATCTCGACTGAGAAATATCACTCCCATTTGCATAATCATAAATTCTTATTCTTGACGAGCGTTTTACTTCATAAATATCATCATCTAAACCACCTATCATTCGAATAAGAATAGATTTATTAGGTTTACCATCTACCTTAAAATAATCTTTTCCATTCAAACCATATAATCTAATTTCTTTTGTTTCTTTTTTATCAAAATCTTGGTCGAAAATCAATTTTTGATTTGCTGAAGAATATATTTTTATATTCGTAATTCCTTCAGGTAATCTAGTTATAATAAACTCATCATCTTGATCTGTTCCTTTTAAAATCACCAAACGACGTAAAACTTTATTATATTCTTCTGCATATTTCTCAAGATTAGATTTTCTATCCATTAAGTTTTGAATAATTACATCATCATATTCTTGTTTTATTTCCTTAGGTAATAAATCAAATGATTTTCTTATTTCACTTTCTGTAAGATTATTTTGAATGATTTCAGCTTCTTTTTTCCATAAATTTAAATCAGAAGCTTCTAAAATAGCTAAATCTAATGGATAAGGTTTTCTATTTAGCCATTTAACATTTTTAATATCATCTTTAAAATCCTGCATATGTTTTAGAGCTGGTGAACTACTTAAAACAATTTTAAAAAATAAACCATCATAACGAGGAAAAACCTGATCAGTCTCTTTAGAGATTGGTTTATAAATCATTTTATCTCCATCTCTGTAACCTGCCCAATCCCATTTATTTTCAGTTCTATCCCAATCACCTACAAGCATATCAAATAAACGAGCTCGTACATAAGCATTTTTATCTACTGAAGTCTTATTATCTCTTGTTATTAAAGCCAACATCTCATCAGTAGAAACAATTTTCTCTGGTAATCCTAATTCTGCATCCTCAAAATTTAAAATTTTATGATCTTCAAGCATATACATTTCATTTCCGAAATTTTCATTATAATCTTGTAAGTTTGTTTGCTTTGGGACATAAAATAAATTTGGATTAGCATGTAAAATATCAATAGAATTCATCATACTTGAAACAGCCAAAGGATAATAAGGATGATTTGTTGTATAAAAATCCATTAAAAATTTTTCTGAAAATGAACCTTCAAATTCGTTAGCGATATATTTATCTTTAAATGCAAATTGTTGAATGAATTGTGTTGCACTTTTTTTAATTGAACGCATGTTATACTCATCTCCATGGATATCTTGTAAAAGAAGATTTTTGGTTTGAGTTCCTCCTGTCATTCTAACAGGATATAACCCTCCTCTATATTCATTAAGATTTAATGTATTTACAGAAATATCTTGACCATAAACATTGCGATAATGTTTACCAAACAAAAATTCGTATGTTTTAGATTTTTCAGTTATTTTTTTAGGATAAATAGAAGTTTTTACATTATTTGGAAATGTTTTATCATTATATCCTTTTGCTAAAGCTATTTTCTTTTTTTCTGTAACCTGTTTAGATAATAGTAATTCTACTCCAGTTTCTGTAAAAGCATAATAGTTAACTTTAGATTCTCCATTATCGTACAAATCTAGAATTGCATAACCTTTATCTCCATAAGAAAAATCATTATCTCTTACAGCTTTTGCTGATTCTCTTTTTGAAATTGATCCACTTATAATCTGTTTTACATTATTGTTTTGTATATACTGTAAATTATTGTCATGAGCAGAAACAACAATTACATTATTTCTATTTTCTATTAAAGTCGAAATCTGAGAAGCTAACTCTCTATATTTATAATTATTGACATCTTGTGTACTTAAACCTGTGGTACTCCTCAACAAATTCAGAAAAGAACCAACTATTGGCATTGGTATTTTTATATCTTCACCAAAAGGATACAGCTGTTTTTTAATATCAAAATAGCCACCATGAATACCATTAGAATACAATGGATGGTGCATGGCAATAATTGTTATTTTATTTTGAAAATTATTCAATTGATTTTCTAATTCCTCAAAAAAATCTTCACGAGATTTTATATAACAATTTTCATTAATAGATGTTTGTTTATCCCAATTTTGTAAATACCATTCAGAATCTATTGTTATAATTCCTACATCTTTATTTAAACTAACTCTATCAATAGAACAACTGTTTTTAGGTAAAAAGCTAGCATTAGATAATTCTTTACTTACTATTTTTTCTTGTTCTAAGAGTCCTTTGATTCCATTTTTCCAATCTAAATTTCCAGGAATAAAAAGTGTTTTTCCTTTAAATTTCTTTGCTAGATCAATTTCAAGTTGTAATTTTTCTCTACTTTTTTGAAAATCTTGTTTTGTAGAATCTATAACAATTCCTTTATCATAAACATTATCTCCTAAAAAAAATAAGTAAGAAGAAGAATCAGCTTTTGATAGTTCATCATTTAAAATTTCTAAATTTTTCTTATTTTCAGGAATATCTAGATTCCCTGCGTTTCCTACTAAGTAAATAGACTGAACTTTTTTACCTTCTATATTTAGTGGCTCATCAACTTTTATATTCTTGCCAAATTGCGGATGTTGCGTAGCACAAGAAGATAAATAAAAACAAGAACCTACTAAAGCTAAAAAAGGATAATTCAATTTTTTTTTCTTTAGAGAAAACAATAAATTCATAAATTTTAAACATTAAAAACTTGTTTGAAAACAAGCATTATTAAACATAGAAAACTATGCTTTATAATTTACCAAAGATAATCTTTCTTTCGTTTATCTAATGTATAATTTAACTTAATCAATTAAAAAATAATTAAACAGAAAAACATCTATTTTAACCTTGATAATTTAGCTAAACAAGAAATAAGAAATAGTCAATTAAAAATATAAAAAACAATGTTATTTTTAAAAATGTTTGATTATTTTTAAAAATAATATGAAAGATAATTTTATCAATAAATTACCCATAAGAATTGTTTACTCTTTAGAATCTCTAATCAAAGAATTAGAAGATTCTGAGTATAATTATGGAGAATTCAAAGCTTTTTTAGATTATTTAAAAGAGGTTAAACCAGAACTTATAGATGGTGTTGAAGACTTTGGAAATTTTGAAAATTCACTAAAAGATGTAGAACTTATTATAGATAAAATCATACCAAAACCTTTAATGAAATATAACTTAAAGGCAATTACTGTTCCTTTTTCTGATAAATTTATTTTTACCACAAATCGTTTAAAAGATTTATTAGAAAACAATAAAACAAATCTAAAATTTGATTATAAAAATATTGATTATACAACGAGATATAAATTCTGTTGCTATTTTATTCTATCAAAATATTATAAAGTTAATTTAGATTTTAATCTTTCAAATCAATTAGAAATAGAGAATAATCATGGTTATAAAACATTTTTAGGTGCTGATATAAATAGTGATTATTTTAGAATTTTTCCTTCAGATAAAAAATTTGAATTAACCGAAAATGAAATTGATGAATTATTGAACAATTATGAAAACACAGCTTTATGGTTCGAAAAAATGCCTATTGGATCATGGATTGCAAAAGGTTTTAATATTGTCTCATTTTTCGATAATACAACTGAAATAGCATTGTCTAATCTAAAATCTAAATTAATTACCTATGGAGAACCTTTTGATGAAGTAAAAAATGACATTATTTCTTCTTTGAGATCCGTTTTCCGAAATGGAGACCTAAATGTTGGATTATCTGCTTATTTTGAAAATAAAAGTATTCTAGAAAATAAAACTTTATTTGATAGTATTTTAGATCAAAGAAAATTTTTAAAACTTAAAAACTCTGTTTGCTTTAATAATATTAATAAAGATACTTCATCAGAACCTAATTTCTATGTAATATCTGATTTAGATAAATTTTTGGAGCAATATCCAAATGATGAAATACTTACTTTTTTTAAAGACAATGGTATAAAAAGCACAATACTTTGTCCTTTAAAGAAAGGAGATAATTTTTTAGGGATTTTAGAATTAACATCAAAAGAAACTCAAGTATTTAATCGTGTAAATGCTAATATTCTAAAAGAAATAATCCCTCTTTTCGAAGAATCTTTAAATAGATACAATATAGAATTTGAAAATCAAATCAATGCTTACATTCAAACTGAATACACTTCTTTACATCCTAGTGTTAACTGGAAGTTTAGAGAAAAAGCTATTAAGCATTTGACAGATTTTTCTCAATCTAAACAAAAACCCCAAGTTTCTTTTCAAAATCTTTATCCGATGTATGGAGAAATTGATGTTAGAAATTCTTCTATTATCCGAAATCAAGCTGTAAAAATTGATTATCAAAATCAAATCAATTATCTCATCAAAATATGTAAAGAACTACATATAAGAAGTAATGATGATAAATTTTTAGAAAATATAAATGTTTTAAATCATTTTCTTTCTGAAATAGATAACGTTGATAAAATTTATTTTGAAAGTGAAATTTTTGATTACATCACTAAAAATATACATACAGAAATACCAAAACATGTTCTACCTGAAGAAAAATCTATTATTATAAAGTATTTAAAAAAACTTGATAAAATAACTGGACTTTTCTATAAAGAACGTAAAAAGTTTGACAAATCCATCCAAACAATTAATACTTTACTATCCAATAAGTTAGATTTTTATCAATCAAATGCTCAAAAAATTTTTCCTCATTATTATGAACGCTTTAAAACTGATGGTATTGACTATAACTTGTATGTAGGAAAAAGTATATCTCCGCTTTTAAAATTTAATTACAAAAAAATCAAAAAAATTAGATTTTGGCAATTAGAAACTATGATTAATTTAGAACAGTTGTATAAAACAATTCAACATAATATTCCTTTAAAAATGGACGTTTGTTCATTGATTTTTACAACTAATACAACTTTAGATATAACTTTTAAACTTGATGAAAAACGTTTTGATGTTAATGGTTACAATAACGCTAAATACGAAATTATAAAAAAGAGAATTAGTAAAGCTACAGTAAAAGGTACACATGAAAGGATAAGTCAACCAGGAAAAATTTGTATTGTATATACTGATGATTCTTTAAAAGATGAGTACATTGAATACATTCAAAAATTGATTTCTGAAGAACGATTGAATAATGATATAGAATATTTAGAAATTGATGATTTACAAGGAATAAGTGGTTTATTAGCATTAAGAGTATCTGTAAATTATACGTTAAAATAAACTTATTGATAAAAATCAAAAAAATAGCCTTCTAATTTCTGAAGGCTATTTTTTTTGATTAAAATCCGAAATTGAATCCAAATACAATTCTTCCAGGATCATCTCCCTTAAAATAAGATATTGTTGCTGTAACTGTATTTACTCCATTCAACCAAATACCTCCTCCTGTAGAAGAATGCCATTTTTTAGAATTTTCACCATCTAACCAAACCCTACCATAATCAGCACCAACAAACACACCTAAACGTAAAGGAACAATCGCTTTGAAACGAAATGCATCAAAACGCAAATCAGAAGTTTGTAAGAATACTTTATTTGCAGTAAATCTACCTGGTCTATAACCTCTAAAATCTTGGTCACCTCCCAAAGTTGCCATTTGATAAAACTCAACATTTTCATTTTTACCCCAAATAGCTTTACCTTTTAACATGGAAGCTATTGTTAACCTTCCATTTGCAGAAATTTTATGTGTAAAACCAAGATTCATTTCTGTGTAGAAAAAATTTCTATCTACATCTTCTAAATTAGTAACCCATTTTGCATTTGTCAAAAACAACATTCCAGATTTTGGCATTGATTCATTATCATAATTTTTAAAAACATATTTAGCACCAACTTCTCCAAAATTTTGCCCATCAAAAACTTTTTCATTAATCCCTATTCCTGGTTGTTTAACTACTCTATCAAAATTTTCTTGAACTGTTTTATGGCTATATTCTCCATAGAAATCTATACGACCGTTATTTTCTGTAATTTTAAAAACTGACGCTCCTATAGCATAATTTCTCAATCGAACGCGATTATAGTTCATTCCTAACGTTTTTTGATTATTTTTTGTTTCGTTTCCAAATCCAAAAAAGTTAGTACTATAAGTTGGTGTTGTATACAATGCGTTAATATCTAAATTCCAATTACCTATAGCTTTTATAAAAGTTCCTTTGTATTTTAATTCTAAAGCTTCTGTAGCAAAAAAGTAGCTAGCTTGTAGACTATGTTTCTGAGAAAATGGTTCTTTATCAAATCCATTAACAACATAGGTTGGAGAAATCCCTATTTTTAAACCATCATCAGGATTAAAACCAAAGTTTGGTAAAGCAGAGTAATAATTATATTTTGGTTGTTTGTATAAATATGTGTTAACTTCATAATCATAATTAGCCCTTTTGTTATCTAATATTGAATCTGATTTATAATGTTTTAAAGAATTATCATAAACTTTAATACGATCTGTTTTTTTTATTTCACTCTTATTACTCTCAGAAGCTCCAATAACTCTAACTAATATTTCTTTATTACCTTTTCCATCAACTGTAAAATTATCTTTACCTTTTAAACCATATAATCGTATTTCTTTGGTCTCTTTTTTATTGTAAGTTTCATCTAAAATTAAATCTTTTTTACCTCCAGAATATATTTTTACATTTGTTTTACCTTCTGGTAATCGAGTAATTAAAAAATCATCTTTTTTATCAGTACCTTTTAGAATAATTAATTTTCTAAGAACTTTATGATATTCTTTCGTAAATTTCTCTAATTTAGCTTTTCTTTTAATTAAATTATCAATTACTGTTTTATCATAATCTCGTTTTACCTCATTAGGAATTAACTGGAATGATTCTCTTATATATTCATCACTTAAGTTATTTTGTATATATTTTGCTTGTTCTAACCAAGCGTCAAGATTAGAAGATTCTAACACAGCCAAATCTAGTGAATAAGGTTCTCTATTAAACCATTTTACATTTCTTATATCATCTTTATAATCTTGCATATGTCTCAATGCAGGAATTCTCATCAATAATTTTAATAATAACCCATCATATTTTGGAAAAACTTGATCTCTATCTCTTGGAATAGGTTGATAAATCGTTTTATTTCCATCTTTATAAATACCCCATCTCCATTGATCCTCATGCCTATCCCAATCACCTACAAGCATGTCAAACAACCTAGCTCTCATATATGCATTCTTATCTACAATCACATTTTTATTTTTATTGATTGCTGCAAGCATATCATCTGTACTTACTATATCTTTAGGATAACCAAAACGTTCATCCTGAAAAAGAGACATAGGACGTTCTTCTATCATATATAATTCATTCCCAAAAAATTCATTGTATTTACCTAATGCATTTTGTTTTGGAACATAATATAAATCTGGAGTTGAATGCATTATCTGTAAAGGATTCATTAAATTTGCTGCAACAATAGGATAATAAGGATTATTGGTTGTATAGAAATCCATTAAGAATTTTTCAGAAAAAGTTCCATTAAATTCATCTGCTACATATTTGTCTTTAAATGCAACTTGTTGTATAAATTGTGTTGCACTTTTTTTAACTGAGCGCATATTATATTCTCTGCCTTCCTTATCAATTAATCTTAAACTTCGAGTTTGGTGTCCTCCTCCTTTTCTCAAAGCTCTTAAACCTCCATGTAAACTATCTAAATCGACAGTATTTGCAGAAATTGATTGCCAATAAACAGAGCGATAATGCTTGCCTAAAAAGAATTTATATGTATTAGATTTTTCTGTTTCTTTTATTGGATAAACTGAAGTCTCAACTTTATTAGGGATTTGTTCAATATATTTTTTTTCTATATAAACTTTATTCTTCTCAGTAACAGGTTTAGAAAGTAAAAGTTTTACATTATTATCTTTAAAAGCATAATAATTAATTCTAGAAGCTCCATTATCATATAAATCTAAAACTGCATAACCTTTTCCTCCGTAAGAAAAATCATTTTTACCAACTATTTTAGCTGATTCACTTTTAGATCCTGATCCACTTATAATCTGTTTTATATTATGATCTTGAACATACTGTAAATTATGATCATGTCCTGAGACAACTATAACATTATCCCTATTTTGTATTAATGTTGCAATTCTTGATGAAAGCTCTCTATATTTATAATTACTTAAATCTTGAGGATTAAGTCCACTACTACTTCTTAATAAATTAATAAATGATCCAACTATTGGTAAAGGAATTTTAAAAGATTCTCCAAAAGGATAAAATTGTTTTTTTAAATCATATTGTCCTCCATGAGATCCATTTGAAAATAAAGGGTGATGAATTGCTAATATAGTTGTTCTATTTTGATATTTATTTAATTGAGATTCTAATTCTTCTAAAAAATCTTCTCTAGATTTTATATCACAATTTTCATTTATTTTAGGATGTTTATCCCAATCTTGTAAATACCATTCAGAATCAATAGCAATAATTCCTATACTATCATTTACATTTATTTTATCAATAGGACAACCATCTTTAGGTAAAAAACTTTTTTTACCACTTAATTGTTTTTTTACAATTTTTTCTTGTTCTTTTAATCCTTTTATTCCATTTCTCCAATCATGATTACCTGGAATAAAAAGGGTTTTTCCTTTAAAATCTTTAGCTAAATCAATTTGAAGTTGTAATTTTTCTCTACTTTTTTTAAAATCATCTTTAGTAGAATCTACAACTATACCATTTTCATAAACATTATCTCCTAAAAAAATTAAATAAGCAGCTGAATCTGCTTTTGAAAGTTGATTTTTTAGAACAGATAAATTTTGTTTATTTTCTATTAAATCTAAATTTCCTGCATCTCCTACAAGATATAATGATTGTATTTTTTTCCCTTCTATGTTTTCTTGCTTTATATTTTTCCCATATTGTGCATGATGTGTTGCACATGAAGAAATAGATAAGGAAAGACCTAAAAAAGTAAGAAACGGATAATTTATTTTTTTATTTAGAGTCGGTAATATTTTCATACATTTAAGCGTTAAATATTTGTAATGAATCAAGCTTTATTAAAAATAGAAAACTATATCTTCAATCTATTCAAAGATAATCTTTCTTTGGATTATACCTATCATAATTTTATGCATACAGCAAAGGTTGTTGAAGCTATAAAAGTTTTAGTATTAAATGAAAATATTTCAGAAGAAAAAGTAGAAAAATTACTAATCGCTGGTTGGTTTCATGATACAGGTTATACAAAATCAATAAAAAATCATGAACATGAAAGTATTAAAATTGCAAGTGATTATTTAAAAAATATAAATTTTTCTGAAGATTATATCAATGATATAAAAAAATTAATATTAGCAACAGAAATTACATATACACCTGAAAATATAGAAGAATGTATTATAAGAGATGCTGATAATTACCATCTTGCACAAAAAGATTATTTCAAAATTTCTGAGTTATTACGAGATGAAATTTCAAAAACTTGTGAAAAAAAATTTTCTGACTACGAATGGAATTTACAAAATAGAAATTATTTTTTGAATATGCACCATTATTTTACAGATTCTGCTAAAAAACTATGGCTCAAAGGGAAGGAAGATAATTTAGTTACAATACAAAATAATATTAAAGAAATTAATCTTATTGGTGAAATTCCTAATAAATTTGAACTAAAAAAGAAAAAAAGTGATAAAATTCAACAACCAAATCGTGGTGTTGATACACTTTTTAGAGTTACATTAAGTAATCATACTAGACTAAGTGATATTGCTGATAGTAAAGCAAATATTTTATTATCTGTTAATGCTATTATTATCTCAATCGCTTTATCCACATTAGTACCTAAATTAGGAAACCCACAAAATCATCATCTTGTTATTCCTGCAACTGTAATGTTACTTTCTAGTGTTATATCAATTGTATTTGCAATAATGGCTACAAAACCAAACGTTACTTATAATAAATTTAATGATGATGACATTAAAAATAGAAAAGTCAATTTACTTTTTTTTGGTAATTTTTATCAAATGGGTTTAGATGCCTATGAAGATGCTATGAAAGAATTAATGGAAGATAAAGATTACTTATACAACTCACTTACAAGAGATTTATATTATTTAGGAAAGGTTTTAGAAAGGAAATACCGTATACTAAGTATTACATATACTATATTTATGATTGGAACAATTCTATCTGTATTAACATTTGCTGTTGCTCTACTTACTAATATCTTTTAAAAAATCTATTTAATAATGTAACGTTTTGTAAATATAAACTACATATTAAAAGGAAAGTAGATTATAACAAACTTGGACAATAAAGCAAACATATTTACTGAATTAGTTGAAAAAAATCAAGGGATAATACATAAGGTTTGTCGTGTTTATACAGATGACAAAGATTCTCATGATGATCTTTTTCAGGAAATTGTTTTACAATTATGGCGATCTTATGATTCTTTTAAGGGGGATTCAAAGTTTACAACATGGATGTATCGTGTTAGTCTAAATACAGCAATTACATTAATACGAAAAAAAACGAAATCAAAAGAAATAGATTACGCAGAATCTAATTTCATCAATATAAAATCTGACGATAAAGACGAAAGTCTAGAAGAAAGAATTACACTTCTATACGCTTCTATACATTTTTTAAATGATATAGAACGTGCACTTGTTCTACTCTATTTAGAAGATTTACCTTATAAAGACATCGCAGAAACATTAGGTATTTCTGAGGTAAATGCTCGGGTTAAAATGAATAGAGTAAAAATCAAATTAAAAGAAATAATGACTAAAATGGAACAATAATGGAGTTAGATGACTTAAAATCAATATGGAGTTCCATAAAAGAAGAAGATAAATTTGATAAAAATCAAATTTTCAATATGTTGAAGAAAAAATCTTCAACAACTATTAAATGGTTGTTTATTTTTACTTTTTGTGAATTTATACTTTTCCTTTTTTATAATACTTATGTTATAATTTCTGGAGAAAATTTTTTTAATAATGATGTAAAAACTCTTGTAAAAAGAACAACAATAAATAATTACGAAATTGCATCTATTTTTAATATCACAATTACAGTTGCTTTTTTGGTTATTGCTTATCGTTATTATAGAAATATTAACCTCAATCAATCTGTTGTTAATCTTATAAAAAATATTGTTGCATTCAGAAAATTAGTTAATCTATTTATACTAATAACTATATTAAGTTTAATCCTATTTTCAGCTCCTTTTTATTATGAATTAGGAGAATCAATATACCTTACAAAACATATTAAAGATGTTAATCCTATTGGTAACTCTAGCCTTTTTGGATGGATAGCAATAATTGTTTCTATTGTTTTTATTATTTTTATTGGTGGTATTTATTATGCTTTAATTCACTTGCTTTTTCTTAGAAAACTACAACAAAACCTAAAAGAATTAAGAGAAATTAAATAAAAATTATATTTTTGTCATTAGAAATGAAAAAGTACATTCAATATATCATGATTTTGATTTCACTGTTTATGACAGTGTTTCAGTCTTTGCATATATTGGAGCATTCATCAAATAACGAAGATATAGAATTAGAAGAAGGTTTTTCTAATATTCACGATACTTGTAATATATGTCATTATAACCAGCAGTTTGTTGATAATGATATAACAATTGAAATTGAGGATGAAATACAAACTTTCATTCAAAAAGATAAAATACTTTTCTCTAAACAGGTTAAACAATCTGTTTTATTAACTCACAAAAGTTTACGAGCACCACCATACATAATTTAATCTCAAAAAATAAAGTTTTTTTTACGTTATTAAATTATTGTATTCATGTCAATTCACATAAAATGGGGAATTGTTACTACATTATTGTGTAGTAGTACATTTGCTCAAAATATTTTTGAAGGTCAAATTATTGACAAAAACCAAAAACCTATTCCTTTTGTAACTATTTTCTTTGATAATAAAGAAATACTTACAAATACTGAAGGAAAATTCAAAATAGATAACTTAGCAAAAGGTAATCATCAAATAAAAATTGATGAGCAAGGTTATGAACCATTGAATCAAACCATATCTTTTGAATCAAATAAAAAATATATATTTACTTTAACATTTCATAAGACTTACCATTTAGATGAAATTACTGTTGCTGGTCATCATCATGATTTTACAACAGCAAATATTGAAAGAATTGATCAATCCTTCATAAAAGAAAATTATGCTGGTTCATTTGCTAAATCTCTAGAAAATATTGCAGGTGTTAATGCCTCTGGAATAGGTTCATCTGCTTCAAAACCTATCATTAGAGGTCTTGGATTTAATCGGTTAATTGTTAGTGAAAATGGAGTAAAACAAGAAGGACAACAATGGGGAGCTGATCATGGTTTAGAAATTGATGCATTAAATGTAGAAGATGTTGAAATTATAAAAGGTCCTGCAGCATTAGAATATGGAAATGAAGCTATAGCCGGTGTTATAAGAATCAATAACAATAATATTCCTGCAAAATATTCTACTTCAGGAGAAGTAAAAGGATTATATCAATCTGTAAATGATGATTATAGAATAGGATTTAATGTAAAGTCTAGAGAAAATCATTTATTCTATAAAATAAAAGGAACTTACGGAAATTTTGGTGATTATAGAACAACAACAGATCGTATTTATTATTTGAATAGATATTTACCTATATATAATAAGCGAGTAAAAAATACAGCAGGAAGAGATGCTAATGCTGAAGTTCAAGTTGGTTATATTGATGAAAAATTTCGATCTATTTTAACAATTTCAAACGTAAATCAAAAAATGGGATTTTTTCCTGGTTCTCACGGAATACCATCAGTAGACAGGTTACAACCTGATGGTAATTATCGTAATATTGATTTTCCTTATCAACAATCTAATCATTTTAAAGTGATATCAGAGAATGAATTTCGTATAAATTCTAAAAATATTATTAAATTTATTAGTAGTTATCAAAACAATCATCGACAAGAAATAAGTGCTTTTCACACTCACTATGCTAACCAAAAAGCACCTGAAAAAGATCCTAATTTAGAATTAGATTTTAAACTTTCTACTTACGATTCGCAATTAAAATTTGAACATAATCATAATAAAAATTTTAAAACAATTGTTGGTGTTCAAAGTCAATTACAATCAAATAATATTGCTGGATATAATTATTTATTACCAAAATATAATAGAAATATTTTTAGTGCTTTTCTTATTGAAGAGTTTAAACATTTAAATAAATGGAAAGCAAATGTAGGTTTACGATATGATTATTCTACTTTTAAATCTGAAGGATATTTTGATAAATTTTTATATAATTATCTTTTGGAAAAAGGAAATTCTATAGGTATTGCAGATTATTATGCCAATAGAAGTTCAGAAATTGATAGAAAATTTAACAATCTTAACGCAATGATTGGTGCTACCTATCAACCAACTAATATATGGGATTTCAATTTAAATATTGGTACTAATTTTCGTTTACCTACAGCTATAGAACTTGGTTCTAATGGTATACACCATGGTAGTTTTCGACATGAAAGAGGAAATCCTAATTTAGATGCTGAAAAAGGTATTGCTTTAGATTTTAAATCAACTTTTCATAAAAATGATTGGAATATATCCTTAAGCCCTTATGCTTATTATTTTAGTAACTACATATTTTTAAAACCATCTGGTCAATTTTCTATATTACCTCATGGAGGTCAAATCTATGAATATACACAAAGTAAAGCTATTTTAACTGGATTTGAATTTGAAATAAGAAAAAAAATTAATGGAAATTTTGATGTTCACTTTATCTATGAATATTTATATAATAGACAAATTAAAGACAATAATAAATTAGGTAATTATTTACCTTTTACTCCTGCAAATAATATTTTCGGACAATTAAATTACAGTACAAAAAAAGAAATTGGAGTTATTGAAAATCTAAACTTTTTCGTAAATGGTAAATATACATTTGAGCAAAATAAAATTGCACAAAATGAAGATATTACCTCTCCATATTTTTTACTAGGAATGGGACTTAAAACATCTCTGAAAATAAATAATTTCCGTGCAAATTTAAATATTCAAGCTTCTAATTTATTAAATAAAAGATATTATAACCATACTAGTTTTTATAGAGCATTACAATTACCTGAACAAGCTCGAAATATACAAATTATGTTAGGAATACCATTTGGAAAATAGATGTTGACTATGAACAGTAAAAAATCTTTTTTTGGTTTTTTCTTTGGTCTTATACTTATTGCTATACCTATTTTTAATCTCCTTCATTTTATTTTAGTAGATCATCAAGAAACTATTGATCTTAAAAAGAAGGAAGTTATACATCATCAATGTAATCATTATACCTTTCATTCAATTTTTATTGATACACATGATGAACCTATAATAGTAATAGTTGAAGAATATTATTATTATAAAGAAAATAACTCGTATCTAAAAAATAATGAAAAAAGTTCTACAATAAACTATTGTTTTACTAGAGGACCTCCAGATAACTTTTTATTCATATTATCAACCAATACCTAGAATTTTATCTGAATTAATTAAAATTATAAAAATGAAAAAATCAATATTAAAATATACACTAATCGTTTTATCTACATTACTTATAACTTCATGTTCTAGTGATGATGATTCTTTAGATACAACAAAACCAGAAATTCAATTAATATCTCCAAAAGATGATGCTCATTTCCATTTAGGTGATGAAATATCTATTGAAGCTATATTAAAAGATAATACAGCATTAGGAAGTATAAAAATTGACATCCATTCTGCTGAAGATGGTCATCAACATAAAACAGCTAATATTAGTTGGGAATATAATGAAGAAATTAATATTTCTGGAAACACAAAAGAATTTGCTTTAAGCCATAAAGTACAAATTCCTGCTGAAGGTATTACAGGTGGACATTACCATTTAGGATTGTATGTAATTGATCAAGCAGGAAATCAAACACAGCAATTTATTGAAATTGAAGTTGTAAACCATGATGAAGATGATGACCATGATCACGATCACGATCACTAAAAAAAAATTATCTTTCAAAATTTTAAAAACGCTTGAATTTTCAAGCGTTTTTTTTATGTCTATTGTACAAAAGATTATTATTTTAGCAGTAATTTTTATTAAAACACAAAAAAATGATAGCAATAGCTGATAGTGGTTCTACAAAAACTGATTGGGTTATTTTAGATGATAATCTTAATGAAGTTTTAAGAACAAGTACAATAGGTTTCAATCCATATTTTGTAACTGCTGATGACATTTCATCTGAGTTAGAAAAAAATGAAGATTTAAATCCTATCGCTGGTGAATTTAAAAAAGTATTCTTTTATGGTGCTGGAACATCTAGTGAAAAATTAAAAGAAATTGTATATAATGGCTTACACAATTTTTTCACAAATGCTGAATTAGTTGTAGACCATGACCTACTTGCTGCTTGTTATGCATCATATATGGGAAAACCTGCTATGGTTTGTATCTTAGGTACAGGTTCTAATTCATGTTATTTTGATGGAGTTAGCCTTCGTGAAGAAACAAAATCTTTAGCTTATATTCTAGGAGATGAAGGATCTGGAAATGATTTAGGAAAACGACTTTTAAGAGCTTATTTCACAAAGAAAATGCCTCCTCACTTAGCTAAAGCATTTGACGATTATTACAAACTTACTGTAGAAGAATTAAATCATAATGTATACAATAATAAGTTTGCAAACACTTATTTAGCATCATTCAATAAATTTGTTCTTGAACATAGAAATGACCCTTTTGTTCAAAAAATAATTTATGATGCTATGTCTTCATTTATTGAATATCAAATTCTTCCTTACGAAGAATCTCGTCAATCCGAATTAAATTTCATTGGATCAATTGCTTATATTTATGAAGATATTATACGCTCTGTAGCTGCTCAATATCACTTGAATGTAGGTCATATTATTAGAAAGCCAATAGATAATATTGTTGATTATCATAAAAAATATTTAATCAATAATTAAAAATATTGAATGATCGTATCCAAAATTGCAGTAATTAGTTATAATGTACCTCATCGTAAAACACAAGATGTTTTACATGGTTTAAAAGCTAAAGGTTATAAAAATGTAAAGCTATTGGCTTTACCTTTTGTAAAAAGAGAAAATCCTTTTATTCCTATTTATCAGCATAGACCAAATAAAGCAATACAAATAACACCAAAAAATTATTGTGAAAATTTTGGATACGATTTTGATTTAACTTCCTTTGAAACAATTTATTCTCAATTAGAATCTTATCAACCAGATTATATTATTATTGCTGGAGCTGGTTTATTACCTAGTATATTAGTAGAAAAATATAAAATAATTAATACTCATCCTGGTTTTTTACCTTTTACACGCGGATTAGATTCTCTAAAATGGGCTATTACTAATAAAACAGAAATAGGTGTAACCACTCATTTTATTAATGAAGAAGCTGATGCTGGTTTTTTAATAGAACAGCAACATGTTCCTGTTTATGAAAATGATACTTTTCATTCTGTTGCTCAAAGACAATATGAAATGGAAATTGAAATGTTAGTCAATTCTTTAGAAATAATACCTACTATAACAGAATTTAAATCTCTATCTTCTTCAGAACATCCAGCTACTCGAAGAATGCCCAAATTAATAGAAAAAAATTTGCTCATAGCTTTTGAAGACTATAAGCAAAAATTTAAAATTAAAAACTACTTATCTATTACTTAAATTAAGTAAATACAAAAAAATCAACGATTATAAATTTTCGTTTTTAATGGTTTCAAAATTAAAATTATTGCTACCGATAATCCTACTATAAATAAAACTCGGAATATTTCCATATTCGAAACCAATAATGCTTGATTAAAAAGCCTACTTTTCAATGTTCCAAATGATAATAATTCTGCTTCATTCGCTAAATGACTTGAAATATTTTTATTATATAAAGCAGACCATTGTTCTTGAAATATAGGACTTGATTTATCCAAATTTTTTGTCATCAAAAATTGATGCTTTGTTGTAAGATGTAAAACAGCATTTTGCATAATTGAGAAAGCTATTGTAGTAGTCCAAAAACGTATTGCAATACCTGCATGTGCTGCATTACCTGAAAATGTTGGATGTACTGATCCTATAATAAACAATATTAAAGGTGTAAAAAGCATTCCCTGTCCTACTCCTTCTAAAAATAATACTGGAACAACTGCTGATGTACGTGTATCTGGAAAAAACAAATAACTAAACCATAACATACTTGCAGATAGTACCAAAAATCCTAAACAAAATATATAACGAAATTCAATTTTATTTTTAACTAATAGAAAAGAAATCATTACTCCTGTAACAGTTCCTGCTACATTATAAAATTGAATATTAAGAACATATTCCCAAGGCCATTTCCATACAACTGCCATTATTTGGTAAATATTACTCATACTTGCTCTTAGAGTATAAAATACAAAAAATAAAAGCAAACCAATAACTAATCGTTTGGATTTTAAAATTTCAAAATGAAATAATGGTCTTCTTGATGTTTTCTGATGATAAATAAATAATCCACTAAAAATAAAGGTTGTAACAAATGATATTACAATCAAAGGAGATTCAAACCAAAAATATTTTTTCCCATAAATTAACCAAAATGCGCCTGAAATTAATGTAATACTCATTAAAAATACTCCTCCCAAATTTAATTGATAAAGAGGTTTCTGTGGATACATTCTATTTTGATTAAAGAATAAAACATAAATACTTAATGATAAAACATGAAAACTCATAATTGTATAAATAATCATATTGTAATTGTAATTCTGTATAGCGAATTTCACCATTAATGTAGTTATCTTATCTCCGCATAAAATCACACAATAAAACATAGAATAAGCAATTAGCTTAGCATTCTCGTGCTTTATCCTTGAAATTATAATTGGAACTAATATCACTCCTTCAAATAAAGATATAGGACCCTGAATAAATCTGAGAATTAGAATTAATTCTGTATTTTTGGTTAAAGTCATTGCAAACAATACCAATATATTAAGCATTGTCATTACCAATAAGTAATTTCTTATATTAAAAAAATGAAATAACCTTTCATGAACAAAAAATCCACAAACAATAGTAGCATAAGCTAAAGAAAATAAAAATTGTAAATCATCAACCTCTAAATCTAAAAATGATGCAGTAAATGTACTATTCATGTTGAATATCATTAACACCATTAGATAAGGCATCATGGCTATTCCCAGAAAAGGTACAATTAACTTTTCTGGAACCCATTTTTTGAATATAGAAGCTTGTTCTAACATAATTCTTTTAATCTAATTTTCCTGCAGATACATTGACATTCATTCCTGTTCTTAGCTTTTCATTATCTTTTGATTTTTCTAAGATGATTTTTATTGGAAAACGTTGTTCTATTTTTACAAAGTTTCCTGTCGCATTATCTGGTTTAACTAATGAAAATTCTGATCCAGAAGCAGGTGATAAAGATTGTACTTTTCCTTTAAATTCTATATCTGGAAAAGCATCTGCTTTCAAAATAACTTCCTTATTTAGATCAATTTCACCAATTTGAGTTTCCTTAAAGTTAGCGATAACCCATTTCTCTTCAGAAACAACTTGTACTAAAGTTTGTCCTTCTTTTATTAGCTGTCCTACTTGTATATTTTTAACACCAACCCAACCATCATAAGGAGCTATTACGTAAGAATATGATAATGTTAATTTTGCATTATTTAACTGAGCTTGTCTTTGTTCTACTTCTGTTTTAGCTGGAGCAACTTTTGTTTGTTCTGCAAAAGTTCCGATATTAATTGATCTTCTTTTTTGTTCTAAAGCACTAAGATTAGCTTTTGCTTGCTTATAAGTAGCTTCAATTTCTTCAAACTGTTGTTCAGTTGCTGCATCTTCTTTTACTAAATTTTTAAAACGATCGAAATCTTTTTCTGTTCTCCAAACTTCAATTTTTGCAGCTTCAATATTTGCATCAATTACGTTTACATCACTTGCTTTTGTTACAACCGACTCCTCTACTGTTTTTACAGCTTGTGTAGTACTTTCTAAATTTGCAGTTGCTATATCCACTTGATTTTTAAACTCCCTATTATCAATCACAACTAACGTATCTCCTTTGTGTACAAATTGATTTTCTTCAAAATTTATTTTATCAATAAAACCTGGAACTCTACTTGCAACTGGTGTTATATATTGTCTTACTTGAGCGTCATTTGTATTGACATGACTTCTAGAAAATAAATAAAACCAAAAAACAGTTGAAACTCCAATTAATATGAAACCCCATGCGACTATAGAAAGTGTTCTATTAAGTCTTCTCTCCCCTTTTGTTATTTGTTTTCCCATAGTTTTATAAATTTCCTAAAACGTATTGTAATTGATAGTATTTTAATTGTTTGTTGATTTGTAGTGATATCATGTTTGATTCAGCTTCTAAATAAGAATTATCTGCATCTATTAACTCAGTAATTAAACTTAATTTATTAATATACTTTGTTTTCACGATTCTATAATTCTCTTGAGCTTGTTGTATAGCCTCTTCTGCTATTTTAATTTTTTCTATAGCTTCTTCCAATTTTCTATTAGAAGCGAAAACATCGTGTCTAATTTGTTCTTCTTTTTCTTCAATTTCCAATTTTGCTATAGATATATTAGTATCTGCCATTCTCATTTTTTGTTTATTTTTAAAAAAACTACTCAATGGCACAGTAACATTAACACCTACCATTCCAAAACGATACATATGTGGCTGTGGAGGAAAAAACATAAAGTTAGGATAATTATAACCATACTCTCCTCCTGCTGTTATTTTAGGAAGAACATTCGCTTGGGTTATTTTTTTATCTAATTTTTTAAGTTCTAAATCTTGATTAACTATTTTCAATTCCTCATCTTTTGTTGTAGCTTCTAAAATCATTTCATCAACTAAACCAATTTGATCATTCGTTGTAAATAGTTCACTTGTATCAATATGTATATCTTGATCTTCAGGTAATGACAATATAGTTTTTACTTGATGCTCTACAATTGCAATATCATTTGCTAATTCTGTAAAAGACATTTTATGATTTGACAATTGTAATTCTGTTCTAAGAACTTCATTATTAGTTACCAATCCATTTTTTCTTAAAAGTTGAGTTTGTTTAATTACAGCAGAGTCTTCATGCATTTTATCTTGTATCAGCTTCTCTTGTTCTTGCAAATGCAGAATTTGTAAATAAGCTGTAATAATTTCCATTCGTAATTCACGAACATTCCTTTTAACCCTTAATTCAGAAATCTCAGTTTCTATTGCTGCCTTTTTCTCTTCATTTTTAATTTTTCCTCCCATATAAACAGGAATCTCAGCAGACAAAGTAAAATTATATTTTTTATTAGGCACTTTGTAGTCCGTTGCTGGATGAAGAAGTCCATGTTCAAACTGTTTTAAAGTAGATAAAACATGAAAACCCGTCAAAAAATTAACATCAGGGTATCTTTCATTTTTTAGATCTTTTTCTTTTAGTTCGGATAGTTGACTTTTAATAGAGTTAATCTGTAATTTTTTATTATTATTAATCCCTATTTCAATTGCTTCGCTCAATTTTAACTGATTATAATCAATTTCAGTTTGAGCATAAATATCTACACTTAACATTAAAAAAAACGCAAGTAATTGATATTTAATAACTTTAAACATCGTTTTTGTATTCAATTCTGGTTGTTATTCTGATTTCTTTGTAATGCAAATGTCAAATAAAGAATTTGAAAATAAATATTAAAATAAGAAAATAATTTGCTCATTCTCGCCAAATATTCTTACTTTGTTATAAAAATAATAATATTCATTTTTATTTATAATTAATCTAAAATATTTAAGTAATAATTATTCAATCCATGCTAAATACTGATTATTTTCCTGATATTAATAATGAAGAAGTTGACTTCTATATTAGAAATTTAAATTCTTATAGAATTGAAGTTGGCACACATGAACATAACAAATCTCAATTATTATATGCTGAAGGTGGTATAATACATATTTTTATAAATGGAAAACATTGGTATCTACCTGCAAGATGTTTTATTTGGATACCAGCTTTTACTCCACATTCTATTTTATCTTACAGTAAGTCAGTAGACATGTATAACTTCTATTTTAAAACAGAAATTGATGAAGGTGATTTCTACAAAGAATATAATATTTATTATGCTGACGATTTATTAAGAGAAATGTTCTTATTTACCAAAAAATGGAATGGAGCTGTTACATCAAATGACATCGTTAAATATAATTTTTTAAAAACTATAAAATCTATTCTCCCTGAAATGGAATCTAGTAAAATTCCTGTTATCTTACAACATGCTTTCCCAAAAGACAAAAAATTATTAGAAATTGCAGATTATTTGAGAGATAATTTAGAAAAAAATCTCACAATTGATGATATAGCTAAAAAATTTGGTTTAAGTTCTAGAACTTTATCAAGAAAGTTTAAAGATGGATTAGGTATCAATTATGTTCGCTTTCTAAGATCTTTAAGAATTACAAGGTCATTAGAATTAATTAGTAAAAATCAATTTAATATGTACGAAATAGCAATGCTTGTTGGTTATAATTCTCTTTCTTCTTTTAGTAATGTATTTTATAAAGTAACAGGTATACGTCCTACAGAATATTCAAAAATAACACAGAAAAAGAAATAATTTTTTTTCTTAACATAGGTTAAGAATCATTTTAAAAAAAAGTAGTTCATTTGTATAAAATAAAACAAATAAGAATGAAAATACTTGCATTTGCTGGAAGTAACAGCAAAAAATCTATCAATAAAGAATTATTAAATTTTGCACTAAAACAATTAAAAAACGTTGATATTGATTTAGTTGATATTAATGATTACGAAATGCCTATTTACTCTATTGATAGACAAATTGAAAATGGTTTTCCAAAAGAAGCAGAAGATTTTTATAAAAAAATAGAAGAAGCAGATGGTATCGTTGTTTCTTTAGCTGAGCATAATGGAAATTTTTCTGTTGCATTAAAAAACATTTTGGATTGGGTTTCTAGAATAGATATGTCATTTCTTAAAGAAAAGAAAATCTTATTATTAAGTACTTCTCCAGGAAGTTATGGTGGAGGAAATGTAATGGAAGTTGCTACAAAATATTTCAGTATGTTTGCTGGAGGTGAAATTATTGCAAGCTCTACTTTCCCATTTTTTAATGATAATTTCCAAAACGGTGAAATTACTAATGAAGAATTAAAAGCTACAATCTTAGAAAAAATTGAAATTTTTCAAGATGCTTTATCAAAATAATATACTATAAAAAAAGGTTGTCTTAATAGACAACCTTTTTTTATAATTATTTTTTAGCTGCTTCTTGTGTCGCAGATTTAATTTCTAATAGTGCTGTATCATCTAATGATTTAGTAGGGCTTTCATTTCCTCTATGGCACATTGTACAAGTAACAACATTTATTAATTCAGGATTTTTTGAATTTTCCCAATTAAAGTTTTTAGCATTTATTTCTCTTGTCATCAAAATCATATGACGAGCAAAACCTTTTTCTTTTTTGTCATCACTTGCAAAATCCATTTTTTTAGTTGTTGCATCACTAGCATGACAATAAGAACATTTAACACCTAAAGCCTCATTGTATCCTCTCATCAATCCTTTTAAGCTATCTTCCGAAATAGTTTGAGGTAATACTTTTAAATTTTTCCATTGAAATGTAGTTAATTCTTTACCTGTATCTATATTTCTAGAATTAGTAAAAGAAAATACCACAGTCAAAAAAGCTAAAATAGCTAACGTAATTGTAATTTTTTTTGTTTTCATTATGTGTCTCTTTTGTTACACACAATTTAAAACAATAAGGTTATAGATTATAACTTTTTAAAAATTTGGAATAATTTTAAATAATTATTAAAATTTCCAAACTAATAAACGAGATACTTTATTACCTTGTTGCATATCAACAATACGATAATCTCTTACTTTTTCTTTTTTTAGTACTGATTCTAAAATTCTAAGATTTTCTTTTTTAGAAACTAATGTAGAAAACCATTTTACTTGATTTCTATAATCTGCACTCTCTTTTATCATCTTTGTAATAAATAATCTCTCTCCTCCTCTACACCAAAGTTCAGAATTATTTCCTCCAAAATTTTGAATAGGTTTTTGATCAGATTCTTGCCCTAAATTCTTTAATTTTCGCATTGTTTGTTCCATTACTTCTTGATTTGATCTAAAGAATGGAGGATTACAAATTGTCATATCAAATTTTTCTCCTTGCTTAATAATATTTTTGAATATATTATTTGGATTAAATTGCATTCTGATATCAACTTTATTACGTAATCTAGAATTCTTTTTTACAATTTCTTCTGCATTCTTAAAAGATTCATAATCTAATTCCGCACCTACAAAATTCCAATCATATTCATAATTTCCAATAATAGGATAAATACAATTTGCTCCAACTCCAATATCTAGAATTTTAACGTCCTTACCACGAGGAATAACTCCATCAAATTTTTCTCCTAAAATATCAGCTACATAATGTATATAATCTGCTCTACCTGGAATCGGCGGACAAAGATTAGCCTTTGGTAATTCCCAATAATCAATATCATAATATGTTTTTAACAAAGCCTTATTCAATGCTTTTACAGCTTCTCTATCAGAGAAAGTGATTGTCGGTTCGTTTTCTTTATTTGGCTTTATATATTTGGTAAGAGCAGGATAAACTGCACAAAGTTTCTCGAAATTATAAGCTGTTATATGACGATTTCTTGAGTGTAGTTTTTTTAATTTACTCTTCTTTTCTGGAGTATTCATACAAAAATATTTATGCAAAAATAAGACAACCTTTGTATTTTATTACAAAGGTTGTCTAGGTTTTAATTATTTTAATTGTTTTTGTAATGTTTCTATTTGGTCAAGAAGATGGTGAATAACTTCTATGCCTTCTATATTTATACCTAAATTATAATGAAATTCTATATATCTTTCTACTTTTGTTAAGTCTTCCTCATCTATAAAATATTCTTGATTACGCTCATGTAGAATAACCAAATCATTTTGGTATAAATCGATTAAAAACTTAGGTTCTATTTTATGATACTCGCAATATTTTACGACTGAAATTGTAACATTTTTCATGGTTTAACCTTTTTTTATTTCACGTAATTTTTCAAATAATTCTTTTTCTTCTAAAGTTAATTGTGTTGGTATTTTCACAGAAAAAGTAACATATAAATCTCCAAATTCATTTTCTTTCTTGTAAATTGGTAATCCTTTACCTTTTAGCTTTACTTTTTTACTATTTTCTGTTCCTTCTTTTATTGGTACTTTTACTTTCCCTGAAAGTGTATCAACAACTACTTCCCCTCCTAAAATTGCATCGTATAAATCAACCTCAACAGTTTTATATAAATCTGCTCCATCTACATCAAATGATGTATTATTATTGATATGAAAAGTTATATACAAATCCCCATTTGGACCATTATTATAACCTTTTCCTCCATGACCTTTTATTTTTATAGTTTGTTCATCTTGAACCCCAGCAGGAATTGTAATTCTAATGTTTTTACCATTTACAGCAAAAGTTTGTTTTTGAGAAGTAAGTACATCAGTCAAATTAAGAGAAAGACTTGCATTTACATCCTGTCCTTTAAAACCAGTTGATTTACTTCTTCCATCACGTCCAAACATAGAACCAAAGAAATCAGAATAACCATCAAAATCACCAAAACCTTGTCCAGCATCAAAATCGCTATATTGCTGTTGACTTTGCTGTTGCTGACGAGCCTTTTCATATTCCTCACCATGTTGCCAATTTTCTCCATATTTATCGTATTTCTTACGCTTTTCTGGATCACTTAATACCTCATTGGCTTCATTTAATTCTTTAAATTTTTGAGCAGCTTCTTCATTATTAGGATTTAAATCTGGATGATGCTTACGGGCTAATTTTCTATAAGCCTTTTTTATTTCGTCTTGAGTTGCTGTTTTAGATATACCTAAAACTGTATAATAATCTATAAAAGCCATGATAATTTATACTTTTTTGTATACCCTAATTTAGTAAAAATAAAGTAAATAATCATTAGCTTTTTGTATTTATAAAATATAAAGTAACATATTGATTCTAAAAATAATATTTATTACATATTGTGTATTTTGTTTATTTATTAATAAAATATTTATTCAATTAAAATTCTAATCTTAATACAATTTGAATTTGTAAACAAAAATTAAAATGACGAATTTTAATTCAAAACTTGTAACAGGTTCTCGATATTATAATTTATAAGAACTTTAAAAAGATTTATCTGTAAATTTGCAGAATGGAAAATCAAAAAAATAATCCTTTACACGGAAAACGCTTAGATGATATTATAGAAGAATTAGTTGTATTTTATGGTGGATGGGAAGGATTGGGAAACCAAATAAGTATTAAATGCTTTAATGATAATCCTAGTTTAAAGTCTTCTCTAAAATTCTTACGAAAAACTGATTGGGCAAGAAAAAAAGTTGAAGAATTATACATTAAAAAGATTGTTAAATAATGACACAAACTATTGTTGAAGAAAAAATTTTTATTGAGCATGAACTTCTTCATGAAATTGAAGAAGAAAAACAAGTTATCATACATTGTCACATGATTGCCGATGAATATTCTAATGCAGCGAGAATTTGGCCTTCTACATATATTATAGATAATCAAAGTGGACAACGAAATCAGTTACTATTTGCTGATGGAATAACTATGTATCCTACTTGGACATATATCAAAGAATTTTCTTCTCTCAATTTTACGCTTATTTTTGGAGGGTTACCAAAATCTTGTAAATCTTTTGATTTGGTAGAGATAATACCACAAGCAGGTGGTTTTGAATACAGAAAAATACCTAGAAATAAAACAGATGTATACCACATCAATTTAGATTAGTTAATAGCTATTGGTTACAATTATAATCCATTTGTTTTTTTATTTTATTTTTAGCTTCTTCTCCTACCCATTCATTACATAAATACAATCCCAAATCTATTGATGCACTTACAGCTCCAGAGGAAATAATATCGTTATCTTCTACTATTCTATCTTTTATAACTTCTTTACAATATGGTTTCAGAGTTTCATATTCCTGATAATTTGTAGTTGCTTTTCTATCCTTTAAAAATCCAGCAGCACCTAAGATTAAACTTCCGGTACATATAGATATTTTATGTTTTACATCTTTAGAAGTTTTTATCCATTCTATAAATTCATTATTGAATTGTAAACTTCTTGTTCCAAAACCTCCTGGAATTATTATAGCATCATAATTTTCTAATGTTTCACATATTTTTGTAGGCTGTATTTTAAGTCCAAAATTATCTGAGACCTCATCAGTATAAGAACAAATATCCCAAGATAAATCTGGAATATAATTCAATGATTTTAATCGACTAATTGGGTCATAAACACCTATAAAGTCCAACCAAGTTATTCCTTCGAAAACTATATATCCTATTTTCATTTTATTCTGAATTAATAAAGTAAAATTAATTATTTTCAATTTGTTTTTAAAAATGAATTTGCAATAGTGATTGTAGCGGAAATCCTTTTTGCGAAGCGTACTAGCGAAGTAAAAAGATTGAGAGTGAAAAGCGCGACCTGAAAGGGATTGCCAAAAAAAATCCTTACCAAATAAAGGTAAGGATTATACTATTATGCTTCTAAAATTTTCTTCTTTTCGGCATCGAACTCTTCCTGAGTAAGAATTCCTGCGTCTAAAAGTTCTTTCATATCTAAAAGAGCTTTCTTTTTATCTGCCATATCTTTTATTGTAGGTTGAACAGGTTTACTTACTTCTCCGTCCTCTATTGCATTTGTTTTTGCTCCAAATTCTATTAAAAGACTTGTAATTTCATTAAATCCATTCATATTAGAATAATCTATTGCTTTTTGTTCTAGAACATTTGCTATATCTGTTTTTGCCCCATTTGTCAATAAAAAGCGTAGAATATCTTTTTTACCATAAGCAGAAGCGTAATGTAATGCTGTGTTACCAGAGGCATCTTGTTTGTCTATTTCTACTCCACTGTCTAGCAATAATTTTGCTAATGAAAGATAACCTAATTTAGATGCTGTTTGCAATAGTGTTTCTCCTGCATAATGTGGCTCGAAACCTAAAATAAAAGTTCTAGTTCCTGTATTTGCTATTAATTTTTGCATATAATGTCCATCTTTTCCATCCCATGCATCAACACTTCTAGCATAATCTGGAGACAAACCTTTCTTTAGAAACAAGGCTACTAATTCTTTTAAATTTGCCCCTACTGCGTACCAAACAGGCGAAATACCTTCATTAGATTCTGTAAAAATATCTGCTCCTTGTTCTATTAATCGTTCGCATACAATACGATTACCCAATTTTGCTGCTAACAATAATGGACCTTCGTTTAAATCATTTAATTGATTTACTTGTGAACCACTCTCTAGTAGCAATGTTACGATTGGAATGCTATTGTTTTGAATGGCTAAATTTAAAGGCGTATTTCCGTTTTTATCTGTATAATTATTATCTGAACCATTTTGAATTAAAACTTTTACAACTGGAACAAATTTATTTTCAATGGCAACTAACAATGGTGAAATAGCATTTTGATTCAATCCATTAACATCTAATCCTAGCGAAATTAATTTCTCTGCAATATCTTGTTGACCAGTTTCGGCTACAATGTGTAATAATGAGTTACCTTTAAAATCATTTATATCCCAATTTGCTCCTTGGTCTAATAAATAATTTGAAGTTTGCTTTTGTTTGTTAATTATTGAAAAAAATAATGGTGTTTCTCCTTGATGATCTTCATAATTAATATCTGCACCATTTTCTACAAGTTTTTTTACAACATCAGTGTATCCTTGATAGGCTGCATAATGCAAGGCTGTACGACCTTTTTCATCTGTATATTTTACATCTACTTGATTATTTTCAAGAAGAATTTCTGCTATTTTTCTTTTTCCTCCTTCGCAGGCTACTAAAAATGATTGTGACATATTTTTCTACTTTTCGAATAAAGTTTCTACAATTTTTGATTTCATATTATCTTCCATCGCATAATCTATTGCTTTTTTATCAAAACGATCTTCTACGGAAGCATCGGCACCAGCCTTTAATAAATATTTTACTTTTCTATATAAATCTTTTGCTACTGCTTCTTCAAAATTTGGATTTATTTTACAAACTTTTATTAAAGCTGTTTGTCCATCATTATCTATTTCGTTGACATCAATAAAATCTTTGTCTAATAAAAATTTCAATAATTCTGAAGGTTTTTCTACAACCCAATCAAGACCTGATTTTTCTTTGTCATAATATTTGGAAGTTGTAGAGAGAGATGCTCCATTCTCCAATAGAACAGTTAGCATTTCTTGATCTGCTGCACTTGCTTGTGAATATTTTAAAAAACTGTTCAACAAATTTTCTCCTTCGTTATTTAATTGGTAAAAATCTGGTGTACCATATTCTAATAACAAGCGTAATAAATCTAAATTTTTATTATATGCTGTTACAAAAAATAAAGGTGTAATTCCTTTATTATCGACTGAGTTTACATCTGCACCGTTATCTAATAATAATTGTATTGTATTTGATTTTACAATAAAACTATTTTCTAAGGCTGTAAATAATGGTGATTTTTTTGCAAGATCTTGTTTATTAACATCAACTCCACTATCAATTAAAAAACTAACAATATCATGTGTGTACCCTTCTACTCTATTTTGTCTTTGTCCTAGAGCTATGTGAAGATAATTTTGTTCAGCTTTATTATAATATTCAAGTTTGATTCCTTTATTAATTATTGATTCTATTATTTCTTTTGGAAATCCATTTTCGAGAGAATAAGATAATAAATTATATCCCGCTAATTCTTCATCAATATCATCTAATGCTTCTAAAAAGTTTTCGAAATGTGGTAAATATTCAGTTAGTTCTTCTGAGTTAAAGAATTTAGTTTGTGAAATAATAGGATTTAATAAAGAATCATTAAAAGAATCATATTCAAACAACTCTGTATTAATTAATTCTTCGTTTACCATATAATCAAAAACATTCCATTTTTTATTTTGCATAACAGCACTTAAAAGTTGTTCTCTTTTCTGTTTTGGAATAACGTTAAAATTTTCTTTTAAATAAACAATTAACTCTTCTTCTGTGAATTTATATATAGCATCAAAAAATATCTGTTGATCAAATGTTGACATTGTTTTTTATTTTATATTCTTACTAAAAAATGGCGAAAAAAAAATAAATCATAACCATTTTAAAATCAATTTATTCATTCAATAAATCATTATTTATTATGAATGAAGTCTATGCAATTTACAAAAGAATATTAATTTCTTTTTATGTAAAATTCTTTGTTACAAATAAAAAGCCGAAAAAAATAGTAATAAATAAAATGTAGTTAATTGATAAACAATACATTTTATTAAATGAATTTTAAAAAGTTAAATTTATTGTAATTTTATTTCAATAAATTTATATATAATCATAAAAAAAGATAGGATTAATCCTATCTTTTTTATGAAAATTTGTAAAATGGTTAAGGTTATTTCCAATAATTCCAATTTAAACCATCAAAAACAGCCATTGATTTACTAGTTGTATCATAACATATCATTCCTACGTAAGGATTTTTAACTGTTAAATGAGGATTTTCTATTTTAGGCAAAATCATTGCTTTATCGACTGATTCTAAAACTAGTATTCCAATTGCAGATGATGACTCGGATCCTATAATTACTCCATTACCTATATCTTCTGAACTATTCATAAAAATTTTTGAATCATCCCCAGTCTCACTCAAATTTTTCCATGAATTATTTTCATACATTCGAATTTTTTTTTCTTGAGTATCAAATAAAAATGTTCCATTTGTTGGAATAACAGTTGTAGTATTAGTTACAGCAGGTAAAATAATTCCTTTTGAGTTTGTAGAGGTTTGGTCAAAATCTAATATTGTGCTACTTCCGTCAACATTTGGTTTTCCTATAGATATTTGCGCTTTAGAATAAATACCAAATAATAAAATTATATAAATAAGTTTTTTCATAATTAATACATTTATTCGTTACAAGATTGTGTTATACATTTCCAATTATCTCCATTATAAATTTTTGTGCAATTATCAGCCAAATCATAAATTATCATTCCTTCTTTTGGATCTAATATATTTGATGAACTTGGAATCCTTGATATTACAAATCCTTTGTTTTTTGATTCTAAAACAAGGAAACCATTTGGTATTTCTTTTGGCCATGTAGAGTTAGGTTTTTGCAATGAAGAAATACCAGTATCAGAATTTAAGATAGCCTCATTAGTATTAAAATATCCTGGTTTTACACAAATACTATTGTTACAGATTAAATTACCATCATTGTTTGTAGGATTACTAGCATCTACTTTCAAATTATATAATTTAATTGTGTTTATAGCACTAACTAATGATCCTACTTCTAATCTTATTTCATTAAAAGGTTTTGTCGCTCGAAAACCAAAATTCTTTTTTCCCGTTCCGATAGAAAGAATTAATGATAAATCAAGTAAACTTGTACTATTTGCTACTTCTTGCTGTATACCATTTAAGTAAGTTTTAATGTAAAAAGTTTCTAAAAGATCTGCTTGTATTATTTGTTGAACATCTTCAATTGTGAATCCTAAATAAGTACCACTTGGAAATATATTAGCAAGATCTAGAATACTTATTCCTGCCCTTCCTGCAACACCTATACCTAAATTTAAAGTTGTAAAATCTGTTTCAGATGTTGTAATCAGATTCATTTCATTTGTTACAGAACATTGAGCACAAACCAAACCTTCGATACCTGTTCTGAATTGATTAATAACAACCGGATGATTAGATGTATTATCAATTGTATTCTCAACACTACAGTCTATTGCTTTTTGACAAGGATTAAGAATTGTTAAATCATAGAGTCTTACTTCACCTAAAGATACTCCTACAGGTTGTTCATAGATAAACTGTATTTCATCAAAATCTTTAGTAGATTTAAACCCTAAAGTTTTACGAATACGAGATGCTATGTTAGCACCTAAAAGGAAATTTCCTCCTTCTATTATTTCTGTTTGTACATTATCTTTTAATAATTTTAATTTAAACTTCGGTAAAGCACTAACATTTACTAAACTAGTTAATTCTATATCAAAAGAAACATATGTTCCTGCACTAATAGCACTTAATTGTTTTTCTATTGCTATAGTAGCAGTACTAAGTATACCAACAGGGATATTTATAGTTGCATAAGTATCTGAATTACCATCTAAAATATTATTTAAATTTGTTACTCCTCCAATTGATATTCCTTGAAGATTTGTGTTTTTTCCTATATTTACAGGATATTCATTTTTATTAATTATTGTTGGTTGATTACAAGCTATTGACGGTCCTTCACACAATTTTTTAACAATCATATTATAAATTCTTGTTTCACCAATAAGATCTAAACTTAATCCAGTTGATAAATTAAACTGAACTTCATCAAAATCTTTTGTTGTTATAAATCCAACTATAGAAAGAGGATTTCCTCCCAAGCCTTCTACGTTTGATAATAGTGTATTAGAATTAGATTCTTCTTGTAATAAACCATTTAAATAAGTCTTTATTGTAATCCCCCCTAATAAACTTAAATTCAACAAATTATTGTTTGATATTTCAAAACCTGCAAAATGTCCTGCATTAAACACTTGTTCTACAAGTCCAACAGATAAAGAAACATTTCCTAAAACAGATGCTGTGATATTCAATGACGCATAATCATCTGTATTACTATTAATTAAATTACTTGGATTATTAATAGAAGCTGATGTAATACCGGAAGTACCAGTTCTTAAAGGTTGAACAAAAGCAGGATAATTAGGATTTATTATTTTAGTATCTATATTACAAGCAGGATCTTCTCCTTTACAATATTTTTTAACAATCATATTGTAAATTCTTGTTTCTCCTACAAGATTAGCATTTAATAAACTTGATAAACTAAATTGTACCTCATTAAAAGGTTTTGTAGTAATAAAGCCAATTACAGAACGAGGATTAGTACCTAAAGCTGTTACATTTGATAATAATGTATTAGAATTAGATTCCTCTTGTAATGTACCATTTAAATAAGTTTTTATTGTAATACCACTCAGTATACTTAAATCTAACAAATTATTGTTTGATATTTCAAAACCTGCAAAATTACCTATACTATAAGTTTGATTTAAATCTCTTACTGAAACTTGAGCAGTACCAAATGCTGAAATACCTAAATCTATTGTTCCATAATCATTCAAATTACTATTAACAATATTTCCAAGATTATTCATTTTACCTACAGATAAACCACTTAGACTGGTTTTATTATCACTATAATTGATTACTGCAGAAAAATTATCTTGTGAATTGATTACTGCAGAATTACCTTGTGAAATCTTTGTATCCTGATTACATTGCAAACTTTGAGTATTGGTACAAGGTGTAATTGCATAAAAATTATTCACGGAAGTAGTTGTTATTCCAATTGTACTTACAGTTAATCTAATTTTATTAAATGGTTTTGTTGTTATTAATCCTAAATTCCTATTTGTAGCACTC
This sequence comes from Flavobacteriales bacterium UBA7612, assembly GCA_002484335.1. Classification (GTDB taxonomy): domain Bacteria; phylum Bacteroidota; class Bacteroidia; order Flavobacteriales; family Weeksellaceae; genus Empedobacter. The sequence continues at coordinate 131,957 of DLJQ01000022.1, forward strand.
GCTAAATTTATTGGAACCTGCATTGATATAACATCATTAGTAGGGGTATTATTTAAAAATGTCTCTACCTTATAAGTTGTGGAAATAGATGCAAGACTAGTTTCAGATAAAACTACACCTGCATAAGTTCCTGCTGGAAATTGTCCTGAATTATTTTGTACTTCTACATATTCAGTTGCAGGAAGAAGTGCTGATGTCCAACTAGAAGCATTATTTAAATCGTTATCTATTATAACGTTTTTATTACTAAACCGATCTACCCCAAGTGCTGTGGAGGAGGTAACAGCAACATTATAATTATTAGTTGTCCAAGAAATAGGTAAAGAACAATTTGTTTGTGCAAATAGTATATTGTTAATTGATGTAAAAAAAAACAGCAATAAATAGTTAATTCTTTTTTCCATATAAATTAGTTTTTAATTAGTTTTTTTAGTTATAGCTGGAATTTAAATATTATATAAAAGTTTATTTATTAAAACTTTACAAAATAATAATATCTATATTTTTTTGATTTTATCAAATTTACAAAAAAAACAATATAGTGTATGAAAATATTTTTATTCAATAAAAAAACTAAAAGGATTTGTAGTAATCCGAAAAAACATTGTTTGTCACTGAATGATTTAGCTAACAATTGCAATCTTGGAAAGTTGCTATTGCTAGGTACTTTGAGATAACAACTCGCACGAGAAGCAACATTTTTGTTGCATTTTTATCAAAAAAAAATCAGTACAAAATATATTGTACTGATTTTTCTAAAAATTGTTGAGCTAATTACTATTTAATCTCAACACGAATTCCTTCGCTTTGTGCACTTAATTCTGGTGCATACATATTTTGCATTGATGTTATTCCGTTAGAAAAATTACCTGCATTATTTGCTTTTAAATCGTATTCGAAAACATACGTTCCTTTTCGCATAGAATCTGCAAAGAAATTAGTTGCTGCATCACGAGTACTTTCGTAATAACCAAATTCTCCTTTCCACTTATAACCAGATAATACATTAACTGGCTCGAAACCACTTGCACGCATATCTTTTATATGTACAAACTGCATTGTTCTATCGATAGAAATTTCCAAACGAACTGTTACTACATCTCCTACTTTTATTGGCGTTTGAGCTGTAATTTCTTTAAGAACTGGTCCATTTGTAGTGTTCTGTTTTAGATATAATTTTTTATTGAATTGGATTCCTGTTTCAGCAGATTTTATTTTATCTAAATCTTCGAAATATTGCCAATACATTGCTCCCCAAGCAACTCCTGGAAAAGTTTTTGTAACTTCTATTTTCCCCATATCTGGTTTTATTTCTTCTTTGTTCCAAGATGTTTTCACATAACCAGAACCAGCTTGCGGATTATTATCTAAATCTATAGTCTGGTTTCCTACTTTTACAACAATTCCTTTGTCTGCATCTATCCAAGATTTACCAAAGTTCATTAATGCATATACTGCTTTTGTTGTTGCTTTTGTTGAATTCCATTGATTTGTTTGACGATTTTTTAATAACCAAACTTTCATTTCTTCGATAGATTTTTCGTCTTTTAAAACTTCGTCGAACGCTTCTATCAAAATAGATTGTGTTTCTACTGGAGCTTGATACCAGAACCAACCAGCTTGGTTTTCTTTCCAATACATTCCCATTTCATCTGAAAGAACTGCTTTTTCTTTCACAGCATTTAATGTTACCTTAGCTGAAGATTGCATACCAAAACGATTCATTACAATTGCTGCCATTGCTTTTTGTTGTAATGATAAATCTAGTTTTTCATCGTTTAAGCTTTTCAACATTGCATTTTTCATTTCATCCAATTCTTTTGACATTGGAACATCGTTCAAGAAGAAAGAACGTGCATACAAATAATGTAATCCATCTGAATAAACTACATTTTTAAATGCTTTTTCATTTGTTTTAAATTCATTGAAACGTTTTAAATTTTCGCTATCGATAAATTGAATCGATTTCTTGATTAATGGATTTACATCTATTCCAAAAGCATCAAACTTAACATCCATTTTTTTCAGATTTCCGAATCCTGCAACGATATGAGTTGTAATGTACTCGTTTGGTTTTCCTCCGTCGAACCAAGAGAATCCTCCATTACTTTGCTGTTTATCTGATAATTTTTGGAAAGCAGCTTTCATTTCATTTTGCATTTGATTCAATTGAAATAAAACTGCAATTTGTTTCATTTGTTCTTCTTCGCTTTCTGCATTTCTTAACCAAGGTGTTTCTTCTAAAATAATATTTTTTAATTCTTGGTTCAATTGTAATTTAGATTTCAATTCCCCTTTTTTATTCCAATCATCAAAAACAGCTTTTATTTTTGGATTAGAATTTATCACTTTTTCTGAAACCATATTTCCATATAGACGAGCAAACACTTGTTCTGCACATTCGTAAGGATATTCACGTAAATAAGGTAATGAGAAAACAGCATACCAAATTGGATTAGTCGTCATCTCGAACGTTAACTTGTAATTATCTAACGTTTTTGATTGATTATTGATTAAGTGGTCAAACTTAAATGTTTTGTTTTGCCCCTCTTTTACATAGATTGGTAATGTTTCTGTTACCAACATTCTGTTTGTTAAGATTGGTAATGCAGATTCTTCTCCATCTGAAAATTCTCCAGCAGTTGCTACAACACGATAAACAACAGCAGAAATATTTTGAGGAATTTCTATTGTCCAAGTAACTTGTGTTGAATTTCCTTTTGCTGCCGTAAAATTCTGAATTGCATTTGTTAAATTAAATTTTGCATCTATTGGTTGATTTGTAAATGCATCGAATAACATTAATTTTGCCGAACCATTAAGTACCTTATCTGATAAATTATTAATTTTTGATGAGATAGAAATTTTATCTCCTTCTCTTAAGAATCTTGGCATATTTGGTACAACCATTAATTCTTTTTGTGTACGAACTTTTTGCTCTAAATAACCCGTTTTAAGGTCTTTTGTATAAGCCAAAGCCATAAATTTCCATTCTGTTAAACTTTCTGGTGCTGTAAACTCTATAATTACATTTCCGTCTGCATCTGTTTTAAGATTTGGAAAAAAGAATGCTGTTTCATTTAAGTTTGTACGTGCTTGCACATTATCTAAGGCTTTGTTTGCACCAGCTTTTGTTGTAATAACTACTACTCCATTTGCTCCTCTAGCACCATATAATGATGTTGCAGCTGCATCTTTTAGAATATTCATAGATTGAATATCCGTTGGATTGATATCTGTTGGCATTTTATCAAATACAACTCCATCAATAACATAAATTGCATTTTCATTTACTTCTGATGAAGATGAACCACGAATAGCGAATTTATCAGTAATTACAGCTTCTCCTAAATCAGCAGATTTTTCTAATGCTATTCCTGAAACACTTCCTGACAAAGCACTTTCCCTTCCTTCAGCATTTACTATAGGAGCAGCAACCTTCATTCTCATGAAATTCATTCTGTAATTATTAAAACCAAAATCGAATAAATTAAGATTCAATCCTCTGTAATCATCTCTATAAAAATCATATTTATTTTGATAATATATTGTTCTTGAACCATTTGTTGAATAAATTCCTGCTAAATAATATTGATAATTCAATCGAGGATTTGTAATGTTGTATACATTAAAATCAAAAGAATTTGATGCAAATTGGTCTAAAGAAGCATCGTACATTCCTGCTAAAACCTCAGCCGAAACTTTATCTTTGTTTGCTCCTTCTATCTTTAATTGCCATTTTTCTTTTTCTCCTGGTGTTAATTTATCTCTTAAAACTTCAGTTGTAATTTTTAAATCCTTATTGGTATAAGGAACAGCTAATGTTAAACTACCAGACTGAACATCGTTGAATTTTGTCATTACATAATTCATATAAATTCCTCCACGATATTCTTCTTTAATTGGAATTTCTATTCTTGATTTTTTATCAATTTCTAAAAATCCTTTTTCTATAATTTTTTGATTAGCTTCTATTTCATAATAAACATATGTTCCTTTTGAACCAGATTTAAAATCTATTTTTGCAATATCATTTGGCTGATAAGATGATTTATCTTGAGAAACAGTTAAAATTGTTTTTATTTCTTTTGCTTTTTTCTCATTAGAAATATAAATTAATCGTTCTACTTCCACTTTTTGTGTTCCATCTAATACATAGCCTTTTACAACATAATAACCTTCTTCTAGATTATTTGCTTGATTAAATTTAATTTCATCAGAAATTGCTGTATCAAAATCTGTTTCAAAAACCTTTTTATTCAATTCCCATGTTTTTGGATTCATTTCGTCTCCATAAGGTTCATGAGGAAATAATTTTCTGAATTCTTCTTTTGAATAAAAATTATAATCTGTTGTAAATTTCTGACGACGAACAACTTCTTTAGGTGCATTTAATGAATATATTTCTAAATGACCTTTTCCATCTAATTTTTCATCGTTTAAATTTTTAACATTAACTGTAAATGATTTTAATTCATCAACATTTATCTTATTTCCTAAATTTACACTCAATACCATTCTTGTATCTCCTACTTTTACAGTTGAAGACGTAAATTGAGTTTCTCCATTGATATCTGTCACAGAAACATCTATAGAATAAGAATATACTCTTGTTTCATCTTTCTTTTTTTCTGATGCTGGTTTAGCAACAAAATCAAACGAAAACTTACCTTCTGAATCTGTCGTAACTTCTCCAAATGATATTTCTTCACGTTGTCCACGATTACTAGGAATAGTACGATACCAAGGCCAAAAAGTAAATATTTCTTGTCGATAAACTCTGTAACTTACTTTTGCGTTATCTATATTTGCACCCGAAAAAGCAATTGCTTTTCCTTCTACTTTTACCTTATCATTTAAACTATAAACGCCTTTATTTTTTTCGATTTCAACCTCAAATTTAGGTCGTTTATATTCTTCTACTTTAAAAGAATAACTTCCTACATCATCATTTCCTTCGGTAACATAAATTCTAAAATTACCTGTTAAACCAGAAACTGGTAAAACAAAATTTCCATTCACAGAACCAAATTCATTTGTTGTTAATTCTACTTGAGATACTTCTTTTCTATTTACATCTTTTAAAACAAGTTTTAATTTTTTATTTGGAATAACATTTCTGTTTTTATCTGTAGATTTATAAAAAATTCCTTTAAAATAAACTGTTTGTCCTGGACGATAGATTGCACGATCTGTAAATAGTTTTACTGAGTTTGTGAAATCTACATCTTTAATATACCTGTCATTATAATAAGATGATGAATAAATTGCATTTTCATCTTTTACTCTATAACTAAAACTTCTCCATCCTTGTGGTACACTAATTTCTCCATTTTTATCTGATGTTAAAACTTTAGTTTCTTTGCTATTGTAATTCGTTGTATTTAAAAACTCTATTGCAACATTTTTTTCTGGTTTTCCAGTTAATCTATTGACTACAGATATTTTTCCATTCAGAGAGTTTAAAGCATAATTAGAAACAGCTATATCAATATAATCTATATCTTCTTTTTTTGCAATCTTAAAAGACGGATCGTTAGAGAATAAAACAATATATCTTCCATTAACTAATGGATTCAATTTTACTACTGTAGAATGAAATTGATAATCATCAAACAATTTTAAATCAATCGAATATTCTTCAACAACTTTTAAGCTATCCAAAAAATCTTGTGCTTTTTTTACATTATTATCATTATATACATATAATGCTTGTTGTTTAGAGTCTTTATCAAAACCAACATTATATGCTAAAATTTTTACATAAATTTTATCTAAATTTTTATGTGATACTTTAACTGGTGTATTTTGATTTACAGAAATATATTTCTCTGCATCGACACTAAATTCTTTTGATTTTATTTTCTCTACCAAACTATCTATTGCATTCTTATCTGTAGCATCTGGATAAGTTTGTGCAACTATTTTCTGAATCGCAAAAATATGATTGATGTTATCTAATTTATTATCCTGCAAAGCATATAAATCTGTTGCTAATGATAAATATACATAAGCTGAATACCATGCACTAGTATACTTTTTTGCCAATGCTTCTTTTTGTTTTATAAATTCATCTGAAGAAAGTGTAGAACGTTTTGCATTCAACAGATTCAGTTCATTATATAAAACAGCATTTAGGTGATTGCTTTTTTGATTAATCGATGACAAATCAGAATAAAAAGCATTTACTTTGTTTTGTTGATCATCTGTATTCAAATAATTTATATACTCATTAACTAATATATCATAAACAGTTGGTGTAATATCTAATTGTTTATTCGCTGTTTTTAGTTCATCTGATATATTTAAAATCAATTTATAATTAATTGCTTTTGTTGTAATTAATTCATTTTTTTGATCAATTGATTTTTCAAAATAATTATTAATTGTTTTATGAAAAGTATCTTCTGTCCAAAAGCGAACATCATTTGTAGATTGATTTTCTACATTTGTTCTACCTTGTATTTCCCATCTGTTTTCGTCAAAATATAAACTATATAATTGTGCTAAATAAGAATTTACAATTGCATCATTTACTTTTGATTTTCCATTTAATTCTTTTTTGAATAAATCGAATACAAAATTTACATCATCTTTTTCGTCTGATGTTACAACTTTTATCTTCGACTCATAAAATAAAGCTTTCAAATAGCTTGGTTCATTATTTTCTTTGCGTGATAAATCTTTTATTACATCTATTTTAGGTTGAATTGATTTAAATTGACCACTTGCCAATTCCTTATCAATTTCTTTCCACTTTTGATCAATCTGTTGCGACTGAGCCATAAGCATTGTATTGGTTAATATAAATACTAAGTACAGAATCTGTTTCATAGTTTGTTCTTTTATGAATAGATGCAATATACGGAAAAATGGTTGCCTGACAGTATAAAAAAAACATGAATTATTGATTAATCATCTGATTTACAAACTTATATTTTATAAAAAATAATCTTAATTAATAAAATTAAAATTCATTAAACTATAAAAGCAGGATTACTCCTGCTTAAATGATTTTATACAATTTATATAATATTTTATTTTTTTATTGATTTGATGGAATACCATCATTTCTATCTGGTTGATTTAACCAAATGTTATCCCTATATTCTGTTGGAGTAATTCCTGCTATTTTTTTAAACAATTGTGTAAAATGTGATGCTGTTTGAAAATTAAGCTCATAAGCTATTTCTGCTATTCTTCTACTGGAATGTAGTAGTGCTTTACTATAATTAATATCTGTCTCATTAATCCATTGTTTTGGTTTTTTTTGAGTGACATCTTTAACACATTTATTCAAATAATTTTCTGTAACATTTAATTTATCTGCATAAAAACTTACTTTTTTTTCTTCTATATGATGTTTAAACAATAAATCTTTAAACTGTAGAGATAATTCCATTGGACGTGTAGAGAAATTAGGAATTTTTTTATTCTCATGTTTAAGTAATTTAAGTAACACAACATGTAACATTGCAATTACAATATCATTTAAAAGTAGATTATTCAAAAAAATTTCTTTCTCCATTAAAATTAATAATTGTTCAATCATTGTAAAAGTAAGTTTATCAAATTTCAAATATGGAGACATTAAATAAATACTTGATTTATATTTTGGTAATTCTTGCTCAGATAATATATGATTTTCATAAGCTAAGTAAAAACCTTCTAAATCTTCAGACATTTCTAATGTTGCAGTTATTGTTCCTTGTTTTATAAAAATAATTTCATTTGCTTCAGCATGATATTCTTTATTTTCTAAATATTGCTTAATACTTCCCTTTGTAACAAAAATAATAAAATTAAAAGTTGTTCTATACGGAATAACAGGCATTAAAATACCTCTCAAGTAGTATTCCAATCGATATAATTGTATATCTTCATTATTACCTAAAACTTGATCTGTAAGATTATTCAGAAAAAGTTCTTTATATTGAGAATTTGATAATACTTCCATATCTTGATAATGAGATTTTATAAAAAGTCTAATATTGCGACAGAAATTAAGATTAATAAAATTATATATTAAACATAATTAAATTTTTATCTTATTTTTTAAAAATAATGTAATCCAAGTTCCAGCTACAAATGGAAATGTAAATACACCTCCGAAGATACTTAAAACATTAGATTTTACAAGTAATATATCAATTATAACGGTAACTACAAGTCCTATAAATACCCAAAGACCATCTATTTTCTTTGGCCCTGCAAAAACAATTGCAGTTAAAACCGCATTAAAACCAAATAATCCCATGTGTATTTGTTCTATTGGTTCTCCAAAAAAATCTGATATTTCGGCTCCAAATATTGAAGCTGCTAGACCATATAAAGCTGCAATTGGAGAAGAAATAAAAACTGCTATAAAAAATATAATTCCTGATATTGATCCACCCTGAAATATTACTTCTCCAAATCCATTTGTTGAAGTACATAAATCATGTAATTCTAAAATTGATTCTGAATCTGTAGAAATTGCATTACTTACAATATTAAACTGGTGAATTATAAAAAATAATACCCAAGTAATAAGAATAAAAGGTAATGTAAAAACTGGAATATTCTTTTTAATAAAAAAATTTTGGATAATTGCGGCCAAAGCAGATCCTACTACTAACAATATCCATAATATAAATGTTGATTGAAAAATGAATAATAATGCTACACCGACCAATGCTGCACTAAAACCATACAACCCTGCGTTTATATTTTTTTTATCAAATTTTAATAGTATTGCTGTTAATGTACCTACTGATGTCGCTACAAATGCTGCAATACCTCCCTCTATACTTCCTAAGAAAATTCCAATTAAAAATAGTAAACCTGTAACACTATTTTCTTGTAACATAATTTGTCCAATCCCTTTTAAGACATTATCTACAAATGGAACTCTTGCTATAATTTTTTCCATGATTATTTAATAGTTATTACAATTCCCAAAGCAAATCTTGTGCTTCTAAGAAATATTTATACATTGCTTCTCCTCCTTGACTTAAAGACCTTATTATAAAACCATTATCATCTAATGCAGAAATTCCAACTTCTATATTTGTATGATTTTTAGAAATTTCAAATAAATTATTGACTAATTCATCTTTTTCTACATTTGTTTTTGTACTATAAAAAATTAAACTTCCTTGGTGAGTATAATTTTCTAAAATACCAATACTTTCTATTGGAATAAGATCTGGTTGAATTAATATATTATCTTTTACAACCAATTTATTATGATGATAAATCTCTGTAAGATTCTGAAAACATTTTAGCTTGAATACTTCTCCAGAATGCTTTCTACCACAAGTAATAATCTCACTAATTATAAGTTGACTTTGATCTCCAATACTTATTGAAGCTTTACTTTTAAAATTAGAATTTTCATGTGGAACTACAGGATGTGGCACATAAGTAAACGATGAATTATCATGAATATTAATCCTTAACTGTTGAGTTGCTTCATCGCCCATATTAAATAATCTTTGATAAGATTGAGATTGTAACTGTAAAGCTGCGTTATCCTCAACATCAATATTTAATACGTATTCATCTCCATCCAAAATACCTGGAGAAGAAGTCATAATCATTTGATAAAGCTTATTATCTGTTTTTCTTTGTGCTACAGATACAACACGAAAAGGTTTTCCTACGTATAAATTTTTTACGTAGGATTTGCCTTCTTTGTATCCTGCAACAATATCTAGTCTACATTCCATCTTATCTTACAAGATTTGGTTCTTCGATATCTTCTAAAAGTGCATATTTTTTAATCCAACCGATTACACTGTCTAAGCCTTCTTCAGTTTTTAAGTTTGTAAACACAAATGGAGCACCATTTCTCATACGTTTTGTATCACTTTCCATAACTTCTAAACTTGCACCAACATAAGGAGCTAAATCTATTTTATTTATAATTAATAAATCTGAACGTTGGATACCAGGACCTCCTTTTCTAGGAATTTTTTCTCCTTCAGCTACATCAATAATAAAAATTGTAACATCTGCCAAATCAGGACTATAAGTAGCAGCAAGGTTATCTCCCCCACTTTCTATTAAAATTAATTCGATATCTGGAAAACGATCAGCTAATTCTTCAACAGCTTCTAAATTCATACTAGCATCTTCTCTAATTGCTGTATGAGGGCATCCTCCTGTCTCTACACCTATAATTCTATCTTCTGGTAATAAACTATTTTTAGCCATGAATTTTGCATCTTCTTGACAAAAAATATCGTTAGTGATTACTCCTAAATTATAATCATTAAGCATTTTTCTACTCAATTTTTCTAATAAAGCTGTTTTACCTGAACCCACAGGTCCACAAACACCAACTTTTATATATTTTCTATTTTCCATTTTATTTATTTTAAAAAAAATTATGACATATATAAACGAGAATATAATCTTTCGTGTTGCATACATCTTATGTCAAATGATGTATTACATAGACCAACATAATCTCTATTTAATTCTATTGTTTCTTCTGCTGTTTTTTCAATCAATTGGTATAAATCAAATAATATATCTTGACCATCCAATTGACCTAGAGGCACTAATTTTACTGCATTTGTTACAATTCCTGATACGGAAGTATAATAAAATGAAAATAATGTTTCAAAAAGTGGAATATTTAATAAGCTAGCATATATTCCATAAACAATTGCATAATTTGAATTAGCTTCGTTTTGTTTTACTTTCAGTTCAAATTCTTTTACCAAATCTGAATCAACTCTACGTTTAAAAATTTTGATTAAACGTAAACCTAATTTTCTACTAGCTTGTCTTATTTCTTTAGGAGCTTTTAGTGCAGAACACTCTTCATCTAATTTCAAAATTTCACTCAAATCATTATTCTGCGTTGCTTCATAAGCAAGCTTTACAAAAACTCCATCATTGTATTTTAAATTGTACTGTACCATATTTTCTACAAATTCTTGCGCTGTTTTTTTATCATGCACAATTTTATTTTGTATATATGTTTCTAGACCATTTGAATGAGTATAAGCACCAATAGGTAATGTAGGATCAGATAAATGCAATAAACTTGCTAAAAAATCTTGTTTCATAATTAATCTTCTTTAGATAATTTTATTTTCAAACCTTTTGTGGATAATGATGTTCCTATTTTGCTTTCTTTGTGATGATCTACGTTAGCATTGAGTAAATTAAGAAGTTTTTCTTCTTTTACAATAGGATTAAAACCATTAGATTTCAGCCAATTATAAATTGTTAATTCAAAAGGCATAAGTAATATTTCATCTTGAAAATAAAGAGGTAAATGTTTGTTTCCTATATCATGACAAACAGCACTCATCTCTATAGTTGATTGAGGAGTAAGAATAATAGATTTTGTAGGTAAAACATTTACAACAATTGCTAATTCATTATCAATAAAAAGAATATCACCATCTAAAATGCGCTGTTTCTCTTTTAAAAATTTTATAGCAATATCTTTACCTGCTCTAGTTTTCTTTCTTTGAATTCTACGAAAAGTCTCGTACCATTCTAAATCAAGAAAATCAATTATTTTATCTTCAATTTGATTTTGACGAATATTTCCTATGGCTTCATGAATTATCATGACTTTTTATTTTTTCTTCTAAAATCAAAGTTTTTAGAAATTCCAACGCCGAAAGTTGATCCACTTACACCTGCAACATAACTTTTTGACCAACCATCTTTAGCTTTAGTTTGTAATGTAGAAAGTTCAGCAAATTTGAATTTTAATGCCCATCCACTTCCTACAACGATTCCAATCATTGGATATGCTCTTAAACGAAATCCATTGAAGTTTTCCATTGATCCATCAATAGTAGATTGTTGTTGTCCCCATACAAAATGTGCATCAACCTGAGCTATTAAATAAAAGTATTTTCCTATTTGTACTGAAGGACTATACCATAAACCAGCTTCATTTTGTTTACTAATCACATTCTTATTCAATTTATCTTGAGAATATGCATAATTAACCCCTATAAGATCATTGTTATTTATCCAATATCCAGCTCCAATTGGAGAACTTGATACTGCACTACCACTACTAGTTGGTGTTGAGCTTTTTGAATAATCAAAAGAACCATATAACATAAATTGTCCTTTTGGACCATCATCACTATCTTTTAATCTTAAACCTCCCATTGTTTGACCATACATCTTACCAGATATTACAAACATTCCTGTGAATGCCAAAGAGATCAATACTTTATTTAAATTTTTCATTTTATATTGAGAAATATTATTTTTAATAATTAATTTTTTTAAATAAGACTCAGACTAACCTGAGCCTTATAAATACTATTAAAATAAATAATACAACTGTGTTAAAGGTAATTTATCAGCTGGTTCACATGTTACATATTCACCATCTACTGTTACTTTATAATTTTCTGGATTTACTTCAATTAACGGAGTTTTATCATTGTGTATTAAGTCTTTTTTACCAATGTTTCTACAGTTTTTAACTGGAAGAACCATTTTTTCTAAATTATAACTTGCTATAGTTCCATTATCAATAGAAATTTGAGATACGAAGTTTGCACAAATTCCGAATTTAGCTTTTCCATGGGCACCAAACATATTTCTATAAACGATAGGCTGTGGAGTTGGAATTGAAGCATTAGGATCACCCATTTTAGCTGCGATTACAAAACCTCCTTTTACTATCATTTCTGGTTTAACACCAAATAATGATGGTTTCCAAATTACTAAATCTGCTAATTTACCTGGCTCGATTGAACCTACGTACTCAGAAATACCATGAGCTATAGCTGGGTTGATAGTATATTTAGCAACATATCTTTTTGCACGGTAATTGTCGCTTTCTGTACCTTCATCCTCTGCTAATAAACCTCTTTGGTCTTTCATTTTACTTGCAGTTTGCCAAGTTCTAGTAATAACTTCACCTGGTCTACCCATTGCTTGAGAATCTGAACTCATAATACTGAATACTCCCATATCGTGTAAAATATCTTCAGCTGCAATAGTTTCTGGACGAATACGAGAATCTGCAAAAGCTACATCTTCTGGAATATTTTTACTTAAGTGGTGACATACCATTAACATATCTAAATGCTCATCAATTGTATTCACTGTATAAGGACGAGTTGGATTTGTAGATGCTGGTAAAACATTAGGATACATTGCGGCTTTGATAATATCTGGAGCATGTCCTCCTCCTGCTCCTTCTGTATGGAAAGTATGGATTACACGACCATCAATAGCTTTCATTGTATCTTCTAAAAAACCTCCTTCATTTAATGTATCTGTGTGGATAGCTACTTGTACATCATATTTATCAGCAACCTTTAAAGCTGTATCAATTGTTGCTGGAGTTGCCCCCCAATCTTCGTGGATTTTTACACCTAATGCACCAGCTTCCACTTGTTCTATAATTGGCTCTTCTGCAGAACAGTTTCCTTTACCAAAAAAACCTAAGTTCATTGGATATTCTTCTGCTGCTTCTAACATTTTTTGCATATTCCAAGAACCTGGAGTAACAGTTGTAGCATTAGTTCCATCATTTGGTCCTGTACCTCCTCCAATCATAGTTGTAATACCACTATATAATGAAGTTTCTATTTGTTGCGGACAAATGTAATGAATGTGAGTATCTATACCTCCCGCAGTTACTATGTAACCTTTACCACCGTGAACCTCTGTTGATGCACCGATAATCATATTTGGTGAAACACCATCCATAGTATCTGGATTACCTGCTTTACCAATGCCTACAATTTTACCATCTTTAATACCAATATCTGCTTTTACAATTCCCCAATGGTCAATAATAACTGCACCTGTAATACAAAGATCAAGAACTCCTTCATTACGTTTTGCTGTAACGTTTTGCCCCATTCCATCACGTACTGTTTTTCCTCCGCCAAAAACAGCTTCGTCTCCATAATGTGTAAAATCTTTTTCTATTTCTATAATTATTTCAGTATCTCCTAATCTGATTTTATCTCCAGCTGTAGGTCCCAAAATATTAGCGTATTGTTTTCTATCTACTTTTAAGCTCATGATTAATTATTTTTAAAGTTTAACTCTTCAACTTTAGCAAGACTTGCTTTTTTCTGATCTTCAGAATCTGTTTGTCCGTCAACAAGATTATTAAATCCCATTGCTTTTTTAGTTCCTCCAATTTCTACTAACTCTACCTCTTTTTCCTCTCCTGGTTCAAAGCGTACAGCTGTACTTGCAACAATATTTAATCTCATACCAAAAGCTTGTTCTCTATCAAAACTCATTGCTTTATTCACTTCAAAAAAGTGAAAATGAGATCCTACTTGAATAGGTCTATCTCCTGTATTGATTACATTTAATTTTATTGTTTTGCGTCCTTCGTTACAAACAATTATTCCTTCTTTTACAAAAATTTCTCCTGGTTTCATTTTCTTTTTTTTAGAATTAGCGAATAGGATTATGAACAGTTACTAATTTAGTTCCATCAGGAAATGTAGCTTCAATTTGTACATCATGTATCATTTCTGCTACTCCTGGCATTACATCATCTACAGTTAGTAAATTTGCTCCTTCTTGCATTAAGTCAGCTACTCTTTTACCATCTCTAGCTCCTTCTAATAAGAAATGACTAATTAAAGCAATTGACTCTGGATAATTTAATTTTACCCCTCTTGCTTTTCTCTTCAAAGCAAGTTCTCCAGCTGTATGTAACATCAGCTTTTCTATCTCACGCGGTGTTAAATGCATTTTGTATTTTTTAAAAATTAGATATTATTGACCTGCACTCAATGATATAATGAGTGTGTGTGTATTTTTTCAATAAATATTTATAGAAGTATTTGATTAAAGTATAACCTTGAATGAAGTCACCAAGGTTCTTTTATATATAATCAATTTGAAGCGAATGAAATAATATGTATTTTGGTAAAGTTTTACCAAAATATATTTTTTCTATAAATGAAAATAATTGTAACGGTTTTTGATAAAAATAAGTATTCAAAAACACTGCAAAAAAATTAAGATCGAAAGGAGTAAATTCAATATCAGATTTACTTTCATCTATAGATAATAAATTAAAATTATCTATTTGTAAGTGAGATTTTGTTCCTTTATCAATTTTTTCTTGATGACTTCCATATACTTCTAATGCATTTCTCTTAGCAGAAACACTAGAAATATTTACTACAATTGCAGTAAATATTATTGTTAAAAATATATAGATTACCTTTTTCATTTCTAATGTAAATGTAATTCCTTTTGAAAATAGAATTATTATTTAAAAAATAAGATAAGTGTTCAAAAACGTGACAATTTATTCTATTAAAAACTTCATTTTGATTAATTCTTATTAAATAAATAATGAATGGTTTATCTCCTATTTTACAATCAAGTTATATCTTTTAAAAAGAATAGCTTAAATTAGCTGAATAACCTACAGATGATCCAGGAAATATTCTTGTATAATCAATTCCTCCAATAAAATAGTACTTATTAAAAACATTTGTACACTGTAAAGTGAGTGTAAAAGAATTTAATTGATAATACAGTGCTGTATTTACGAGTGTATAATCTGGTAAGAACCCCCATAAATAATCTCCTTCAGCATTTTGTCCAACTGTATTTTCCATTCTTCGTCTACTAACATAAGATGCACCTAAACCAAAACCAAAACCTTTAAAACTTGAATGCAAAATGGAATACTTCAACCATACATTTGCCATATTTTTAGGGGCATTTGCCAAGGGCAATCCAACTTCTGATGCTATTGAAGAAGCTTGAACTTTAGTAGCTGTAAAACTATAATTCAATGTCATTTGTAAATTCTTAATTAATTGACCACGTAAATCAAATTCAAAACCTTTTGAATTTACTTTTCCTGATTGACGATAGACAACATAACCATCATCTGATAATTGACCTGTTGCAACCATCATATTATTTCTTTCAATATTGAATAAAGCTAAATTTATCTGTAACTTATTGTTAAAAAAATCTGATTTTATTCCTGTTTCTATTTGGTAGCTATTTTCTGATTTAAAAGGTTGATCTGATCCATATTTTTTATAATTAACAACATAATCTGCTGCGATTGGTACATAACCTTGAGAATAATTAGCAAAATAATTAAAAGTAGAACTCAATTTGTATGTTAATCCTACTCGTGGCAAAAATTTATTTTGTATCGCTGTATATGGTGTTGTCGCATCTAAACTTCTTGATAAATAATGTTCATAACGTAAACCAAATAACATTTCTAAACGATGATATTTTATTTGATCGTTGATATAAATACCTGTTGTTTTATAAGAACTTATAGTAGAAAGAGAACTTTGTTTTAACCATACATAAGAAGATAAATCTTTGCTTCCATAAACAGGATTATTCAAATCAAAGGTTAACGGAACTGTTTTTCCATCCACTATTTTACTTCTTGCTTGCTTTTGTTGATTGTCCGAATCTGGCTTATATTGGGCATAATCAACACCAAAAATAATATTCTGTTTTAGATCTCGCTTACCAATTTTATAATTAAAATAAGAAACAGCGTTATCTGTGTAATACTTACCTTGTCGAGATAAAAATTCTATTGTAAGAATTGTATTATTAGATGAATCACCAAAACCATTATATAGTCTATGCTCATTCAAATCTTCTTGATAAATTGATTTAGAATATTTTGCAGTTAAAGTCAAATTATCTAAAATTTTCTGTTCTAAACTCGCTCGATAATTAAATGTTTGTGTTTTAAAAAAATCTGATGGTTGAGATAAAGTTAATGAACTATTGCTTGCAAATAAATCATTTTTGTTTGCTAACATTCCTCTATCCAAAAGACCATTAAACTTATCATAAGTAAAATCTACATCTATTTGTGTTCCTTTTCTTGGTTTAAATGTAAGAGAAGGTGCAACAGTATATAATTTTTGATTTCCAGAATTATATCTAAACGGTTTAGCTGTTAAATAACCCGCATTAAATCTATAAAACAATTTATTGTTTATTGGTCCTCCTACATCTATTGTCGGTTCAAAACTTCCTGATGATACACCAGCTTGAACACTAAATTTTTCTAATGGTCGTTTTGTAACCAAATTTATTGTTCCGCCTGGATTTGTATCACCAAAAAGAATCCCTCCAGAACCTTTTATAATCTCAATTCTTTCAAGATTTATTGTTAATGGCGAATTAAAATAACTTGTTCCATAGCCAAAACCAGAACGCATTCCATCAACCAATCGTAATCCTGTATATCCACTACTAAAACCTCTTATCGTATAATCATCATACGATGATGCTTGGTTAACACCCACCATATCATGGATCAAATCAGAAACTCTTACCGATTGTATATCTGACATTTGATTTTGATTAACAATACTTATAGTTTGTGGAATATCTTTCAACTTTCCATTTAATTTACCACTAAGACCTAAATCATTTTGAGTGTAAAAATTTTCAGCAGTAGAATTGACTACTTCTTGATTTACTTCTTTTTCTTTAAAATGTATTTTCATTCCAAAATTTTCATTCCAATTTTCATCTGTCACCAGAATAATACGCTTTTCTTCTTTATCTTGTACAATCAAAGAAATAGGAAATTTAATCGCTTGGTTAAATTTAAAATTCCCATTTGCATCAGTACAAACTGTATCATTCTGATTTTTAATATAAACAATTGTATTTGCAACAGCTTTGTTATCTTCGCTAGAAACTTTACCGAATGATATATGCTTTTCTTGAGCAGTAATTTTTGTCACAGAGGTTATAGAAAAACAAAAAAATATTGTTTTCAATAAACTTAAAGATTTCATTATTAGTATTTTTTATTTTACCGTTATTTTCTTTTGCTTGTTATTAGAAGTTATTTTCTAGGTTAATTAATTTTTATCGTATTGATGAAATAAGGCAATAGTCCTCTGACCTGATGAATTTCAACAGGTATATTTTTTTATCTTTAGAAAGAATTATATTATTCTAAATCAATATCATTCAATGTTTTTATAATTAAAATGAAAGATTAATTTTTAGTAGTTATATTTTTATTTATTAAAGTTGTTTTTTGGGCAATCCCTTTGGGCGTGCTTTTCGCTATATCTTTTTTGATTGGTCATTTCGACTTGGTAATTAAGCGGAGTAGAAATGCAATGACCAATCTAAAAAGGATGCCACTGCAATCACTATTGAAAATGAATGATATATTAAAAATAAGTGTTAGACATAATTCAAAAAATAGTTTTAAAACATTAAAGAATATTTTTATTTTAAAAAGAATAACTTAATGTAGCCATAAAATTACTTGGAGAACCAGGAAAAACTCTAGTATAATCTATACCTCCTAAAAAGTAATATTTATCAAAAATATTATTAAACTGTAAAGAAACTTTCAAAGGATTCAAATCGTAATATAATGCTGCATTTACAAGTGTATAATCTGGCAAAAATCCCCATAAATAATCTCCTTCAGCATTTTGTCCAACTGTATTTTCCATTCTTCGTCTACTAACATAAGATGCACCTAAACCAAAACCAAAACCTTTAAAACTAGAATGCAAAATAGAATACTTCAACCATACATTTGCCATATTTTTAGGGGCATTCGCTAAGGGCAATCCAACTTCCGATGCTATTGAAGAAGCTTGAACTTTAGTATCTGTAAAACTATAATTCAATGTCATTTGTAAATTCTTAATTAACTGACCTCGTAAATCAAACTCAAATCCTTTTGAATTTACTTTTCCTGATTGACGGTACACAGCATAACCATCATCTGACATTTGTCCTGTTGCAACCATCATATTATTTCTTTGGATATTGAAAAAAGCTAAATCAATTTGTAATTTATTATTAAAAAAATCTGATTTCAATCCAGTTTCTATTTGGTAGCTACTTTCTGATTTAAAGGGCTTATCTGATCCGTATTTTTTATAATTAACAACATAATCTGCTGCGATTGGTACATAACCTTGAGAATAATTAGCAAAATAATTAATACTAGAACTTACCTTGTATGTTAATCCTACTCGTGGTAAAAATTTATTTTGTGTCGCTGTATATGGTGTTGTAGGATCTGCACTTTCAGACACATAATGCTCATAACGTAAACCAAATAACATTTCTAAACGATGATATTTTATTTGATCTTGTACATATATTCCAGTCGTTTTATAAGAACTTAAAAAAGGAAAAGTTGCTTGTTTCAACCATATATAAGATGATAAATCTTTACTTTCATAAACAGGATTATTCAGATCGAAAGTTAATGGAACAGTTTTTCCATCCACTGTTTTACTTCTTGCTTCTTTTTGTTGATTGTCGGAATCTGGCTTATATTGTGAATAATCAACACCAAAAATAATATTCTGTTTTAAATCTTGCTTACCAATTTTATAATTCAAATAAGAAACAGCATTATCTGTATAATCTTTTGCTTGTCGAGATAAGAATCTCATATTAACAATTGTATTGTTGGGTGCATCAGCAAAAGTATTCAATGTTCTATGTTCATTTAAATCCTCTTGATAAATTGATTTAGCATAATTTACAGTCAATGTTAAATTATCTAAAATCTTCTGTTCTAATTTAGCTCGAAAATTAAATGTTTGTGTTTTAAAAAAATCTGATGGTTGAGATAAAGTAAATGAACGATTAATCGCATACAAATCATTTTGCTTTACTCCCATTCCTCTATCCAAATAGCCATAAAAATTATCGTATGTTAAATCGACATCTATTCTTGTTCCCTTTCTTGGTTTAAACGTTAGAGAAGGAGCAACTGAAAATATTTTTTGACTATTATTCTTTCTAAATGTTTTACTGGTTTGATAGCCTGCATTAAATCTATAAAATAATTTATCATTAATTGGACCTCCAATATCCACTGTTGTTCTGAAAGTTTCAAAACTTCCTGATGAAAAATTAACTTGACCTTTAAATTCTTCTAAAGTTTTTTTAGTGACTAAATTTATTGTTCCTCCTGGAACTATATCTCCAAAAAGTGTACCTCCAGAACCTTTTAAAATTTCAATTCTCTCTAAATTAACAGTCAACGGTGAATTAAAATAACTCGTTCCATAACCATAACCAGAACGTAACCCATTTACTAAACGTAAACTATTACCATATCCACTGCTAAATCCTCGTAAAGTATAATCATCATACGATGATGCTTGATTAACTCCTGTAAGATCATGAACCATATCAGAAACTTTAAAAGCTTGCTTATCTTCCATTTGTTGTTGCCCAACAATACTTATGGTTTGAGGAATATCTTTTAATTTCCCACTAAGTTTTCCTTCAAAATCAATATTATTTTGTGAATAGGATTGTTTATTGTTAGAGCGAACTAGAACTTCATTTAATTCTGTACCACTTTTAGATAAATGAATTTTTAATCCATTTTTATCATCCCAATCTTTATCAGTTACAATAAAAGTAAATTTTTCATCATTATTTTGAATAACCAAAGAAACTGGAAAATCAATGGCTTTATCTAATTTAAAATTACCATTTGTATCCGTACAAACTGTATCGTTTTGATTTTCAAAATGAATAACTACATCAGCAAGAGCTTGGTTTTCTTTGTTAAAAACTTGACCAAATAGAATATGCTTTTCTTGTGCTTCTACAAAAATTGTAAAAACAAAAAACAAAAAAAAGAATCTAAATTTTAAATTAGAAAAATGTTTCATTGAAATTATATATTAAATTAATTCTTTGCTCATGTGATAAGTAGGAAAACCACTTTCATCACACAAAAGATTTAAAACAAATCCTTGTTTTAACCAAAATTCATAAGCACCAGGTAAACTAGGATGTGTATGTAAATACAGCCTATAAATATCTTTTTCTATCGCCTTTTGTTTTAGTTCTTTAAATAATTTTGTTGCTAAACCATTTCTTCTATGCTGTGGTTCAACAAATAAACGAGCAACCTCAACAGTACTTTCTTGTCCAATTGTAAGGTAAGGAAATCTATAATCAAAAGCCATCATTCCTATAACTCCAACAAGATTATTGTTTTCATCCTTCGCTTGTAAAAAAATCCCTTTTTGATTTTCAATATAATTTTGAATAAAATTCTGTAAATCAGCAGGAACAAAATTGGGATCCAACGTTGGAAACAATTCTCTTCTGAAATTAATTACGTAGGGTAATATTTCTTCGACATGTTTTAAATCCACAGAAGATATATCTATATTTTTCATGATTTTTTTATCGTTTTAAATCAGGAACATATAATGTTTTACCCTGATGTGAAAGGCTGATTAATGGTAATTCATATGTTTCTTGTAAAATAGATTGAATTTCGTCCTGATTATAGTTTTTCAAATCAATTAATTGACGATTTTTCATCATAAAAAAACAATCACCATACATAAAAGCTAAATTAGGATCGTGCATTACACAAAGAACTGTTTTACCTTGTTTAACTAAATCCTTAAGCGTTTCTAAAACCAATACTTGATAATGTAAATCCAAATGGTTCGTTGGTTCATCTAACATTAAAATATCTGGATTCTGAACCAAAACTCTACACAATAAAACCAATTGACGCTCACCACCAGATAAAGACGTATATGCCTTATCTTTTAGATGCCAAAGATTAAACCTGGTTAACAATTGTTCGACAATATCAAAATCTTCTTTCTTTGGAGAGAATCTCGAAAATGAAGATCGACCAGTCATTACAACATCAAAAACTTTGAATGGAAATGTTGTTTGATGAAATTGAGTTAAAAAACCAATACGTAAAATTGAAGAACCTATTTTAATTTTCTTTCTTTCTTCATTACCAATAAAAACATTCCCTTGATATTTCTTTTCTAAACCAGCTATTACATTAAAAATAGTAGATTTTCCACTACCATTTTTTCCCATAACTATGGATAATTTTGCTTCAGGAAAATCAACATTTACGTTATCTAAAATTTTTTGTTTACCATAGGTAAATTCTAAATTTTGTATTTTAATCATCACTTCCATCAATTCCAATTTGCAGCATTTTTGCGCATTAAGTAAATAAAAATAGGTGCACCAATTAACATTGTAAAAACACCAACAGGGATTTCAAAAGGCATAACTGTTCTAGAAAAATCATCAATAATTAAAAGAAGAGTTCCTCCAATACTAATATTTGCCCAAACTGTTTTCTCATTATTAGGACCAAAAAACATTCTACTAATATGTGGAACGATTAATCCGAACAAACTGATTACACCAACTGCAGCAACACAAGCAGCTGTTATTAATGTTGCAACACCAATTAATAATACTTTCAATAAACCTGGCTTTACTCCTACGGCAAGCGCTTCTTCATCTCCTAATGATAATAAATTCAATTTCCATCGAAATAATATAATCACCAAAAGTCCTATAACAATTGGGTAAAATGCAATTTCTACTTTTTCCCAAGATGCAGTATGCAAATTTCCCATTGTCCATTGTACAATCGCTTGTAATTTATAAGGATCACTTATATATTGTAACAAAGTAAGAAAAGCTGTGAATATTCCAGAAATTATCATTCCAGATAAAACCATACTAATCAAAGAACTTTTTACATTCGTTTTTGAAATTAAATAAGTCAATAAAACAGCACTTACACCAAAAACGAAAGCAGATAAATTAATTGATAAAAAAGGAACTACCATTGCTAAAGCTGCACCTACAGCAGATCCTGATGAAATACCTAAAGTAAATGGATCTACAATTGGATTTCTGAAAATTGCTTGCAACACATTACCCGATGAAGCTAATGCTGCGCCAATCATAAAAGTAAGAACAATACGAGGTAATCTAACTTGCCACAATATTGTTTCTATACTTGACTGCTCGATTGAATTATTATTTTTTAAAAAATATTGATTCAAAGCAGAGCTACTATAATGTAACAAATTAGGAATACTAATAAAATTAGTTGCGCCCATTGTCATAGACATTATAATAACAAATAAAGGTAGAATTACCAGTAAGCAGAGAGATTTTATATTAATTGACATTGGTCGTAAAAAGATCTTGTTTTTGATACAATTCTAATAAATCAGCTTTTATTTCTTTATTCAATTCTTCTGATGAATATTCAGAAGGATAGCACCAATTTCTCAATTGTTTCGCAAATAATAAAAATTTAACTGTATGGGGATCATAATAAAATGAAGGATTCATCGCATAAACTTTTTTATCCTTAACAGCTGGTAAAGCAGCCAATTCTTTAAGATTATAAACTTCATTAATATCAGAATTCCATAAAATAATTAAATCAGGGTTCCATTTATAAATAGATTCTGCACCAACATTAGGAGATTCCATTTTTAAAGGACAAACATTTTCTGCACCAGAAAGTTTTATAGCTAAATCCAATAAAGTTCCTTGACCAGAAGTAGAAAAAATACGACCTTTTGACCAAGCATAATATACCTTTTTAGGTTTTTCTGCAATAGTTTTTTTCAGTTTATTTGCTTCTTTTTTTACATAAGAAACTATCTCTTCAGCTCTTGTCTTCTTTCCAAGTAAAGTTCCCATTCCTAATAATTCCTTATAAATTTTTTCTTGACTTAAACTAGAAACTGTAAATACAGGAATAGATAATTCTTCTAACTGTTGAATAGTTTCTACATTTTGCTCATAAACAATAACCAAATCAGGTTGCAAGCCAACAATTGTTTCTATATTACTAGATCCACCACCAAATGTTGGTGTAGCTATTGTTTTATTTTTAATACGAGGATCTAAATCAGCATAAAATGGATACTTACCTTCTGTCTGATAAACTTGTTGAGGAATCCCTACAACTTTATCTTGGGCATGTAGCATATAAATTTCATCCAAAGAAGGCTCGAAAAGAACAACTACTTTATTCGCTTCTTTTGGAAGACTTATTATTTTTCCACGACTATCTTCAGCGTTTACACCATTCGCAGTACCATTCTTTGAATTTGAATGACAACTTTGTAGGAATACAAAACCTAAGAATAGATAAATGATTCGAAGATATTTTTTGATATTCATGATTTAATTATTTACCACTTTTTTTAATAAGAATTCATTCAATAATTGTTCTTCTATTAAATTAATCTTAGTTGGAAAACGTTCTGATAACTGCTCGTACATTCTACCATCATAAGGCATTAATAATTGATGTTGATTAGTATGACATGTATAAATAGGTAAATGACGATTTCCTACAAAATAACAAAAATCAGCGGCATCAGACATAGATTCTGCAACAAACTGGATACACAAAGCTGGTTTAATATATACAGTAGCTATCTCATTGTTTTCGAATAGCAATCTATCACCATTCTGCCACTCATTTCTATTTTGTAAACGGAGCTCTAATGTCAAACCAGTTTTTGTTTTACGTGTAATTTTTTGTTTTCGAATCTCAAACCATTCTATCGATAATAAATCAGAATCATTTTGTGTCTGATCTACTTTTGTTTTGACTTCATCAATAACAATTAACTGATTATCCATTATATATTTGTATTAGTTAGCTTGTTTAGCAGCTTCTTTTTTTAACTGTACTTTTTCTTTCAACCATTGGCACCATTCATCAATCCCCTCTCCATTTAAAGTACTAATAGTTTGTACCTCTAAATTAGGATTAACTTCTTGTGCATCTTTTGTCACAGCTTCGATAGAAAAAGGAACGTAAGGCAATAAATCTGATTTAGAAACTAACATTAATTCACTTGTAAGAAACATACGAGGATATTTTTTAGGTTTATCATCTCCTTCCGTTGTTGCAATAAGTGTAACACGGTAATCTTCACCTAAATCGAAAGCAGAAGGACAAAGTAAATTACCTACATTTTCGATAAATAATAAATCTGTATTATCTAAATTGATATGATCTAAAGCTTGTAAAATCATTTGTGCTTCTATATGACACATACCTCCTGTAACAATTTGTAATGCATTAATCCCAACTTCACGCATACGTATAGCATCTCTTTCTGTTTCAGGATCACCAACTAAAACTGAAATATTCAATTCTTTACCTAAACGCTTACCGATTTCTTGTAATAACGTTGTTTTTCCTGACCCTGGAGAAGAACATACGTTAATGATACAAACATCTTTTAAACGTTCTCTGATTGCATTCGCAACATAATCATTTGCTTTTAATAAATGTAAAGTTGTATTATCGCACTGTACAGAACCTACTCTGTTCCCAGCACTTTTGGGATTTTGTGTATTAGTTGACATAATTTTTATGTTTGATTATTATTTATTCTTAAAAAGAACTTGTGATATAAAAAGTTCATTTCCTTTTACAATAGTACTTGATGGCGTTAAGCATTTATCACAAACAAATTTGTGGTATTTTACTTCAAAATTTTCATGACACTTTTCGCAATAAGCAACAATATCATTCACCAATACTTCTAATTCTATTTCATTATATTTTTTATTATCTGCTATAAATGCATCAAAAGCATTTTGTATTAATACAGGTTGTACATTCGACAAAAGCCCAGCTGTAATTTGAACTTTAGCAACGTCTTCTATTTTAGAATCATAATGGTCGTTTAACGTATCAAATATGTCTTTAACAATACTTAATTCGTGCATAATTATTTATTTTTTAGATATATAAGATGTGTTACCAAACATAAAATGTTTAGAAACAGAATAAAAACAATAAGATTTAAAATTTATTTAAGTGAAGGGTAAACCATAAATATAACGTCTTAAAAGACATATTTTATTTGTTGAGGTTGAAAATAAATCAGAGAATAAATTTGAATGAATAATTTGTATTAAATTAAATTTAAAATCAACTGTAATCATATTGTCAATAAATGATTCATCAGAATTAGATTCTTCAATCACAGAAGTTAATATAACTTTTTCTTTTTTATTTTCTTTAGAAAAGAGACGTTCTACATGATTATGAAATGATATGTGCTTATTTATCTTAGTAAAATTTTTTACTAAAATAGACATCATAAGAAATATCACTATGTATTTAATCGCTTTCATTTCGATTGTAAAGTTAGAACAGTATCGTATTTAAATCATTATTTAAAAAAGAGTATAAATGTTCAAAAACGTTACAAAATATTTTTTTTATTTAATCTTATAAAACATATTTTATCCTTAATAAATAAGATCAAATCATTCACAAAACTATGTATAATCAACATTTTATAACTGTGAATAATTAATAAAGATTTATTATTTCAATTAATTTTTTTTATGATTTTATTAATTTTTTAAAATTTTAGATAAAATCATTTAACCACCTTTTATTAATAACTAATTACCTTAAATAATAGTTTATCTTATTTTAATATATTTATAAAATGAAATATTACATTACTTTTATTATCATATTAAGTTTTCAACATTCATTATACTCTCAAAATAATGATTTTTATAGAGAATATTTTTCTATTTTAAAGGAAAACACAATAAATAAAGATAAAATTGATTGGATTGATTTTGAAAAGAAATTTTATGAAAAAACCAAAATAAGTAAAGATTCTGCAATTCAATTTAGTCTAAAAATAATAAATAATAGACACACTTCGTACCATACAAAAGAAGGTAAAATTATTTATTCTTCAAACAAACCTTACTTAGAATTAGGTGACTCTATAGGAAAAAGCTTTGTTGGAGCTTACTCTAATCCAGAAGATAAAAATTTATTTAAAAGTAAAGGAGAAGAGTATATTAATAAAATTCAAAAATCCATTATTAAACAATTAGAAAATAAACCCAAATATTGGATTATCGATTTAAGATCAAATACAGGAGGTAATATGTGGCCTATGTTAACAGCCTTATTACCTTTTTATGAAAACGGAGATATTGGATATTTTGAAAATGAATCCGAATATATTCCTTGGTCTAAAAAAAATGGTTACATTTTTTCTGGAGATTTTAATCAATCTAAAAATTTTATAGATTCTCCCATAAAATATAACTTGAATTTAAAATATATTTTTGTTTTAATCAACGAAAGAACTTCTAGTTCTGGTGAAGCTGTTGCAATTAGTTTAAGAAGTTTAAAAAATGTAATTCTTATTGGAAGTGAATCAGGAGGATTTACAACAGGAAATGCTACTTATAAATTATCGAATGGTGACACGCTAATATTAACAGCAAATTATATGGTTGATAAATATAAAAATAGATACTTACCTTCAATTAAACCAGATTATGAAATATTTAAAACTACAGAAATTGAACAATTCATTTTAAAATATATTCATGATCATTATAAAGAATAAATTTATAAATACTTACGCTACATAATGAAATGAATATTTACTATTTTAGTAATATAAATTGTATCGCATGAGCCAAATAAAATTACTAATCGGCTCATATTTTTATTATATTTGAGCCAATTAGATTAAATAATCGGCTCATGCGATACAATTGGCAATATGAAAATTGGGCAAATTTTGAATATGATAATTTTGTAGTCAAGTTGTTTTAAAAATAGTAATCATAATTTTATCAGGTAAATACAAAAATATTCTCCGCAAAATATGCGGTAAATAATAAATTAATCATCGCATGATTAACTTTATCAAATAATTTTCTTTACTAATTATTTATAATTGAACAAATTAAAACAACTAAATCTTACTTAGAAGATTTTAAAGATTATGAAATTAATAAGGTTAATTAAAAAAAACAATTAAATCGGTCTTTTTAATTTGAATTAACTCCATAATTATCTTCTAAATACTGATTAATGATATCATGGTTCTATTCTTGTAAAATAAATTGCTTTTGTTCTTCAATAAAGTTATGTATTCCAAAATTCTTAATATATGTACCATTTAATGAATAATAGTTAAAGATATAAGGTTTGCTTGTACAATGAACATAAAACCAAAATATTGAAGATTGTAAGGTCTTTTTAATTGACATCATATTTTCTTCATTATTGCAAATAATCGCTTATCAATTATAAAATAGTAAATCTTCATCCTAACTAAAAACATAATAAGAAACTATATTATAATACTTTGGAAATAAAAGTTTATTTTCAAATGTCTTTAAAGATTGAGTACAACCATAAGCATCCCAAGCCTCATAATTATAATTCTCCGATTTCTTTTTGAGTTATACTAAAATCCATCATAACCTAATATATTTTAAAGATTTACCCAATATTAAAATTTAATATTTATTTTAAATAAGATATCCAATTTTTCAATTAAAAAACTGGACATTATTGATTAATTTATAAAGCTTATTATAATGTACCAATATATTTTTATATGTAAAAAGTTTAAAATTTTCTAAAATGATTTTTTGTATATCTATCATTCTAAGTATAGAAAATAATTATCCATGTAACTTATTGTTAAATATGAAATTATAAAATATTTAATTAATATTTTCACATATTATAAACACTTGTCTAGTATAATTAAACGATAATTTCAACCATCTATACATTGACAATAAAATTAGTAATATACCAATCATAAAATAACTCCAAGAAAAATTATTAATTGACCCTAACAATAATGCAAATACTAACATAATGGTTATATTTCTACTTAGTATTTTAGAATAAAAGTAACTGTTCAATTTTTCATACTTTTTTTGATCTTTATGTTGTTCTTTTAATCGATTACAATGATTGAAAAATTTTGTAGATTCTTCTTTATTATCAAAATTTTTATTTTTTTTTAATTTATATTTAAATACAGATTGCACTTCTTTCAAAAAAACATCTTTGCTTTTATATGGCGATGAGAAAAATTTTACAAATTTAGTCTCATTTAAAAAATGGTAAGATGGTTTTTTCATAACACTGTAAATTACTTTTTCACATAAACTAGAAGTCATATCTATAATATATCCTGTTAGTACAGAAACCATTATAAAAACTAGTAAAATAATATTTTCAAAATCTTTAAAATTAATTAAATGAATTAGTAATTTATCGTAACCATAGATGAGTATTATTACCACTAATAAAATATTACCTGGTATAAATAATCTAAATACATCTTGAATTCTAAAACTAAAATTCTCCATCTTCCATTCTTTTTAAGACGTTATCTCTATTAAAATCGGGAGGTGTAGGTTTAAAATCATATTTACCCATATTAACAAAATCTTTTTGTAAATTGTATTCCATGTATTGAAAATCTCTTAATTTATTAATTTCTAAATTATCAACTAGTACAGTAGAATTAACTCCACCTTTTACCTGAATTAAATCTTTCTTATAAGATTTCGAGGGCTGTAACAATCTTGAATCACCGTAATTTGATGTATTTACTTGTATAAAATAGCTATGAACGTCTCTAACCCATGCCCCAGCTATATCAGAAAAATAATCAGTATCCTTATTTAATTCTGAAGCTATTATAAAATCAACTTTAGATTTAAATATAGACCTATGTTGTATGTTTGCTAATTCAAAACAATTGTAAACAGAAAAATATACTTTTCTCCAATGAAATAAATCATATCCCATAGCCTTTTTCTCATCGGCAGATTTTGCTTGAGGTATAAATAAACGATACCCCTTTAACATTTCAATTTCACCTGGAGAATAATGATTTTTCAATCTAACTTTTATCAATGATGTTGTATAGTCGTTAACTCTAAATGGTAAAACGGTAGCGATAAAATTAAAAGCTACATTGTGAATATTTATCCAATGTTCTAAACCTGCAACAATACCCATATATCTTTTGTGACTTCGTTCTGCTAATAACTTAAGCCAAGAAAAAGGTATACTAACTTCTGGAAATATTGTTAAATCACTTTTAAGAGAATCTGCTTTATTTATTAAATCAAAAATTTCTTTTCTCCTTTCTCTATTTAAATTTGGTTTTTTTAAAATACTACTTTTAATATTTTCATCTGAAACTTTTAAATTAGCAATTGCGATTTTTTTATCAACCTCTTCATAGGGCATAGCTTCTCCTTTAACCGAAATATTATTGACATTTACATAATTATGATCTTCGGTGTTATATTTAATTATTTCAAAATATTTTTCTTTAACAATATCTTTTTTTTTGACTTTAGTTTTCCATGAATAATTAATTTTGTAATATTCAATAAATGATTCTTCTGGTATTTTATTTATATTATCATTAATATCAATAAAACTTGCATCTTGTTTTATATTAGACAAAGTTTGAAATATCTTAAAAATATTAATATCATGAAAGTGAGTATAGTACGGCGATAAAAAGGTTTTATATTCATTTAATTCAAATGTTTCTTTATTATCCTTTTGAAAAATAGTAAAATCATTATCAATAAGATTAAAAGTCTTTAAATCAATTTTTGTAAAATTTACTATAGGTAATGAAATTAAAGAAGTTCTAAAAAGATTTGATTTTAATAATAAATCAAGAATTGAACTAATTTTTAATAAATCTTTTTTTTCAATATCAGTAAGAAAATTAAATTTTTCTAATAAAGTTGGATTTAAACAGAATGAAGAAGCTGTAGCTACATCTAAATATTTTCTCAAGTCCTCTTTTATTTGTTCTTTAAAATTAACATGATCGATTTTTGATATTGCTGCTAAAATATTTCTTCTAAATTGTAATAACAAATCTAGTTTTTCTCCTATTACATAATAAATAATTACTTTTTCCCATAATGTATAAAAACTTATACCAACATTACCTTTGAAAAAGGTTAATATCTGTTTATCAGTAGTTTCGTCATTATCTTTTCTCCCAAAACTTATTGCGAAAATCTTTTTAGCTAAAAATTTAGAAGCACCATATTTATTTTCTGATAAATCTTGAATACTTCTAAACTTATTTACAGAATCTCCATATTTTAAATCAAAAGCTTCTTCATCAAAATCATTACTTATTTCATCTTCGTCTGGTAAAAAACGAAATTCACTTCTTTGCTCTTCAAGTTTACTTTTAAAAATATTTAAAACCGCACGAGATTCTTTAAAATCAAAATAATGTAAAACTACTTTACTACTTTGTATTTTTAACTTAGAATAATTTAAAGTATTAGAAATAGAATCATTAAAAGATATATTTAATTTATCTAATAAATTGTTTAAGATTATATTTGAAAAATTAGGATCTTCATTTAATTTTAAAAACTTTTCGTTAATTCTTCTTAAAATTTCCTCTTTATTATCACAGATACTCAAATTCTTTAATAAGATTTCATTAACTAATGATACATTTGAATCAATTGAAAAGATTTCCTTCTTCACAAATATTTTGTCAACAAAAGAAATTGTAGGTGAAACTAATTTTTCATTTATATGTTGATTTAAATCAGAGAAAACAAACATTAAATCATCAACATATCTTCCATAAAATGCAGGATTAACTTCTTGTAAAATTTTTTTATCAAAATCTTTCAGATAATAATTAGCTAGAAATCCTGAAGAAATTAAACCTATAGGTAATGGATGTTTAGAAATCTCTTCTTTATTATTTGATAGGTATTTCTCTGCTTTTTTGTAATAAATTTGGTGAATATTGGATAAAAGATTATTTAAGTATATACCGCTTTCTATAAATTTTTCGACTTTATTTTCTTTTATTACAGTGTTTTCAAAATATTTTTCAATCTTAAGCTCTATAACATCATTTAAATCACTTAAATCCAAAACTATATTATGATAGTAATCTTTAATATCTAAGCTAAGTATTGTTACATTTTTTTTTTCGTCTAATAATGTTTCTGCTTTTTTTATAGCCTCATCTCTCCATAATTGATATTGAACAAAATAAGGTTTATAAATTTTAAAATTTTCATACGGTAATTGATCATTTAAGTCAATATTTAGATCTAGCTTATTAGCGTAAGAATTATCTGATATTTCATTTTCAAGGAACCTAGCCACATACATTAACCATAGTAATGATAATATATGAACTTCTATAGGCGCATCAATATAAATATTTAATCTATCTACATTAATTTGATCTTTAGCCTTAAAATTATTAGTATTTATATTTAGTTTATCGTCAGAAATTTTTTTGGGTAATAAAGTAATTTTAATATCTTCATTTGACAATAATTCACTACTAGTTATTGAGTTAAAATATTCTTTTACTTTATCATATAATTTATTTTTAAGATCTGATATATTATCCGAATCTTTAAATGTTTCATTTTCAAATACAGCAATTCTTTTCTTTATTAAAATTGATGAATTATCATAATAGTAATAATGCTTCAATTTTTTGTATGCACTAAATACCTGGTCTCTATTTATTATTTCATTCATATTTTCTATTTACCTCCCCAACAAATACACTAACGTACGTATTCACAAAATTAAATATTTTATTTGTCATACGTTCTATTTTACTACTTCGTTCTTTTAAGCTAGGATGTTATAACATTGTCCCTACAATATCATCGCGCAGAGGTTGTTTATCTGAAAAAAGATATTCGCCAATTACTTTCTATAATTTTGAAGGATCAAGTTGTTCATCCTTAATCTTTTCTTTTAAAGCATTCTATCTTTCGATGTATACAAATTGATCAAATACCTATAATAACAACTTCATCTTGAAATTTAATACAACTTTTGTATTTAGATTTAGAATCATAAGGTAGTTGATTTTATTCTATTACAAATAACATCAAGGTTCTCAAAAATTGCTTCAATTTGTTGCATTACTACTTCTTTTGAGGAAATGATTATTTTTAATTGTTTAATAATTAAGAAGATTCTTTTGAAGATATATCATCAAACAAAAAAAGCACCTCGAAAAAGGTGCTTTTGTGGTCCCACTTGGGCTCGAACCAAGGACTTGCTGATTATGAGTCAGCTACTCTAACCAACTGAGTTATAGGACCAGAAGATAGTTTTTTTTATTTTGTTGTTGTGGTCCCACTTGGGCTCGAACCAAGGACTTGCTGATTATGAGTCAGCTACTCTAACCAACTGAGTTATAGGACCAAAAAAACTATCTTAATATTTCAAATTGTGGTCCCACTTGGGCTCGAACCAAGGACTTGCTGATTATGAGTCAGCTACTCTAACCAACTGAGTTATAGGACCGGATTTTATTGACAATCTACAGAAGGTTGTCCCTTAAATCGAATGCAATATTAAAGCTATTTTTCCGAATTAACAAAATTATTTTTACTAAAATTCTAGTTCTATTCCTCTATTCTAGGGATTTTATATAAAAAAATGACACTAAAAGTATCTAATCTAAAAATTAATTGATTTATTTTTAACAAATTAAACAATTACAATTATTCATTCTCATCAATCTATTTTTTAAAATAAAAATTTACTTTTTTTTGAAATAATATTAATCATTATAATTTTTTTCAAAAATTAAAGACTTTGTTGTAATATTGAATTATGAATTTTTATGAGGACGGGGGCAAATATCTCCAAAAAGGTCAATACAAAAAGGCCGCAGATTATTTTACATTAGCAATTAAACGTAAATTAGAAGTTGCTAATTCTTATTTTGGTCGTGGATTAAGTCAATATTACATGAAGCAAAATATAGATGCTATAAGAGACTTTGACAAAGCAATTGAATTGGATGATAAAAATCCTAGTTATTACTTTTATAAAGGTATGGCTAACTTTAATCAGTTTAACCCAACAAAAGCTGCTGAAAACTTTGATAAAGTAATAGAAATTGATCCTAATAACTTTGTGGCTCATCATCAAAAAGGGTATGTATTAATGAATCTTAATAAATACCATGAAGCTATAGAATGTTTCAACAAAGCATTAAAGATAAACCCTGATTACGAATCATGCTACCATAACCGTGCTTTTTGTTACGATCAATTAAAAGAATACGATAATGCTATTGCAGATTATACTAAGGTGATTGAGCTAAAACCTCATTTTTTATCGTATTATAATCGTGGAAATACATATTTTGTTCTTAATGATTATGATAATGCTTTATCTGATTTCGATAAATCATTAGAATTAAATCCTAATCATTATTTAGCGTACTATAACAAAGGTGTTATTTTCGAGAAACAGGACAAAATTGATGAAGCTTTACAAGAGTTTAAAAAATCTTTTGAATTGAATCCTGAATTTTATCTAGCGTTAGAAAAGATTAATAAATACGAAAAAAATTCAATAGAATAACTGTNNACAGTTATTCTATTGAATTTTATAAAAATACTTATATACCTATAAGAATTAAATATTTTTTAGAATCCAATAATCTCTAGATAAACCAACATCGTTTCTATTTACCTCTATTTCATCACAAAAGTTAAGAAACTGCTCGTCCAAGGTTTTATCTATTTTTGGTGTAGAACCAAATAATTGTGTAAGAATTGGATTTGTTTCATGCTCCATTAATTTACCTGAAAAATTCTCAATCAAATAGTTTTTATAACCTATAAAAGTACTTGGTGCAAAAACCAACACATCATCTATATCAATAACTAAAAAAGTTTTTGATTTTTTTATTAATTGAATTGTCTTTTTTCTTTCCTGTTCAGAATTCATCTCTAATCCTTCTAAAAAAGACTCAACATTGTCAAAAATTTCCTCTTTATCCTGAACAAAATTCATTGTATAATTTTTTGCAAATCTATAAAATTTTAGTCTTCTTTTAGCAAAACTTCCACTTCTAAATATTCATGGTAACTCTTCACAAAATCATGTTCAAAATCAATATCTTCTAATCGTATTTGTACATTTTTTTTATCAACATCTATAAAATCTAATACAGTATGTACATTATATTTTTCTAAATTAGGATAATTAGGGTACAACGTAATTTGTTTTACTGTAAGTGCAAGTATAAAACAACTTATTCCGTTAAAATTAATTCCAACATCAGTAAATGTTTTATAGAAAGTAATCAAATTTGTCTTTAATTGTAAATTATAATTGAAACTTCTTAATTTAAAATTTTTCAGAACTAAACGATTCGTTGTTTTTAAAACAATTTCTTCTGTTATTAGTATATTTTTACTTAATAACTCTAAAATTTCCTTGTCCTCTACTAATTGATATAAAATATTAAGATATCGCTTTGCTTCATCAAAATTAAATAGCTCTATATGAACTAAAACAGATAGAAAAAGAAATTTTTTATTTGAAGGAAAAATAATTTCAATTTCTTTCAAATATTTTAATGCTTCTTCAAACTTTAGTTTATGGATGTAATATTCTGCAATATAGAAGTTAGCAGCAAACAAATAATAATCTTCTTTTTTTGCTTCTAAGAGATAAAGAATTGATTCTTCATTAAAATTAAGATTTCTTTGAACAACACCTTTTAAAAAAAGAGCTTTTTTATCTCTTGGAAATTCATGTAAAAGCTGATTCAATAAATCCTGAGCTTTTATTAATTGTTGTATTGGATTATGAATAAACGAAAATTTTCTCCATATTAAATATTCATTTTCATTCACTTCATCATCAAGAATCAAGAAAAAAATGTCATTAAATATTCGATTATAATCCACAGCTTAAGTTTTAGTAATGCTAAAATTAATGTTTTTTTTGTAGTCTACAAAAGTTGTATCATTAATTCTATTGTGCTAATTTATTTTTTTATGGCGTTCCCTTCGGTCGCCCTTTCCGTTTCAATCTTTTTCTGAAGAAAAAGGATTTCCATTACAATGGCTAACGCAGAAATAGTGTATTAAATTTCATATAGTAATTAATCTTTATACATTTTAATTTAAAATTCTTACAAGTTTCAATCATAATGATTGAAATTTTATCAATAAAAAAAGGATGATTCATTAGAATCATCCTTTTTAATATATATACTAGGATTATAATTAATCTCTACCTCTTCTAGAGTTTCCTGATCTGTTACGATCTCCACCGCGGTAACCACCACGATCTCCACCGTTATCACGATCTCTTCCTCCACGGTAACCACCGCTTCTTTCACGATCTCCATCACGACGGCTATTGAAACCTCTACCTCTAGAGTCACCTCCATTACGACGGCGATCTCCACCTCCACGACGGTCGTTATCACCACCTCCGCGTCTTGGCTCTGGTTTAGAAATTTGTACATCTAAATCTACTCCATCACGTTGAGCACTTTTGAATGATTCTAAAACTAAAGATTCAAATTGAGTATCAACTTCAAAGAAAGAGAAATTACGTAAAATTTCTATTTTTCCAATTTCTATATTACGGTTACGTGTTTGTTCGTTAATTAAACCAATTAAGTTAGGAACACGTAAGTTATGTTTTTGTCCGATATTAATAAAGAATCTTGAGAAATCACGTCCGTTTCTACGTCCAGAACGCTCACCTCTTTCACCTCTATCTCCACGATCTCCTTCTGATTGAATGTCTCTAGAATTTTTGTAATATTCTAAGAATGAATTAAATTCTACAGTTAAGAAACGTTTTAATAAATCATCACGATCTAAACTAGCTAATTTTTCATTAACAGTATCCATGTAAGGTTCAATTAATTCTTCATCTACTTCAATATTTTCTATCTTTTCGATTAAAGAAATCAAACGTTTTTCACAGATTTCAGCTCCTGTTGGTACATTTTTAGGTTCGATTTTAGAAGAAATTATTCTTTCCAATTCTTTAATTTTACGACCTTCTCTACCACCAGAAATAATAATAGAAATACCTTTATTTCCTGCACGTCCAGTACGACCAGAACGGTGTACATAAACTTCTGGATCATCTGGTAAGTTATAGTTAATAACGTGTGTTAATTCATTTACATCAATACCACGAGCAGCAACATCAGTTGCAACAAGTATTTGAATATTTTGGTTACGGAATTTGTCCATCACGTGATCACGTTGTGATTGTGATAAATCTCCATGTAATGCATCAGCATTATAACCATCTTGCATTAATTTATCAGCGATATCTTTTGCCTCACGACGAGTTCTACAAAAAACAATTCCGTAAATATTTGGATAAAAATCAGCTAAACGTTTTAAAGCTAAATAACGATCAGATGAACGAACCAAATATACGTGGTGCTCAATATTTTTTGATGCAGTATTTACTTTACTAACAGCTATTTCTACTGGATTATGCATATATTCTGAAGCGATACGACGCACTTCAGATGGCATTGTAGCTGAGAATAATAATGTTTGTTTTTCTTCTGGAGTAGTTTCTAAAATTGAATCAATCTCGTCACGGAATCCCATGTTCAACATTTCATCAGCTTCATCTAAAACTGTCCACGTAATATCATTAATTTTTAATGCTTTACGTTTTATTAAATCCATTGTACGACCTGGTGTTCCTACAACGATTTGTGGATTATCTTTTAATCCTTTGATTTGTTTTACGATGTCTGCACCACCGTAAACTGCTTGGATACGAACTCCACGCATATCAGCAGCAAAAGATTCTAGTTCTTTCGCGATTTGTAAACATAATTCACGAGTTGGGCACAAAACGATTGCTTGTACTGATCTTGAATTGCTGTCTAATTGATTTAAAATTGGAAGCCCAAATGCTGCAGTTTTTCCTGTTCCTGTTTGCGCCAATGCAATAACATCTTGTTCAGATGTAATGATTTGAGGAATAGCTTTTTCTTGAATTGGAGAAGGGTTAACGAATCCCATTTTCTCAATTGCAGTAAGGATTTCTTCTTGAAGTCCTAATTCTTTGAATGTAATCATGTTAGATACGATACCGATGATATTGAAATTCATTTAATATTTCATATCACGGTTTTGTTTTATAATTATTTAACCAACAGATATGAAAGAATAAAATTAATATGGCTGAGCAGCCTAAAAAATCCCTAAATGAATATTCTTTAACATCCGTACCTTAACTCTAAAGGCTGTGCAAATGTACGACTTTATTTTTAATATAATACAATTGCAATACTAAAATATGATAATTATTCTAATAATCTATTCAAAAATCTTGAATAAATAAATATAATTCACATTTAACAATCTGCTATATTTACAGCAACAGCCAATCCTCCTTCAGATGTTTCTTTATATTTATTATTCATATCCTTTGCCGTTTCCCACATGGTATTAACAACCTTATCTAAAGGAACTTTTGCAAACAATGGATCAGTATCTAAAGCTAATTCTGCTGCATTTATAGCTTTTATAGCGCCCATTGTATTTCTCTCTATACAAGGAATTTGTACTAAACCAGCTATTGGATCACATGTAAGACCAAGATGATGTTCCATTGCTATTTCAGCTGCCATAGTAACTTGAGCTGGAGTTCCTCCCATTAATTCACACAATGCACCAGCTGCCATTGCAGATGAAACACCAATTTCTGCTTGACAACCTCCCATTGCTGCAGATATAGTTGCTCCCTTTTTAAAAATAGAACCTATAACACCTGCTGTAATTAAAAATTGATCAATTTCCTTTTGTCCTGCTTTATGATTTTCAATTACCAAGTAATACATTAATACAGCAGGAATAACTCCTGCACTACCATTTGTTGGAGCTGTTACAACTCGCCCAAGTGAAGCATTAACTTCATTAACTGCAAGAGCAAAGCAACTTACCCATTTTAATATTTGACGAAAATAAACCGTTGTTTTTCTAATTGAAGTAATCCATTCTTGTTGATTAGTATATGGTCTCTCTCCAATTAGTTTTCTATGAATATCAAATGCTCTACGTTTTACATTGAGTCCCCCTGGAAGGATTCCCTCTGTATGACAACCAATATACATGCATTCTAACATCGTATCCCAAATACGTTTAAGTTCATGATGAATTTCATCTTCAGTTCGGATAGATTTTTCATTTTCGAACATTACTTCTGAAATTGATTTATTTTCTCTTAAACAAATTTCAAGTAATTCTGTAGAAGTATTAAATAAATAAGGAAATGCACACGTTGTTTCCATATTCGCTATTTCAGCATCTTCTTTTGTAATAAATCCACCACCTACAGAGTAAAATATTGTTGAATATTTTTGTTTTCCAAAACTTGCTGTAAACATAAGTCCATTAGCATGAAATGGTAAAAAATCTTTATTAAAAACAATATCTTTTGATGGATCAAAAGAAATAGAAATTCTATCTCCTAATTTTAATTTTTTATCTGTGGAAATAGTATTAATAATTGTAGAAATATCATCAACTGGAATATATTCAGGATCAGCACCACTTAACCCAAGCATAACAGCATAATCTGTAGCATGTCCTTTTCCTGTTAAAGACAAAGAACCATATAAATCAACCTGAACATGAAAAACATCGTCAAAAATAGAAGCAACTTCTAATTCTTTTACAAAAGCTTCTGCTGCACGCCAAGGCCCTAATGTATGTGAGCTTGAAGGTCCTACACCTATTTTTAGCATGTCAAATACTGAAATACAATCCATTCTATATGTTTAAAATATATTTTTTTGTGATTCGCAAATATACTTGTAAAAACATGATATTGTTTTATTTTATTCTAAATATTTTATTTTTCTTTAATAGCAAAATTTTGATAAAATATCACTAAAAATAATAACAAAAGAGGCTANNTAGCCTCTTTTGTTATTATTTAATGAATCATTTATAATGTTTCTTTTAACCATTTAAAAAATTCGTTGTGCCACACAATAGAATTTTGAGGTTTTAAAACCCAATGATTTTCTTCAGGAAAATAAATAAATCTCGATTTAATACCTTTTAATTGTAACGCTTGATAAGCTTCTTGTCCTTGTCCCATTGGTACTCTATAATCATGGCCACCAACATAAATTAACATTGGAGTATTCCATTTATTAACCAATTTTGGATTACTAGGATCAAATTCCGTATATCCTTTTTGAACATCTTTATTCGTTGTATCCCACCAAGGACCTCCTACTTCCCAATTTGGAAAAAAGACTTCTTCTGTAGTTCCATACATTGATTTCAAATCAAAAACACCATTATGAGAAATAAATGTTTTGAAACGACCTTCATGAATACCAGCTAAATAATATACAGAATATCCTCCATAAGATGCACCAACTGCACCTCTTCTATCTTTATCTACATAAGATTCTTTAGAAAGGTCATCTATTGCAGACAAATAATCTTTCATCACTTGCCCTCCCCAATCTTTAGAAATTTGTTCATTCCACTCAACACCATGACCTGGCATCCCTCTTCTATTAGGAGCAATTACAATATAACCTTGTGCTGCCATTAATTGAAAATTCCATCTTGTTGAATAAAATTGAGTTAATGCTGACTGTGGTCCTCCTTGACAATATAATAAAGTTGGATATTTTTTAGTTGGATCAAAATTTGGAGGATAAACTACCCAAGCATGTAATTCTTTTCCATCTGTTGTTTTTATTTTACGTGCTTTTACATCACTTAACGCTATCGAATCAAAGATATCTTTATTTTCGTTAGTTAATTGTGTAAGTTTTCCTGTTTTTAAATCCACTACAAAAATTTCTGCTGCATGATTAAGGTCTGTTTTTGTAACAATAGCCTTGTCTCCAATAATTTCCTTAAGATCAGCAATATCAAAATCACCATTCGTAATTTGTTTTACTCTTGCTGTATTTTTCTTTTTAGAATTAACTTCTATTTCAAATAACTGGATTGTACCTCCAACAGGAGCATTGAAATAGATTTTTTTACCATCATTACTCCATTTATAAGCTTGTACAGTTCCATCCCAATCTTTAGTTAAGTTGTATTCTGTATTCCCGTTACGAATGATTAAATCATTTTTATCAGCTTCATAACCATCTCTTTCCATTCTAAGAAAAGCTAAATCTCCTTTTGATGAAAAACTTGGACTTACATCATAACCTTTATTTTGTTCAGTTATATTCGTTGTTTTTTTAGTTGATAAATCATATTCATAGATATCTGTATTTGTACTAAGAGCATAATCAGTTCCATATTTCTTTTTAGAAACATATAATATTTTTGATCCATCAGGCGACCAAACAAATTCAGAAACACTATAAGGTTCATCATTTAAAACATCAATTTTAGTTGAGTTTCCATCTTTATTTTCTGAAACAAATAAATGGTCATAATTCCCATCATTCCAAGTATCCCAATGTCTATAATTTAATTCGTTGTAAATTTGAACATTAGATTTATCTAATTCTGGATAAAAATCTGATCCAAAAACCTTTTGTAATTTTACTTTATCAGTTTCTGCTTTGAATTTATTATCCTTTGATAAAGATTCATCAGCTAAAAGATTTTTATAATTTTCTATAACTGTAGAATTTCCTCCTAATAAAGGAACAATAAATGTTTTAGAAGATTTCTCTTGAGTTTTTACATCTGTAGATGTTACTTTGTAAATAAGATTTTTTTTATCTTTTGTTACTCCTACAGGAGATACATTTTTTACTTGCCATAACAGTTCTGGCGTCATTACTTTTTGTCCCATTGCAGTTGTAGTTATAAAAGCTCCAGCAACTAATAGAGTAAATTTATTGATCATGATATTTGACTTAATTATTGTAAAAATACAAATTCTTTACAGAGAGCACTATATTTTATAAAACAAAAATCCTTCAATTTGACATTTAGCAAATTGAAGGATTTAATTTGTTTTTTTTCTAATTGTATATTAGAAATTTATTTTATTCTTGTGTGTAAATACTGGAATAATAGCTCCAAATACAAGATTTTGTTGAGAAAATGCAAAGCTTTGTTTTGCTTTATCTGATTTATCAGAAGTTGTTCTAATATCACTAAGATTAGCATAGCCACCCTTCATCTCTGCTTGTATAAAGAAATAATCCCAGAATGTAAAGTTAATACCAACCATTGCTGCTGCTGCAAAACCAGCTAAATGAAACTCATCATTTCTTGCTCTTTCCATTAATTTCACATTAGACTTTGGATATAAAATACCTGCACCTACACCTTCTGTTATATTAACGTCAATACCTTTTCCATTTTTAGAAATTGGTAAACGTAATAAATTATCAAAACGACGAATTTCTAAATTTGCATAATTTAAACCATCAGTATGCTCAAATGTTAAAAAATCTTCTGTTAATTTTTTATTAGTATTATCATAAGAACCATCAAAAGCAGATCCTGTGTTAATATTACCATTCATATTAACTACCTGATCTTGATCCATTACATATTTCATATGATCAATACCAAAAGATATATTCCAATTGTCTGCAATAAAATATCCTAAACGGAAATTATATTGAGGAATAGTCATTGAACCTGGTTTAAAATATTTTATCCCAAAATTCGTTTGCCTGTCATGTGCAACAACATTATCTAAAGTAAAATCATATCCATCACCCTTAAAATGGATATCTGATTTTGTATATTGAGCATGATTCCAACCCCAGTAAACATAAAATTTACCTTTATTATGTTTTCCTTGTCCGAAACTAGTAGCAACGATTGCAACTAGAAACATTAAACTTATATACTTTTTCAAAATTTTAATTTTTTGCAAATTTATCCTTATTTATTTTTATGTGAAAATAAAATTAAGGATTTGTTAATATTTAAAATGAGTAAATTTTATAAAAGGTTAATAAATAATAATTAAATATTAAATTTTGAAAAATTAATTTTGTTTTTGAAATTAAACATATATTTTTGTCAGAAATGAATAATAACCTAGCAAAACATATTATTGGAATATTCTTCACCTTGATATTAGTGTTCAGCACAAATATGCAAGGATTTGCAGGTTATGTCGATCAACAAATTAAATTAGAACAAAAAGAAGTAAAAAAATCTCAAAAGAAAATTAATAAATTATTTTCTCAATCCTCTTCAGAAGAAGATAATAATCAAAGTAATTCTTCATCCAAAGAAATAACTGAGAAAATTCAATATTTTCATGAAATTAAATTATTCACATTTGCTAATTTAAATACTACAGAAAATTATAATTACTATCATTCAAAACATTATAACTTTATGAATGATGGTGTTACAACTCCTCCTCCAGAAGTTATTTAATATCTTAAATACATCAAATTTTTAATAAATCTTATCCAAAAGGAACAAGATTTGTTGACTGTATCATAATATTAAATCAATTTAAAAACATGAATCTTTTTCAAAATTGGAAAAAAGACATACCGGCAAGTATCGTTGTCTTTTTTGTAGCACTTCCTTTATGTTTAGGAGTTGCTTTAGCAAGTGGAGCTCCTGCATTTGCTGGAATTATTGCTGGAATTATAGGAGGAATAGTCGTTGGGCTCATTTCAAAATCTCAAATAGGTGTTTCTGGACCAGCTGCTGGGTTAGTTGTTATTGTATTAACAGCTATAACAGATTTAGGTGCTTATGATATTTTCCTTGTAGCGGTTGTTATAGCTGGTATCATGCAAATTATATTAGGTATTCTAAAAGCAGGAGTAATAGGATATTACTTTCCATCATCAGTTATAAAAGGAATGCTTTGTGCAATTGGGATATCTATCTTTTTAAAACAAATACCATTAGCATTTGGATACAAAGGAAGTTTTAACTTTTCTGATTTTAAAGCTGAATATATTACTTCTGGAGCAATTATAGTTAC
Organism: Flavobacteriales bacterium UBA7612; assembly: GCA_002484335.1. Classification (GTDB taxonomy): domain Bacteria; phylum Bacteroidota; class Bacteroidia; order Flavobacteriales; family Weeksellaceae; genus Empedobacter. Next base: position 175,317 of record DLJQ01000022.1, read on the forward strand.
ATGTATTTCATTGTTTATTTTGATTATTTGGGATAACTTTTTAGCTAAAAAAGCAAGTTTTTTTAAATTACTTCCAGGTTCTCTTATAGCTGTTTTAGTAGGGATTATTTATCAAGTCACAATTGGAGGATCAAACGATAATCTTTTTGCTATTGATGACGATTTACTTGTAAGAGTTCCAATTCCTGATGATATTGAAAGCTTTTTGAAACAATTCACAACTCCAAATTTCTCAGCTGGAATTACTAATCCTCACGTATGGCAAGTTGCACTAACAATTGCTATTGTTGCTTCATTAGAAAGTTTACTTTCTGTTGAAGCTGCAGATAAAATTGATCCTTTAAAAAGACAAACACCTACAAATCGTGAATTAATAGCTCAGGGAATAGGAAATTCTCTTGCAGGTTTTATAGGAGGTTTACCAATAACACAAGTTATCGTTCGTTCATCTGCTAATGCAATGAGCGGTGGTGTATCAAAATTATCAACTATTACACATGGTGTTTTACTTTTATTAAGTGTGATTTCTATTCCTGTTTTCTTAAATATGATTCCTAATGCCGTTCTAGCATCTATATTATTAGTAATTGGCTTCAAATTAGGTAATCCAAAACAATTCTTGGACATGAAAAGATTAGGAAAAGACCAATTAATTCCCTTTGCTGTAACAGTTTTTGCTATTCTTGCTACAGATTTATTAAAAGGTATAATAATTGGGCTTACTGTTGGTATTGTTGTTACACTTATAAAATCATATAATAACTCACATGCAATGCTGATAAAAGAAGGTAATATTTTTCATATGAATTTTGCTGAAGAAGTGACTTTTGTAAACAGAGGTGCTATAGTTAAAGCTTTAGACAGCCTAAAACCTGGTTCTAATTTAGAATTAGATGTTCGTAAAACTAAAATCTTGGATTATGATATTGTTGAGTATTTAGATGAATTTAAAATCAAAGCAAAAAATAATAACATAAATATTAAATTAATTTCTGAAAGAGGAATTGTTGATAACCCTCCTTCATTTAGAGAATTCTTTGGCTACGTAATTGTTGCTGGAGCTCATTAAAACTAAACCATTTTTAAAACTAAATATAATGAAAAACGATTTTTATAAAAATATACTAGATAAAAATAAAGCTTGGGTTGAATCAAAATTAAACTTAGATCCTGATTTTTTTAATAAACTTGCAGATGGTCAACAACCTCCTCTTTTATGGATTGGTTGTGCTGATAGTCGTGTTCCTGCAAATGAAATCATAGGAGCACAACCTGGAGAAGTTTTTGTTCACAGAAATATAGCAAACATGGTCCTTCACTCTGACATGAATATGTTATCTGTATTAGATTATGCTGTAAATGTTTTAAAAGTAAAAGATATAATAGTTTGTGGGCATTATGGTTGTGGTGGTGTAAAAACAGCCATGGGAAATTCTTCTGTTGGTTTGATTGACAATTGGATTCGCCATATTAAAGATTCATACCGTTTTAACAAAGAAGAATTAGATGCAATAACTGACGAACAAAAAAGATTTGATCGTTTTGTTGAAGTAAATGCTATCGAACAAGTATTAAACTTAGCAAAAACATCTATTGTACAAAATGCTTGGGCGAAAGGTCAAGAATTACATGTACATGGTTGGGTTTATGGAATTGCATCTGGTCTTGTAAAAGATCTTGATGTAACATTAGATTCTAATGAAGATTTAGAAACTGTTTTTCAATTAGATATAACTCATTAACTAAAAAAAGCTACCTTTTATTTAAGGTAGCTTTTTTTATGATATAACTTATAAATCAATTCTACATATTTACCATAGCTAACTGTACCTTCTTGATTATTCGCTTTAAGAAATTGATTGTTTAACTCAGAAAAAACATCACTCGTTCCTCCCTCATATTTATAGTAAAATTTTATTTCAGCATCTCTGTCTCTTTTTATATTATAATTCATATTTTTTATTTCATTTTTAACAAAATAAGGATCTGACTTATATATAGCTGCTAATAAAGAATAAATACTTTTGTAAAAAACAGCATAATTTACTTCATAATTTTTAGAATAACTTCCTAAATAATATGCTATAAAATTAGCTTCACTTTCTGAAGCAAATCCCATTTGATGAGCATATTCATGGAATAAAGTAGAAGGTTGTTTAATCGAAGTATTATATTTATTTAGATTAGATTCTATAGTAAAAGGATTGTAATATCCTAAAATACCTAAATAATTCTGTAATAATGATATGTTTGAAAATTTATAATGAGAGTTTTCTAAAAATCGATAATTCTTTAACCAATTTAAATCCTTTAATTTATATTGTAATTGATAAAAATCTTTATTGAAATCTTGAATTGAAGACTGAAATTTCAAAACTCCCTCACCACCATAATTAATTTGATTTCTGGAATAGATAGCCTTTTCTAATTCAGAACAATATATTTTTTTTAACTCTTTACTATCAATATGAATTGTTTCACGATCAAAAGTTAATGTTTCTTTTTTATACATTATGCCCCAAGAAAACATATAGATAAAATAAAAAGTATTTATAAAAACCAAAATACTTAAAATTATTTGGCTTCTTTTTATTGTATTACTCTTAAAACAATATTTTAATAAAAGGTATAATAATCGAATAAAGAAAAATAAAATCAATAGATAAAAAAGCTCTCCAAATGGGAAATTTATAGAATTCGTAAATTTTGATAAAAAATTACCTAAAGGAAATACGATTTCATTAACAATGAAATCATTTAAATTAGTATTAGAAAATAAGATTGGATAACCTACAAGTTGAAAAATAAATACAACTATAGAAATAAATATTTCTTTATATTTTTTTAATTTATACATCATCTAAAAATAATGAAATTATTAAAATTTTAATTACTACTAAATATAATTAATATTTATTATATATAGACAGATGAAAAGAGGACTAAAAATATAAGCTTACTTTAAATAAGTATAAATTTAAATAATGAAGATCAAAACAAAAAGCTAATGATTTTTTTTAGTTTTTCATGTAATCATCAATAAACAATGACATTTAAATAAATAATAATCAATTTATTACGGTTAATTTTTAACAATTAAAAATTGTGATTTTTTAACTACTCATTAAATGGTAATGTTTTTTTTACATAGATTTTTTTTTATACATTTGTATTCCAACAACCTAAAATAAACTCTTACTCTATGAATAAATGTCTACAATGTCATCAACCATTGTTTGGAAGAAAAGACAAGAAATTTTGCAATGATTTATGTAGAAATACCTACAATAATAATCTAAACCGAGACAAAGTAGAAATTGTCCGTAATATCAACAACAAATTAAGAAAGAATAACAGAATATTGAAAAATATTTTGGAAGTTGGTAACCGCTCTGTTAGTAAAAATTATTTAAATTTAAATAATTTTGATTTCAAGTATATTACTAATGTGAATGAATCAAAACATGGAACTGTATTCTATGTTTATGATGTTGGTTATCAAAAAATAGACGACGAAAATTATTTATTATTTCAGGAATAAATTTTTATTTTTTTATTGAAAAAGCGTATTAACTAAGTTAATACGCTTTTGTTTTTTTATTTAAGTTGAATAATCCTTTTATTTTTTTGAATGATATTTTTTAATTCCATCTTTCAACCATTTCAAATAAACGTCTACATCCAATTCTGCTTCTAAAGGTTTAGAAAAACGATTCAAATCTTTATCTACAAGAATGTAATATGGTTGAGCATTTGCATTAAAATGTTCGATTTCAAAAGATGTCCATTTATTACCAATTGTTTTCAAGTTTCGGTCTAATACTTTAGAATATACTTTTTCAGCTTCAGGCAATTCTTTTGCCTCATCAACATATAAAGAAATCAAAACAACATCTTCTGATAAAGCTTTTTTTACTCTTTCATCACTCCAAACTCGTTCTTCTACTTTTCTACAATTCGCACAAGCATGACCTGTAAAATCTAGTAAAATTGGTTTATTTACTTTTTCTGCATAAGCTGCACCTAAATCAAAATCTTTAAATGAAGGTATTCCATTTGGACCAGCTTCCATATTAGGATCATCAAATTTTGCAATTTGACCTCCTACTCCTTCATGAAAACCTCTAGGAGATTCAGAATAAGTCATTGGAGGTGTTAATCCACTTAATAATTTTAATGGAGCTCCCCACATTCCTGGAATTAAATAAATCATAAATGTAAATGATGCCAATGCAAAAAACAATCTTGGAACACTTAATGTTTGTGTTGGAGCATCTAATTCCAATCTAAATTTACCTAATAAATATAACCCTAATAAAAAGAATATTGCAATCCAGAATGCTAAGAAAATTTCTCTTGGTAACCAATTCATTTGCCATACAAGATCTGCATTTGATAAGAATTTTAATGCAAAAGCTAATTCTAAAAATCCTAATGAGACTTTTATTGTATTTAACCAACCTCCAGATTTTGGCATAGAATTCAACCAACTAGGAAACATTGCAAACAATGTAAAAGGAATTGCTAAAGCTAACGAGAAACCAAACATACCTATCATTAAAGAATAGTAATTTGATTCTTGTGTTGCTTGCACTAATAGTGAACCAATAATTGGTCCTGTACAAGAAAATGATACTAAAGCTAATGTAAATGCTGTAAAAAATATACCTATCAAACCTCCTTTATCTGCTCCTTTATCTGCTGCATTAACCCATTTACTTGGTAATGTTAATTCAAATGCCCCAAAGAATGAAATTGCAAATACAATAAAAACTGCAAAAAATGCTAAATTCACCCAAGGATTTGTAGATATTTCATTTAAGAATGATGATCCGAATAATTTTGTTGCAATTAATCCTAAACCAACATAGATAACAATAATAGATAATCCATATATAAATGCTTTGCCTACTCCTTCTCCTTTCGACTTACTTTGTTTCGTGAACATACTTACAGTAAGTGGAATCATTGGAAAAATACAAGGCATTAATAATGCTGCTAATCCTCCTAAAAATCCTAAAGAAAAGATTTTTAATAAACCATTATTTTTCTTTTCATTATCTGCTAATAAAGAATCATCTATATTTTTTCCAATATTTTTATTTTCTGAAACTGATGATGAAACTAAAGAACTATCAACAACATTAGAATCTGTTGCTACTGTTGTAGATTCTATAGAATCTATATGATGAGGTTGCTCTATTGCTTTAACTTCTTCTTTTACATTCTTATCCTCAACTTTTTTTTCAGCTTCAGCAGAAGTAGATGAAGGCATCAATTTAACTGTTCCACTTGTTTCATCAGGTGGTAAACAACGTTGGTCATCACACATCTGAAATTCTATCGTATAAGATATATTTTCAGGCTTACTTCCTGTAACTTTTATTTTTTGAACAAATTTTACTTGATTTTCGTAGTATTTTTCATCTTGTTCGAAAACCTTACTGTATTGATCTATTCTTTTACCAACCTCTTTTACTCCACCCACTAATTTAGAATTAGCAGAAGGCTTAAATGTTGCAGAAGCTGGAATTCCTATTCCTCCATCAGGATGTTTCGATGAATAAAGGTGCCAACCTTTATCTAATTTTCCTGTTACTTCTATCTCAAACTCATTTTGCCCAATTTCTTTCACAGAACTTGACCATTTTGCAGGACTAAAAAGTTGTGCATTAATTAAAATTGGAAACAAAAAAAGTATCCAAAGTTTCTTTAACATACTGTAATGTTTAAAAAGTTTTTACTTGTTTTTGTTATTTTAAATCGATCATCCAAACGATAATTTACTACCCAAATTATTTGATCTTTCTGATCACAAAGTAAGAAAACTTGCTCTTTTTCAAGCTTTGATAACTTTAAATCTTTCATAAATTTACTCACCAATTTCTTTTGACCTTTCATACCAATAGGATAAAAATAGTCTCCCTCTTTCACTTTTCTAAGTTTTAAAGGGAAAGAAACAGTTGTATAATCTATAACTTCTGTAGCTTCATTACTTTGACTTATCGATTTCTCGAACATCAAATTTACTGAATTGATTTTAATAAAATCATCTAAAATCACTATTTCATCTTTATCAGCTGGTTCGATTGATTGCAGTAATATATAATCTCTATTTTTAATTAATCTATAAGTAGTTGATTTTATTTCACTTCCTGTTTTAGAATCTAAAAATTTCATCAATTCAGGAATAGAATTAAACCCATATTTTTCAAATAAATAAAATAAATATGTTTCTAACGGATGAAGTACTTTTAGAGCTTCTATTTGAATTTTAATTGGATTTTTTTCCAAAAATAATCTATCCTCTATTTCATTTATTCTATCTTGAATAATCATCTTATTCTCATTTAAATAAGATAATGTTTTAAGAAAATTATCATTAAACTGAGGATGAATATCCTTGAGCACTGGAAGAATATGATGTCTTATCTTATTCCTTGTATAATCATCAGTTTTATTTGTATAATCTTCTCTCCATGATATATTGTTCTCTTTTGCATAATTCAATAAATCATCTTTTGTAAATTCTAATAATGGTCGAAAAATTTTTCCATTGTCTAATTGCATTACAGTAAGACCTTTTAAACCCGTACCACGAGAAAGATTAATCAAAAATGTTTCTACATTATCATCTAAATGATGCGCAGTAACCAAATAATCTAACTTATTTTGATCAATTAATTCATCAAACCAATTGTATCGTAGGTTTCTACAAGCCATTTCTACAGAATAATTTCCAGTTTTTTGATAAGCTTCAACATCAAAACGAATTGAATGAAATGGAATATCATAATGAGAACAATATTCTTTTACAAAAATTTCATCTCCAAAGGCATCTTCATCTCTTAATTGAAAATTACAATGTGCAACATGAAATTTAGCATTAGTATTCCTGAATAAATCAAGTAATACCATGCTATCTACTCCTCCACTTATAGCTAATAAGTAATTAGTATCTGAAAAAGATTTATTTTTTAAGTGATTATTAAAACGTGTTTGTAAAGAAATATTTTTCATCAATTAATTTCAATTGAATAATTAGTATATCTCTAAAATAATAAAAGTCTGAAAAATTCAGACTTTTTATTATTTTAAACTTTCTAATGATTTATTTTCTAAAATTTCTAAAGTAGAATCTCTTAATTCTACCATCACTTTGTTTAGTGTACAAACCCCTTCGTTTGGACAATCATCACATTTTTCATAATAATTTTTACTAACACAAGGTAATAGTGCAATCGGTCCTTCTAGAACTCTAATTAAAGAAGCTAAACTTATATCCTTGGGTTCGCGAGCTAGATAATATCCACCTCCTTTACCTTGTTTAGAATTTACAAAGCCTAATTTTTTTAAATCTAACAAAATAGCCTCCAAGAATTTTTTAGGGATAACTTCTGTATCGGATATTTGACCAATTAATACAGGTTTATTACTTTCTTGTCTGGCTAAATGCGCCATTGCTTTTAATCCGTATTTCGTTTTTTTAGATAACAATTTTGTCTAATTTGATTTACAAAAATAACATTGATAGACGGATAAACCAAATATTAATTAAAATCCTTACATCTACTCTATGATAATTTTATCTATTTTTTTTATTAATTACATAACTGAATAATTTTTTCTGAATATTATAATTAAATCAGCACTCTAATTTAGATAGCTTGTTAACTATAAATATTAGTTGTTTTTTAATAAAATATGTTTATTTTTAATAAAACTAAATTTTAAAAATTGACAACAATAGACAAATTATACCATATAAAAAACCTTTTCATTCTTGGAAAAAGTGATGGAAAGTTACATGAAAATGAAATAAAAATTATTTCTGATATTGCGAAACAGCAAAATCTTACTGCTATAGAAGTTAGCTATATTTTGAATGAAAAAACAGATATACCTTTTATTCTTCCAGAATCATTTATAACTCGATTAAGTATGTTATATGATTCTGTTTTATTAATGGTTTCAGATTTCAAGATACATCAAAACGAAAAAAGAATTTGTATTGATTTAGCAAAGAAATTCGAATTTAATCCTCAAATCATTGACCGATTGATTGATGATATTCTAAAATATATTATTGAAGGAAAAGAATGTAATGAAGTGATTGAGTATTTAACAAAATATGCTCATCCAAAAAAGAATTTAAATTAAATGAAATATTCGTTTATATTATTTTTTTTACTATTAATGATATCATGTTCGAAAGATTTCAAAAAATATAGAGATATTAATAATCACAGAATATATGAATTTCAATGTAATGAGAAGTATTTTTTAAGTCTTGATAATTGTGATTGTAAAAATTTACCAAAAAACTATTTTATCCCAATAGGAGATTCTAGAGATCATTTTTATGTTATATATTTTAGAGAAGAAAAAAATAAATTAAATATTTATTCTTTATATGATGAAATTAAAACATATGGTAATATTAAAGACAGTATTAACTTTCACATTATTGAAGATAATTCTTTTTTTATTAATTTATTGAAGATAAAGATTTTAAACAGTTTAAAGGTTATTCTAGTGGAGATTTAAATCCTTAAAAATCAAGAAAAAAATAATTGATAAATCGTAAAAAGTGAAACTACACTTGTTATACCTCCTATTACAAAATTAATATTCTTTAGTACAAATGAATCTTCCTCTGATTTATTTTTAAAATAAGCTAAATACAATCTAAAAATAAGCATTGAACCTAAAACAACTCCAAAAGTAAAAATAGAACTATTAGGCTGTCCAAAGACTGTAACATTATATGAAACTAATGTTGCACTAAAAAACACATAAAAAGGTATAGGAAATAGATTTATAGCTGATAGCAGAAATCCATAGACAAGCTTATTTTTTTGATCAACATAATCATTATTCAACTTTTTTCGTTTTTTCTTCTCATCAACCTTTGGAGCTAAGAATAAGAAATAAATTGTAATTAATACAAAGATAAGTAATCCTCCTTCTCTAAATAATTTTGTTACATTATCATTAAAATTAATAAACTTAGCTAAAAATAATGAAACATAAACTTGTATAGCTATAGTAATTGCAGTACCAGCCATGAATGTATAGGCACTTTTAGTTCCTTCTTGTTTACCTATTTTTACAACAGTCATGTTTAATAATCCTGGAATAGATGATCCTATAAAAGCTGTAAAAATTCCAATACAAAGGAGTTCCAAATACTGCATTAATTCTTGTTATTTTTTAAATTTATCAAATTTATGGATTCTAATTCGATATTTATTCAAATTTGAATTAGAATACTCATAAAATCAGGGAATTTTAATTAAAAAAGTCACTTTCAAATGAAAGTGACTTTTTTAATTATGTTAAATGTAATTTGTTGTTGTTTTATAAAGCTGCTAATTGTTCTTCTATTTGAGAAATTTTCTCTAATGCATCAGCTTCTTTCTTACGTTCGCTTGCTATAACTTGTTCTGGAGCTCCAGCAACAAACTTTTCATTTGATAATTTTTTACGAACCGAATTTAAAAACCCTTGGTTATAAGCCAAATCTTTTTCTAATTTTTCACGTTCCGCTTCTATATCAATATTATCAGACATCGGAATCATAAATTCTAATGTTCCTACACGGAAAGCAAAACCTTTCTCTGGCTTATCTCCTGTATTGAAATTAGAAACATTTCCTAACTTAGAAAATACATCAACAAAAATTTCTGAAGCAGCATTTACATCAGCAAAAACTTCTAAAGCTTCTTTTGGTGACATACCTTTTTCTGAACGTAAACCACGAATAGCTGTTGTTGCTTCTTTGGTATTTTCAAAGTTTTTAATAATTACCTCATCAAATGAAGTTAATTTTGGATATTCAGAAATAATTAAAGCTTCGTCTTCGTTTCTATCAGCTATTAATTGCCAGATTTCTTCTGTTAAGAAAGGCATAAATGGATGTAAAACTTTTAATACATTTTCTAAATAACCTATTGTTGCATGATAAGTTTTTGCATCAATTGGTTCTCCAAATGTTGGTTTTATAGCTTCTAAATACCATGAACAGAAATCATCCCAAATTAATTTATAAATTGCCATTAATGAATCTGATAAACGATATTGATCATAATTATGTTCGATATCAGCTAAGGTTTGTTGGAATTTATTTTCAAACCATTCAACAGCTTTAGCTTGAGCTGAAGATTGTTGTAAATCTTCTTTTACTTCCCAACCTTTAATTAATCGGAAAGCATTCCATATTTTATTAGCAAAATTACGTCCTTGTAAACATAAATCAACATCAAATGGTAAATCATTTCCAGCAGGAGCAGTTAATAACATTCCCATACGAGTTGCATCTGCACCATATTCATTCATCAATTCAATTGGATCTGGTGAATTTCCTAATGATTTAGACATTTTACGTCCTTGTTTATCACGTACAATTCCTGTGAAATATACATTTTCGAAAGGTAATTGATCTCTATATTCGTATCCAGCAACAATCATACGAGCTACCCAGAAAAAGATAATATCTGGACCAGTAACTAAATCTTGTGTAGGATAATAATAATTAATTTCTTCATTTTCTGGCTCATTAATTCCATTAAAAACAGAGATTGGCCATAACCATGAAGAAAACCAAGTATCTAAAGCATCTTCATCTTGACGTAAATCATCAATTGTTAAGGTTTGATTTCCTGTTTTTTCTTGTGCTAAAGGAAGAGCTTCTTCTTTTGTTAATGCGACAACAAAATCTTCGTTTCCATCCCCATAGAAAAATGCAGGTATTTGGTGTCCCCACCATAATTGACGAGATATGTTCCAATCCGTTACATTTTCCATCCAATTACGATATGTATTTTTAAATTTCGCTGGATGAAATTTAATTGTATCGTTCATTACATTATCTAAAGCAGGTTTTGCTAGATCTGTCATTTTCAAAAACCATTGATTCGAAATTTTTGGTTCGATAACAGCTCCTGTTCTTTCAGAAGTTCCTACTTTATTCGTATAATCTTCTACTTTTTCAAGTAAATCTTTTTCTTGTAATTCTTTCTCGATTTCTTTACGAACTTTGAAACGATCCATTCCTACATATTGTAATCCATGATCATTCAATTTAGCATCATCAGTAAAAATATCTATGAACTCTAAATTATGTTTTTTACCTAATTCATAATCATTCGTATCATGAGCTGGAGTAACTTTTAAACAACCAGTTCCGAATTCTAAATCAACATATTCATCTTCGATGATATTAACTTCTCTACCAACTAAAGGAACAATTACTTTTTGTCCTTTTAACCATTCATAACGTTCGTCATTAGGATTAATACATACAGCAGAATCTCCAAAAATAGTTTCTGGACGAGTTGTTGCTACAACTATATATTTATCAGAACCTACAACTTGGTATTTTAAATGATAAAGTTTTCCATTTTTTTCTTTATGAATAACTTCTTCATCAGAAATATTAGTTTTAGCCTCTGGATCCCAGTTTACCATACGGTAACCACGATAAATTAAGCCTTTGTTATAAAGATCAATAAATACTCGTTGTACTGATTCTGATAAATCAGCATCCATCGTAAATTTAGTACGATCCCAATCACAAGAAGCTCCTAATTTCTTTAATTGATCTAAAATAATTCCACCATGCTTATGAGTCCAATCCCAAGCGTGATCTAAAAATTTTTCTCTACCAATGTCAAATTTAGATACACCTTCTTCTTTTAATTTCGCAACAACTTTTGCTTCAGTAGCAATAGATGCATGATCTGTTCCTGGTACCCAACAAGCATTATATCCTCTCATACGAGCACGACGAATTAAAACATCTTGTATCGTATTATTTAACATATGCCCCATATGCAAAACACCTGTGACATTTGGTGGAGGAATTACAATTGTATAAGCTTTTCTTTGGTCTGGAGTAGATTTAAAATATTTCTTCTCCATCCAGTATTCATACCATTTTCCTTCAACTTCTTGAGGCGTATATTTTGATGCGATTTCCATTTGTAATTTCTTAAAAAAATAAAGTTCTGCAAAAATAACAATTCTTATCAAGAATACATATCATAATAGAAATATTATTTAGAATCTTTAGGTACTTACTTTTTATAAATAGATTTTTTAACATTAATTAAGAAATCTATTTGATAGATAATTATTTTAAAATATATATATTTCATATATTTGATATGACAATTTATTATCATTATGAAAAAAATTATGTTTTTAGGTGCTTTTGTATTAGGAGTATCATCACTTTTTGCACAAACACTTACTTTAGAAAAAGAAGAAATTCAATTTGGTAATTTGAAATTGAATACAGAAGTAACTTCTAAAATGAAAGTTACTAATACAGGTGACAAACCTCTAATTCTAAAAAGTGTTGTTGGATCTTGTGGTTGTACTATACCAGAATATGCTAAAACACCAATTGAACCAGGAAAATCTAGTGATATTGTAATAAAATATTCTACTGGAGGAGTAAAAGGAGATTTTAATAAATCTGTAACTATCACTTCTAATGATCCTGTTAGTTCTAGAAAAATCTTTAGAATAAAAGGTAAAGCTGAATAATATTAAAAAGCCAAGCTAAATGCTTGGCTTTTTAATGTTCAAATATTTTATTTTGCTAAAAGTCTTAATGTAACATGATTACTAAAAGTTTCAATTTTATTCTCTTTTTGAGAGAATTCAACTGTCATTGTTCCATCAAACTCTTCCAAATCCAAAATCTTTATTTTATCATTTAACTGAATATCTTTAGAATTTAAATATTTCAAAAAATCTTCTGAAGAATAAATTACAGCACAAATTTCTACCTCATCACCTTTTTTAAATTCAGCTAATTTTTTATAGTTTACAATTTCAAAATTTCCTTCTTTATCAGGAATTGGAGAACCATGAGGATCAACTTTAGGATAATTTAAAATCTCATCCATTTTATCAAAAAATAAAGGGCTTTGGATATGTTCAATCTGTTCTGCAACTTCATGAACCTGCTCCCAGCCAAATCCCATTTTTTCAACTAAAAACATTTCTGTTAATCTATGTTTTCTAACAATCAAAGATGCTTTTATTATTCCTTTTTCAGATAAACGTAAGGGCTTATATGACTCATAAATGACCAAATCTTTTTCAGCTAATTTTTTCATCATACTATTTACAGTAGGCATTTTTATTTCCAAATGCTTACTTAAATCCTTAACATTAACTTCTCCTTTACCATTTTTAGATAAATGAAATAGAGCTTTTAAATAGTTTTCTTCAACTAATGAATTCATTAGACAAATATAATTTAAAGAATTCATTATTTAGAAAACTTTTAATTTTATACTTAGATAAATCAATAAAAAACTAATAGCAATTAATTTATAAATTAACTGCTATTAGTTCACGAAATTTATTCAAAAGCAATTATAGAAAGGTTAGGATTATGAATAAAATTATTATCTTTTAATTTATTTATATCAATCAAACCTATAATATGATTATAATCTTTACTCTCATATCGTTCTTCGACTTCTTGAAAAACAGCAAAATAATCATCTAATTTTATTGAAGAACCAAGATAAATTTTCACAATTCCTGATTGATTAAATTTTCCTTTTTCTGAATTCTCGTACTTTCTTATAGAATATTTATAATCATATTTAAGTGCAGATATATCACTTAATACTGCAGACGCTGTCGGAAATCTCCCTGCTCCTTTTCCATAAAGAAATTGTTCATCAGATAAAGAACTTCCAATCAAAACACCATTATATTCGTTGTTAACTAATGCAATTGTTTTATCCAAAGGAATAAACGTTGGTAAAACCGTCGAATTTATTTCGTTAGTTTCTGGAATTATTTGAGATTTAGCAATTAACTTTATTGTATAACCTTTTTCTTTAGCATATTTCAAATCTTGAATCTGTAAAGATGTAATTCCTTTTCTTATAACATCATCTACATTTATTTTTTTACCAAAAGCATGTAGAGTTATTATAGATATCTTACTCGCAGCATCAAAACCTTCTACATCTGCAGTTGGATCAGCTTCAGCAAAACCATTTTCTTGTGCTGATTTTAATGCATTTTGATAAGATTCATTCTCATTGACCATTTTAGTTAAAATATAATTAGTTGTTCCGTTTACAATTCCAGATACATAATTTAACAAATCATTATCAAAATATTCTTCTAGATTTCTAATAATAGGAACAGAACCGCAAACCGCAGCTTCATAAAGAAAAGAAACATTATTTTTTTCTTGTAATTCTAATAATTCTCTATGATGATCTGCTATTACTTTTTTATTTGCACTAACAACATGTTTTCCTTTACTAAAGGATTTTTTTATAATAGAATACGCCGCATCAGCTTCAGATATAAGTTCTACTACAAGATTTATATCTTCATCATCTAATATATCATCTGCGTTTGTAGAAAATAATTCTTTTGGTGCGTTACGTGGTTTATCTATATCTTTTATAACTATTTTTTTTATTGTAGCATTTATTTGAGGTTTATCCTCTAAAACCTTGTAAATTCCTTCACCGACTACTCCAAAACCAAATAAACCAATGTTTAACTTTGCCATATCTTTAAATTGTAAAATGTTTTTGATATCAAGACAAGTAGATAAAAAAAATGATCCAACTGTCTAAATAAAAACAGATGAACCAATTTTAATAAAATTATTATTGATTGATTGAATTTTGTTTTTATTCATCTCCCCTATTAAGGATGGATTTAGCACCTTGATGTGTAATCAGGTTGCTAAAGTTTCATCGGGCCATTTCCCTCCACTTTTCTTGATAAATTGTAAATTTTATAAACTATTTCGTTGGCACAAATCTACTACATTTAAAATGTATTATCCAAATAAAAAAGACTAAATTTATTCATATTTTTCTATAAATAATTAAAAAACAATACAAAACATAATTTTATTCTGTTTTTTATTAATATACATAATTTTATTCTGTTTTATTAAGTTTTAATAAAAAACATATTTTAACATGAAAAATCACTAATATAAATTATTAGAAAGATTTATTTTGATTTAACTATTTATTAACTATTTTAACAATACGATAACTTAACGTTTATTTTTCCTTAACATTCAGTTTATATCCAAAAATTAGTTTTACATCCAAATTAAACACATAAACATTAACTAGATGATAAAACAATTTACAACTTTAGCTGCATTAACCGCCACCACAATTTGTGTATACGGACAAGGAACACAAGCTTCTATTTCTGGAAAAGTCTTCAACGAAAATGGGAATGGAATACATACTGTAACTGTACAAGTGAAAAACGAATCCACAGGTTTTACAACTTCCACATTTACTAATGAAAAAGGTGAGTTCTATTTTAAACAATTACCTTTAGGTGGACCTTATACCATTACTGCTATCTCTAACGAATATGGAGAAGAAATAAAAGATGGATATCAATTAAATCTTGGTGATGATATAAAAATTGATTTTAACCTAAATTCTTCCCCTGAAATAATAGAAATTGAAGGTGTAGAAGTTAGAGCAAATTCATTAAAAAATACAATAAAAAATATAGGCTCTTCTACGTCTGTTACAGCAAAAGACATTGAGAGATTACCTGTTAATGGAAGAAATTTCACTTCATTAATCGATCTATCACCATTAAGCTCTGGAAGTAATTTATCTGGTCAATTAGCATCGTCTACAAACTTTACTATAGATGGTATGACTGCAAAAAATCCAACTTCTGGTGGGGCTACAAATAGAAACGGTGGACCATATTCTATTTCTATGGAATCCGTTCGTGAGTTTGCTGTTGTAACAAACGCTTATGATGTTACTTATGGCCGAAGCGGTGGAGGAACTATAAATACTGTTACTAAATCAGGAACAAATACTTTATCAGGAAGTGCATTTATGTTTGGTCGTACTGACTGGTTATCTAGTCCTTATGATATTAATGCAAATAAAAGAGATTCTAAATTTTCTACTTATCAATATGGTTTTACACTAGGAGGACCAATTATCAAAGATAAACTTCATTATTTCTTTGCATGGGATCATCAAGCACATTCTTCACCATTAATTATAGCTGACCTTAGAAATGAACAAGATGAAGCAAGATATAATTTAAGTCAATCTTCTCTTGATCGTTTCGTTGATATTTCAAGAAGAAAATACGGTGTTGCTAATTCGCCACAGTTTGGCCAATTTGATCGTAAAAGAGGAACTGATGCATTATTTTTGAGATTAGATTGGCAAATTAATGATCGTAATTTATTAACAATTCGCAATAATTACGTAAATGATAGAAATAATCTTGGATTAGGTGATAATACTTCTATAAATTTATATGAAGTTTATGGTGATGTAAACTCTGTTGATAATAGCTTAATGGCAAGTTTACGATCTAAACTATCTTCTAAATTAACAAATGAATTAAAAGTTCAACATTTGTACACTTCAGAAGAATCTACACCTAATAGCCAATTACCTAAATCAAATATTCCTCGTGCAATTGTAGAACGAGTACAATCTAATGTTAACGGAAAGGATGTATTTACAAACATACAAATTGGTGGACAACGTTATTCTCCCGAAAATTTTTATAATCATGTTTTTCAAATTACTGATAACTTATATTGGAATACAGAAAAAATAAATTACACTTTTGGGTTTGATATGATGTATACACATATGAATTCCCTTTACGGAAGTGAAATGAATGGTCGTTATTACTTTACTGGTTTAGATAACTTTGATAATTTAACTCCTTACCGTTACGCAAGAGAAGTATATCTAAATGAAGACAATAGAGTAAAACAAAATATTCTTGCTACTGGTGTTTATGGACAATTACAGACTAAACTTGCTCCTGGATTAGAATTAATAGGTGGATTAAGATTAGATTATACTCATTATTTTAATAAAGGAAACTTTAATCAATTAGTTTATGATGAACTTGGATTAAGAACTGATAATGTTTTAAAAACATTTCAAGTACAACCTCGATTCCAATTTACTTGGGATTTAAACGAAAATAAAACAGATATTGTACGTCTTGGAGCTGGTATTTTTGGTTCTGATATTAATAACTATGCAATGATTAATAACATGGTTTTTGATGGTACTAGAGTTGCTTCTATTGATGTACAAGGAGATTTAGTTCCAAGACCTGATTTTATTGGTTACAGACAAAACCCTAGCTCAGCACCTGGAGCAGAATTATTCAACAATCCAAACATTCCTAAAATATCAACTATAAACATGAATTCAAAAGATGCTAAAGTTCCTGTTGTGTACAAAGCAAATGCTTCATATACGCATTTCTTTAGCAATCGTTTCAAAGTTGGAGCACATGCTTATATGTCTTTAGGTAGAAACAACTATATGTATGTTGATAGAAATATGGTCGATCAACCTTTCTTTAGAATCGCTGCAGAAGATAATCGTGGTGTATATGTACCTGCAAATTCTATTAATACTACAAATGGAGCTACTGATTGGATGTTAGGTAGAAAAAGTGATAAAATTGGTCGCGTACTAGAAATGGTTAGTGATGGAAAAGTTAATCAATATGCCTTTGTTATTGATGGAACATATAACTATTATAAAGAAGGACAAATATCTGTTTCATATACATGGAATGATACAAAAGATAACACTTCATACAATGGAAATGTTGCTAACTCAGCTACTTTATCTCTTTTAGTAAAAGATGATCCTAGAAACTTAAGTAAAATGACTTATTCTGATAATCATTTTCGTCATAAAGTTGTAATATACGGAACTACTCCAACATTTTGGGGGATAAACGCAGGAGTTCGATTTTCTGCTATCGGAGGAACTCGATATTCTTTAGGTGTTAGTGGTAATATGAATGGAGATTTTGTAAACTCTAATGATTTAGCTTATATTTATGATATTAATAATCCGAATACTCCAGAATATTTACGTGCTGGAATACAAGCTATATTAGATAATCCTAATGTTGAAAATAACACAAAGAAATATATTCGTAAAAGTTTCGGGAAGATAGCTGAAAGAAATGGAGGTATTAATGGGTTTTATGGTTATGTAGATTTACGTTTATCTAAAAAAATAAAAATTGTAGATAAACATAGTTTAGAAATTTCTGCTGATATTTTTAACGTTGCCAACTTAATGAATAAAGAATGGGGACGAGCGAAAAATCTAGGAAAACAAAATATTTATTCAATTAAAAAATTCAATGCTGAAAAACAAGAATTTGAATATAACGTAAACACAAACACAGGAACAAGTAGTTATTCTGGTAATCCATATCAAATACAAATCGGATTGAGATATGCATTTTAAAAAAAATCACAAATAAATAATGAAAAATTTAGTAAAAAAAGCTTTATTCGTAGGAATGTTTATACCTACTGTTATGATTAATGCTCAAACAAAAGTTATCGCCCATCGTGGATATTGGGATACACCAAACAATGCTCAGAATTCTATTCAGTCATTAGAAATGTCTAATAAAATAAAAGTTTATGGAACTGAATTTGATGTCTCTATAACTAAAGATGGTGTTTTAGTTGTAAATCACGACGCCGACATACAAGGCGTTGATATCGAAAGTAATACTTTTGATAAAATAAAAAATTTAAAAATAAAAAATGGTGAAGTTCTTCCTACAGCAGAACATTATTTAATTGCTGGAAAAAAACATCCAAACCTGAAAATGATTTATGAAATAAAACCTCATAAGACAAAAGAGAATGAAGATCGTGCGGTTTTAGCTTCTATCGAATTAGTTAAAAAATTGGGAATGGAAGATCAAGTTGAATACATTTCTTTTAGTAAAAATATCTGTGAACAATTGAAACTTCATAATCCTAAAAGTCATGTTTCTTACTTAAAAGGAGATTTAACTCCCCAAGAAGCTAAAGATTTAAATTTTGATGGAATTGATTATCATTTTTCATTATTCGAAAAAAATCCAACTTGGGTGAAAGATGCTCAAAAATTAGGTTTAATTGTAAACTCTTGGACTGTAAATACTAAAAATGATATGCAAGCTTTATTGGATAAAAAAGTTGATTACATAACAACTGATAAGCCAGAAGATTTACAAAAATTAATAACAAAATAATTTGATTTTAATTCAATTTTAATTCAATTTTTAAAAGTAATTAGCTGCAATAGTGATTGAAGTGAAAATCCTTTTTTGGTTGGATACATTCAATATTTACTAAAAAACAATCAAAAGAGATTAGGAACGAGAAAGCACGGTGCGAAACAATTGCCCTAAAAATATAATCGTCATAAAAAAATCCATTTAGAATATTCTAAATGGATTTTTATTATTTTAAAAATAAATCAATAATTATCCTTTTCTATTGTTTCTTTTAATTCCTTAAAATATCCAGGGACTTTTGCATCTTTCTTAATTGCAGTATTTATCCATTCTAGCGCTTGTTTTCTATCTAAGCGATTTGTGTAATAAAAATTTGCAGAGTTATAAAAATCTCGAGCTGAAGAATTTGAATTCAAATTTTCTTTAATCATTTTTAAAACAGCTTCTTTTGTATTAGTCTCTAAATTAACTTTAACAGATATATCATCCCAAGCTAAAACTAAATCTGCATTATTTTGTTTTACGTTTGTAAAACGAATTTCAAAAGTTTCTAATTTTTCAATTTTCAATTTTGTTGGAACAACAGATACTTTTAAAGCAACATTCGATTCTTTCCAATCTACCTGATTTCCCCAATTATTTGATTCTTTATAAAAAATTATATCCCAACTATTTTTGTTTGGAATAGTAAATAATCCATATTTACCAGCAGCTAACTCTTTTCCGTTAACTTTTATTGGCTGATCAAAACTAATTGTAGTATTCTCATTAGCTCCAGTTCTCCATACTTCTCCATCAGGGACAAGTTTTCCAAAAATTTCTCTATTGTTAACATTTGGACGATTATATACAATTTCAAAATCTGTTAATCCAACTTTTTGTTCTATTTCTGCATGCGAACTTACAGCTGGAAATTTCATTTGAGCAAAAGCACAAGAACTAACGACTAAGGCTAAAAATGCTGAGGTAATTTTCATTTTATTTTTTTATTTATTTTATCGGTGTTTTTATCATAACCATAAGGACAATGTTTACATCCACTTTTACAACAATATCCTCTCCTTTTCAAATATTGTTCTGTAAAGATTCTATATCCCGCAGGAGATAAATAATAATCTCCTTCCAAAAACTGTTTCATATTTCTTCTCCATTTGCATCAGAACAAATTATTATTGCTCTGAATTTCCATTATCAATTCAACTTCATTATCAAACAAGCATTAAAAATACTGAGAAAAGATTGATTATCCTCAATTATTTAATAATTTTGTAAATTATTGATTATAAGAAATGTTTATTATTGTTTGCAAAAACTTATTCAGAAAGAATTTCATTGGAATAACATTATTTCCATTCATATTCTTAAAAGACAAAAGTTTAAAACTAAATAAAACATTGGTTAATCATGAAAAAATTCATATCAAACAGCAATTAGAAATGTTTGTTATATTTTTTTATACGTGGTATTTAATTGAGTATTTTATTCGGTTGATACATTACAAAAATAAATATGAAGCTTATAAAAACATAAGTTTTGAAAGAGAAGCTTACGATAATGAAAGTAATTTATTGTATTTAAAAAATCGTAAATTATATAGCTTCTTAAACTATTTGTAAATGATTTGGAAAGATTATAAAGCAGAAATACAAGAAATAAAACTACCTAAAATAGCTGATTTAAATGTTAAGTTATCTATTTTAAGAGAAGATTTAATTCATTCTGAAATTTCAGGTAATAAATACCGAAAATTAAAATATAATTTAATTGAAGCTGAAAAACTAGGCTTCAAAAAATTATTAACTTTTGGAGGTGCATTTTCTAATCATATTGCTGCAACTGCTGCTGCAGGAAAATTATATGGTTTTGAAACAATTGGAATAATTAGAGGAGAAGAGTTAGAAAATAAAATCAACGAAAATGCTACACTTCGTTTTGCTAAACAATATGGAATGCAACTTTATTTTATTTCTCGAGAAGAATATAGAACTAAGCATGAATTAAGTTTTCTAGAACAATTAAAATCAAAATTTCCAAATGCTTACATTGTTCCAGAAGGAGGAACCAATGATTTAGCTATAAAAGGTTGTAAAGAAATTTTGTATAATGAATGTTTTAATTATGATTATTTAGGATCTGCAATAGGAACATGCGGAACAATAACTGGTTTGATTGAAAGTTCTGCTGATCACCAAACTATTCTTGGTTTTCCTAGTTTGAAAGGAGATTTTATAACTAAAGATATTCAAGAACTTACATCAAAAAATAATTTCACTATTTTTAATGATTATCATTTTGGTGGATATGGAAAAGTTAACGAAGAATTAATTAACTTTATAAATGGTTTTAAACATTTAAATAGAATTCAGTTAGATCCTATCTATACGGGAAAAATGTTGTTTGGAATAGCTGATTTAATCAAGAAAAACTATTTTAAAAACAATTCCTCTATCCTACTCGTTCATACTGGAGGGTTACAAGGAATTGAAGGAATGAACAATTTTTTAAGAAAAAAGAATAAAAATATCATAGAATGAAAAAGTTACTATATGTTTTTGGTTTACTAACTTTTATTGTATCCAAAGCACAAGAAAGTAAAGACATAACTTACATTCGCACACATGCTATTTTAGCGGTACAAGAAATGGAAATGTATAAAATCCCTGCTAGTATTACTCTAGCTCAAGGCTTATTAGAAACTGGTGGAGGACAAAGTCGTTTAGCAGACCAGGCGAATAACCATTTCGGAATAAAATGTAAGGGACCTGAAGAATGGCCATTAGACAAACCAAGAGTTTATCATGATGATGATGCAAAAGGAGAATGTTTCCGTAAATACAATTCAACTGAAGAAAGTTACAGAGATCATTCAAAATTCCTTGCACTTCGACCTTATTACAAATCATTATTTACCCTAAATCCTACAGATTACAAAGCTTGGGCAAATGGATTAAAAAGAGCTGGTTATGCAACAGACCCTAAATATCCTTCAAAATTAATTTCGAGAATAGAAAAATATAATCTTGATCAATTTGACAATATAGATTCCAAAGAAGTATATGCTAAATTATATACTCTTTATAATAATCAAGATGATATTTTATTAGCTAATAATGCTAAAAAACCTCTCGAAACTAAAAAACATCATAAAAAAGATGAGGTTCTTGTTGCTAAGAATTCTACAATAGAAGAACTTACTCCAACCAAAGAAACAATTACCGAAAATACCAAGACAATTGTTTACGAGACAAGACCTCAAAATCCATCTTTACGTATCAAAAGACACAAAAACAATATACCATATATTGTAGCACAAGCTGGTGAAACAATATCTTCTATTTCAAAAACATACAACATCGTTCCTTCTGCCATTGCCAATTACAATGAAATTGAAATGGGAACAAAATTAAGAGATGGCCAAATTGTATTTTTCGGAAACAAAAAATCTAAAGGATCAGATTATTCTTATAAAGTTCAACCAGGAGATGATATGTATTCTATCTCTCAAAAATTTGGTGTAAAAGTTAGTAAACTTTATAAATACAATAGAATGGATTCTGGAACTCAACCAAAAGTTGGACAACGAATTAATCTAAAAACTAAAGTTAGAGCTTAAATAAAAATAGGATGGTTAAAATTAACCATCCTATTTTTATGATGTTAGGTTTTTGTAAGGATTTTATTCTATAACTATTGCAAAACTTGTAATAAGAAGTAAATATTAAAATTATAAGTCAAATTTTCCATCAACATAATACCATTTACTTCCCTCCTTTTGAAAAGCAGATAATTCTTCATGCTCATAAAAATCACCTAAATGATCTTGGTAGTAGGCTTTAAAATGAACATAACTATCCCAAGCTTTTACAACAATCAATTTTAACCAAGTATTTTGTTTTGACCATTGATCTATTTCATTTTTAGAATGATACGGCCTTTTACTAGGATGTGTAGTTTCTACTAAATAATCTACCAAATGAAGTGAGAAAGCTGAATAACGAGAACGCATCAAAACTTCTGGTGTTTTAGGTAAAAACTCATCTTTATGATAAGGTTCGCAACAATCTTTATATTCTTTTCCTGAACAACAAGGACATTCCATTTTTTTGTGGTAAAGATACTCAAAATAAAAAGAAAATATTTTTTACATCACTCAGTTCATCAATAATATTGTATCTTAATCTAGATTTTTTAATTGTATTACATGAACCATAAAACATATAAAATTAAAGGAAACAAAATTCACTCAATTTCAGATTTTTATCAAGAAATAAATCGATTGTTCATGAAAAATGAAAATTGGAATTTAGGAGAAAGTTTAGATGCCTTAGATGATTTACTTTATGGTGGATATGGAGATTTATTTGGGTTAGACAAAATTACTATACTATGGAAAAACTCAGAAGAAAGTAAAAAATCATTAGGTTATGAAACAACCAAAATTTATTATGAAAGTAAAATTTCTCAACCAGAAAAATATAATGTAAAAAAAATTAAAATAGATTTAAAAGAATTACAAGAAAATAAAGGTAAAACGTATTTTGAAATCATTATCGAAATCTTTAAATCTCATAAAAATATAGAGCTAATATTACAATAAACTAAATATCAAATCACACATTTTAACTACAAATGAATTTAAAAACAATAACAATCGTTTTAGGGTCTATTTTATCATTTACAATGATATCATGTAACTCTAATAAAATAAATAATCACGAGCAAACAGAAAATTCTATTTCATCTAGTAAATTAATTTCTTCTTTAAAAGCTACACAAAACAATTATAATATAAAAGATACTATTACTTTAGAGTTTACGGTAACAAATCCAACTTCAAAAGTTATAAAATTTACTCAATATCATACTCCATTTGAAGGAATGATAAGTGATTTTTTAACAATAAAAGACACTAAAGGTAATGATATTAAATACATTGGCCCTATGGTTAAGAGAATTACTCCTCCTCCAAGTAATTCATATCATACATTAGAACCTGGAACTAGCGAGAGTATAAAATTTTCCATCAATAAAAGTTATAAAATTGAAAATGCAGGAACGTATATTATAAACTATATTCAAACCCCTATTAACGGAATAAAAACTAGTAAATCAATCAAAATAAAAGTAAATAACTAAAAAACAAAGCTCAAGAATTAATTAATCTTAATCTTGAGTTTTTTCTATTTATCTTTATGATAATGGTAATGGTCCTGAATAATAATTTGAATAAAATCTATATTACCTAAACCATCACTCTTTACATCCATAATTTCTTCTAATTTTCTTGTTAGTTTTAAAAGAATATCATAGTCATTCTTTTTCATTGCAATATTAAAATTATCCTTTACAATATTTATATCTCTATCAGACAACTTGTAAACTTCAGGAAAACGAATTTTATATGTATCAGAAATATTTTCAAATATCGTTTGAGATAAATCCAATTTAGGATTAAGATCAATTAAACAAGTATTAGCTACAATATCTCCTAAACGTTGATGTTTTTTATTAATAATGATTGTTATTAATGCGATTATTCCTGTAAATAAATATAATTCTACAAGTCCAATTACCCATCGTAAAAAA
The DNA here is from genome assembly GCA_002484335.1 of Flavobacteriales bacterium UBA7612. Lineage (GTDB taxonomy): Bacteria > Bacteroidota > Bacteroidia > Flavobacteriales > Weeksellaceae > Empedobacter. The sequence continues at coordinate 199,977 of DLJQ01000022.1, forward strand.
TAATCAAAATTATTTGCTCTATTCCCATCAATTCTTAATACCCTAATTTTCATCAACCATTTTCCAAAAGTTTGTCCATTCATTAAAATTTCTAAAACCAAAGGATATAATAAGAAAATGAATCCAAGTAAACTAAAAATACCATAGGTAAACCATTTATCTTTTATGGGAATAAGAGTTGAAAAGTAATAAAGTGCAATCACCAAAAAGATACGAATAATAATATCTATAATATAAGCTAATATACGTTTACCTACAGAAGCTATATTGTATTCAATTTGCACATTTTGAGGTGTATTGACTAAAAGTTTATTCATATATTTGAATTACTAATTAACCCCTCTACAATGAGAGAAGCTCATTTTATTGATAAAAATAAGGCGAAATGGTCTGATATTGAACATAATTTGAAAAATAAAATTAATGTTCATCCAGATATTCTGTCTAAAAACTACATCGAAATTACGAATGATTTGGCTTTTGCTCAAACATTTTATCCAAAAAGTAAAACAAAAGAATACTTAAATGAGCTAGCATTATTTGCTCATCAATCCATATATAAAGACCAAAGAAATTCGAGTAATCAATTCATTCAATTCTTTAAAAATGACGTTCCTAATGTTATCTACAAAAATCATAAAATGCTATTGTATTCTTTTTTGATTTTTTCTTTTGCCGTTCTCATAGGAATAATATCTTCTCATTACGATCAAGATTTCACAAGTCTTATCTTAGGAAGAGATTATGTAGAAGAAACATTAGTTAACATTAAAAATGGTGATCCTGCTGCTATTTATAAATCTGGAAGTCAAACTGGTTCTACACTTGCAATTACTGTCAACAATATAAAAGTTGCATTTTATGCATTTACATTAGGTTTATTTTTTAGTATTGGAGCTGGATATATCTTATTTAACAATGGAATTATGTTAGGTGCATTCCATTATATGTTTTTTAAAGAAGGGGTTTTAGGAAAAGCCATGACAGCAATTTGGATGCATGGTACTATAGAAATATCTGTTATTATAATTGCTGGAGCTTGTGGGCTAATGCTTGGTAATAGTTTTATGTTTCCAAAAACTTATTCACGTAAAAAATCTTTAATCTTAAAAAGTAAAGAAGCTGTAATGATATTAGTTAGTACAATTCCATTTTTTATGCTTGCAGGGTTTATCGAGGGATTTATTACTCGTTTGTATGATATTAATCTATTTTTAAGTCTAGCTGTAATCCTATTATCCATTGTTTTGATTGTATGGTATTACGTTATTTATCCTATCAAAAAAAATAGAAAAAATCATTCTATGTCTAATCCTATTTTATCGAACACGAATGAGGAAGAATAAAACATTCTGGACTATTATATTATTATTTACCCAATTTATTCTTTTTGCTCAAGATAAAAAAGAAGAATTCGAAGCGTTTAAACATAAATATTCATCAAAAACATTTGATTATAATGATGTACAACCTCCTAAAGAAAAATCTAACTTTTTATCTAATATATTAAATTATATTTTATCATTTTTAGCAAAATTACCTTGGGTATTTATCTTTTATACTATTGTTATTCTATTTATTTTATTCGTTGGTTATCGCATTTATAAAAATGGTGGCTTATTAAAACAAAATGCACGCAAAATAAGTGAAGAAACTGATTTTAATTACATCGAACAAAATTTAAATAATATTAATTTAAATGAATTGATTTCTAAAGCTGAAAACAATAATAATTATCCTTTAGCAATACGTTATTTACATTACCAAAACTTACAAAATTTGGATAAGTATGGTATAATTGAATGGAATCCAAAAAAAACAAATCAACAATTTATTAATCAAATAAAAAATGAAAAGAATAAACTAGATTTTCAAGAAAATACAAGAATTTTTAATCAAGTTTGGTTTGGTGAATTTGTTATTAATGAAGATGATTATAAAAATCTTAAAGTTATGTTTAACCAATTTAATGAAACAATAATTGCATGAAAAATAATTTAGTTATTATAATTGGAATTTTTGTTCTAATTTTTTTAATGCTCTTTGGTTATTCTAAACTAAATTTTTCTTTACCAAAATCATGGGAAATCACTCTTGATCAAAATAGTAAAGATCCTTACGGTTTATATATTGCACATAAAGAAATAGGGAATCTTTCAAAAGGAAAAATAAAAGATTTAGAGAAAATATCTGAATTGAATATTGATAAAACTAAGGCAAGCGATTACGCTCTTGTTATTATAGGAAAAGAAGTTTTTTTAGATTCTATTTCAAAAAAGTACATTTCTGATTTAGTAAAAAATGGAGGAATTGTATTTATTTCAGATTATCAAGATAATACAGACGATACTATATATACAGCATATAAAGATATTAAAGGGAATTTTGAATTGTCGTTAAAAGATAAGTATCTAATCAGTAATAAGAAAGATATTCAACATCATTATATAGAAAAATATAATGCTAGAAATCATGAAGTTCTTGGAACAATTAATATTAACAATAAATCATATCCTAACTTTATAAAATATCAACCAAATAAAGCGAAAGGATACTTTTTATATCACACAGAACCTATTTATTTTTCAAATTATTATCTTCTTAATCAAGATAGTTATTTTTATTCTAAAACTGTTTTTCAATCTTTGAAAGGGAAAACCATTCTATGGTATAATACAGAAAAAACTTATGCAGGAGCAGCAAATACATCTGTTATGAGATTTATAATGTCCCAACCTGCTTTAAAATATTCATGGATAAGTTTGTTGATTCTTCTTTTCTTATTTTTAATTTTTAAAAGTAAAAGAGAACAACGAATTATACCAATTATAGAAAAAGAAGAAAATCATAGTTTAGAGTTTGCTAAAACAATATCTTCACTTTATCAAGAAAATGGTGAAACAAAAGATATCATAAATAAGAAAATTGATTATTTTCTCTATCAATTGAGAAAAAGTTTTATGATTGAAACTGATGATCTCATGAATAAAAAATTTATAGAACTTGTTGCTCAAAAAGCAAATATTTCACAAGAAGAATGTCTAAATGATTTTCTTATAATAAAAAATAGTTACGAAAAACAACATCCAACTATACATGATTTAAAAAATGTATATCAAATTATAGAAAACTACAAACAGAAAGCAAATATCTCATGAACGAAAATACATATCAACCAATACAAATAGAAAATAGAATCGATTTTACAGATGTACAAGAAAAAATGCAAGCTGTAAAAAAGGAATTAAAAAAAGTAATTGTTGGACAAGATGATGTTATAGATCAATTAATTCTTACTTTATTATCAGACGGTCATTCACTTATAGAAGGTTTACCTGGTGTTGCGAAAACAATGATGGCAAAATTATTAGCTAAAACAATCAATGCTGAATTTAATCGTATTCAATTTACACCAGATTTAATGCCTTCTGATGTAATAGGAACTTCTATTTTGAATTCAAAAATTAATGAATTCGAATTTAAAAAAGGTCCAATTTTCGCAAATATTATTTTAATTGATGAAATTAACCGATCTCCTGCTAAAACACAAGCAGCTTTGTTCGAGTGTATGTCCGAGCAACAAGTTACAGTTGATGGAAATACTTATCCTTTACAACCTCCATTTTTAGTTTTGGCAACACAAAACCCTATTGAACAAGAAGGTACTTATCGTTTACCAGAAGCCCAATTAGATCGTTTCATGTTTAAAATTTTTGTAAATTATCCATCCTTAGAAAATGAAATAGAATTATTAAAAGAGCAACAAGACCGTAAAAATATAGATAAAACTACTTTAGTTCATAAGGTAATTAATGGTAATGATATTAATGAATTTCAAGAGCGAATAAAATCAATCTTTATACACGAATCATTATTAAATTATATTGCAACAGTTGTGCATCAAACTCGTATTGATCAATCTTTGTATATCGGTGCTTCACCCCGTGCTTCTATAGCTATATTAGATGCTTCTAAATCTAATGCTGCTATTAATGGAAGAGATTTCGTAATTCCTGAAGATATAAAACAGGTTGCACATGCAATTTTAGGTCATCGTGTTGTCTTAGTTCCTGAAAAAGAAATGGAAGGAATAACAACACAACAAATTATACAACAAATTATTGATCGCGTAGAAATTCCACGTTAATGAATGTTTTTAGAAGTATTTTTCTCACAAATCGTTTGTTCTACATAGGATTTTTTATTGCATTTTGTTATGTGATTAGTTTTTTTGTACCTATATTTTTCTATATAACAAATGCTATTGCATTCATCCTTGTAATAATCATTTTAATGGATATTCTATTTATTTTTTTAGTGAAAAATTCAATAGAAATTATACGAGAATATCCTGAACGTCTATCTAATGGAGACAAAAATGATTTGAAATTACATGTAAAAAGTAATTATCTATTTCCCTTATATCTAAGGATTATAGAAGAACTTCCTATTCAATTACAAATAAGAAATTTAGAATTTAAAAAACATCTTGCTAAAAAAGAAGCAACACAATTTTTATATACTGTAAAACCGACAGAAAGAGGATCTTATGATTTTGGAAAAACAAATGTTTTTATTTCAGTTTTTGGACTAATCGAAAAGAGAATTCAAAGTAATGAAAATTTATCTATTCCATCCTATCCATCATATTTACAACTAAAACAATTCCAATTATATTCAACGGCTAAATTACAGAATCAATTTGGAATGAAAAGAATCCGAAAAATTGGAACAAATACAGAATTTGAAAATATAAGAAATTATAACATTGGTGATGAATATAGATTAATCAATTGGAAAGCTACAGCAAAAGCGAATAAATTAATGGTAAATCAATTTCAAGAAGAAAAATCACAACCAGTCTATTCTGTAATTGATTTGGGAAGAACTATGCGAATGCCTTTTGATGGATTAAAATTATTGGATTATTCAATTAATTCTAGTCTAGTTTTAGCCAATATATCACTTCAAAAAAATGAGAAAGCAGGTTTAATTACTTTTAATAATTCAATTAAGGATTTTGTTGTTGCTGATAGAAAAAATTATCAAATGCCTATGATTTTAGAAAAATTGTACAATGTTGATACAAATTTTCTTGAAACTGATTTTGGGCAATTGTATGTTTTTATGAAACGAAAACTTACTCAACGTTCTCTTCTATTTATTTATACAAATTTTGAGACATTAGATGCTTTAGAGCGACAAATGCCTTACCTAAAATTAATTAAAAAATCTCATGTTGTTGTATTGATTTTATTTAAAAATACGGAGTTAAAAAAATTAGCTCATCAAAAAGCAAAAACGACAACAGATATTTATAATAATGTAATCGCTGAAAAATTTAATTATGACAAAGAATTAATCATTAACAGATTAAATCAATTCGGAATTTTAACCATTTATTGCGAACCTAAAGAATTAACTATTGGAATTATTAATAAATATTTAGAGATAAAAGCCAAGGGATTATTCTAAAGAAATAATAAAATCTTTATTAATCTATTAAAATTATTTAAACTAATTCTTTTATTAATTTATTTCATTTTAATTCTCTCGAATAATATTTTTTAGAAATTTCACAGTTCAGAGTGATATTTGTATAATTAAAAATAACAATATATTAAATTTCAATCCATCTTATGTACCTAAGATGGATTCTTTTATTAAATGATTTTATATCTTTATAAAACAATTAACCCAATTATTATAGATAATAAAAACCTATGTCTAATTCAATTATTTATCCTACTTCTGTTGGAGATTTTTCTAGAATAAAAGAAAATAATGTCACTTTTATTAAAAATATTCGCTACGCAAAATCAGAAAGATATCATAACCCTATTCCTGTACAAAATGAACAATTTATTTCTGATAAAATTGTTATGTGTCCTCAAAACCCAAGTGAATTAACAGATAAATATCTAGAAAAAATTGATATAAATGATTGCCATTTTGATGAATCTCCTCAATATTTAACAATAACAATCCCAGATAATTCTCAGAACAATAATAATTTACCTGTTGTTGTGTGGATTCATGGTGGTTCTTATGAATATGGAGCTGGTTCTATTGGAACCTCAGATCCTTCAGTTTGGGTAGACGAACAAAATATTATTGTAGTTTCACTTACTTTTAGACTTGGAATTTTTGGATTTCTTGGTGGTTATGATAAACGAAAAGCTAATTTAGGTTTATTAGACATTATTGAAGGATTGAAATGGGTTAAAGAAAATATAGCAGCTTTTGGAGGAGATCAAAATAATATAACTATTATGGGACAATCTGCTGGTGGGGATGCTGTAACACATTTGTTAGGAATAGAAAAAGCTAATAATTTATTTAAAAGAGCTATTATACATAGTGCCCCACTTTCTCTAAGAACACAAAAAGAAAAACTAAATAAATATTTTTCAAAAGAAACTGCTAATGTTCAAAATGATTCTGATCTTTCAAAACTATTAAATACACAAAATAATAATCGACCTCCACTTCTTCGATTTGGTTTAAAAGCATTTATGCCTTTTGGCTTAGAGTACGGTTTTAATCCTTTACCAAATGAGGATGAAATGCAGCAGGCCTGGGATAAAAATGCAAATAAATATGATGTTTTAATAGGTAATAATACCGAAGAAGCATCCTTTTTCCTAAAAACTACCAATTTTTATTTAAAATATAAGAATAATATAATCAATAATTTTATAACTGATAAGTTGATTAATGGAATAACAAATTCCATTTACAAAAATCCTTGTAGAAAATTCGCAAATGATTATAGTAAAGCTGGCGGAAATATTTATTATTATACAATTTCTCCATTAATAAAAGGAGCTGACTTAGCTGCAGGACATTGTATTGATTTACCATTGATTTTTGCTAACGAAAAAGCATGGAAAAATGCAGAAATGATAAAAGATATTTCATGGAATTATATTTTCGAAAATGGGAAGTTAATGAGAAAAATATGGGCTGATTTTGCTAGAAATGGTAAAATATCTAATGAACAATCTCCTCAATTTTTAACAATTAATAAATTATAAACTTATTTTTTCAGTACTAATTTGTCTAAATCTAATAACAAGTAATTAATATTTTGAAAAATAGTTCTTACAACAGATTGCATTTGATTTAGCATAATTGCTCTATTTCTTAAATCTGATGCTGTATATTTTCCTCCATTAGAAAAAACAACAGAAGAGTTTGCTTCATTAAGATCATCGTTGAAATTTAATTTTAACCATCTTTGTTTTGTATTTTGCAAAATAGAAAAACCATGTTCATTATTAGCAAACTTTTTCTCTGTAAACATATACCATACAAAAGGAGGAAAATTTGGAGTTTCTAATTTTTCATTCCAAATATCTCTTAATAAATTTCTTTCGTGCTCAAATTCTATTTTTTTTCCTTTAGGATTAAAAGTCGCTAATCCAAGTCCTGCTCCTAAAATTCCTCCTCCAATACCAACAGTATTTTGCCAATCGTTATTTTTTATAATTCCTCCTGCAATACTTGTTGCTGCACCCGTAATAATAGAAGACATCACCAAAAAATTATTTTTTTTATCATTAATATTTTGAACATAATTAGCCATCTGATCTACACGTTCTCCTTCACAATCATATTCCGCAGCAACAGCATTTAATTCTGTAGAAATCATTGTTATTTTATTATTTATGATATTCTTTAATTCTAAAATTCTTAATCTTGAATTAATTGTTGTATCATTTTTTATTTTAATCATATTATCAACTTCAGAAGTAGCATCTAAAGCATTTAAAATTAAAACACTCTGATCTGAAAAATAATTTTTCAAATCAGTATTTGAATTAATAATTGAATCAGAATTATATGAAATCTTTAATTGTTCGTAATTATAATTTTCAGGTGGTTTACAATAGCTATCTTTTAGGATTAATATATTTTTTTCTGTATTCATCTTTTTTTGAGAAACACAAGAAAATAAAAAAATAGAGGTCAGAATAATGTATAAAACTTTTTTCATAGATATAAAATTGGTCACTATGTAAGATAATTATATATCGTTACATAGTGACCTAAATTTATAATTTTATTTAAAAAATTTCTAATTAAAAATTATATTTAATTAAATTGTTGTCTTTTAATTTTTCCACTTTCAGTTCTTGTAAATTCTTTTATAAATAGAATTTCTTTTGGTAGTTGGTATTTTGATAAATCAACATCTGAAAAATTCATACTTCTCTCCTCACCTTCTATTACAAGAATTAATTTTTCTCCTAATAATTCATCTTTCTTTGATGTTACATAAAAATCTGTTGTTATAAAAGGTTTTAATTTTCCTTCTATTTGCTCTGGAAATAACTTTATTCCCCCAGAATTTATGACATTATCAGCACGACCAATCCAATTGAATTTTTTAGTATCAATTATTTCAACAATATCATTGGTAACAACTTGTAGATTGTCATAAGGAGTATTGATGACTAAACAACCTCGTTCATCTTGAGAAATTTTAACCTCATCAAATGCTTCAAAAACATTTTCAACATTTGTATAACGTTTGTTTTTAACTTGTTTGAATGCGATATGAGTAATTGTTTCTGTCATTGCATAAGTTTCATAAATCTGATTCTCATACAATGATAATTCTTGTTTCACTTTGTCAGAAAGTGGAGCTCCTCCAATAATTAGTTTGTTACATTTTGAAACAAAGTCTAATGATTTTTCGACTTGCATTGGAGTTAAAGCTACAAAATCAATTATAGACAAATTCTCATTAATTCCTTTATTGATAAGATCTAAGAATATATGAGAAGTTGGTTCTATACAAATTAGTTTTAATCCTACTTCTACTGCACGAACTAACATCAATTTTCCTGCGATATAAGTTACAGGCATAGCAAGCAGCGCTGTATTTCCTTTTTGTAAGTGTAAATATTTTGCTGTCATATTTGCACTTTTACGCATATTTTCTTTGGTAAGAATTATTTCTTTTGGTGTTCCTGTTGACCCTGAAGTATGGGCTATCATTACTTCTGAATCTGAAAACCAATCCATTAAAAATACTTTTACGGATTCTTCGAAATCATTTTTAGGAATAATAGTTTGTGGATTGAAAATAGTTTGAGAAAAATCTAAATACAACATTTTATTTATGATAACTTACACCAGCATTAATTTCTATATCTAGAACATTATTAGCTGGAGGGATTGGACAATTGTAATGTTTACTGTAAGCACAATATGGATTATATACTCTATTAAAATCTAAAATAATTTCAGTTGATTTTTTACCTAAATCTTTTGTACTCAAATCTAAATATCGTCCTCCTCCATAGGATGTTACTCCATTTGTTTCGTCCATAAAAGGTAAAAATAAACTTTCTTTATATTTTTCCATAATTGGAGAAGATTGATAGACAGTTAACTTTTGTGGCTGACCATCAATTACAAAATCTACAGTTCCATATTCCTTGTAGTGCTTTATTTTTTTTGCAGATGTAGGAAATGGAATTACTTTTCCGTCTTTAATTGGAGTAAATTTAGCTTTGACTGTATATTTATCATTGATTGGAAAAAATGTGATTCCATGAAAGTTTGTTCTTTCTTCATCTACCAATGGTGTTGTATCAGGATTAGTATATGATTCTGCTAATTCTGTTTGATATTTTTCTATATCATCTTTATTTGATAAATGTTTTGCTGACTGACAACTAAATAAAGTAATTGTTGTCAAAATAAGATAAAATAATTTATTCATTATGCTTTATTTCTATATAAAAACTCTCCTTTTAATTCTAAACGACTTAGGAAATTATTTGTAAATAAACCGCCTGTTCCCAAACCTTGTGGCATTTCTGGATATAAAATAGCAGTCCATTGTGCAATCGCATTCAATCCAACATTACTTTCCAAAGCAGAAGTAATCCAAAAAGGTATTTCGTAAGTATCTGCTGCATTTATCCATTCCAATGAACCTCTAATTCCTCCAACCAAGCTTGGTTTTAGAATAATATATTGAGGTTTAATTTTTTCTAAAAGTTTAAATTTATCTTCTTCGTGTACAATACCAATTAATTCTTCGTCCAGAGCAATTGGTGTTGGTGTAGCAGCACATAATTCTGAAATTTCTTCTATTTGACCAGCTTTTATTGGTTGTTCGATAGAATGAATTTCCAAATCAGCCAATTGTTGTAAAACAACTTTTGCTTCTTCAAAAGAAAAGCCTCCATTAGCATCAACACGTAATTCTAATTCTTTTGCAGAAAATTCTTGTCGTAGTTGTTGTAATATTTTATGTTCATTTTCCCAATCAACTCCAATTTTTATCTTAATACATTTAAAACCTTTGGCTAATTTATCTTGAATTTGTTCTCTCATAAAATCTATAGAACCCATCCAGATTAATCCATTGGTTTGAATTCCTTTATCTCCGGTAGAAAAAGCTGATTCGTATAAATTTGGATTAAATTTATCTGTATAATCATCATTATAACGATTGATAGACATGCTTTGGAATGCTTGTTCTAAACCAAACTGAATAGAAGGCCATTCACGTAATTGATTCCATAAAAGTTCAATTCCTAAATCAATATTTTCACAAGCCCATTGTAATTTTTGTTCATATTCTGGTCTATCATCAAAACTAAGACCTTCAAACAAACCACATTCTCCTAAATATTCTTTTCCCTCCTCTTCTATTGTTAATAAATAGGTCAATTTTTCAGTTAATATTCCTCGTGAAGTTCCACTTGGATTTTTAAATTTTAATCTATATTGTTCAAAACTTGCTTTCATATCCCAAATTTAGGAAATGATATTTAGTTATTAAATGATAAATGAAGTAAAAATATCTTGTAATACTAGAAAATATTTAACTATATCAATTGTAATTGTTCAAACTATTTTTTTCTCGAATTTGCAATAGTGATTGACGCGGCATCCTTTTTTGATTGGTCATTGCATTTCGACTTTGCTCAATGACCAATCAAAAAAGATATAGCAGAAAGCACGGTGCGAAGCAATTGCTCAAAAAATAAACATAATTTTTAAAAAGTTTAGATAACTTGATTTATAAATACCATTTTTGATTTATACATTTACTGAAATTTTATGAATTGGAAATAGAAATTTTATTTTACCTATGTACAGCAGCTTTTTTTGCTGGTTTTATAGATTCTATTGTTGGTGGAGGCGGATTGATACAAACACCTTTATCTCTTGCTTTTTTACCAAATTTACCTGCTTCAACAGTTATAGGTACTTTAAAAATTCCGGCATTTAGTGGAACAGCAACAGCAACAATTCAATACTTAAAGAAGGTAAAAATAGATTGGAAGTTATTTTGTTATATGGCTTTCTTTTCATTTATTTCGGCTTTCTTGGGTTCTCAATTACTAACTGTGGTTAGCAATGATTTCATAAAACCTTTACTTCTTGTAATTTTGATATTATTAGCTATTTACACGATATTCAAAAAAGATTTTGGTCAAGCAAAAGAACGTAAACTATCTCCAAAAACAGTCATAATAAATGGTTGTATCGTTAGTATAATTGTTGGATTTTATGATGGTTTTATCGGTCCTGGGACTGGAACATTTTTTATTTTAGGATTTATCACATTGTTAGGAATGGATTTTCTAAAAGCAAGTACAAATGCCAAATTAATAAACCTTGCTACCAATTTTGGTTCTATTTGTTTATTTTTAATAAAAGGACAAATTATATGGAAGATAGCATTACCAATGGCTATTTGTAACGCCTTAGGAGGATTTGTTGGTGCAAAACTAGCAATAAATAAAGGAAATAAATTTATTCGTATCATCTTTATCTTGGTTATCCTATTATCTATTTGTAGATTTGGTTACGAAGTTATTTTCAATTAGATGAGAGTTATATATACCATTCTATTTTTATCGATATACTCAATTTGTTTTTCACAAAATTTTGAGTTAAAAGATTCTATTATCATTAATAATCAAACTGTAAAAACAGTAGATACTGATTTAAATAATTCTATTTACCTTATATCTGATTCTAAAATAGAAAAAAGATTTACAACTGATAAACAAAATAGAATTGTAGATCTTAAAAATATTCTGTTGACAGTAGACACAAGTAATCCATTGCGTTTATATGCGTATACAAATTTCAATCGATTAAATATTCTTGATGAAAACTTAAGCCCAATACAAGATCCTATCAAATTTAATACAAGTGATTATTTACCAATTGCCCTACGAGTTGTAGACAATCAATTTTGTTGGTTTTATGATATGATCGAAAATAAACTGGTACAATATAATTATCAGATGCAAAAACCTATTTTAACGTCCAAACAAATTTATCTTAAAAATGATGACCAATCGATTGAGAAAATTCATAGTTATCGAAATCTTATCTATCTAAAAAGTCAAAATACAATCTATGTTTACGACGATTATGCAAACTTTAAATATGCTGTAGAACTAAATACCAATAACAATCCTTATTATTTTTATAAAGACTCTATTTTTTATATTGATAACAATCGATTAATTAATAAAAATATTACCACAAAAGTTTCTACATCTTATTTAGATGTAAAAAATACCAAAAGTATTGCTTTTAATGAAAGTAATTTTTATCATTTTAACGGTTCAGTTCTTAATATTTATTCAATTAAATATCCTTAAAAAAACATTTTTAATCAAACAAAACTAAATCTTGTAATAAAAAAAATAAACTCAAATAAATAAAAATTAGTTTTTTATTCTGAAAAATTTAAGAAATATTAAGTAATTATTTTTTTGTAAAAAAAGATTTTTCTATGAGTTTACTCAAGAGATTTTGTTTTCAGATTTTAGGTTTAGTATATTTGCAAACGTTAAAAAAATTGTAAAATGCATATCGCCATAGCAGGAAATATTGGAGCAGGAAAAACCACTCTAACAAAGCTTTTAGCAAAACAATATAATTGGACAGCTCAATTTGAAGATGTAGAAATGAACCCTTATTTGGATGATTTCTATAATGATATGGAAAAATGGGCTTTCAATCTTCAAATATATTTTTTAGGGAGTCGTTTTAATCAAGTAAAAGAAATTAGAGAAAGTGGTAAAGATATTATTCAAGATCGTACCATATATGAAGATGCTCATATTTTCGCTAGTAATTTAAATGATATGGGATTATTATCTACACGTGATTACAACAACTATCTTCGTGTTTTTAATTTAATGACTGGTTTTGTAGAATCTCCAGATTTATTAATTTACTTAAAAGCTTCTATTCCTACTTTAGTTGCTCAAATACAAAAAAGAGGAAGAGATTATGAAAACTCTATCAGTATTGATTATTTAAGTCGATTAAATGAAAAATATGATAAATGGATCTCTAATTATAAAGAAGGAAAAGTATTAGTTATTGATGTAGATAACTTAGATTTTGTAGAAAATAAAGAAGATTTAGGTTTTATTTTTGATAAAATTGAAGGTGAAATCAATGGTCTTTTTTAATTGAAAAATATAGTACGTTATAGGGCTTGATTTTTTCGAATCAAGCCATTTTTTTGAAAAAAATTATGGAAAATAAAAATATTTTAAAGGGAGTTTTATTTGTTGCAATGGGTGCAAGCTTCTATGGAATGTTAGCCACTTTTGTTAAAGTAGCCTACGAACAAGGTTATACAACAGCAGAAGTTACAACGTCTCAATTTGTTTTAGGAATTATAATTCTTGGAATTGTAAATCTTATTATGAAAAGTCAAATGACATTACCGAAAGTAGAAAAAAAAGATAAAAGAAAATTAATGATTGCTGGAACATCATTAGGTTTCACTAGTTTATTTTACTACTTATCTGTACAATATATAAATGTCTCTATTGCAATAGTATTACTAATGCAAACTGTTTGGATCAGTATTCTTGTAGAAGCTATATTAGCTAAACAATTTCCATCTGCAAAAAAAATAATTGCTGTTATTTTAGTTTTATTTGGAACCATTTTAGCAACAAACTTAGTGAATCAAGAAGTTGAATTAAATCCTAAAGGAATTTTTTGGGGATTTCTAGCTGCATGTTCCTTTACAACTACAATGTTTACATCAAATAGTATGGCGAATTATTTACCTCCTTACAAAAAAAGTTTATGGATGCTTTATGGTGGATCTTTTGTAATCGTTATATTTTTAATATTTAGTCAAATTGGTCCATACTATTCAGAAAATTTATTAAATTTTTATAAAAATGTATCCAATGATACCGCAAGTATTCATCCATTTAATTTTAGTATTTTTACTAATTGGGGTATATTTTTAGCAGTTTTTGGAACTGTGTTACCTCCTATTTTATTAAATAAAGGATTTCCTCACACAGGTTTAGGTTTAGGAAGTATCGTTTCATCATTAGAGTTACCTGTTTCTGTAACAATGGCATTTATTGTATTACAAGAAAAAGTGCTACCAATACAATGGACTGGTATAGCAATTATAATATTTGCTATTATTCTTTCAAATTTAAATTTTAAGAAAAGTAAATAAAACTAAAAACGCTCATTTAATTTTTTAAATGAGCATTTTTAGTTTATATTATTGATGTTGAATCAAATGTAACGTAAAATTTAACTGAGTATCTTTCTGATTTATATAATCATTGTAAGATTGAAAAACATTATAATCTGGTATAATACCCGTTCTAGAAAAAACATAAACAATTATACTTCATAAACTTTATTGTTTATATCAAATATACAAATTACTATATAACACAAAAAAAACGTTCGAAATTATTAATAATTTCGAACGACTATATGAAAACATCTTATTTTAGATTCTTTTACATAATATATTTTACCAGTTTTAACATAAGTCTGTAAAACTTTTTCTAAAGCCTTTTCCAATTTAGCATCTGGTCTTATTTTATGATTAAAACGAACATAAGAAATATCAAATGCTGAACCAAAATTGTGAGAACTATCATTTGATGAAGCGTTAGAATTAATTCCTCTTAACCTGTTCTGATCATGCAAAGTACGAGTTAAAGAAGTAACTACAAAAAAATTTTGTCCTGTTGATTTAACAAAATCTCTAGCTATATTTCTTAATACATCTCTACCTTTTGGTACAAGATAAGAGTGACTATGTGTTAAATTTCCTAATCTCCAACCATAACCACGCTGTTGTATTTTCACTAGATTTCCTTTACTAACATATCTATTAAGTTGTTTATCAGTTCTTATTAATTCAATTTTATGAGATTTAGCCGCATTGAGATGTTGAATATACTCTTTAGAAGGTTCTATAACAACCCGCTTTTGCGCTAAAACACTAAATGAAAAACTAAATAAAAATAAACCAATAATAAACCTCATAAACTATATATTCTCTACAAAAATAGAAAAAGATTTATTAATTCTTACATTGTTGTAGAGCTTGATTGATTAGGATTACGAACTGTTACATGAAAACAATGCTGTCTATATTCTTTTATATAATAAATTTCACCATTATCTTGCATTTTTTTCAGTATAACTTCTAAGTTATCTCGATTTGTTTTACTGTACGTATACTTATCATTAAATTTAGTATAAGATAAATCAAAAGCTGCCCCATAATTATGAGCACTATCACCTTTTGCTGCATTACTATTAACACGACGTAAACTAGATTGACTTTCTTCTGATCGAGTTAATGAAGTTACTGTAATTGTTGCATTATTTTCTTCTAAAAACTTTTTTGAAATTTTTTCTAAAATAGATTTAGCTTTAGGATTTAAAAAAGCCTTACTATGTGTTAATTTATCAATTTTATAACCATTTCCTTCTTCAGGTACTGCGATTAATTTTTTCATAATAACAAAACCTTCTATTTCATCAAAATTTTCCACTGGAGGCATTTCAAAAGATTTTGCTGCGATTAAATGATCGCTATATGTAACACTTTTTGCTACAACTGCTGACGAAGAACTAGCTTCATTTTCAGCTAAAAGATAACTTTCTTGGCTTTGTGCTGACACAAATATTCCGCAACAAAAACAAGAAAGTGCAATTAATTTTTTCATTTAATAAATATTTACTACATCACAAAAGTAAAAGATACGATTTGATAAGAAGTTGTTAAAATATATAATATTTATATAAAAATGTTTAAAATTTTCTTAAAAAACAAATTTAACATGTAAATAATGTAGCATTTTAGTGCTTTTTATAATAAATGAAAATAACAAACTCATTTCTAAAAATATTACAAAACCGTTTCTTACATTCCATCATCTTGTTTTTATTCCTTATTTTTGTACTTTATATTTATTGATACTATATATTAAATGGCAAAAGTAAAAGTTGGTTTAGTACAAATGACTTGTACAAAAGACAAACAAGAAAATTTGAATAAAGCAATAGAGCAAGTAAAAATTGCTGCTGCTAAAGGTGCACAGATCGTATGTTTACAAGAATTATTTACATCTCTTTATTTTTGTGATGTAGAAGACTATGATAATTTTGATTTAGCAGAAGCTATTCCTGGTCCATCTACGGATATTTTATCTGAAGTAGCAAAAGAATTAGGAGTTGTAATTATCGCATCATTGTTTGAAAAAAGAACTCAAGGTTTATACCATAATACAACTGCTATTTTAGATGCAGATGGAACTTATTTAGGGAAATACCGTAAAATGCATATTCCTGATGATCCAGCTTTTTATGAAAAATTTTATTTCACTCCAGGAGATTTAGGTTATAAAGTTTTTGAAACTAAATTTGGAAAAATTGGTGTTTTAATTTGTTGGGATCAATGGTATCCTGAAGCTTCTCGTATCACAGCATTAATGGGTGCTGATATTTTATTTTATCCTACAGCCATTGGTTGGGACACAACACAAGATGAAGAAACAAACAAAGACCAATACAATGCTTGGCAAACTATACAACGTTCTCATGCTGTTGCAAATGGTGTTCCTGTTGTATCTGTAAATCGTTGTGGTTTCGAACAAGATGGTGCTATGAAATTTTGGGGAGGTTCTTTTGCAACAAATGCACAAGGTCGCCTTTTGTATTTAGCTTCACATGAAAATGAAGAAACTGAAGTTATAGAATTAGATCTTAACGAATCTGACTATTTCAGAAAACATTGGCCTTTTTTACGTGACCGTAGAATTGATTCTTACCAACCAATTACAAAGCGTTTTATAGATGAAGATTAATCAATATCTAAAAAAAATTACTATTGGTTTTTCTTTATTTTCAGGAACTGTTTTAATGGCTCAAGAAAAACCTTTAATTATTCAAGAAGTAAATCCTCATCTTTATGTTCATACAACATATAACATTTTCAATGGAAAAAATTTTTCAGCCAATGGAATGTATTTAATAACAAAAGATGGTGTTATTCTTTTTGATACACCATGGGATAAAACTCAATATCAAACAATACTAGATACGATTCAAGAACGTCATCATTTACCTGTGATTGCCGTTTTTGCAACTCATTCTCATGAAGATCGTTCAGGAGGATTTGATTATTATAATCAAATGGGAATACCTACCTATGCTACTAAGCAAACGAATGAAATTTTAAGAAAAAATAATCAAGCGACTTCTACCAATGAAATTGTATTAGGAAAAACATATCGTTTTGGAGGAGAAAAATTCATTGTAGAATATTTTGGAGAAGGACATACTATAGATAATACTGTCGTTTGGTTCCCTAAATATAAAATTCTTGATGGTGGATGCTTAGTTAAAAGTGCTGAAGCTAAAAATTTAGGTAATATTGCAGATGCAAACGTTGAAGCATGGCCAATTACTATAAATAAATTAAGAGAAAAGCATTCTAAGATTATACAAGTTGTTCCTGGTCATGATAATTGGAATTTGAATGGTCATTTAGAAAATACAACTAAACTTTTAAATAAAAATTAAATTGAAAACAATAGATACATCTAAATTCCCGAAAGATTTAGGTTATAGATTTCCTGCCGAGTGGGAAAAACACGAAGCAACATGGTTATCTTGGCCACATAAAGAAGAATCTTGGCCAGATAGAATACATTTAATTTATCCTTCATATTCTCAATTCATAGCAGAATTATCAAAAGGAGAAAAAGTACGTATCAACGTTAAAAATGAGGAAATGAAAGCATTTGCTTTATCTCATATAGAAAAAACTGATGCTGATTTATCTCAAATTGAATTCTTTTTTCATGAAACTAATGATGCTTGGTGTAGAGATCATGGACCAGCATTCTTAATTAATAAAGACAACAAAGAGAACCCTAAAGTTATCGTAGATTGGGGATTTAATGCTTGGGGAGGTAAATATCCACCGTTTGAAAATGATGATGTTATCCCAACTAAAATCGCTGAAGCTTTTCATCTTCCTGTTTTTTATCCAAACATTATTATGGAAGGTGGTTCTGTAGATTTTAATGGAAAAAATACATTACTTACTTCTAAATCTTGTTTATTAAACGAAAACAGAAATCCACAATATTCTCAGGAAGAAATTGAGCAATTTTTGAAAAACTATTATGGTGTTTCTCAAATTCTTTGGGTAGAAGACGGTATTGTTGGTGACGATACAGATGGACATGTAGATGATACTATCCGATTTGTAAATGAAGATACTGTAATAACTGTTGTAGAAACAGACGAAGATGATGATAATTACGAATTATTACAAGTAAACCTTCAACAATTAAAAAAGATGCGTTTACTAGATGGTCGTTCATTAAATATTATAGAATTACCAATGCCTGATGCTGTTTATTGCGAAGGAGAACGTTTACCAGCTTCGTATGCTAATTTTTATATTGCAAATCATGCTGTAATTGTACCTACATATCGTTGTGCAAAAGATGCTATTGCATTAGATATTATACAAAAATGCTTTCCTGACAGAAAAGTTGTTGGAATAGATTCTACAGATATTATTTGGGGATTAGGATCATTTCATTGCCTAAGTCAGCAAGAACCAAAAATATAACTAATTAGAAAACCGATTATAAAAATAATCGGTTTTATTATACTAACCTAAATTATTTTCTTGACAATTATTTAATCTCAAATTATAGTAAAACTTTATAACTTTGGAAAACATGAAAAAAATAATTCTAAGTATACTTTCTGTTGTTGCTCTATCAACTTCAGTTACTACAAGTGCACAAGAAACAGAAAAACAAATTGTTGTAGAAAATCGCACAAATGATGTTAAACAACAAGATAAACCATATGTTATTCTTATTTCAGCTGATGGATTCAGAAATGATTATGCTAAAAAATATGCTGCTAAAAATTTATTAGCTCTATCAGCTTCAGGAATTACATCAGAAGCAATGATACCTTCATTTCCTTCTATTACATTTCCTAATCATTACACATTAGTTACCGGGCTTACTCCACCACATCATGGTTTAGTAGGAAATAGTATGTATAATAGAGAAACTGGTGAAAGATATTCTCTTGGAAATAAAAAAGCTGTATCTAATCCTAGTTGGTATGGTGGTATTCCTATCTGGAATTTGGCAGAAGAAAACAAAATGTTATCAGCATGTTACTATTGGCCAGGATCAGAAGCTCCAATCAATAACATCTACCCTACTTATTCTTATGCATATTCAGAAAAATCTCCAATAGATTTTCGTATTCAACAAGTTGTTGATTGGTTAGAACTACCAGCTGAAAAACGCCCACATTTAATCACTTTTTATTTTCCTGAAGTAGATCATGCTGGACATTCATTTGGACCTGATGCAAAAGAAACAGAAGAAGCTGTACATTTTGTTGATGAATCTGTAAAAAAATTAAATGATGCTGTTGCTAAAACTGGTCTTAATGTAAACTTTGTATTCGTATCTGATCATGGAATGATAAGAATTGATGATAAAAATCCTTTAAAGCTTCCTATTAAAATAGATGACAATAAAGTAAAAGTTGTTTCTAATGGATCTTATGTCAGTCTTTTTGTAGAAAATGGAAAAGATATCAATACAATCTATAAAGAAATAAAAGCTACAAAAACAGATAAATATGATGTTTTTAAAGCAACTGATGTTCCTGCAAAATACAAATTCAGTAAAAAAGATGATTATCATAACCGCATAGGTGACATCATATTAATTGCTCATGCTCCAAATTATTTCTCTAACAATAAACCTCCAAAAGGTTCTCACGGATTTTTTACTGAAGAAACACCAGAAATGAAAGCAACATTTTATGCTTGGGGACCAAGTTTTAAATCAGGAAAAGAAATAAAAGCTTTCTCTAATACAGAAGTTTATCCAATGCTAGCAAAATTACTTGGATTACAAATTCAAGGTAAAATTGATGGAACAAATCAACTTGCCAATGATATTTTAAAATAATTATTTTAAAAAATATATAATGAATGTTCTAATAGATTAATTTTTATTAGAACATTTTTTTTGGCAATCACTTCGTACCACGCTTTTTGTTACAATCTTTTTAGATTGGTTCATTAAATGAATAAATAAATTCATCCAATCTAAAAAGGATTTCCACGTCAATCGTTATTGCAAATTCATTATAAGTAATAAAAATCGTTCAACTCTATAAAAAAATGCTTCATAGAGAACTGATTATCCAACAAACATAACTTTTAAAAGTTATGTTTGTTGGATACTTTGGAATAACAACTCGTATAAAACAATATAAAATGTTGTATTTTTTATCAATAATAGTAAATTTAAAATAAGTATAAAATAGTAGTAATTCTGCCATTTATTTTTATTGGCATACGGTTTGACTTATTAAATCTGTCTTTATTAGAAATGAAAAAGATAAATAAAATAAAGTGCCTACGCACTTTATTTCTATAATAAATAGTCAGTACTATTTTTATTACTGACACTTTGAACGTTTAGTAAAATTATGAATATAGACAATTTGTCATTAGCACAAGTAATGGAAGAAGAAATCGAATTAATTCCTTTGATGAGTAAAGACGAGGAAAACAAGTTAAATAAACAAGAAATATCTTCTGTTTTACCTATTTTATCATTAAGAAATACTGTCTTATTTCCTGGCGTAGTTGCTCCAATTACAGCGGGAAGAGATAAATCTATAAAACTTTTAACACAAGCATATAAAGAGGATCGTGTGATTGGAGTATTATCTCAAAAAGATATCTCTAATGAAGATCCAAAACCTGAAGAATTATATAAAGTTGGTACAGTAGCCAAAATTATGCGAATGATAAAATTACCTGATGGAAACATTACAGTGATTTTACAAGGAATGAAACGCTTTAAAATAAAAGAATTTATTACAGAAGATCCTTTTTACAAAGCAGAAGTTGAAATTTTAACAGAAAAAGTTCCTACATCTCGCAACAAAGAATATCCTATTATTATAGATTCTATACGCGATTTAGCTTTTCAAATCGTGGAAGAAAATCCTATGCTACCATCTGAAGCTGCTGGAGCAATAAAAAGTATAGAAAGTAACACATTTTTAATCAATTTTGTTGCTTCTAATTTAACCTTGGATATTCATGAAAAACAATTACTTCTTGAAGTTTCTGATATAAAACTTCGAGCAATAGAAGTAATGCGTTTTATGAATCTTGAGTTAAAGAAACTTGAATTAAAAAATACAATTCAGAACAAAGTTCGTAAAGAATTAGATCAACAACAAAAAGAATACTTTCTAAATCAGCAAATAAAATCTATTCAAGAAGAACTAGGAGGAAATTCTACTGAGGAAGAAATAAATGAAATGCGAAAAAAAGCACTGAAGAAAAATTGGAGCGAAGAAGTAGCAAATCATTTCGAAAAAGAAATCAATCGTCTTTCTCGTCTTAATCCTCAGATGCCAGAGCATAACATTCAACGTAATTACTTAGAATTAATGCTAGATTTACCTTGGAACGATACAACAAAAGATAATTTTGATATCAAACATGCTAAAAAGGTTTTAGATCATGATCATTATGGTTTAGAAGATGTAAAAGAACGTATTCTTGAACATTTAGCTGTTCTAAAATTAAAAGGAAATATGCGTTCACCAATTCTTTGTTTATACGGCCCTCCTGGTGTTGGTAAAACATCATTAGGAAAATCTATTTCAGAAGCAATTGGTCGTAAATACGTTCGTATGTCTTTGGGTGGATTACATGACGAATCTGAAATTAGAGGACATAGAAAAACCTACATAGGTGCAATGCCAGGTCGACTTTTACAATCTATAAAAAAATCAGAATCTTCTAATCCTGTTTTTGTATTAGATGAAATAGATAAAATGACTGCTAGCGCACACGGAGATCCTTCATCAGCAATGTTAGAAGTACTTGATCCTGAACAAAATTCTACTTTCTATGATAATTTCTTAGAAATAGGATATGATTTATCCAAAGTATTTTTTATTGCGACAGCTAACAATGTAAGTGATATTCCAAGTCCATTGAGAGATCGTATGGAAATGATTAATATTGCTGGATATACAATTGAAGAAAAAGCAGAAATCGTAAAACGTCATTTACTTCCTAAACAATTATCTGAACATGGATTAAAAGAAAAAGATATTGTTTTAGGTAAAAAAGAAATTGAATTTTTAATTACTGGCTACACAAGAGAAGCTGGTGTTAGAAATCTTAATCAAAAAATAGCTAAATTAGTTCGTTCAGCAGCTAAACATATAGCTCTTGAAGAAGAATTTAATGCAAAATATTCTATTACTGATATTTCTAAAATTTTAGGACCTTCAATTACTTCAGACCAATATGAGAATAACGAAGTTCCTGGTGTAGTTGTTGGATTAGCTTGGACAAGCGTTGGTGGTGATATTTTATTCATAGAATCTATATTATCTAAATCAAAAAATGGAGGACTTTCAATCACAGGAAATTTAGGTACTGTTATGAAAGAATCTGCAACTATAGCATTAGAATACATAAAATCTCATGCAGATGAATTAGGTATAAATCAAGAAGTATTTGATAATTACAAGGTTCATATTCACGTTCCTGAAGGTGCAACACCAAAAGATGGTCCTTCTGCCGGAATTACAATGCTGACTTCTTTAGTTTCTACATTTACACAACGTAAAGTAAAAGCTAAATTAGCAATGACAGGAGAAATCACATTACGTGGGAAAGTATTGCCTGTTGGTGGAATAAAAGAAAAAATATTAGCTGCAAAACGTGCAAATATTAAAGAAATTATTCTTTGTGAAGATAACAGAAAAGACATTGAAGAAATAAAAGCTGATTATATAAAAGGAATCACTTTCCATTTTGTAAAAGAAATGAAAGAAGTTCTTGATATTGCTATTACTGATCAAAAAGTAAAAGACGCAAAAGAATTAAATTAATCATCTTAGTTTATAAAATACAAAAAGTGGAGCTCAATTTAGAGCTCCACTTTTTGTATTTTTAAGTATTTTATTAATTATTTGGGCGTTCGAGCAGGCTTTCCGTTTCAATCTTTTCTAATTGCTCATTGAATTGAAATATAAATGCACCCAATTAGAAAAGGATTTCCTCTACAATCCCTAACGCAAAACTTTAATTTCCACTACTCTATTTTATCAAAAACTTTATTTAACCTGTCTAGAAACTATCCAAGAAACAAAACTTCCTAATCCTAAAACAGTAACAATTACTGCAGCAAAATTCTGTACAGAAAATATAAATGGAAATGGTACTGTTACAGATGCCATTATCAAACCAAAATTAATTTGTAATAAACCTATAATTGATGCAATTAATAATCCCATAAACATAGCAATAAATGTAATTATGAAACCTGTATTGAAAAATATATTTCGAATACTTTTTCTTGACATTCCAAAACTTGTCATTGTTTGTATTTCTTTCTTTTTATCTAAGATTAAAATAACAATTGTTCCAGCTAAATTAAAACATGCTATAATGATAACTAAAGTAAAAATTAAGTAACTTATTAAGTTTTCTATATTCATTACTTTCAGAAAAGCTGAATCTAAATCTTGTCTTGTTTCTATTTTATAATTAGAACCAAGAGAATTTTGTAGTTCATTTTTTATTGCATTAAATGATTTTTTACCGTCGGTTTTTATTTCGATTGCATAACACTCATTCGTATCAAATTGTAATAACTCTTGGGCTAAACCTAATGTAGTAAATATGTATTTATCATATTGGTCATTCAACATAAAAACACCCACACTATAAGCTTCTTTTTTAGTAAAAGCATCACTTTCTTGTTTCAGAAGTCCCGTTCCTGCTTTTGGCATTAGCAAATCAGCAGGAGTTATAACATCTATATACAATTGTAAACGATCTGCTATTCCACTGGAAACAATAAAATTATCATTACGTTTAAAATCCAAAAATTCTCCTCCATAAATTACTGTATCCAAACGAGTAACTTTAGTAAAATTTTCATCAATCCCTTTCAGATAAGCAATATCTTGTTTTCCTTTATAATCGATGTATACTTTTTCTTCTATAACTTTAGAAAAAGCTTTGATATCTTTTTGCTTTTGTAAAACGTCTACAACATAAGTTAAGCTGTCTAATGTTTTACCTTTTGCTGGAGAAATTTTCAATTCAGGGTTTACATTGCTGTAATACTTTAAATTCATTTTTTCTAAACCTGAAAAAACAGATAAAATAATGAATAAAGCTGCTGTTGCAACCAAAATTGCACATACCGCGATAAATGCAATAATATTTACTGCATTTGTGTTCGTTTTCGAAAAAATATAGCGTTTAGCAATGTAAAGTGAAATATTCTTCATTATAAGATTGGATTGTTACCTTCTCCTTTTAATGCTTTATCAATTTTGTCCATTTCATCTAAAGAATTATCTAAAATGAAAATTAATTCTGGTGTAATACGCATTTTTTTAGAAGCTCCATTTGATAAAATCCCTCTAAAAAATGGAATATTTTTTTTGATTTCTTTAAATATTTCCTCTTTTCTGTTATTAGGAAAAATACTTACATATATTTTAGAAACTCCTAAATCTGGCGTTACCTTAACTTCTGTAACACTAATGATGTTACCTGGAAATTCTGAAATTGCCCATTTTCTGAAAGCTTCTGCTAATTCTTCTTGAAATAATTTACTTACTTTTTGTTGTCTATTACTATCCAATTTAATTCTTTTTATTCAGCCGTAAAATTACTGCATTTTTTTGTGATTAAAAACATTCCTTGTTTGAATTAAGTTCTTTGTAAATTTGTAACTATGAAAAAAGACATCGAAACTTCTGAGGACGTTGCATTATTGGTAAATACTTTTTATGATAAAGTACAACATGATGATGTTATTGGGCATTTTTTTTCGGATGTAGCAAAAGTAAATTGGGATGAACATTTACCACATATGATTCAGTTTTGGGAAACTGTATTGTTAGGTAAATCTACTTTCGAAGGCTGGCCGATGAGAACACATCTTGTTCTTCATCAGAAAGAAAAACTATTACCTCATCACTTTGATCATTGGATTGAATTGTGGTTTGGTATTGTAGATAATCTTTTTAAAGGAGATATTGCAAATGAAGCTAAAAATAGAGCTAAAATTATGCGTGAATTAATTTTGTTTAAGATTGACAAAATGGAAAATAATAATAGAAATATTATTCAATAATTTAATTCGCAAAAACGATTGACGTGTAAATCCTTTTATAAAAACAAACAACATTCTTGAAACAACTATTATTGTTTGTTTTTATAAAAGATTGTAACAAAAAGCGTGTACCGAAGGTTTTGCCCAAATAAAAAAATATTATTCGTTTAGAATTTCGTTGAATAAGTTTTTTAAATCATCGTTGGGTTCTTGATTTGCATTTTTGGATTTGAAATAATCGTGGAATAAATCGTGAATATTTTGATCTAAATTAATTTCTGTCGAATTTGAGGCTACAATCCCTGTATTTTTTACTTTTGGAATAAGATAAATGATTCCTTGATGAGTTTGATAAATTAATTTGCGCTCGTCGGCAGTTAAAAAACTTTCACTTTCTAGCGTTAATTCAACCAAAGCGTTTTTATTTTCGCTAAGCCAAGCAACTGCATTATCTATATTATCAAAGGTTTTTCGGATCAAAGGTTTACCATTTTCTAAAGCTATTTTTTTGTAACTAGCTTCTTTATTTGGTTCTAAATCTACAATAGTTACATATTTTGTTTGCCCTGCTTCGCTGAAACTGTAGCATAATGGCGACGAACTATAGATAACTGGTTTTTCTTCTGTCCCTATATTCTTGTGACCGTGGATATGTCCTAATGCTGTATATTGTATTTGAGAAGGAATAGCATCTGAATAAATCATGTCTGCATTACCAATTTTGATTGGCTTCTCTCCCTCTGGTTCCTCTATAAGTTCTTTTCCACGCTGATTCATATACAAATGAGTCGTTAAAAGATTAACTCCTCTTGTATCACAAAACTGGTCAGAAATAATTTTCCAATTCTCTGCTAAAACTTTATTTAAAGCATCTTCTTTATTTTCACCAAGATATTGTTTTAGTCGAATTTCGTTGGCATACGGAGTATGTAAAATTCTTATAGGATAAGAATATGCTTTGAATTGTATTTCTAGAAAACCTTCATTAGAGTTTATAATCTCCCAATTTGGTAATTGTATTGGTTGTACAATTGCATTGGGATAACCAATAAGTAATATTCCACATTCGCGAGCCAATGGATCTGGTGCATCGATAAGATTTGGAGAATCGTGATTTCCTGCAATCGCAATCACAGGTCTTTTTCCATCAGCAGAAAGACGTTTTAATGTTTTATAAAATAATTCTACAGCTTCTACACTTGGGTTGAAATTATCGAACAAATCACCTGCAACAACAATTAAATCTACTTGTTCGTGGTTTGCTATTTCAACAATCTCTTGCATAACAAGAATTTGTTCCTCTAATCTAGAAAAATTATCTAATCTTTTACCTAAGTGCCAATCTGCTGTGTGTAGAATTTTCATGTATTAATTATCTTTTTCAGTAGAGTTTTCTTTCTGATTCATTTGTTGAATAATCTCTTTTAAACGAGCTTTACGTCCAGCTTCTGCATCTTTAACCTTTTTTCTTTGTTGAGCTTTTTTAGCTTTTACTCTTTTCTTATTTGCTTCTGTATTTCTACTCATTTTGGCTATTTAAATCTTTTTGCAAAGCTAAGTTATTTCTTAAAAAAATGTCAATCTTTTGTCTTCTTAATTAGAAATTACTAAATTGTAATTGAATAATCGAATTTATTAATTTAAAACATTACTAATGGGAAAAGGAGATAAAAAATCGAGAAGAGGAAAAATTGTTAACGGTTCTTATGGAGTAAAACGTCCTCGTAAAAAATATTATTACGAAGATGAAGTTGTAGAAACAAAATCGTCATCTAAAAAAGGATAAAAACAATTTTTTGAGCTGAAAATCAATAATGATTTTCAGCTTTTTTATTGATTACATTTTTTTAATTTATTCCAATCTTTATCATTTATTATTAAAGGTTTATTATAAAGTGGATCTGCCATATTTTCTTCATAGGCACTTTTATTTTTAACATCAATAGTAAACCAATTAGAATTATAATCCCTATCTGGATAATGCTGTACTAAAACTAATTGATAAATATTTTTTTCTGTTCCATAAAATTGAATTCCATAACCGGTTCCTCCATTTTCTTTTATTTTTTTATCCCAATCTTTTGTAATTTGTTCTACATAAGAATTTTCTGAAAGTAATTTTGCAGCAAGACTTTCACATTTTTCTTTATTTTGAGCATTGACTTGAAAAATGAATAAAACCGTAATTATACAAAAAAATATATGCTTCATTTTATCTATTAAATTTCTTTACGCTAATACAAGTAAATATCTGTAAAACATATTTATTTTACAACTTAAATTCTTCTTTATTTAATCTATTAGAAATACCAAAATATAGACGTAAAATGTATTATTTTTTTTACATTGACTTTATTTTTAAAGAATAATGTTATAGTTTTGCCCATCGGTTATAGATTTAGGTTAGGTAAAGATGAAGCATAATGATTTGGAAATAAATCGTTTAATAGAACGGTTAGAGGCTTTGGGTGTTGTAGTCAAAAAAATAGAAAGTTCAGGATATGGTAGTATGCTAAATTTTGAAATGACATATCAATTACCAAACGATGATGGTGTTCAAACTATAAGTTTTAGACGTTTTGATATACAAGATGTCTATTTACACTTCAAGGAGACTACAAATACAAAAGGAAATTTACTTTTTGTTAGTTTATAAAAAAAGGTCAATTACAAAAAATGTAATTGACCTTTATTATTTAAATTAAAATAATTTTATATCTGCTGATACATAAAGTTTTCACCAAGATAAACACGACGAACATCTTCGTCATTTGCTAATTCTTCTGGTGAACCTTCTTTTAATATTTTACCTTCAAACATAATATATGTTTTATCGGTAATTGCTAAAGTTTGTGATACGTTGTGGTCAGTAATCAAAATTCCAATATTCTTATCTTTTAATGAACGTACAATTTTTTGTATATCTTCTACTGCAATAGGATCAACTCCAGCAAAAGGTTCATCTAATAAAATAAAATTAGGTTCTGTTGCTAAACAACGAGCTATTTCACATCGTCTACGTTCACCACCTGATAACAAATCTCCTCTATTTTTACGAACATGCTCTAAAGAAAATTCTTCAATTAAAGCATCTGTTCGCATTTGTTGTTCTTTCTTTGAATATTTTGTGAATTGCAAAACAGATTTTACATTATCTTCTACAGAAAGTTTTCTAAATACAGAAGCTTCTTGTGCTAAATAACCGATACCTTTTTGAGCACGTCTATACATTGCATCACTTGTAATATCTTGTTTATCTAAAAAAACTTTCCCTTGTGTTGCTTTTACTAAACCAACAATCATATAGAAGGAAGTCGTTTTACCAGCCCCGTTTGGACCAAGTAAACCAATAATCTCTCCTTGTTCTACTTGAAAAGATACATCTTTAACTACGTGTTTTTTACCGTAGTCTTTTATTAAATTCTGTCCTCTTAATACCATTCCCATATTGGTTCAAAGATAAGATTTTTGTTATTTAATTGAGTTAATAATATCATATTTTGTTATAATATGATGTTTTCCATTTTCTAATTCAATTAAAACAGCTTGATTATCTTTTGTAATTAACTTAGAAACTTTATCAATCGATGTACCTGATTTTACAATAGGAAAAGGTTTCCCCATGATTTCACGAATAGGTTTATCTGCAACATTTCTATCTTCTAAAAAAGCTTGGAATAAATCTGATTCATCTAAAGATCCAACAAAACCATTGATATCCATTACTGGAATTTGTGAAATTTTATAACGACGCATACGATCAATTGCATGAGAAGCTAATTCTTCTGTACGAACAGTTAACAAAGGTTTTTCTACATGTTCTTCAATTAAGTCTAATGCAGTTTTTACTTCTTCGTCTAAGTAACCACGGTCTCTCATCCAATCATCATTGAATATTTTTCCTATGTAACGAGAACCTGAGTCATGAAATAGAACTACAACAATATCATCAGGACCAAATTCATCTTTCATTTGTAATAATCCTTTAATTGCTGAACCAGAAGACATTCCTACAAATAAACCTTCCTCTAAAGCTAATCTACGAGTATAAACTGCAGCATCTTTATCAGTTACTTTTGTAAAACCATCAATCAAATCAAAATTTACATTTTTAGGTAAGATATCTTCACCTATTCCTTCTGTTACATAAGAATAGACTTCATTTTCATCGAAAATACCAGTTTCTTTATATTTTTTGAAAACTGATCCGTACGTATCAACTCCCCAAATTTTTATATTTGGATTTTTTTCTTTTAAGTATTTTGCAACACCTGATATTGTTCCTCCTGTACCAACACCAACTACAAAATGAGTTATTTTTCCTTCTGTTTGTTCCCAAATTTCTGGTCCAGTTTGCTCATAATTTGCTTGTGCATTCGATGGATTATCATATTGATTTACATACCATCCATTTGGTGTTTCTTCAGCTAATCTTTTAGAAACAGAATAATAAGAACGTGCATCATCTGGTTCTACATCTGTAGGACAAACAACTACTTTTGCTCCCACAGCGCGTAAGATATCCATTTTTTCTTTTGACTGTTTATC
This sequence comes from Flavobacteriales bacterium UBA7612, assembly GCA_002484335.1. Taxonomy (GTDB): domain Bacteria; phylum Bacteroidota; class Bacteroidia; order Flavobacteriales; family Weeksellaceae; genus Empedobacter. The sequence goes on from DLJQ01000022.1 coordinate 230,045, forward strand.
TGTAATCACACAAATTAATTTGTATCCTTTTACAATAGCCGCCAATGCCAATCCCATTCCTGTATTACCTGAAGTACCTTCTATAATTGTACCTCCGGGAACTAGTCTACCATCTTTTTCAGCATCTTCTACCATCTTAAGAGCCATTCTATCCTTGCAAGAATGTCCTGGATTAAAATACTCAACTTTTGCAAGTACATTACAAGGTAAATCCTTTGTAATTTTATTGATTTTAACCAATGGTGTATTTCCTATTGTTTCTAAAATATTATTAGCGTATTTCATTTTTTTCTGTTTTTTTATTAAAATAATGAATTATTATCTAAAATTAATTGCTTTCGCAGGTGTAATTTTAGAAATCATATACGAGGGCAAAAGTAATACAATTGCGGAAACTAATAAAGCCCAAACGTTCAATAAAATTATAGAATTTATATCAAAGTATACTGGTGCTATAGATAAATAGTAGTTTTCGGCAGGAAGTTTAACTATTCCGAAATATTTTTGTATGAATAATATTCCCAAACCTATCACATTACCAGCAATTAATCCTGGTAACATTATAAATAAAGCATAATTAATGAATAATTTTCTAATTCGCCAATTTGTTGCTCCAAACGCTTTTAATATTCCAATAGAATGTGTTCTTTCTAAAATTAATATTAATAAAACCATGACCATATTAATTACAACAACAAATAACATAATAAAAACAATAATTACTATGTTTTTATCGAAGATAGAAATCCAATCATTAATTTGAGCAAATGTAGCTGTAGCTGATTCTGCAAAAAGATTATATGGTATATTACGTTGTACTTTATCTGTAATAGGATCTATTTTTTCTACATCATTTACAAATAATTCAAAATTACCAACAGTTGAGCTATCCCATCTATTAAGGTGCTGAACATGTTTTATATCGCCCAACATAATTTGGTCATCAAAATTTTTGATATCCGTTTTAAATAAACCAGAAATTTTAAAACGTCTATAAATTGGTTTCATATCTTCTTGTTGGATAAAATACATCACAAATGAACTATCAACATCAAGTTTCATTTCATCAGCAATTTTTTTAGAAAGCAAAACTTCATCAACAATAGAATCTTTATTTACCTTGGGAAAACTCCCTTTTATCATAAATTTTTGGAAACGAATTGAATCATAATCTGTACCTACTCCTTTAAAAATAACTCCACTAAAATTTTCTTTTGTTCGTATAACACCACTTTTATTAGCTATCGCTTGTACATGAACAATTTCTGGAACCTGAGGAAATTTCGGATAAAACTTTTGATGAATTGATAATGAATCTGAATTAAGAGATGTATTACTATTGTAATTTTTTATGATTATATGTCCATTAAAATCAGCTAACTTCTCCTTTATTGCTTTTCTTGCTCCAACCCCCGTAGAAATTGTAACCAATGAAACAATTAATCCCAATGCTACAGAAATTTGAGAGATTCTAATTATAATACTTGATAAGTTATTTTTACTATTTTTACCAAGCGCAATTTTTTTTGAAAACCACCAAGAAAAGTTCAATTTATTTTTAATTTTTATAAGTTTAAAATGAATGATTTAATGCCATAATTTTTCAAATACTAAAATGAAATGAAAAACTTGTTCAAATATACATCAATTGCTTTACTTAGCTCTGCTATTTTTTTTAGCCTTCCAATAAATTTATCTGCACAAAATAAAAATAATAACACTACAGTTCATAATACAAATATTGTTGTTGGTGCAGAAAATTATAAAGCATATTTACCTGAACTTAAAGGAAAAAAAGTTGGATTAGTATCCAACCAAACAGGAATTGTAACAATTAATAATAAGACTACACATATTCTTGATTTTTTATTGAATAATGAAATAGATGTTGTTAAACTTTATTCTCCTGAACATGGTTTTCGTGGTGATGCTGATGCTGGAGCAAAAGTGAAATCTGGAACAGATACAAAAACTGGTTTACCGATCATTTCTCTTTATGGAGATAATAAAAAACCAAAAGCAGATCAACTAAAAGATATCGATATATTAATTTTTGACATGCAAGATGTTGGTGTTAGATTTTACACTTACATTTCTACTTTACATTATGTCATGGAAGCAGCAGCAGAAAATAATAAAAAGATTATTGTAATGGACAGACCAAATCCTAATGCACATTATGTAGATGGTCCTGTAATGAAAGATGAATACAAATCTTTTGTAGGAATGCATAATGTACCTATTGTATATGGAATGACAATTGGTGAATATGCAAAGATGATTAATGGAGAAAAATGGTTAGCAAATGGTATAAAAACAGATTTAGAAGTTATACCATTATTAAATTATACACATCAAACAACTTACGATTTACCTATAAAACCATCTCCTAACCTACCGAATGCACATGCTATCAATTTATATCCTAGTACATGTCTTTTTGAAGGTACAAATGTAAATGAAGGTCGAGGAACTACAATTCAATTTCAGGTTTATGGTTCTCCATTTCTTAAAAATATGCCTTTTTCTTATACACCAACTTCTCGAGATGGAGCAACAAATCCTAAGTTCAAGAATGAAGTTTGTTTCGGAGAAGATTTGTCGAATGTTCCACTACAAAATTCTATTAATTTAAGTTGGTTAATTAAGGCCTACAAAAGCAATACAAAACAACCTTTTTGGACTAAAAATGGAAATAAATTATGGATTGATCAGTTAGTAGGTACAGACGAATTACGCAAACAAATAGAGCAAGGTTTGACAGAAGATAAAATAAAAGAAACTTGGCAAAAAGACTTAACTAATTTTAAAAAAATTAGACATAAATATTTAATTTACAAGTAATTAAAGTTATTTGTCATTTTATAAAAAACGAATAGAATTACAAAATTGAATATTTAAAATACAATACCGATAGTAATAAAAATACTTTTATAAACGGATATTGAAAATCTTGAAAATATCCGTTTATAAAAGATTGTAATGAATAGCGGGATCCGAAGGAATTACCCAAAGAATAATTGTTATTCTTATTCTTAATTTTGTTTTAAATAAACACCATCTGCTTCGAAATTATAAAGTAATTGAGGTTTTGTTATTTTTGCAATTTCCTCTTTAGATTTACCTTCATCTTCTGCATAATGACGTAATTTAGCTACAGATAATTCACTTACAAATGCTTTACCATGAACTACAACATTAGATTTTTCTCCATCTAAAGGCATAAAAAACGCATAATCTTTGAAACGTACAAAAGATTGTTCTTCTCCTTTACCAAGATCAACTCTCATCCAACATCCTTTCTTTTTACAAACAGATTCTATTGTAGATACAAATTGTATATTATTGACAACATCTCCGTTTTTCATGTTATCATATAGATTTCCTAATTCGTTCTTTGTAAGTGTATTTTTAATATCAAAAGATTCTCCAAAAACGTCATAATCATTTAAATTTTCAATTTTTGCAGTTCCATTATTTATAATTTTAGACTGTGATTTTGAAATTTTTTCTGTCTTTGCTTTTTCTACTTTATTTGTTTGTGCATTGACTGATAATGTAAAAGTTAATAGTATTAAAGAAGCGAATATAGTTTTTCTCATGATTAATTATTTATAACAAATCTAAATAATATTCTGTAAGTAATTTAATATTTGGATAAGAATTTTTCAATAAATGAGGAATTTCATCTTTACTTTTCCATTCTACAGCTTCAATACCTTCCTCGGTTTGTGGTATTGGTCTTTCTGTACCGTTATAAGCTACCTCAAACCAAAAAGTTTCTTTAATAATATATTCTTCAAGAAAATAAATATGATAGGTTGGCATCAAAAAACGTTCTAATTTAAGCCCTGTTATACTACATTCTTCTTCTATTTCTCTAATTGCAGATTCTTCTTTTGTTTCTCCTTTTTCCATTTTTCCTTTTGGTAAATCCCATTTACCTAATCGGAAAATAAATAAAAAATCGTCGTTAGTATTACGTACAATTCCTCCTGCTGCTTGAATTAATTTATAATACTTTAAAAATTTTGACCAAACTTCATCTATTTTATCGCTATATATATTGACATCTGTAGATGATTTTGATGATAATAAATGAAATGCCTCATCAAATTGTGATTCATTTTGAAACAAAACATTTTTTGCCTCTTTTCTTGATTGGTTACAGAAAGTTAACAAACTTTCATTAAAAAAAACTTTGTACATTTGGGTGATTTGTTACAAATTTATAAAAAACTCACAAGGATATGAAGGTAAATACAAATAAAGTACGCTTTGCTAAAAATCAACAAGAAGCTTATAATTTCTTATTAGATATGAAAAATTATGAGCAATTAATGCCTGAAGATACAAAATCATTTGAAGTTCATGAAACTGGGAATGGTTTTACTGTTGGTGTTGGTGCTTTACCTAAAGTTGGAATGCGTTTGAAAGAGTCTATAGAACCATCTAAAATTGTTTTTGAATCTCCTGCTCCAGCTTTTGAATATACGCTAACAATAGATATAGATGCTATAGATGAAAATTCTTCTGAAGTTGCTCTTGATTTTGAAGGTAATTTTAATATGATGATAGAAATGATGGCTAAAAAACCTCTAACTTCTTTTATAGAAACTATAGCTGAGAATTTAGGTAAAATAAAATGATAAATTTAAAAAAGTAAAGCCCAATATAAATTGGGCTTTACTTTTTTAAATTTTCCAACCTCCAGATTTTTGCTGAATGTCCCACATTTTTTTATAAATAGAACCATTTTCTAGTAATTGATTATGTGTTCCTATTTCTGCAATATGACCTTTTTCTAAAACCAAAATTTGATTTGCATTTTTTATTGTTGCTAATTTATGAGCAATAACAATAACTGTCTTCGATTTCACTAATTCTTGTATAGCTTGTTGAATATAAATCTCATTTTCAGTATCTAAACTTGCTGTTGCTTCATCTAATAAAATAATTGGTGCATCTTTTAATAAAGCTCTTGCTATACTTATACGTTGTTTTTGACCTCCAGAAATTTTATTTCCCCCCTCACCTACTTTAGTTTCTAATCCTTCAGGAAAATCAAAAGTAAAACTTAAAACCTCTGCTTTTTCAGCGGCTTCCATAATTTCTTTTTTTGTTGCTGTTGGTTTACCAATTTTTATATTATTATAAATTGTATCATCAAATAAATAAACTTCTTGAAAAACCTCGCTAATTAATTCATAGAAAGATGCTTGATTGATATAGCGAATATCTATTCCCCCTATTTTTATACTTCCTGAATCTATATCCCAAAAACGAGCTATGAGAGAAGCTATCGTTGTTTTTCCTGAACCTGAATGACCAACTAAAGCCAGCATTGATTTCTCTGGAACACTAAAACTAATATTATGTAAAATTTGTTTTTCTTGATAACCAAAATTGACATTCTCAAAATTTATATCATAATGTGATGGAAATTCACTTTTAGAAGTTTCCATTGTTGGAGCTTCTAAAACGTTTATAATTCTTTGAAGACTTTCATTCATATAACGAAGCATTATATAATCTACCATTATAATTTTTAAAGGATTATAAAGATTATATCCCATAATCAAAAAAGTAATTAATACAGGAATAGTGATTGAATTACCACTCAGAAAATATAACCCTAAAGCAACCATAATCAAAAAGCAAATCTCAAACACAATTGCTGCAGTTACAATGAAAGGTCCAGGTATAGCTTCTAGCTTAATACTTTTTTTTCGAATATCTTCAAAAGATTCTTCTAGAACTTTATGTTTTTGTCCAATTATCCCATATGATTTTAGATGTTGTATTCCCTGAACATATTCTAAAAATTTAGCTCCCATATTATTTCTTGCTTCTATTTGTTTACGTCCTAATCTTGAAACAAGATAATTAGCTAAAGCCAAAAATGGGTAAATCAGAGGTAATGCTAATAACAAACATAATGCTAAACGCCAATCATAAATAAATAAAAAAATAGATAAAACAGTTGTTCCAAATATAGCCGAAGCCAAGTTTCCTATACTATGTCCAAAAATACCTTCAAAATTTGCGACATCTTGTAAAATAATAGAAGCTATTTCTCCAGGATCTTTTTGTTTAAAAAATCCAAGTGAAAATTTCTGTATCCTATTCCCTAAATTAATTCTCAATTTTTTAGAAAGATCATAAACCAAAAGGTTCGATTTAATCATAGATTGAGATGCTATAAAGAATTGAATAATCAGCATCATTCCCATTAGAACTGTCACTATCCAAATTTTTGATAAATTAGGTTTATCAGAAAATAATTCCCAAATTACAACTAGTAAGATTCCAGAAGGAGCCGCAATAAATATACTATGCAAAACTTCCCAAAAAATTACTTTATAGGTTTCTTTCCGATTATAAGAAGTAACGTATTTTAGATTCTTAATCATGATTTTCTGTTTTGATTAAAAGTTTATCTCTGTATAAAATGAAAAGTAGAATAAAAAAGATTAGATAGGAAATATTAAATCCAGCAGATCCTATCCAACCTTTTAATTCTGAAGAAGGCATGAAATGTATTATAGGCTGTTGATATAAGGTTAAAAAAAACGGTGTTATAAAACCAAACCATTTTGGTAATGAAGTTTTACCTAAAAATATAAAAATAGCATAGATAATCCAACCTATAAACATAACAATAATAGCTGTTCCCCAAGTAATATATAAACTCGTTGTAAATCCTGATGCTATCTTTAAAAGATAAGGATGAGCAATTTTATCTGTAAAATAAATTGCTTTGAATATTTCTCCTACATAATAATAAACCGCATGTCCAAGTGGCATTAATAAAACACTAAGAATAAGTAAATAATAATTTGACCAAGCAATCCATTTTGTTTTAAATTGATTATTTACAAATTGATAAGATAACCAGATTCCAGGTAAAAAAAGTACAGCAGTCATAGCTGCAATTAAAGCTCCGAACATTAACCTATTTGTTGATCCTTCTAACATAAGAGTTGCTAAAACAACATCGACCTGATCTGCGTAAGTTTCAGAAAAAAGAGGATAATCTGATGGATTAACTTCAAATCCTGCAACAAACATGTCTCCTACTACCCAACAAATTGAAGCTATAATAGATGATAAAAAGGCTAATTTTATTTTTAATTGATTATTCATTGTATTGTATATTATTTTATTAAATTAAAATATGTTCGATTTTTAATGTACTATTTTCAAATTCTACAGACTGTAAACCAATCTTATCTTTTACTAATTGTAAACCTGTCTTATCCAGAAGAAGATTATCTAAAAGTGAAATGTTTAAATTGTCTTTACCTATAATTATTTTAGATACAGACTGTATTCCATTAGGATGTTCAATTTTACGAGGTCTTGGATTTGGAGTATACGCTGACATTATAAAAGGAAAATAAATATCATTAGGCATTAGTAATTCCCATTTCAAGATTTGATTATTAATATCTCTTCTTTTTGCCTTATGAAATTTGAAAGGTTCTTTTTCATTTTTAAAAAATTCTCTTGCTATATCTAATTTTTTTATTCTTGATTCTAATGACCATTCACACCAGCCATTCTCTATATTTCCCCATTTATTTATTCTACCTAAAACAGATTGATAACCAAATAGTTTTATCATACATCTTATTGGTAATGATAATCCTGAATTAGTATAAATTTCAACAAATATTCCTTCTTCAAACCATATAATTGCATTATAAGCTTTTTCTGGATCTGTTCCATATTCTACTACAAAACCTTCTTTTTGAAGTTTAAATACAGATTCATGTAAATCATTTACACGATATAATACATGACTAAGTTGTATATTTTCTTTTTGCATTATTTTCTCTTCTTCATTTTTTACATCACAAAATCTTTAGCTCTTATATGTGCATTCCACATTCTATTATAAACACTACTTTTTTCTAACAATTGGTCATGTTTTCCTTCTGATACAATTTTTCCTTTATCCAAAACAATAATTTGATCTGCATTTGTAATTGTACTTAATCTATGAGCTACGATAAGAACTGATTTATTTTTTATTAATTCATTGAATGCAATCTGAATTTTATATTCATTTTCTGGATCTGCAAAAGCTGTTGCTTCGTCTAAAATTAAAATTGGTGCATTTTTCAATATTGCTCTCGCTAATTGAAAACGTTGTTGCTCTCCTCCACTTAAATGGACTCCAGATTGACCAAACATTGTTTCATAACCATTAGGAAGACTAACTATTAAATCATGTATTTGAGCTGCTTTTGCTGCGTTTTCGACTTCCTTTCTAGTTTTATTCATATCCATTTTTATGTTATCATACATACTTTGTTGAAACATAAAACTCTCTTGAAAAACAAAGGATACCATTTCCATTAATTGTTCTATAGGATATTTTTTTATATCTATTTCTCCTATTTCTATTGTTCCATCAAGAACATCCCAAAAACGAGATAACAATTGTCCTAAAGTTGTTTTTCCTGCTCCAGAAGGTCCTACTATAGCTGTAATAGTATTCTCTTTCAATTCAAAGTTTATATTATTTAAAACCAGATTTTTTTCATCGTAAGCAAAAGAAACATCACGAAAGATTACATTATAATTATTAGGAGATAGTTTTACAGAATTATTCTTTAATTCATTTTTACTTAATAAACTATCTATTTGTTCAACTCCTCTATTTATTATTGAAATCTGCATTCCCATATTGCTTAATACAAAAAGAGGTTTTATGTAGCCTGTTCCTAAAATCAAAAAAAGAAGAAAAGTTGATAAAGAAAGTCCATTATTAAAATAAAGATATAATCCTAAAACTAGAACAGGTAACATAGCATTACTTGTAAAGCTCATAAATATTGCAAAACTTGGAGTACTTTTCTTAATCCATTCTCCCACAAAACCATTAAACTTTTTTACTGTATTTCCATATTTATCAAATGTTTCTGCAGACTGACCAAAAATTTTCATAACAGGCATTGCTCTCACATATTCTACAATACCTGCATTCATATCTTCCAAAGATTGATGATAATCCTGTATTAATTTTTTATTTTTTCCTCCATACATTTTCGGAAGTAATACCACTAAAACAACTAAGGGAAGAAAACTAATAAGAGCAAGCCTCCAATCCTGAGTAAATAAGAATATAATAGTAAGTATGGGTAAACTAACACCTTTTACAAAATCTGGAATTTGATGTGCTATGAAATTTTCTATTCTTTCTACATCGTCTGCTAATATTTTTTTTAAAGCACCCGAATTGTAGTTTGATAGATATCCCATTGGTAAATTACCTACTTTATCTGCAATATATTTTCGAAGTTCAAATAGTATATTATATGCTGCTATATGAGATAATATTCCTGATAAAAAGAGTAGAAACATACTTAAAATAGCTGCAATAATAGCATAAATTATATATGTTTTTGTTAATGTAAAATTTATATCTTGTTTTGTTAATTCCTTTATAATATAAAATACTATAACATATGGAATCAAGCTAAGAAAAGCATGTAATATTGCTAATAAACCTGAAAAAAATAATGTTATTTTTCTAGCTCCAGCAATTTCTAATAGTCTAACAATTCCTTTTTTCTTATTTACTTTTTCCTTCATATTTATTAAGAATTATTCTAAATAACTTATATCTTTGGCAAAGTTAAAGTTTCAGAAATCCTAAGAAGTCAGTGAAACGGATAAAAATGTATGAATAAAGGATAAATTAAAATTTAATCTATGAACTTGAGACTATATGATAAAACAATGGGATACACCTTAATGGAAAAGGCATATCCTAACCCTATCACACATGACAATTCATTAACAGAAACAATAACACACTTAGATCATTTTGGTGCAAATGGTTATTATAAAGAGATTTTTTTTGAAGGAATACACATAGGTTATGGAAATGCAAAATTAGCAAGAGAAGTTAATTTAGGTTTTGAAACAGATTTTGAAACAATAGAAATGCATTTTGCTCTAAAAGGTAAAAGTAGTGCAATTGCAGAAAAATTTGGTAAAAGTATAAGTTTTGATTCGTATCGACATAATATCATTTATGCGAATGGTCTTTGTGGAGAAATGAAATGGGAAGAAGATATTTTTCAATTATGTGAAATAAATTTAGCTCCGCATTTCTTTAAACGTTTTCTTCCTGAAAATCATAAAATTTATGATTCTTTTAGAAATACAATAGAACAACAAAATTCTAATTTATTGAATACTCAACATTATCAAATTACATTACAAATGCATCAGATTATACATGATATAACAAATTGTAAACGTGAGGGTATTTTTAAGCGAATGTTTCTAGAATCAAAAGTTATAGAATTATTAATGCTTCAATTAGAACAATTTACTTACAATGAAAGTTTTACTACAAGTACTTTAAAGAAAAAAGATATAGATAAAATACACGCAGTTAGAGAGTATATAATTAATCATATTGATTCGACATATTCTTTAATTGATTTGGCTCATTTAGTAGGTACAAATGAATTTATGTTGAAAAAAGGATTTAAAGAATTATTTGAAACAACTGTTTTTAGTTTTTGGAACGATTTGAAGATGGAAAAAGCCAAAGCATTATTAATTGATAATCAGCTAAACATAGGTGATATATCGTATCAAATGGGATATCAGAATCAACGAAGTTTTTCAGCTGCTTTTAAAAGAAAATATGGTATTTTACCAAGTCAAATAAGAAAATAAGCGATACTTTTGGTACCGCTTTATTATATTGAAATTGTTTAAAAGAATTAATTCTAATCACTAATTTACAATAGTGATTGACGCGGCATCCTTTTTAGATTGGATACATTTCGACATCCGCTCAATGTCCAATCTAAAAAGATATAGCAGAAAGCACGATGCGGAGCAATTGTCCAAAAGAATAAACATAATTTTAAAAAATTAAAAAAAAATCTTTACTAACCATAGTAAAATAATATGGTCACTATAACCAATATTACTGTTGTTATAATTAGTGCTCTTTTCTCTACTTTTGTTCCTTTAGGATATAATTTTATAAATCCTACAATATAAACAATAAACAAAAGAATTCTTTTTAGTTCTTCTCCCAAATTACTTTGCCTTATGCGTTATGAAATTTATTACCTTAATTACATCAATAAACTTTAACAAATTTATTATCTGAATTTAGAAAAGTCTCTTGGACGTTTTTCTAAGAATGCATTTCTTCCTTCCACTGCCTCTTCAGTTCCATAAGCAAAACGTGTTGTTTCTCCTGCAAAAATTTGTTGTCCAACTAGACCATCATCAACTAAATTAAATGCATATTTCAACATTTTAATTGCTGTTGGAGATTTCGTTAAGATTTCTTGTGACCAATCAAAAGCTACTTGTTCCAATTCATCATGAGGAACAACTAAATTAACCATTCCCATGTCATAGGCTTCTTGAGCAGAATAATTTAATCCTAAAAAGAATATTTCACGTGCACGTTTTTGACCTACTTGTTTTGCTAAATAAGCTGAGCCATAACCTCCATCAAATGAAGCAACATCTGCATCAGTTTGTTTGAAAATAGCATGTTCTTTAGAGGCTAACGTCATATCACATACTACATGTAGAGAATGTCCTCCTCCTACAGCCCAACCATTTACAACTGCTACAACAACTTTCGTAGAAAAACGAATTAAACGTTGTACTTCTAATATATTTAAGCGTCCAACACCGTCTTGACCTTCGTACCCTTTTGCACCACGAACACGTTGATCTCCTCCAGAACAAAAAGCCCATCCTCCATCTTTAGGTGAAGGTCCTTCTCCAGTTAACAAAATTACACCTACTTCTCTATCTTCTTCCGCTAATTGAAAAGCATCTAATAATTCGAAAACAGTTTTTGGACGGAATGCATTACGAACTTCAGGACGATTAAAAGCTATACGCATTACTCCATCACATTTCTTGAATGTAATATCTTCGTATTCTTTTACAGTTTGCCAATTTATATTTGTCATTATATGTATTTTTATTTTTTTAAAATTTTATCAAAAATAAGATTTATTGATTAAAAACCCATTAAGGAATAATATAAAAAGGCAATCTTATTTATTCTAAGATTGCCCTTTTAATTGAAAATATTTAAAAAGAATTATTTAAAATCTTTATCTGATACATTTTTATTTACTTCTATACTTTTTATCGTAATTTCTACTTTTTGTGCACCAGATTCTGTCACAATATCAGTAGGAAATAAAATCCCTTCAAATGTATTATAAGAGCTATTTATTGTTGAAGCTACAACATCTCCTTGTGGTGTTTTCTGAACTTGTTCTGTTTTCACTAACAAACCTGATTTTATATCATAATAATCTGTACGGTTTAGTTCAGAAATAATTACCTTATAATAATCTTTACCATTTTCAGTAACAATTCCGTCTACTTTTGCTTTCTTATAAACATCAGATAATGGAATAAATAATGTATTTGTCTTTTTTAAAGAAGCAATCATATCAGCAGGTAAATCAACTTTTTGCCCCATATCATAAAATCCTTTTTCACCGTCAAAAACCTGTTTTACTGTCATTCCTCCAATATTCATTATAGTAATAGTTTTATTTGGTGCTAAGTCTTTTTTAATATACTCACCATTCATTCCCATTGTTTCAATTTTTCCTTTTTGAAAAATCGATTTCACTGCTTTTACTTTATCAGCTCCTCCAATTGCCTTAAAATAATTATCTGTTATTTGGGCTACAGTAACATTTGTCGTTTTTACTCCAGATGTTGGCTTATCAGTTTTATTACCATACGAGTCATAGTAATTTACTGGATAACCTAATTTCTCTAAAGAAGGCGCTATTTGTTCTAATTTACCAGTAACTATAATTTTCGCTTCATCAGGACGAAAATATTTCTTAGAAACACGTAACACATCATCAACTGTTACAGCATTTATATTTTTAATATAATCTGCATAAAAACTATCTGATAATTGGTTTGTTTTCTTTGTTAAAGCTTGGTTTGCTATTGTTTGAGGACGTTCTAAAGTCAAAATAAAATTACCTAAGAATTTAGCTTTTACATCTTCCAATGTTTTTTGGTCAATTTTATTTACTGTCATTCCTTTAATCTCTTTCATCGTTTCAATTACAGCAGAATCAGTAACCTCATTACGAACTGTTGCATTTGTACTAAAACGACCAATAAAACGAGAATCTGAAACTCCTCCTCTAGCTCCGTATGTCCAACCGTGAGCTTCACGTAAATTCATATTCAATTTAGAATTGAAATCTCCACCTAAAATTGTAGAAGCAATAAGTACTGCATAATAATCAGGATCCTTTTTGGTTAAATTTACTGGATAAGAAACAGAAACAACAGACTGTACAGCATTAGGCATATTAATCGCATCTAACTCCGTTTTTTTAACCTCATCAACTTTTGGGAAAGCTGGAATATCTAATTTTCCTGCTTGCCAAGATTTAAAATTCTTCTCTGCTAATGCTTTTACTTCTTTTGTCGAAATATCTCCAACAACAATTAAATATGCATTATTTGGTTTGTAGTAGGTATTATAGTAATCTTTAACGTCTTGTAGTGTAATTTTTTCTATTTGTTCTGGTGTGTCAAATTCAGAAAATGGGTTATTTTTTCCATAAACCAAAACATTAGAAACTCTAGATGCTGCTCTTTCAACAGATTTTTCATTCGATTTTAATCCTTCTATATATCGTTTTTTAACATCTGCAAATTCTGCCTCTGTAAAATTTGGATTAATAGCCCCATCAGCCATATAACTAAAAATTTCATTAAAATATTTAGTTAATGAACTTGCAGAAGCTCCTTCATCCCAAAAATTAACATTAGCACCTAAAAAATCTATACGTTTATTAAATGCATCTTTTGATTTTGTTGTTGTACCAGTTCCCAACATTTCACTTAAAAGAGATTCTGCTCCTTTTTTAGTACCTAATGCAAATGGAGGATTATCAATTGTTAATGTAGCAGAAACTCTTGGTAATTTATGATTTTCAACAACAAGAACTGTTAATCCGTTTTTTAATTTAAATTCATTCGGTTTTCCTAAATTTATTGTTGGAGCTGGTCCAGATTTAGGCATTGGAACTGTAACTTGTGCACTAAGACTAATAGCCATAAATGCTATTGTAAGTGATAATATCTTTGTTTTCATAATTTTCAGTCGTTTATTTTACAGCTTTTTTAGATTCTGGTAAATAATTAATAATTACACGTTGGTTCTTATTCAAATATTTCTTAGCAACATTTCTTATATCTTCTCTTGTTATAGATTGATATATTTTTAATTCTTCGTTGATATTATTTGTATTTCCACCCAACATATAAGCATCAGCTAAAGCATGTGCTAAATTTTCAACGCCTGATTTTGATGAAACAAAATCATTTTCAACTCCATTTAAAATTTGTTGATAATCTTCCTCAGAAATTAAATTTTGTTGTACTTGTTCTATATCTTGTTGTAAATCATTTTCTAATTTATCTAAAGAAATATTGCCTTGTGGTAATATACCTATTGAATAAATTCCATAATCTTCCATTTGACGATTAAAAGCAAAAATCTGTAAAGCTTCTTTCTTTTCATCTACATATTTCTTATAAAGTATAGATGATTTACCTCCGGTAAGATAACTAGACAACATTTCTAATGCATATGCATCTTTTGATTTATTACCTGGTGTTCTATAATTAATAGCTAATAATGGAATTTGAATATTTGCATCATATTCTGTAGCGCGAATTTCTTCTGTAATTGGATCTTCTTGAATAACAGTTTTTACAACATCTTTCCCTCGAGGAATAACTCCAAAATATTTTTCTATTAATTTTTTTGCTTCATCAGTTTTAAAATCTCCTGCTACAACTAAAACTGCATTATTAGGAACATAATACTGTTGACTAAAATGTTTAAAATCCTCTAATTTAGCTTTACTTAAATCCTCAAAAGACCCAATCACACTCCAGCGATATCCACTTTTCTTAAAAACATGAGGATTTACGGCTTCTCCATAGGAAAATTTACCATAAGGCTGATTATCCAAACGAGAACGTTTTTCCTCTTTTACAACTTCTTTTTGTGTATCAACTCCAATTTGATTAATTATTGGCTGTCTTAATCGATCAGATTCCATCCATAATCCTAATTCTAAATTATTTGATGGAAAAGTTTCATAATAATATGTTCTATCTGTTGTTGTATTAGCATTATTTGAACCTCCATGAGCAGAAACAATTTTAAACCAATCTCCTCTTTTTATATTCTCAGTTCCTTCAAATAATAGATGTTCAAAAAAATGTGCAAAACCAGTTTTTCCAACTTGTTCATCTTTAGAACCAACATGGTACATAACTCCAGTAGTAATAACAGGTGCTGTGTTATCCTGATGTAAGATTACATGTAATCCATTTGGAAGTGTATATTCATCAAATTTTATTTGCTGACCAAAAGTAATTGATCCTACAAATAAAATTGACATAAGTAATTTCTTCATCTATAATTTTTTTTATAATTATTGTTAGTCTTTTATTAGTAATCATTGACAACAAAATGTTACATTTTATTATAGAAATATATTAGTTATTTCAAAAAAGGCAGAATTAAGTTAATACTTAATTCTGCCTTTTTTAAATATATATTTTTTTATTGTATTAATCAATTTTTACGGCTGTATAATCACTTTCATTTCCTAAACGATCTACACCTTTAATGGCTACTGCTGTTAACTTTTTACCGTTCTTTAATTTAGGCATTGTTTCACTTGTTATTAATCCATCTACAATTGTTGTCTCCCAATCATTATTATATCGAGAATACACAACCCATTTAGAAATATTATTAGATGGTTTACTATCATTCCAATTCATTGTAAGAGCACTTGGTTTTGAATTGATATATAAATTTGGTTTTTCTAATGGAGTTGATTTTATCCATGTCATACTAGGGATCAACGCCTTTTCCTTATAAGGTCCTTCTTTTAAATAATTAAGCATAGATGGATTTTTTGTTAAACCAGCAACAGACCAATGAACAACACCAACATTATTTTGTAATATTTGAGCAGCCATTTTTACTTGATTTGTTATTTCAGCTGTTCTATCAGAAACCTTAACCTCAACAGTATTTAAACCTGGCCAAAGATGACGGTTTTGAGTATTTTCTGATTTCCACCATTCTAATAATTTAGGGAAACTTTGCCCTGTTGAATTAATAGGCCAATATAATTGAGGAGAAAAATAATCTACCCAACCTTTATTTAACCATAATTTTGCATCTGCATATAACTCATCATATTGCGAAGAGCCTGTAATTCCAGAAGGATAACCTGGTTTCCATATTCCAAAAGGGCTAATACCAAATTTTACATATGGTTTTTCTGATTTTATTTCTTTGTAAATTCTTTCTATAATTGTATTAACATTCTCACGACGCCAATCTGCTCTAGATAAAGTTCCTCCAGTTCTTTTATATTCATTCCAAGTTGTATTATCAGGAAAATCTGCACCTCCATTATAAGAAGCATATGGATAAAAATAATCATCAAAATGAATTCCATCTACATCATATCTTGTTACTATATCTTTTACAACTTCAGATACATGATTTTGGGTTCTTTTATCAGCTGGATCAAACCAATACATTCCATTTTTTAAACGAACAATATTTGATGGAGATTTTTTAACCATAGATTCACTTGTTACGGGACCTCCACTACTATGATGAGCTCTATAAGGATTTATCCAAACATGTAATTCAATACCTCTTTTATGAGCTTCATCTATCCAAAATTTCAAAGGGTCATAATAAGGTAATGGACTTTTACCCTCTTGACCAGTTAAAAAATATGACCAAGGTTCATAGTTACTTTTATATAATGCATCAGCCGATGGTCTTGCTTGAAAAATAACAGCATTAAAATTATTAGCCTCCAACATATCTAACATTTTTATAACCTCTTCTTTTTGTTGTTCAGTTGTTAAATCTTTTTTGGATGGCCAATTTATATTTGCCACTGTAGCAACCCAAGCAGCCCTAAATTCTCTATTTATTTGAGGTAAATCAACTTTAAAAACTTCTGCTTTTTTTACTATAGCTGTTGTTACAGTTGGTTTTTCTTCTTTTATAGGTTGAACTGGTTTTGTAACTTTATTCTCAACTCTTTTATAAACAATTTTCTTAGAAGTTTTATTTGTAGAACATGATGTTACTACATATAATAAGACACTTAATATAATTATTATATATCTTTTATTTTTTAGCATAGACAGTAGAACTATTATTTTCTACAAAGTTAATAAATATTATACAGTTTATTTGTTATAGTGTATTTCTTAACAATAATAATTTTATTATATAACAAAAAAAGCCTTGGTTTCCCAAGGCTTTTTTATATTTTATAAGAAAAAATTATTTTTTCTTTTTAGTATCAACTGCTCCTGATAATTCAGATCCAGCTTTAAATTTAGCTACAGTTTTAGCAGCAATTTTGATTTCTTTTTTAGTTTGTGGGTTGATACCTGTTCTAGCAGCTCTCTCTGATGTTGAGAAAGTACCAAATCCTACTAAAGCAACTTTATCTCCTTTTGCTAAAGCTTTTGTTACATTTTCAGTAAATGAATTTAAGGCTTTTTTAGCAGCTTCTTTAGAAATTCCAGCGTCTGCTGCAATTGCGTCAATAAGTTCTGATTTGTTCATAGTTGTAAATTTTTAAATTAATTTATACACAAATATACTCTTTCCCTTTATTTGTGCAAGTTTCAAGACAAAAAATTTCAACTTTTTTAATGATTTTTTTAAAAAAAGTGTCAAATATCAGAAAAAATTAAATTATTTAACAAATAATAACGCTTCATTTTGATGTCCATTGATAAAATCCTTAGCTAACATTTTTCGCTTACCTTCGGGCTGAAGTTCCAAAATTTCATAACTACCTGAAGGTAACTTTACATATAAATTATTTTTCTGTAGTACCAATTGAAAATTATCAGCTTCTAATACTAAATCAGTCTTTACACCAGCATAAATTTTCAAGGTCTTATATGTCTCATCATTTCCATACGTAGTCCAAGCACATGGATAAGGAGATAATCCACGTATTTTATTATGAATAGTATCTATTGAATTATTCCAATCGATTTTACAATCTTCTTTAAAAATTTTAGGGGCATGTTTCAATTCTAATGTTTCATCTTGAGGATGGGGTTTTAAAGAATCATTTTCTAAACCATCTAATGTTTTCACTACTAACTTTGCTCCTATTTGCATAAGCTCATCATGAATTTTACCTACATTATCATCTTCTCCAATAGTAACCTTATCAGAAATTAAAATATTACCTGTATCAATTTTTTCATCAATTAAAAAAGTTGTTACACCTGTTTCTTTATCTCCATTCATTACTGCCCAATTAATTGGAGCTGCACCTCGGTATTGAGGTAAAAGAGAACCATGTAAATTAAATGTCCCTTTTGCAGGAATAGACCACACTACTTGTGGTAACATACGAAAGGCAACAACAACAAAAACATCAGCATTCAAAGATTTTAAATTTTCAATAAAATCTTCATCTCTCAATTTTTCTGGTTGTAGTAAATGTAAATCATGTTCTAATGCATATTTTTTAACATCAGAAATATTCATTTTTTGACCTCTTCCAGATGGTTTATCTGGAACAGTTACTACTCCTACTACTTCGTGATCACTATTTGTATTTATTTCGTGTAAAGATGTCGCCGCAAATTCTGGCGTTCCCATAAAGACTACTCGCATGTTTTATTCTATTAGTTTATAAGAATCTAATCCTATTGGCTGAATTTTTAACTCATCAATTAAAAATTGTAATTCAGCTAGAATTTTTTCTTTTGGCGAATTTAAGAATTTTAAAAGAATTTCGTTTTGTGTTCTTGGTTGTTCTTTTAAATAATCTATTAATTCTATTGAGCTAAAATCTACTGTTTTTTGTTTTGAAATACACACATCACATTTTCCACAATTTTCATCAGTTTTTTGATTAAAATATCCAAATAGTAAACGTTCTCTACAAATTGCATTCTGTTCTGCATAATAAGCCATTGCCTGTAATCTTTTCCAATTATTAATTTGTATCGACTCGAAATCTTTCCAAAGTTTCTTTGTAAATGCAGTTGAATTTCTTGGAACTAAGAATCGAAACCTCATTAAAAATCGATCTGAGTAATCGATTAAATCTGTATTAAAATAATCATGCAAAGCATTTCTTATATCACCAATACTAAGATGTAAATCGAAAGCCATTTTACTTTCACTTACTTCTCTATTCTGTATAAATATTCCGGGATAATGCCTTTGTAAATATTCTAATATTCTATTATTTTCTAGACTTGCAGAATGTGGTGAAACTTTTATTCTTATTGTACTATTTTGAGAGTAATTTTTCTGTTGTATAATTTCTTTTATATTTAAAAAATCGATAAATTGTACAACCATTTTTAGATTAAGTCCAAATTTTTCAGCAAATTTTGGTAAATCAAGTTGATAATTAATTTCTGTTAATTCACCTTCAGCAATTTGTAATTGACTAAATAAACAATTCGATATTTTTATAAAATCATTTTCTGAAGGTAAATTAGCTTTAAAAATACTTTCTGCTTGTATTCTGTCTTCTGGATTAAAAAGGTATATACCAACAGATTCTTTATTATCTCGTCCGGCCCTACCAACTTCTTGATAATATGCTTCGATACCATTTGGTAAATCTATATGAAAAACAGATCGTACGTTCGGTTTATCTATTCCCATTCCAAAAGCATTTGTAGAAACTATAATTCTAGAATTACTTTGTGTCCATTCATATTGCTTTTTTTCCTTTTCTTCCTTAGTTAATTTTGCATGAAAATAATCTGCATCAAATCCATTATCAATTAAAAAATTAGAAATTTCATATGTCAATTTTCTATTTCGTACAAATACAATACTAGAACCAGGATATTTTTTAAAAAAATAAATTAAATCACTTTTTTTATCAGAAGATAAAAAGACATTATACGATAAATTCTCTCTTTTTAAAGATGATTTAAAAATTGAAGGTTCTTTCAAATCTAGCTTTTCTACAATTTCGTTTTGAATTTTTTCTGTTGCAGTAGCAGTTAAAGCTAAAATTTTTACCTTAGGAAATAAATGTCTAATTCTAGAAATACGATGATAAGCTGGTCTAAAATCATGTCCCCATTCAGAAACACAATGTGCCTCATCAACGGCAATCAAAGCAATATCAACCATAGATAAACGTTCTATAAATAATTTACTTTGAAGTCTTTCAGGAGAAACATACAATAACTTTATTTTATGACTTTGACAATCATCTAATATTTTTCCAATTACATTTTGATCTAATTCATTCGTAATATATGATGTTGAAATTCCTTTTGATTGTAAATTTTGAACTTGGTCTTTCATTAGTGCAATCAACGGAGAAATTACTAATGTTAAGCCATCAAGTATTATTGCAGGAATTTGATAACACAATGATTTTCCTCCACCTGTAGGGAGAATTGCTAATGTATCATTTTCATTTAAAACACTAGAAATAATATCTTCTTGTGGATTTTTAAATGAATTATAATTCCAATATTTAGAAAGTACTTCTTTTGGTGTCAAATTATATATGCTTTAATGTAAAAATAACAAATTTTAAATCAGTTTTAAAAACATTTTTAATAATGAATTGATCTTAATATATAAATTGATAAAAAAAACTTTAGATAAATTCAGAATAAAATAGATTTACTATAATTAAATTTGCAAAATATAATCAATTAAAAAAATAATATAATTATGGGTGTTGCAGAATTATTATTGAAACGCAAGAAAGAATTAGCAGAAAAAAACCAAAATGATGGTCTTGCATTTCGTGAAGAATATAAGAAAAATGTTAATGTACAAGAAACTGAATCGGGTTTATTATACGAAGTTATTACGATGGGGGATGGTATTAAACCTGCCTTATCTGACACTGTTCTTTGCCATTATCATGGTATTAACATAAATGGTGAAGTTTTTGACAGTTCTGTACAAAGAAAAAAACCTGCAGCATTTCCATTAGAAAAAGTTATAAAAGGTTGGACAGAAGGTTTACAACTAATGCCTGTTGGTAGTAAATTCAAATTTGTAATAAAACCCGAGCTAGGATACAAAAACCAAGAAATATCAAAAGAATTAGGACCTAATTCTACCATGATTTTCGAAGTAGAATTATTAGGTATTTTATAAAAAATAACATCCAAAATATTTAGATGTTTTGGATGTTACCCTAAAGACGAATATTTAATTCTATTCATTTATCAATTTAATACGATATATTCTATTCCATTTTTCACTTTCATAAAAAATCGTATTTTTGACCAAAATAAATACCAATAAACATGAATTTATTGCAAGGTAAAACAGCAATCGTAACTGGCGCAACTCGCGGTATTGGAAAAAGTATTGCTGAAGTTTTTGTAAAAAATGGCGCTAACGTTGCCTTTACTTATGCTTCTTCTGTAGAAAAAGCAAAAGCTTTAGAAGAAGAATTAAGTCAATTCGGAAAAGTAAAAGGATATCAATCAGATGCTTCTAATTTTGAAGCTGCTCAAAAATTAGTTGAAGATGTTTTAGCTGAATTTGGTCAAATTGATGTTGTAATTAATAATGCAGGAATTACAAAAGACAACTTATTAATGAGAATGTCTGTAGAAGATTTCGAAAATGTAATTCAAACAAACTTAAATTCTGCATTCAACTTAACTAAGGCTGTTATTAAACCAATGATGAAACAACGTTCTGGTTCTATTGTTAACATGTCTTCTATTGTTGGAATTAAAGGAAATGCTGGTCAAGCAAATTATGCTGCTTCTAAAGCGGGATTAATTGGTTTCTCTAAATCTGTTGCTTTAGAATTAGGTTCTCGTAACATCCGTTGTAATGCAATTGCTCCAGGATTTATCGAAACTGAAATGACAGAAGTATTGGATCCTAAGGTAGTTGACGAATGGCGTGCTGGTATTCCATTGAAACGTGGAGGAAAACCAGAAGATATTGCAAATGCATGTTTATATTTAGCTTCTGATTTATCAAGTTATGTAACAGGACAAGTTTTAAGCGTAGACGGAGGTTTACATACTTAATTCTATAAAATATCATATACATTAAAAGGTTTTGTTTTAGTAAATTTGCTAAACAAAACCTTTTTTTAATTTAATACAATTCCATTGAGAAAAATATCAAATAAATTAAATGTTCAATTGATTACCGAAACATTATTGGCTTTTGGAATTGACCATATAGTATTATCTCCTGGCTCTAGAAACGGGGCTTTAACAATGCAATTTACCAACGACGAACGTTTCAAAACCTACAGTGTTGTAGACGAACGTTCAGCTGGATTTGTAGCCTTGGGAATGGCACAACAACTACAAAAACCTGTTGTTGTTTGTTGTACTTCAGGTTCTGCAACAGCTAATTATTATCCTGCTGTAACAGAAGCTTTTTTTCAGAATATTCCATTAATTGTTTTATCTGCTGATCGACCAGAACATTTGGTTGATAATTTTGATGGACAAACTATTCGTCAACATAATCTGTTCGAAAAACATTCTGTACATAATGTTCAACTTTCTGAAAGTGAAGAAACAGATGATTTGACTAGAAATATGCTTTTAACAAAATATGCATTAATCGACTGTGTAAACAAATCTGCTCCTATTCATATTAATATGCCTTTTTCTGAACCTTTGTATGAATCAGTTTCAGAATCATCAATTCAGATTGATAACATTACGATAGACCATAAAGTTTATCCAGAAATTGATGTGATTGATTATATGCGTCGATGGAATTCATCTGCTAGAAAAATGATTTTAGTCGGATTACATCATCCAAATGAAGAATTTAATCATTATCTATCTCAGCTAGCCGAAGATGAATCTGTGGTCGTTCTTACAGAAGTTACATCAAATACACATTCTTCTAAATTTTTCAATAAAATAGATCAAGTTATCTTCCCTTACACAGAAGAAGAATTAGAAGCACTAAAACCAGATATTTTATTGACAATTGGTCAAAATGTTGTTTCAAAAAAAATAAAACGTTTCTTAAGAGAACATAAGCCTACACAACATTGGCATTTAGACGAATATTGGCAACCTGATACTTTCCAAGCATTAACAGATAAAATAGAAACAAAACCAGAGATTTTCTTAGAACAATTTGTACCATTTGTCAACCAAAAAGAATCAAATTATTATTCACTTTGGAATACAATACGAGAAGCGAATGAGAGAAAACATAGAGAATACATCAATATGATTCCGTTTTCTGACTTAAAAGCTTTTGACTCTATTATTCGTAATTATCCAGAAAATTGGCAAATACAATATGGTAATTCAACAGTAATAAGATATGGACTATTATTTGACCATAAAAATTCAAATGCTGTTTTTTGTAACCGTGGAACAAGCGGGATTGACGGTTCTACTTCTACTGCAATTGGTGCTTGCATCGCATCAGAACAAAATACTGTTTTAATTACTGGAGATATTTCTTTTTTCTATGATTCTAATGCACTTTGGAATGTAAATATGCCAAAAAACTTCAGAATTATATTAATTAATAATGGTGGTGGAAACATTTTCAAGTTTATTCCTGGACCATCGGAAACAGATGTTGTTGAAGATTATTTTGTAACAAAACACCATCATACAGCGGAGCATTTAGCAAAAATGTTTGATTTCGATTATCAAGTTGTTTCCAACTTAACTGATTTAGAAAATTCTTACAAAGAGTTTTATAATGAAAGTGAACGACCTAAAATTATAGAAATTGACACAAAAA
Source organism: Flavobacteriales bacterium UBA7612 (assembly GCA_002484335.1). Lineage (GTDB taxonomy): Bacteria > Bacteroidota > Bacteroidia > Flavobacteriales > Weeksellaceae > Empedobacter. The sequence goes on from DLJQ01000022.1 coordinate 253,887, forward strand.
ATTGTGCGAACGATAGTATTCTTAGAGGCTATTTTTCAACAATAAAATAAATAGATTATACTATTTTCTACCTTAATTCTCTATACATTTTTCTATGAAAATACTCGAATTGACAGAAAAAAATAAACAACAATAAACCAAGAATAGATTTATAAATAACCTATTCTTGGTTCATTTAATAGCCAATTAATATGAGCAATAAAACTGCAAAAACAAATGCGGTAAGATTATTAGATACTAACAATATCGCTTATACCTTACGAGAATACGAAGTAGATGAAGAACATTTAGATGCACTTCACGTTGCCAATTCTTTGGGTGTAAATCCTGAAGGAATTTTTAAAACTTTGGTTCTTAAAACAAATACTAATTCGTATTTGGTTGCTGTTATTCCGGCTGATACACATCTGGATTTGAAGAAAATTGCAAAAGTTTCTGGGTATAAAAGTTGTGAACTATTACCGTTAAAAGAATTACTTAATTTAACGGGTTATGTTCGTGGTGGATGCTCTCCTATTGGTATGAAAAAATTATTTCCCACTTATATCGAAGAATTAGCAACTTTACAAGATAAAATATGTATAAGTGGCGGAAAAAAAGGATTACAAATCATTATAGAACCAAATGATTTATGTAATCTTATTGATGCTCATTTTGAAGATATTGTACAATAATTTTATATTCTTTCTGGGCGTTACCTTACAGGTCGGGCTTTTTGTTGCAATCTTTTGTTACCGGAAACTTCGAGAACCTCAGTTTCCGGTAACAAAAGGATTTCCACTGCAATCCCTAACGCAGATTTGGGTTTTGAAAAATATATTAAATTAGTTCTAATTCCCAAGTTCCTTTAGTTGAAAAAATAGGCATTGGAAATATCCAAAACCAAATAATAGTAAACTTTGAGACCAATTATTTTATTTTTATATTTAATTTTCCGCAATAAATAATCTCAATATTGTTTTTAATTTTTATGTAAAAATTTCTTATTATCTAAACCTATTTTTTTTCTTTAATATTTTTCTTTAATATTTTTCTTTATTTCTCTATATCTCGATTTTTTATTAGGAAATTCATAGATAATTTTATCCGTATACGAAAATTCTGCAACTAAGACATCTGCATATTTTAAATACTCCTCATCTGATAAAGGATATTTTATAGCAATATCAATAAAATTTTTATCATTTAGAAAATAAATAACAGAAAATTTATATGAATATTTTTCGCTAATTCCCAAAGCTAAATTAGTTAATTGTTTCGAACTATAATTTTCTTTGAGAAGAATATAATAGTTAATTGTTTCAAAATAATTTACTTCTTTCAAAGTCTCATAATTATATTTCGATAGGTCATATTTAAGTTTTTTCTTATCAGACCATATTTTTTTTCTTTGAAATATATTTTTCGTTTTATCTACATATAATTTATAAAAAATTATATCTCTATTTTTAAATTTTTTCTTAAATAATTCTATTAATTCTTCACTTGCTTTACAACCAAAATATATTGCAGTTATAAAAGATTCATGATGTGTTTTAAGAGATGATTTTTCAAATATTAATCTTATTTCTTTTTCATGTTTCCAGTCTGATGATTTTGTAGCAAACATTTTCTTAATAATATTTTCTCTTATATCAGAAATAGCAACTAGCGGTTTTTTATTTGTATAATCGACTTCAATACTATAGGATAAATCTTCATTCAATGATTTATCTTTCAATTTTTCATAATCATATTCAATACAATAACCTTTATTATCATTTGCATAGTAAGACCATAACGGATGACTATTCCATATTTTAGAAAGAGAAAATATACCTAGAACTTCTTTATATTTTTCTATTTTTTTATAAGTTTCATTTATGTTTGAAGTATTTATATTAAATACCTTCCCAATTTCCATCAATTCTTGGGAAATTATTTCATCAAAATTTGCTTCAAAAACATCATTCAGATTTTCAAAATTAGATGCAAAAAATTGATTTTTAGAAAAGGTTTGAAGATCTCTTTTTAAATATTTTTTATCATCACTTCTATATTTATAAACTTTCATTTTAAACTATTTTATTCAAAAGTTATCACTAAACTAATATTCATTTCTTTCAAATATAGTTTCATTTTTTCAACTGATAAAACTATCTAATTACCATGTTTATATCTGCGTTAGGGGTTGTAGTGGAAATCCTTTGCTTATTGAATGTATTACGACTTATGCTCAATGGCCAATTAGAAAAGATTGGAACGAAAAACCCGACCGAAGGGAACGCCCAAATTATAATGAATATAATTTTATAGATATCATTACTGTTTATAAATGTTATGGTGATATTGGGCTTTTACTTACTTTAAATGAAGTATCTTTACGACAATTTCTAATCTTAAAAATAAAATTGAATGGAATTCAATATTACAAATAGTTTAAAAGAGCTTAACAAAGATTATAATGAAGAAAATTCTTCTGAAATAATAGAAGCACTACTTTATAATCCAACTGAATTAACAGATGAAGATCATGACTTAATAGATCAATTGGGTGATAAGTTTTTACGAATTGCTGCGCAAATTTTTGTGGAAGATTTAGCATACGATTTTAATACTTTGGTTAATTATTGGGAAGCTTTCATTGGACAATTAACAGAAGATCAATCAAAAAAATTATTAAATTTTGCTATCGACCAAACTGATGTGGATTTTGTAGAGGATTTTATTATTGGTTATAGAAAGTTTTATACAAACCCAAAAGAAAGTATTACATTTTTTAACAAAATTGATGAAAAAGAATTTTATGAAATAAAATTCTTTAAAGCTAGATGCTATGAGGTTTTGGAAGATTATGAAAAAGCTATTGAAGAATATAATAATTATTTGAGTTCTTCTTATTTCCAAAAAGATGAAAATTTAGAGCAAGCTGCAGTAAATAAATTTTATATTGATCATACTATTGCTTCTCTCTTAGTTAAATTGAAAGATTATAAGAAAGCAAATGAATACTTTGATAAGATTTTAAATAAGTTTGAATTTGAAGAATATCTTTCAAATTTTGATGAGTCAAGCAAAGATGAAATTAAATCATTTTTGTTAGATTATGTAGAAACATTAGAAAATGTTGGAAATGATGTTGAAGCTAGCAACATAAAAAATAAAATAGTAAAGTTTTTTTAATACATTACGACTCTTTAATACGTTATTGATAATCTATGTACGCAAGTCTTAAAAAGAGCTTTAATATTTTTTTATGATAAATATCAATAAAATTTATTTCAACTATAAAAAAATAAATAGTATTTTATAGAAATATTTACATAATCACCCTATATTTGCAATGTAAGTAATTTATTCATAGTTGTTAAGAGAATATGGAAGTAGATTATGATGATGATTTATTCTCATATAGCAATATGTATAGTTTTTTATAGTATTTTTAGGTTGGTTAAAAAATGGTTCAAGACTTTCTTGAACCATTTTTTTATTTTGTATATCCGTAGGCACAATGTCTACAATTATTTTTACAACAGTTTCCTTTTTGAAAATGAAAAAATTCTGTAAAAACCCAAAATTCATTTTCTATATAATAATGGACATTAACTATATATTCATTAGTTAATTCTGGAAATTTATACTTCTAAGCAAGTGATGAAAAATCATTTAACTGATTTAAACAATCATTACATAAACAATTATAAAAAGTATTAGATAGAAATTTTTTAGTTTCATCCTTTAATACAATTTTAGTACAATCACAATTCTTTATATCATTTGTATTACAAGTAAATTCTTTTTTACATCGTTCACAATTTTTATTCATAGAATCATATTTATATGATTTTATTTTTAGCATTAATTTTAGAATATAATAAACCAATTAAAAAAGCTACACACGAAGGGAAAATCCATCCTAAATCGTACGAAAAGAAAGGAATTACATTTAAATAATTTAAAGTACTATTATCTAATAAATTTAAAAGTTTTAAAACATCTAAAAATGCTATTACTGCTGTTGCAAGCATTGCAAGTTTATAAGGCAATTGATTTTTTATTTTTTTACCAAATATAACGATATAAATAACTAAGGTAATTGTTATAGGATATACAAATGCTAATGCTGGATATGCAAATTTTATAATTTTATCTACCCCAGCAATAGATAAAATAAAAGAAATTATTGTGCAAAGTATAATTAGTAAAAGGTAACTTAATTTACCTCTTGTCATTTTCGAAAAAAATGTACCTACAGCTACAGTAAGTGCTATGGCAGTTGTAAGACAAGCAAAGGACATACAAAGTGCTATAGCTAAAAGCCCATATTCTCCTAATACATTTTCTGAAATCTTAATTAATAATTCTGATCGTTGAATTTCATTATTCGTAATTCCAGAACTAGCACCAAGAAAAATTAATCCTCCATAAAAAAATAATAAACAACAAATTGTAAGAATTCCTGAAGTAATTACTATTTTAGTCTTACTTTTTATATCAGTATATCCCATTTTTTTTGCTGCAGTGATTATAAGTCCTGAAAAAGCTACAGCTGCTAAAACATCCAAAGTTTGATAACCTTCTAAAAATGCTTTAACAAAAGAATCTGTCATTGTCATTTTATCAGGAATTATTGTAGTAGTAGGATTTATAACTCCACAAACAATTAATAAAATTAAAAGAAATAAAAGTATTGGAGTCATAAATTTTCCGAGTAAATCTACTACTTTAGAAGGTTTATAAGAAAAAATAAAGGTAATAACAAAAAATATAATAGAACCCCAATATGGTTTCATTTCAGGAAAAAATGGTTTTAATCCAGTTTCAAAAGTTGTAGATGCTGTTCTTGGAATAGCAATACAAGGACCAATACAAATCATAATAATAGTACCTAAAACTATAGTAACTTTTTTATTGACTCTATTTCCTAAATCATTAAAATCATTACCCGATATTGCAATAGCTAAAACAACCAAAAAAGGTAATAATACTGCTGTTAATACAAATGCAAAAATAGCTGTTGAAAAATTAGCTCCAGTTTGTAAGCCTAAAAGTGGTGGAATTAATAAATTTCCTGCACCAAAAATCATTGTAAATAATGCAAAGCCTAAAGTGAAAATATGTAATAATTTTTTATTTTTCATGAAATAGTAATCGAGTATTGATATTTATTCTAAAACTTAGGCAAATAAATGAAAAAAAATCCAGTTTAATACTAAACTGGATTTTTATAATTTTTATGAATTTCTTTTAATTAAGGATTAGTTGACCATAAAGAACCTGAAGCTAACATAGCTCTTCTTTCTAATTTTAATATATCTACTATAAATTCTGCGAAATCTTCTGGTTGAAGCACTTTATCTACATTACCATCAGTAATTTTCAATACATCTTTAGACATTTCTGAAGCTATTGTACTTGGAGTTAATGTAGTAACACGAATATTCTTCTTTCTTAATTCAAACATTAATGATTCTGATAAACCAATTAACCCCGCTTTCGAAGCTGAATAAGCTGATGTTACAGCATTTCCTTTAAGACCCGCAGTAGAAGAAACATTAATTATATCACCACTTCCTAACTCAATCATAGAAGGAAGAACTGCTTTAGATACATAATAAGGTCCAAATAAATTTGTTTTCACAATATCTTCCCACTCAACTTCTTCCATTTCCAAGAAACCTCCAAAAGCTGCAATTCCTGCATTATTAATTAAAATATCAAATGCTCCAAAAGATTCAACTAATTTATTCAATTCTGATTTAACCTCTGATTTATCAGAAACATCAAAAACCGAATAAGATGATTTAACACCAAATTTTTCTATTTCTTTAATTGTTTCTTCTAATGTATTTTTATTTCTTCCTGTAATTGCTACATCAACACCTTCTTTAGCTAATGATAAAGCTATTGCCTTACCAAGTCCTCTACTTCCTCCAGTAACTAATGCTTTTTTCCCTTTTAAATCTTGCATAATATGTATTTTTATTATAATTATTTCTATATATACAAATGTATCTATAAATAAAAATTTTTCAAAATTTAAAGATTTATTTATTAATTCAAGTCAATAAAATATTTACTTTTTTTTCATTAAAACTTCTTTATTTGACTCAACTCTTATTTGATCAAAAAAAGATTTTAATTTACCATACTTATTTACTTCAAAAACTCCTTCAGGTAAAATAAATTGATAAATAATTGTAACTTGATTATCTTTCAATTTTACATCTTGATAATATTCTAATCCTAAATCAGATTTATGATGTGCTTTAAATTTATCATCTAAAACTATTTCATAACCTTCAGGAATTTTAAATTTAGTATTTATGTTAAATAGATAAGGGAAGTTAAACTCAATATTTCGTTCTCTATTCTTATCATCAAAAGTATACTGTTTCAAAAATTCTCTTAAAGGACTTATAAATGTATAAAATGGTGCATTTACTATTTTATTTTCAGATTTATAACTTTTTACATATTTATCTGATTTATATGTAAGCTTTGTTTGATCATCAATATCAAATTGTGTATCTAATGATTCTGTTAAATAATATTTCAATACATCTTCATCTTGTGCATTCTTATTGTAAAAATAACCATTAAAACTATCTTGTCTATTTAAAATAATTTTATCTTTAAGAAATTGATAATTCATAACAGATTCATAATTAGATAATCTTTGAGCTAATTTCACAAAGTTTGCATCTCCCTTTTTTAAAATAACTCCATAATAATTAAAAGCTTCTAATGGCCCATAATTTATTTGCTCTCTATTCAACTTAGAAGCATCTAATATAATTGGTAATCCATTTTTTAATTCTACTACAGTCATAACAGAATTAAACTGATTAATAAATGGATAACCAATTCTCAACTGTCCATGGTCTCTTGTACTGTACAATACAAGATGAGATTTAAATCCTTTAGCTAATAAAAGTTCATTTAATAATAAATTTAAATCAGCAGTATTACCTAATTTTTCGCTTACTAATGTTCTGTTAGTTAGTCTAGGAACTATAGAATAAAAATGATTCCATTTTACATTACTATCCACATAATTAATAATATTTTTCAAAGTTTCTTCTTCGTCTTTACCATCAGGAATTGATTTTGCAATATCCTTTACAAAGGAATTATTTCTATTTGAAATATATTCGTTATTTAAATCATTAATTAATTTTTTCCATGCTTCAAATGTATTTTTAGTTCCACCATCTGTATGGTAATTATCTGCTTGTAATTTTATTCTCTCACTTTGATCTTCAGGATTATAAACATATTTCAAGTCATTAAAACTCTTAATATTATTTAATATCCATTTTGATGTATTATCTTTTTTAGATCTATATTTTGTATTCAAATCATCTCCAATTGTAATAATAGAATAACCTCCGTAAGTAGAATTATTCAAATTAAATTCACTAAATATTGTAGGAATATCATGCTGAAAATTCCAAGCATCAATAGAAAAATTATGCTGACTATTTTTTACATATGTATATTCAATTATTGAACCTACTTTTACATTAGGAAAAGTAAATGTCTTTGCTGAATATAATTCATTTATATTAACATCAAAAACTTCTTTACTATCAATTGGTGTAATCACCATTTCCCCATTAACATTATTTATTGTATTTCCTTTAATTCCAGAAATAGATTCATCTTTGTTTTTACTGTAATAATTAAGTTTAATAATTGATTGCTTTACTCCTTCTTCAGTTAAAATTTTTATTCTTCTTTTTACTTCTAATCTATAATTAGCAGGTAAAAGATCCATTGTACCTTCTTCATAAAGTATAACAGCATCAGCATTTTTATCAAAAGGAACACTTATTAAGCTAATATTATCCTCGGAGGGTTTTCCAAATTTAAAATCATTTTTCTGACTAAAAGATAAGGTTGAAATTAGAAGTAAAAAAATAGTAATTGTTGATTTCATATAGTTTTTTAAATTGTAGCGCAAATATATATTTTTACAATTCAAATACCTTTATATTTCTTAAAATATGTTAAATATTTCTTATTTGAGCAATCTTTTTGGAACGCTTTACTTTCAATGTTTGCAAACAAGTAAAATAAGTTTTTAAATTTAATAGAATCGTTTGCAAAGAATTTACACTACAATTCCTATTGTGAATTAAAAAGTCTGAATTTAGAAACTAGAAGTTTTAAGTTGTGAGTTGTGAGTTATTAGTTTTAGGTAATACGTTTAATGACTAATAACCGAAGAACTGAAAAACTTAAAAACTTAACAACCCCGAATAC